>NZ_FIZY01000007.1 GCF_900060185.1 Grimontia marina | reverse complement strand
GGGCCATCATGAAAGGCCAGGCATTTGATACTGACCTATACCCACAGACAGCCGCTATTTACCCAGATGGGACGCTTCCCGACATGAGGGGCCGTGGCTTAATAGGGAAAGAAGACGGTGAGATTGTGGGTGAATTCGCTGAGGGCCAAGTGAAATCCCATGGCCATGCTGGCTCAACCGTCAGCAGCACCAATTTGGGCACAAAGTACACCTCAACCAACGGTGATCACAGGCACTACACACGAGGGGGCTATCAAGGCGGCTATACAAGTAGCTATCACAACGCTGATGCCGCTGGCGGTAGCCATGGCAACGTCCTCTATGGCAATACAACAGGCAATCACAATCACTCTATCGCTATAGGAATACATGGTCACAGTGTCACCATTGCCACCTTTGGTGCATCAAAAAACACCATCGACCATCTCAAATGTAACTGGATCGTAAGGCTTGCCTAATGAATGAAATCAAACACACTTCGGTTGTTGTAGACGTTTCCCACTTATCGCCCGACGGATGGTGGTTAGGCAATGAAAAACAACACGTCGCCAAGGGAACGGCACTCGGCACTGACTATACAGAAACGCTCTATACACCAACGGCACAGGGGCTGACTTCACGCTTTGATCGTAAAACTCAGACCTGGTCGGAAGAAATAGAAGATAGAACCGCAACCCCATACTTTTCCGTTGAAGGACGGGGGTATCGTCTGACCGTCCCGGATGGAACGGTTCCTGACGGCATGGTGACTACGCCCCCGCCCAATCATGATCCAAGTACCCAAGCGGTACTTTATGAGGAAGAGCAATGGCGGATTTTTGATATCAAGGTGGGTCAGTCTTACTGGGATGAATCAGGCCACGAGTACGTTGTTTCTGACTATTACTTTGAGCTTTCCAACGAATGCACTTGGGAGAATCCACCAGCAGCAAGAGAGAACTATGCCGTCAGATTGGTTCAGGGAAAATGGGAGGAAGTCGAAGACCATAGGGGTAAGGAGATCTTCAACAAAGCAGAATGTTTACAGGTCGAATTAGTCGAAGAGCTTGGCCCTATCAAAGACGGATGGACATTGACTGCCCCACCAACGCCTTTTCATGAATACCAAAACGGTACCTGGCAACCAAGCACTGACAGAGCAAAAAAAGCAAAACGTGAGGAGATCAATGCCTGGCGATTTGCAACAGAGAATGACGTCAGAGCAACCGTCATCGCCAATGATACCGTCTGGGATGCTGGGCCCGAAGCACGCATGAGAATAGACTCCACCATTCTTGCAGGGGTGATGCCGCCTTATTGGACTGACGCCAATAACCAAGATCACCATGGCATGAGCATAGAGGAACTAAAGCAGGTCAAAGCAGCAATAAACCTGCAAGGATTCGTTATCCATGACAAACAACGAAAGATGAAACAGGAAGTGGATAGCCTGGAGAGCTTTGAAGCGGTGCTGGCCTTTAACGTCGGGTAAATCACTGTTTAAGGAGCGTTTACAGACCTACGCACACTGTACAGAGAAGCCGCTTAAAATGGGATGTTAAAGACTTTCCAATATAAGCGGTTTCATTTTTCAGCTTTGGCGGCGGGCTACAATATAAGAAAAAAGCCCACAAGCTTATGCTTGTAGGCCTTAGTTTAAATGGTGCCCCGGGCCGGACTTGAACCGGCACAACGCGAACGTCGAGGGATTTTAAATCCCTTGTGTCTACCAATTCCACCACCAGGGCACGCAATTCTTTGATTGCGATGATAGGCACCATCTGCAAATAATTTGGAGCGACACACGAGGTTCGAACTCGTGACCTCAACCTTGGCAAGGTTGCGCTCTACCAGCTGAGCTAGTGTCGCATTTGGTTGCGGGAGCCGGATTTGAACCGACGACCTTCGGGTTATGAGCCCGACGAGCTACCAGGCTGCTCCATCCCGCGTCCGTATCTCATTGTTCTCGCACAATGACAGCGATTCCCATTTCTCAATCCCTTAAAAGAGATTGGAGCGACACACGAGGTTCGAACTCGTGACCTCAACCTTGGCAAGGTTGCGCTCTACCAGCTGAGCTAGTGTCGCATCATGGAGGCGCGTCCCGGAGTCGAACCGAGGTCCACGGATTTGCAATCCGCTGCATAGCCACTCTGCCAACGCGCCTTCGTTTTTCCCGCTTTGGTAAGTTGTCTTCCTCTGCGGTACGGGTTGGCATTCTACATAAGTTTTTTTAGCTGTCACGCACTAATTTCGGCGTTTTGGTTTGTTTGCTTCTTTATCGAGCAAATCTGATAAATATCAGCCACATTGATCAAAGTTTTAGCAAAAACCTCTGGATTTTTCATTGCAGCCCTTACAAACCGCGGCCTGTGTATGCCATCAATAAAAAAGCCAGCTTGTCATCGCTGGCTTTAGTCTTTGATATTTCAGGATGATTAGATAGCTTTAACGTCGAAATCCACTTCTGGGTTGACGTCAGCGTCGTAATCCACCCCCTCGACACCGAAGCCAAACAATTTCAGGAATTCTTCTTTGTATTCGACGTAGTCTGTCAGCTCTTTCAAGTTATCTGCGGTAATTTGTGGCCACAGGTCACGACAATGCTGTTGAATGTCGTCACGCAGTTCCCAGTCATCCAAACGCAGACGGTTTTTGTCATCTACTTCTGCTGCCGAGCCATCAGCCTTGTAGAGGCGCTGACTGAACATACGGTAGATTTGCTCCATACAGCCTTCATGTACGTCTTCAGCGCGCATTTTCTTGAACACCATCGCGATGTAGAGCGGCATAACTGGAATCGCAGAGCTCGCCTGAGTCACAACTGATTTGAGCACTGCAACATTTGCGGTACCGCCCGTTGCAGAAAGCTTGTCATTCAGCGCTGAAGCAGCACGGTCTAAGTCCATCTTCGCGCGGCCCAATGCGCCGTCCCAGTAGATTGGCCATGTCAGTTCAGTACCGATGTAGCTGTATGCCACGGTCTTACAACCGTCAGCCAGCACGCCCGCGTTAGACAGTGCCTGAATCCACAGTTCCCAATCCTCGCCGCCCATCACGGTAACGGTGTCTTTGATTTCCTGCTCTGTTGCAGGCTCAACACTGGCTTCGATGATTTGGTCTTTGTTGGTGTCGACTGCTGTAGAGGTGTAAACATCACCAATTGGCTTCAGTGATGAACGAACCACTTCACCGGTTTTTGGCAGTTTACGAACTGGGGAAGCCAGTGAGTAAACCACCATATCAACCTGACCAAGATCTTCTTTAATCAGCTCGATCGCTTTCTTTTTCGCTTCATCAGAGAATGCATCGCCGTTCAGGCTCTTTGAGTAAAGGCCTTCTTCCTTGGCGAACTTGTCGAATGCCGCGGAGTTGTACCAACCCGCTGTGCCCGGCTTTTTCTCTGTGCCTGGCTTTTCGAAAAACACACCGATGGTCGCTGCACCGCCGCCAAACGCAGCAGCAATGCGCGATGACAGGCCATAGCCGCTAGATGAACCCACCACCAGTACACGTTTTGGTGCGTTGGCTATTGGGCCTTGGGCTTTGGTGTATTCGATTTGCTCTTTTACGTTAGCTTCACATCCTTTTGGATGGGTAGTCGTACAGATAAATCCGCGAATTTTCGGTTTGATGATCATATTCAACCTTCCTTTCAAAGTTGGGCTTAGGATAAATACTTCATCTTGTTTTGGCACTTATTTTTGTCGCAAAACCCCAATTTCGGGTAGTGGTTGGAGGTGTTAGCAAGAAAAAACGCCGCTGTTGCGGCGTTTTTGAGAACAATTCTGCTGTTATGCAGCTTTGCCTTTCTTTCGGCTTGTCGGCACAGGTGCCGAGTCTGACTTGAACCAGGAAGGGTCGAAGTTATCCACCTGAATCGCTTCGTAGCGAAGTCCATCAGCGTGTTTGACTTGATCGACTTCTTCCTGAGTCAGAATGTTCTGTTCAAGGGCTGCATCCAAACGGTCTGACAACAAACCTTTCGCAGGAATTTTCTTCGCCTTGGCTGCAACCGCCATTTTCTTCTCCAGTGGTTTCACTGCCACCATGGCTTCGAAGGCGCGCTCCATGATAGCTACTGGGTCAGTTGCTTTGTCACCGACATAGCTAAGATGCGTCAGACGCTCACGATGTGCCCCCGGCGTCATCAGCAGATCAGCAATTTTCGTTGCCAGCTTGTCTGATGGTGCTTTGTAGTGCATACCCAGTGGGAAAAGGATGGCACGCAGCGAGAAACCAACACCTTTTTGTGGGAAGTTATTGAACGCGCCGTCAAACGCCTCCGCACATTTGTTCAGGCAGTATTGTAGTGAATAATGAACGAAAGGTAGGTCTGACTGTTGGCGACCTTCATCTTCATAGCGTTTCAATACTGCTGATGCCAGATACAGGTGGCTCAACACATCACCCAAACGGGCTGAGAGCATTTCACGGCGTTTTAGCTCACCGCCCAATGTTAGCATGGCTACATCAGCAGTGACCGCCAGCGCACGACTCATGCGGGACAGTTGACGGTAGTAAGCCGCTGTTTCGCCTGAAACAGGTGATTTGTTGAAGCTGGAACGGGTAAACGCATTAGTGAAAGACACCAGCACGTTCTTCGTGGCAAAGCCAATGTGCTTGATGAGAAGAGAATCAAACGCTTCTGCACCTTTTTCGCCATCAGCCTCTGCCGCCGCTTCCATTTCTTTCAGCACATAAGGGTGGCAACGTGTCGCCCCTTGGCCAAAGATCATCAGGTTGCGGGTCAGAATGTTCGCCCCTTCTACTGTGATTGCAACGGGCATACCAAAGTAATGATGGCCCACATAGTTTAGCGGCCCCAACTGGATGGCTCGACCTGCATGGATATCCATCGAGTCGTTTAGTATAGTTCGTGCCAGTTCGGTCATGTGGTATTTGGCGATTGCGGTCACAATACCCGGCTTCTCTTTCATATCCAGAGAAGTCGTCGTCAATGTGCGTGCCGCTTCGAGCATGTAGGTGTAACCACCAATGCGTCCCATTGCCTCGCCCACGCCTTCAAATTTACCAATGTGCATACCGAACTGCTTACGTACATACGCGTAAGCACCAGTGGTACGCGCCGTCAGGTGACCGACTGCTGTGCCCAGTGCTGGCAGGGAAATACCGCGGCCCGCTGACAGACATTCCACCAGCATACGCCAGCCACGACCCACATAGTCTTGACCACCGATAACCCACTCCATTGGAATGAAAACATCCTGACCACGTGTTGGACCATTCATAAAGGACAAACCCAATGGATTGTGACGTTCACCGATTTCGACGCCTTTATGATCCGCTGGGATAAGTGCACAAGTGATACCGAGTTGTTCTTGGTCACCTAACAGGCCTTCTGGGTCATGAAGTTTGAAAGCAAGGCCCAGCACAGATGCGACTGGCGCAAGTGTGATGTAACGCTTGTTCCATGTCAGGCGAATACCCAGCACTTCTTTCCCTTCATGCTCGCCCATGCATACGATGCCTTTGTCCGGGATAGAACCCGCATCTGAACCCGCTTCAGGGCCAGTCAAAGCAAAACAAGGGACATCCTGCCCATTTGCAAGCCGTGGCAACCAGTAATTCTTTTGATCCTCAGTACCGTAGTGCGTTAACAGTTCACCCGGACCCAGAGAGTTAGGTACCATCACTGTCACTGCCGCACTCAAGCTGCGGGTCGCGATACGTGACACAATCGTCGAGTTCGCGTAGGCAGAAAACTCAAGACCACCGTATTCTTTTGGAATGATCAGCGAGAAGAATTTTTCTTTTTTCAGAAATTCCCACACCTGTGGTGGCAAGTCTTTACGTTCTTGAACAATGTCGAAATCGTCCAGCATCCCCAGCAGTTCTTCCAGCTGGTTATCCACGAACGCTTTTTCTTCTTCAGTTAAACGCGGCTTTGGATACTGCAGCAACTTGCGCCAGTCGGGATTACCGGCGAACAACTCGCCATCCCACCATACACTGCCAGCTTCCATCGCCTCACGCTCCGTTTCAGAAAGCGGCGGAAGTACCTTTTTGAAAAACTTAAACGCTGGATCGCTTAAATAGCGTCTTCTAAGTGATGGTTGAGAGCTCATGATTCAGATCCTTGTATTTGTAACACGTAAATTTCTTATTATTTTTTTAGCTTTAGCCTGCACTGCGTGGAATATCGCGCGGCACAAGTAATAGTTCCTGACTGGCAGGTGCATCTACACCAGCAGCCAGATAAGGAATCAATCGATCGAGAATGTCTTCAGTAGTCACATTGTTTCCGAAGTCATTCTCCGCAATTTCACTCAATGCTACATTCGACGCCATGGTGAAAATCACCGCGCCCAGGGTAAAGTGAAGTCGCCAGAAAACATGTTCAGGTTTCAGTGAGGGATTTGCTTTGATGACAGCCTGGGTAAAGAGGGTCAGTACGGAATCGTAACGCGTTGTAATAAACCAGCGGAGGTGACCCTGTACGTCGGTGTAGCCACGGCCGATGAGCTGCATGAAAGTCGATGCGCCATGGCGGCGAAAGGTGTCCAATCCCAAAAGTGGGCGCTTGGTACATGCAAACACTTCTTCCATTGAAATATCATCTTTGACCAGTAGCAGTTTTAATTCCTGCTCCAGTAGCGGCATGAACTGTTCGAGATACCGGGCGAGAACCGCACGCACAAGTGACTTCTTATCACCAAAGTGATAGTTAACAGAAGCTAGGTTTACACCCGCCTTGCTCGTGATGGTGCGAAGAGAGGTCTCTTTGAAACCATGCTCAGCAAACAACTGCTCCGCGGCATCGAGAATTTTTCCTTTGGTTTCGCCTTTCCCTGCCATTTTCACTCACCTGTATTAAACACTTGTTTAACTTTACATCTCGTTAGCATTAATAACAACCCCCAAACAACCATCAAAAAAGCCTATGTTTTTGGGCAAAAAATGTGTTGTCGTAACTTGTTGTAAAGTAATGTCATTCGAGGAAATGGCTTAGTATCACACTCATTAATGAGAAAAAAATCGAACCTTTTGGGAACAATTGGCGATTCATCGGGTCACATATAATGCCACTGCTTTTTCTTAGAAGTTTTTATTCTTCTGGAGCCCGTACACTGAGTTGAGTACGGGCTTTTTTTCGTCTGGCGTCAGGGATTAAGGATCTTGAAAAGAGAAAAATTTTTCGAAATTTTTGAACTTTATGAAAACACGCCAGTCTCAAAGTATGTAGATAGCAGATAAGTGCCTTTTGATGTATTTCTGGCCGCCACACATGATTTCTGACTTATCGCTGGATGCTGCTGCTTTTTCTTACTCCTGCTTACAAATATTCATGTTGCCCGCTTCAGATGAAGCGGGCTTTTTTTGTCGTCTGCATTTGATTAATTCACATCGGGCAAAGGAATATCAAAAGGTGACGGATACTTCAGCGTCAGACTCAATGTTTTTAATGTATGGGTGGGCTCAATCATTTTCCCCTGCCCTCCATCTTCGATAAATACAGGTTCCTTCATGCCCAAACCAGTTGCAGCCCAACGATAGAAGTCAGATCGGGTCGGATGATCTGTTGCACTCAAGTGGAAAACCTCTCCGCCTCGCTGCAACGAAATAATGGAGCTTATCGCTTCAATACAGTCGTCGCGATGAATGAGATTCACTGGATCCAACCCACCGTTGACATTATCTCTTCCTGCCAAGTGTTTCCCTGGGTGTCTCTCATCACCAACTAAACCTGTCAGTCTCAGCACGACACCATGCTCACCGAACTCGCTTAGCACGTATTCTTCAATTTCCCGATGTGCTTTTCCGGATTCAGTATCCGGCTCACACACTGTGTTTTCTGTAACGACCCCTGTGATACTGCCGTAAACGGAAGAGGTACTGATAAAGATGAACTGCTTCACCCCACCAGATTTTGCCCTATCGACTAAATTTTTCATGGCATCAGCAAATTTGTGTCTGTCAAAAGAACGCCGGCCTGGCGGTATGTTGGCAACAAACACGTCACTACCAAATAGAGGCTGAGATGATGATTCTGCATTTTCACTGTATACATCGAACACCACGCCATTAATATTCTTCAATTTCAGACCTTTAAGTGAATCCTCGCTACGTTTACTGCCTGTAACCGCATACCCACCTTGGTGCAAATATTCTGCGAGTGGAAGGCCAAGCCAGCCACACCCGCTTATTGAAACTGTTTTATATGGTTCCGACATAGAAAGTTCCCTGTAAGCAATTTTCATTTCTTATCTTCATTCATTCGAGACGTGCCACAAGAACCGAACGCAATTCGCATTTGATGAAAAAAACCTCCGGCGCTGTGTAATTAAGCAACTAAAAGCGTGAATGAATACAAATTTTTAAAGGTATTTTTTGGTTAAAATGTCATTAAACGAATCCAACCGTTAGAATCGACTATAACATTGTTGGACATCGAAATATTTCACCCAATAGCGTCAGACTGAGCAGACCAAAAAAATAAGGTGGCAATGACTGACAAAACAGACAGCGGAAGTAACGCGGTAATCTGAATGAACACCCTGGAAAAAATACAAAAAAATATTGAGAACTTTAGTAAGTCGGAAAGGAAAGTCGCGGAAGTGATTATCGCCTCTCCCCAGACTGCTATTCACTCCAGCATAGCGACGCTTGCCAAAATGGCAGACGTCAGC
This sequence comes from Grimontia marina, assembly GCF_900060185.1. Classification (GTDB taxonomy): domain Bacteria; phylum Pseudomonadota; class Gammaproteobacteria; order Enterobacterales; family Vibrionaceae; genus Enterovibrio; species Enterovibrio marinus. The sequence goes on along the minus strand of NZ_FIZY01000007.1, from coordinate 131,230 downwards.
GAACCAACGGTGAACCGTTTCTGCCGAAGGCTGGATACCAAAGGCTTCCCTGATTTTAAACTTCATCTGGCACAAAGTCTGGCAAACGGTACACCCTATGTGAACCGAAATGTCGAGGAGCACGACAGCGCTGACGCTTACACCTCGAAGATTTTCGAATCGACGATGGCGTGTCTGGATGTGGCGAAAAACAGCATCGACCCTCATCAAATCAACCGCGCGGTAGATTTGCTGACACAAGCCAAGAAAATTTCTTTCTTCGGCCTTGGAGCATCCGCTTCTGTTGCCCATGATGCTCAAAACAAATTTTTCCGCTTCAACATTCCAATTGTTTGCTTTAATGATATCGTGATGCAGCGTATGAGCTGTATCAATTGTTCAGATGGTGATGTCGTTGTGGTGATTTCTCACACCGGACGAACCAAATCACTGGTTGATGTGGCTAACCTTGCGAAGGAAAATGGCGCTACCGTTATCGGAGTGACAGAGAAAGGTTCTCCACTTGATAAAGTCTGTTCTCTGACCATCACACTGGATGTGCCGGAAGATACCGACATCTATATGCCTATGGCAAGCCGCGTGGTTCAGATGACCGTCATTGATGTTCTAGCAACAGGCTTCACTCTTCGCCGAGGCCCTGGGTTCCGTGAGAACCTCAAGCGAGTAAAAGAAGCCATCAAGGATTCTCGATTCAACAAGGAATCGCTCACCTGATTTAAAGGGCAGACCTACGGTCTGCCCTTTTTCTTTGAGTTCCGCCCGCTCAGCTACACTTCTTAATAAAGATAATTATCACTATCTATACAGCTATCTTTTCGCAAGCATTTTTACTCAGGAGACTGTCATGTCTGAGAATTTACGTCGAACAAAGATCTTGACCACGTTGGGGCCAGCGACTGATAAGGAAGATGTGCTGGAACAAATCATTGCTGCTGGCGCCAACGTCGTTAGGATGAACTTTTCTCATGGTACCCCTGAAGACCATATAGAACGTGCCAACAAGGTACGTGCTATCGCAGCTAAGTTGGGGCGCCATGTCGGTATTCTTGGAGACCTACAAGGACCGAAAATACGCGTATCAACTTTCGCCAATGGCAAAGTTCAGCTAGTTGTGGGCGATCATTTCGTTTTGGATGCTGCGCTTGAGCCCGGGAAAGGTGATAAAGAGTGTGTGGGCATTGACTACAAAAACCTCCCCAATGATGTCGATACAGACGATGTTCTCTTGCTTGATGATGGCCGGGTACAGTTGAAAGTCATCTCGGTAGACGGTACTCGTATTCTTACTGAAGTCATGGTTGGAGGGCCACTTTCGAATAACAAAGGCATCAACAAAAAAGGTGGTGGCCTCTCTGCGCCCGCTCTAACCGACAAGGATAAGCAAGACATTCTTACTGCAGCAAAAATCAAAGTGGACTTTCTAGCCATATCCTTCCCCCGTAATGGGGACGACATGCGTTTGGCACGGTCGTTAGCCCAGGAGGCAGGATTGGAAACTAGCTTGGTCGCTAAAGTAGAACGCGCTGAAACTGTCTCTTCTGATGAAAATATTGACGATATTATCGAGGCTTCAGACGTCGTTATGGTGGCACGTGGAGATCTGGGCGTAGAGATTGGCGATCCTGAACTTGTAGGCGTACAGAAAAAACTCATTCGTCGCGCACGTTCGTTGAATCGATGCGTTATTACTGCAACCCAGATGATGGAGTCAATGATCAAAGCGCCCATGCCAACACGTGCTGAAGTCATGGATGTTGCAAACGCTGTCTTAGATGGGACAGATGCCGTTATGCTCTCCGCAGAGACGGCTGCAGGCGACTATCCACTGGAAACAGTGAAAGCCATGGCTGAAGTTTGTATTGGTGCAGAGAAAATGCCATCGATTAATGTTTCAAACCATCGCCTCAACAAGGAGTTTGAGTTGATTGAAGAAACGGTTTCGATGGCGACAATGTATGCCGCGAACCACATGCCACAAGTTAAAGCGATGGTGACATTGACCGAGTCTGGCAGGACAGCACTGATGATGTCGCGGATTAGTTCCGGTAAACCTATTTTTGCACTATCCAGACACGAATCGACTCTGTGTCGATTAGCGTTATACAGGGGGGTCACTCCCGTACACTTCGAAAGTGATACAGGTGCAGGTTCTGAGGTTGCTCACAGAGCCATTGCTCACCTGAAGCAACTGGGGTATCTGAACCAATGGGATGTGGTGATTATTACTCAAGGTGACATCAACGAGTACGTAAAAACCACAAACACGATGCGTTTAATCACCGTGACCTAGCTGGTGTCTGGTACCAACGAATCTTCCGAAAGCCCCGACCCTCAGGGGCTTAATCATCTGATTCATTATACTTTTTTAGCCACCCTTTCTCAGCCGCTTCCGTCAGCATCGTCTGTACCTTTTCCCAAAGAAGTACTGAACCTTTTTCTATCTTGCTGTTAATCTTCAACGCTTGATCATGCCGAACGCCGTACTCTTTCCAGCTTTGTCCTTCGCTGTGATAGTTCAGGAGCATAGGCAGCATGCGATCCAACGCTTTTCCATAGCGCGCTTCAGGTGTTTCCCCTGCTTCAAACTCAAACCAAAGAGCCATTAGCGCGTCCCGCTGGTCTTCCGGCAATAAACCAAAGATACGCTTCGCCGCTTTTAGCTCTTTCTCAGGCTGAAGTTTTGCTGCTTCCAAATCGTAAACAAAGGTATCACCCGCATCGATTTCCACTACATCGTGAATAAGCAGCATTTTTACCACTTTTGCCACATCGACAGCTTCGTTGGCATGCTCTTGGAGCAAAACTGCCATCAAAGCAACCTGCCAGCTGTGCTCAGCAGAGTTTTCCAACCTACCTGCATCACTCTTAACACGAGTTCTCCTGAGTACCGCTTTGAGTTGATCAATCTCTACAACCAATGCCAGTTGCTTTTCCAGCCTTTCAACCGCTGACATATCACTCATTGGTCGAGGCTACCCATTTGGTGTTAATGACAGAGGTGAGGATGTGGTCTTCCCAGTTCCCGTTGATCAGCAGGTAATCTTTGGCTTCGCCTTCTTTTTTAAATCCCGCCGCGTTCAGAACCGCTTCACTGCGTTTGTTTCTTGGCATGTAAGACGCCATGATGCGGTGCAAATTCAGGTTATCGAAAAGCCATTGGTTGGTCGCCTTCAGTGCCCGTCGCATAATACCTCTCCCCTGTGCTGTCTCAGCCAGTGAATAGCCAACATTACAGGCGTGAATAGGGAACTGCATGATGTTGTTATAGGTAATTACCCCACAGACCTCATCACTGCCCTCTTCGAAAATCATGAAATAATAGGCAAGTCCGTGACGCTGCAGTTCGATTAATTGAATAACGCGCCTTTCCCAACCTTCTTGGGTAAAGAAACTGTCTCCCCGCAAGGGTTCCCAAGGTGCCAGATACTGGCGATTAACCTGAAAATAGCTCACGATAAGTGGGAGATCAGGCTTCTGTATCGCACGAATAATTAGATTATCAATACGTAAATGCGGGAAAGGGTTTATAATTTCGACAGACAATTCGCCTCCTATCCAACTGTGTCGTTACTTATGTATTACGATAGCTTTGAATCACCGCTGGGGAAAATTCACTTATTGGCTGATGAGTCTGGGCTCAGACAATTGACCTTATGTCTTCATCACCCTGTTGAGTCGTGCAAGCAGTGGAAACACTCTCCCAAGCACCTCACTCCGTACAAAAAACAAATTCTCGAGTTCCTCAAAGGGGAACGCTCCAAATTTGACATTCTACTCGCGCCAGACGGCACAGAGTTCCAGCATAAAGTTTGGCAAGTACTCCGTGAAATCCCATACGGAGAAACAAGGTCTTACGCTGATATTGCGCGGGAAATCGGCAATCCTCAAGCTTCTCGGGCCGTCGGAATGGCGAACAATGTCAATCCCATCCCTTTGGTCATTCCTTGCCACCGTGTCATTAGCTGCGGTGGTGAATTGACCGGCTATCGCTATGGTTTGGAGATCAAACAAAAGCTCCTTACCATGGAAAAAAACAGTGGCTGAGACCACCGTTTTTGTTTTTTATTTCTTACCAATGCTGTATTCACGAAGCTTGTTTGCCACAGCGGTGTGAGAAACGCTGAGTCGCTTCGCCAGCTTACGAGTTGAAGGATAACTGCGATATAGGTTCGACAAAATACCCGACTCGTAACGCTTCATAATGTCGTCCAGCGAGCCTTCCAGTGTCTCCTCAGTCAGGAAAGCACTTTGCTCCGTTTCCGGCAATTGGATGTCATCTTTGGTCAGGCAGCCTTCTTCGATTTGTGTCATTGCGCGGAACAGCACGTTTCTAAGCTGTCTGACGTTACCAGGCCATGAATATTGATTCAGCAACTCGAGTACGCCTTGTTGCAGCATCGGTCTTTCCTGCCCCAATTCTGCGGCGAACTGATTAAGGAAAAGTTCAGCGAGCGGCTGCACATCCGAAGGACGCTCACGCAGCGGCGATACCGTCAGGGAAAGAACATTTAGTCGATAATACAAATCCTCTCGGAATTGCCCTGCGGTTACGCGCTCTGACAGGTTTTTCTGCGTTGAGCAGATCACACGCACATCAACCTTGATTTCTTTCTCTTCGCCTACGCGGCGGAAAGTACCATCCTGCATAAAGCGAAGCAGTTTGATTTGTAGATGTTGGCTCATCTCCCCCACTTCATAGAGGAATACGGTCCCACCATCAGCCTGCTCAAGCTGGCCCTTCTTTCCTTCATGACCTTCCGTTGGTGCACAGCCAAACAACTCGGTTTCTGCAGCATCATCTGGCATGGACACACAGTTTACCAGCAGAAACGGACTTTCCGCACGGTGTGAACGTTGGTGACAGGCTTTAGCCAGCATCTCTTTTCCTGTGCCGGTTTCACCTTGAATCAGCAGCGGTGCATCCAGCATCGCAAATTTTTTGGCCTGATTCACCAAACTACGAAACTTACTGGATTGTCCCACCAAATGCTCAAAACCGTGCTCGCCCGGCGTGCGGTACAAGGTGGTTGGCAGGTGATTCATGGAAACTTGCTTAAGCTGAATTACCGCGCTTGCCAACACATCTTTATCTTCACTGTCGGTCACATAAACGGGCATCACTTCCATCAGGTAATCCATGCCTGAAAGCACAACCTGGCGGTGGATTTGACCAGCGTTATCACGCTCTAGCCAATGAGTGAAGTTGAAGTCAGGGAACACAGTGTTGGCAGACTCGCCAATTAAGTCAGATTCTTCGCTGCCCATCAGACGAAATGCTGCCTTGTTCGCCATGTCGACTTTACCACTGAGGTTAACCGAGAAGACGGGATCGCTGAGTGTTTCAAGCAATGCGCGCAGCTCACGATGTTCGCGCTCGGCGGGCAGGAACTGGATTTTCCGTACATCAGTCACGCCGCTGATCAGACGGATTTCGGACATCAAATGCCGGAACTCTTCGAATTCCACTTCTGGGCAGTTGAGGTAGATAATGCCAACCTGGTCGATTTCAATACCGCGCAAGTCAATGTTGCGACGCGCCAGAATGTCGAGGAGTTCGCGGGTTAATCCAAGTCGATCTTCGCAAAAGACCTGTAATCTCACGTTGGTGTCCTGTATGCAGTGGGCTGACGGCATCCTATATTACGGTGTCAGCCGCGTTGAAATGATAAGTCTCTGAGGCGAAACCTCATCAATCCCTGATGGATTGCATTATTCAATTAGCTGTATAAATAAGTGTCAGGAATTGTTGACAGTGAGAGGAGTGTGCGCCTCTCAAGCCATTCAGTCAAGAGGCGTCAATGAAAACGTGAGAGAGCCAATCCTCTCCTTGCAAAAGGAAAACATCGCCATTGACGTTAGGGTCTGCTGACCTTTGGTGATGATTTTTGCAGCAGTTTGTGGGGATTTTATGCAAGGCAGAGGCTTCGATGTGTAGCTGGCCGTCACGGGAAGCCAGTAACGCAGGAGAAAGTCCCCACAAACGCTACCCGAAGGGTTCGACTGCGCGTCCCATAACCTAAGTATTTTGTGCTTTGTTGAGGTGTATATGCTTAGAGTTACTAGGCGCACACACCTCGCCGCGCCTAAAACGCTTATGGCTAGAACAAAATCCAACCACTAAAGATCAACAGACCCTAGTTCCCTAGGGTTAGTTTGGTCAGCAACTGCTTACGCATGTCAGATAGCTTCGGTGCCTTGGTACCAATATAAGGCAGCGGACGCATCACAGACATGGCTTTGTAACCGAGTCTTGCCGTCAGAAGCCCAACACCTAGCCCTTGCGCAGCCCTTGCGGAAAGCTTGCCTGCGATATCGACCGACAGCAGATCCGTACCAATATCCGTGAGCGCTTCACTGGCTCCGGCGAAAGCCATGTTAGCCAGCACTAACTTTAGCAATCGAATGCGCGACCAGTAGCCCAGCTTTACGCCATACACTTTGGAGATTTGCTCCAACAACCTGAAGTTTCGCCATGCCACCAACAACATGTCAGCAATGGCGAGTGGACTGAGTGCAACCATGACCGCCGCTTCAGATGCGTATTTGGTCACCATTTTCTTGGCACGGGTATCTTGTTCTATCACAACCATCTGGTCATAGAGTTCGAAGACTTCACGGTCATTGTGCGTAGCAGCTAAAGATGTCTGCCATTTGTCATAGCCTGCGGTCAGTTCAACACCTGACTGTTTGGAGAGTTTCTCACACACCCCTTTGGCTTTGCCAATGCCTTCAGCAGCCATGATGGCGGTGACTTCTTCTCGCTCATCTTGTCGTCCTTTCAAGCGGCGTAGTGCCAGAAACTCGCGCCCCAAGGCGCCTATGCCCATCGCCGCAATACCAGCAATAAAGCCGCTCCAGCCAACGGCTAGCCAATCTCCGGTCTGTACTGCTGCCCATACAGAGTCGACGGTTTGCCAGCACACCAAACCAATGCCTGCTGCTGCCAGTGCGCGTAAACCCCAACGCTTTTTCTTCGGTGAGGTTAACGTCGCTTCCAATGCCTTCTCGGCATCACTTTCTTCTATGCTGGTGACAGCAAATGAAGTGTTGTCCTGCTCAAATTGACGCTGGAGCGTCAGCTCGGGAGACTCATCCTGTTGTTTCTCAGGCTCATCAAATACGACGGCTTTCTTATAATCATTCATATCGCCTCCTACCTGAGTTTGTCACCCAGCAAATATTGCAACGCTTTGTCTACGCGAATATGCGGCAAAGGCTCATCCACATCGGTTTGCATCGGGCGAAATTGGCGGAATTCGAATTGATTATCCCGCCAGAAAGCTTCGCCCGGTAACCGAGACGGCACATCACCCGGGTACATCAACATTGGCTCACCATTTTCCAACGTGCCACGTAGTGCAGACATGGTTTCACCCTGATGATTCACCATGCCGGGCTCAGTCGCTTGAATCGACGCCAAGCTGACACACTCCATATCAATGCCTTCAAATGCCGCTGTTTGCCAAGCTTCGTGGATCAGCTGCTGGAGCAGAGAAACCAGATTCGGATGCTGGTCTGGCGTCACATGGTCCGCTTTGGTCGCCGCAAAAAGAATCTTGTCGATGCGCGGTGCAAAGAGTCGGCGCAGCAAACCGCTTTTTCCGTAGCGGAAGCTTTGCATTAACTGCTCCAACGCCATTCGCATATCGTTAAACGACGCAGGGCCCGCATTGAGTGGTTGCAAGGTATCCACCAGCACAATCTGTCGATCGACTTTAGAGAAATGCTCTTGATAGAAGCCTTTCACAATATGCTGGCAGTAGTAATCGTATCTCTGCTTCAGCATGGCGTAGTTGCTGCCTTTCGGCGCATTCGCCAGTTGGCTTTCACCATACTTATTGCCAACCAATGGGAAAAACTGAAGCACGGGCGCGCCTGCATATTCGCCTGGTAATACAAACCGGCCTGGTTGCACCCAATGCAGCCCCCCTTCTTCCTTACAGGCATGAAGGTAAGCGGTAAATTTCGCCGCTATCTCGCCGATCAGTTTTTCATCCGCGCCTGCCAACGGGTCGAAGCGGTCGACCGCTTCCAGCCAAGCCTCTGCCAACTCTTTGCGCTTGCCAGTCAAGATGCCACTTTGTTTACGCGACCATTCATCAAAACTCATGGAGAGCAGTGGCAAATCAAGCAACCATTCTCCTGGGTAATCAACGATGTCGAGATACAGCGTTGCAGTATCTTGCAATAACTTCATCGCCCCTTTTTCGGGGCGGTATCGAATTTCCAGTCTGATCTCGCTGACATCGCGCGTTGGAGAAGGCCATGTTGGCGGATGCGCGCGCAATGACTGAATGCCAAGATCGTAGTCGAAGGCTGGAATATGAAGATGGCTCTGCTGAACACGTCGCGCACCGAGAACACGTCCTTCGCGGACAGGCGCAAACAAAGGCATACGCGGATTGGTCGCGCTGTGCAGTAACTGATTGATGAGTGAGGTGATAAAGGCGGTTTTACCGGCACGGGAAAGTCCGGTCACTGCAAGGCGAATATGCCTGTCGAGGCTACGGCTCACCCATTTATTCACCTGACGCTTCACTGAATTCATAAATAGCAGCACCCCTCAAAAGATAAATCCCCCGCGATAAAAGCGGGGGATAACGTCATCATGGATTTTGATTAGAGCTTTTTGAACTGTCGGTTCAATTCGTACTCTTTTGATGTTACGTACGCTTCCATTTTGGCAACGTCGTGTTCCATCTCTCCCATTTCACTTTCAATATCAGCCAGCAACTGGCTTGCTGATTTCCCTTGTTGCCAAGGTTTTTGTTTCACTTGATGCTCTTTGTAATGGAAAGTCCGTTTTGCCTCTTCCGGCGGCATTTTTTCAAGGATAAGCATGGCGGCAACGTATGCCACGATAACGAAAAAGCCTAGCCCCACAAGAAATGCCGTCACAGTCAGGATCCTCACTAACCAGATTTCCATCCCGAAGTAATCAGCGACACCTGCACAAACGCCACCGATCTTCCCGTTTATAGGATCACGATACAACGTTTTGCTCATTGTCTATGTCTCCAATTTGGCGCTTCCTCATCAAGAATGCGCTCCAGAGAATGAATGCGGTCCTGCAATGCTTCCGCGCGGTTTGCCAGGGCTTGCAATTGCTCAAACTCATCACCACTCAAGCCCTGACCGACTTGTCGTTTACTGCGGTAGTGGAGCCACAACCACAGTGGTGCAACGAATACAAAAAACACCACCAGTGGAATTGAAAGAAACGCCATTGACATGTCTACTCCTTACCTTTGAGAAGGCTTATTCTTTGTCCTTAAGTTCCGCTTTCATGCGTTCAAGTTCTTTTTCGATTTCATCCTGCGCTTGCAGGTCTGCAAATTCGTCTTCAAGACGTTTGCCTTTACCAATGCTGTAGCTGTCTGCTTCTGCTTCCAACTCATCAATGCGGCGCTCGTATTGCTCGAATTTTGCCAGCGCTTCATCAGTGCGGCCAGTATCCAGTTGGCGACGCACGTCGCGGCGTTTGCCAGCGGCTTCGCGGCGAATCACCAGTGCTTGCTGACGGGCGCGGGTTTCTGCCAGCTTGGTTTCAAGCTCTGCGATTTCGTTACCCAGTTTACCGATAGTCTCTTCGACCAGATTGTACTCTTCTTTGAGGGTCAGCAGGACATCGTGCACTTTTTGCTTTTCAATCAGTGCCGCGCGAGCCAGATCTTCACGAGATTTCTGAAGTGCAAGTGTCGCTTTTTCCTGCCAATCTGTCAGTTGACGCTCAATGCCTTCGATTTTACGCGCCAGTTCTTTTTTGTCTGCCAGTGCACGTGCAGAAGAAGTGCGAACTTCAACCAGTGTGTCTTCCATTTCCTGAATGATCAGGCGAACCATTTTTTGTGGATCTTCTGCTTTATCCAGCAGTGAATTGACGTTAGCGTTAACAATATCTGCAAAGCGAGAGAAAATACCCATTGTGATGCTCCTTATTGCCGAATGCGCTCTGTGCGCTTACAGTTGAGGGAAACCTCATTTGCCAGATACATATCAAGCCCCGTGCCAACTTTTATATCCTATAGATTACAATAAGTTAACTCATTACGTGCATTTTATCCTCATAAGGGTATGATGAAATAAACTAACAGTTGGCAAATTTCACCATGCAGAAACCTGACAACCTGATTGGCGAATCTGATCACTTCCTTTCCGTCCTCGATCATGTCTCCCGCCTTGCACCGCTTGACCGCCCGGTGTTGATTCTGGGAGAGCGAGGTACAGGTAAAGAGCTCATCGCCAAGCGCCTGCATTATTTATCACGCCGTTGGGACGGCCCGCTGGTCAGCCTGAACTGCGCAGCACTGAGTGAAGGCCTGATTGATTCTGAGCTGTTTGGCCATGAAGCCGGCTCATTTAGTGGCGCGAAAGGAAAACACAAAGGCCGTTTTGAGCGGGCTGAAGGCGGCACTCTGTTTCTCGACGAATTGGCAACAGCGCCACTTGGCGTGCAGGAAAAACTGCTTAGAGTTATTGAATACGGCGAGTATGAGCGCGTAGGCGGCAGTGATGTCTTAAGCGCGGATGTCAGGCTTGTGTGCGCGACTAACGAAAACTTGCCCCAGATGGCCGATGACGGGAAGTTCCGCGCTGATCTTCTCGACCGTCTCGCCTTTGATGTTATACACCTTCCCCCACTGCGTGAACGACAAGGTGACATTTTACTCCTTGCCGAGTATTACGCTCTGAAGATGTGCAGGGAGCTTGGTTACAGTTACTTTTCTGGCTTCTCAATAGACGCGATCAAGCTACTCAACAGCTATCGCTGGCCTGGTAACGTACGAGAGCTAAAGAACGTGGTAGAACGCGCCATATACCGTCACGCCGACGAAGGCAGCGAAATTGATGCGGAAGACATTCAACTCGACCCGTTCAAAGCACCCTGGCGAAACGAAAAGCCTGCAGAGAAGGCGGAGTCGAAATCAGAAATCACCTTCCCACTCAATTTACGTCAATGGCAGCAGGATCAGGAGAAGGAAATTGTTGAAAAGGCGATGGAACAAGCACGTTTTAATCAACGACGCGCCGCAGAGCTGCTTAGCTTAAGCTACCATCAAATAAGAGGGTTGCTGCGAAAATACAATCTGGTTGGTGAGGAAAACACCGATTCGGCATAAGTTTTTCGCCAATTGTTCTGAAATTACCCAGATATTTGCGCCGCCACTTGGTGACTCTGTTGCTTCAGTGGTAAATTAAAACACTTAACTTTATCACCTAATCATTGGCTTATGAGCGCTCTAGGCCGCTTGCTACTGGCAAGCGTAACCATCCTCTTCTTGGCAGGATGTGAAGACCCGTTCTCCGATAACGCTGCGCGTAACCGTGGTTTCATCTATTGCGGCCCGGGTCAACCCAATACTTTCAATCCACAGTTGACCGATGGCGGTCTGACCGCTGACGCGCTCTCCAGCCAAATCTACGATCGGCTCCTTCAACTAGACCCGCAGACATACAAGCCTGTCCCTATGTTGGCTCAGAGCTGGGAAGTAAGCCCGGATGGCAAAGAATATATCTTCAATCTTCGCCAGAGCGCCAGCTTTCAGGTTACGGACTGGTTTATTCCACATCGTGGCGTAAATGCAGAGGATGTGGTTTTCAGCTTCAAGCGACTGATTGACCCTGAGCATCCTTTTCACAATGTTTCTGGCGGTGACTATCCGTGGTTTGAAAGTATGGATTTCGCTGGGCTGGTAGATGATGTCGTCGCACTTGATGACTACACAGTAAAATTTACTCTATCGCGCCCTGATGTTTCATTCCTGTCTACCCTTTCAACCACGTACGCGGTTGTCCATTCAGCGGAATACGCTGAACATCTTTTAAAGAAAGGTACGCCAGCCAAAATCGACTCACAACCGGTCGGCTCAGGTGCATTCTATCTGGATGAATACGAACCTCACCGCTTCATTCGATTGAAAAGACACTGGGGATACTGGAATGGTGCTGCGCCTATGGAGCAAATCGCCTATGACATCAGTAACCGTGGCACAGGCTCCCTGAGTAAACTCATCACCCGCGAATGCGATGTGCTTTCTTCTCCTATTGCCAGCCAACTTTCTGTTATCAAAAACAATCCTGATTTTGTTTTGGCGTCGCAGACAGGTATGAATGTAGCGTTTCTTGCGCTCAATACCCGCCACCATGCGCTCTCGGAATTAGAAGTCCGTCAAGCGATCAGTTTGGCAATCAACCGTGAAGCGCTGATTCAATCGGTTTATTACGGCACAGGAACGCCCGCAAATGGCATGTTACCCCCCATGTCATGGGCCTATAACGAAAAGTCTTCCGTGACTTTTGACCCTCAGCTCGCACTAAGCCTGATGGCAAAAGCCGGTTACCGTCACGGCTTTGAGGTGGATCTGATTGTACCTTTGACACCCAAAGCCTATAACCCGAGTCCGCGAAAAACGGCAGAGTTAATTCAGGCGAATCTGGCTCCAATTGGTATCACGGTCAATATCATTGCGCTTGAAGATATTAACCGTAAGCTACTGCGCGACAATATTGATGAGCTCGGCATGGTATTAACCGGGTGGATAGCGGATAACGGTGACCCGGACAACTTCCTGAGGCCACTGCTTTCTTGCAACGCAAAATTCACTGGCTGGAACCTCTCCAACTGGTGTAACCGTTATTTTGACCGTTTCATCGATTCAGCAATTGCCACCGACGAACGAAATGAACGCCGCAATCTTTATTTGCAAGCGCAACGCATTCTTAATGAGCGTATGCCAGTGATCCCGCTGGCACACGGTGTTCACTATCAGGCGCGAAATGCGTCACTTCAGGGCATCACATTAAGCCCGTTTGGAGACAAATCTTTTGCGAACGTATCCAGGAGTCGCTGATCTATGTTGATCTATGCCATTCGCCGGCTCAATCTTTTCATCATCACCCTGCTGATCCTGACGATGATCGGCTATAACATCGTAAAACTCGATCCGCTCTCGGTGTTCAATCAATATGAGTACTGGACAGGCTGGACACAGTACCTGCGTGAGCTCATGCAAGGTAACCTTGGTATCGCTGCCAATGGTCAACCTGTGACAGAGTCCTTATCCCGTGTCTTCCCCGCAACGCTAGAGTTGTGCTTCTTTGCTTTCTTACTGGCATTGTTGTTGGGTATTCCATTTGGCACTCTGGCAGGCATTCGCCGCGGCTCTTCAACAGACATGGTGATTTCATCGCTAACTCTGTTCACGTTTTCCATGCCAATCTTCTGGATGGCTATCCTGATGATCATGGTGTTTTCGTTGTATTTGGGTTGGCTGCCAGTTTCTGGCCGTTACAACCTGCTGTTCGAAATCCCATCCATAACGGGCTTTGCGTTTGTCGATGTGTTGCTGTCTAACCACCCACAACGTAGCCAAGCACTGGAAGACATCATTCGCCATCTCATCATGCCGACACTGGTATTGGCTATCGCCCCGACCACTGAAATCATCAAGCTATTGCGAGATTCCGTCGCTGAAGTGATGAGCCAAAACTATATTAAAGCTGCCGCGACCAAAGGACTGTCGAAATCAGAAATCGTTATGCGTCATGTACTGAAAAATGCTTTGCCGCCCATCATCCCTAAGTTCGGCATCCAGATTTCGACCATGATGACCTTCGCGATCATTACCGAGTCTGTTTTCAACTGGCCAGGTATTGGTACCTGGCTACTGGATGCGCTGAGCTTCCAAGACTATGTCGCCGTGCAGGCTGGGGTGCTTGCCGTTGGTAGTGTTGTACTTATTGCGAACATTTTCTCTGATCTGACTGGTGCGGCTATCAGCCCGCTCGCAAGGAAAGAATGGTATGCCCTCAAATAGTGTTTATTTAGAAGAGCGCATCCCAACTCAGCTTGAGCGCTCCTGGAAAGCATTCCGTGAAAATACCCTTGCGGTATTCGGATTCTGGTGTCTGTGTATTTTGGTTCTGGTGACCCTACTTGCGCCCTGGATTACCCCTTATAGCGCGCAGTTCCAAACTGGTGAGTTGCTCTTGCCACCATCCTGGGACACTAAGGGCACAGTTGATTACTTTCTAGGGACTGATGACCTAACAAGGGATATGCTTTCCCGGCTGATTGAAGGCTCCCGACTCACGTTTGGCTATGCGGTGCTTGTCGCTTTGGCTGCTGGGATTTTAGGCGTGCTTATTGGTATTCTCGCGGGTATGACTTCGGGTCTGAAATCCAGCTTCCTAAATCACCTTCTCGATACTGTGCTTTCCATCCCATCCTTACTACTGGCGATTATTGTTGTCGCTTTCCAAGGGCCCGGAGAACTGAGTATTTTGCTGGCAGTTTGGCTGGCCTTAATTCCCCGGTTTATCCGAGCCGTCTATACTGCAGTCCATGCGGAGATGGAAAAAGAGTACATTCTTGCTGCCCGACTAGATGGGGCAAACAGCTTCTATCTACTCTATTACTCTGTATTACCCAATATCCTGGTCACGCTCAGTACGGAGTTAACCCGCGCCATTTCAGTAGCTATTCTTGATATCGCAGCGCTGGGTTTCCTCGGTCTCGGCGCTCAAGCACCTTCACCTGAATGGGGCGCGATGCTCGGGGACTCCATTGAACTGGTGTTTACTGCGCCTTGGACAGTGACGCTGCCAGGGCTGGCCATCACGATTAGCGTACTTGTCGTCAACCTAGTGGGTGATGGTATTACACAAGCGATTAACGCGGGGACAGAATAATGCCGTTGTTAGATATTCGACACCTGACGATTGAAATTGAAACGCCACAAGGCCTTGTGAAAGCAGTTGACCGGATGAGCCTCACCATCAGCGAAGGGGAAATTCGTGGTTTGGTGGGCGAGTCAGGCTCGGGTAAAAGTCTGGTTGCCAAAGCCATCTGTGGCGTTACAAAAGATAACTGGCGTGTCACTGCGGACCGCCTTCGCCTCGGTAATATCGACCTACTAGCCCTTCCTGCCCGTGAACGACGCCACGTTGTCGGGAAAGACATTGCCATGATTTTCCAAGAGCCTTCGACCTGTCTCGACCCCTCTGAGCAGGTGGGCTATCAGTTGGAAGAAGCCATTCCTTCTGATTCCTTCAGCGGGAGTTGGTGGCAAAGACTTTCGTGGCGCAAACAGCAATCGATAGCTCTGCTGCATAAGGTAGGGATCAAAGACCACAAGCGCATCATGAAGAGCTATCCGTATGAGCTCACGGATGGCGAGTGCCAGAAAGTCATGATTGCGATGGCCATTGCTAACCGCCCTCGCCTTTTGATTGCGGACGAACCAACCAACGATTTGGACCCGATCACACAGGCTCAAATCTTCCGCCTGCTCAGCCGTACCAACCAGTTGGCAAACACCACCATTTTGCTGATCAGCCACGACCTGACCACGGTTACCCAATGGGCAGATCGTATTACTGTGATGTACTGCGGTCAGTCTGTCGAATCGGCAGGACGGAAACAAATCCTGCAGGCACCACATCACCCATACACTGATGCGCTGCTTCGCGCGATGCCGGACTTTAGCCTAGACATCCCACACAAGAGCAAACTTGAAGCGCTGCCGGGCTCTATTCCTCCACTGCAGCATTTACCAATTGGCTGTCGACTCGGCCCTCGCTGCCCTTACGCCCAGCGTAAGTGCGTTGAGGTTCCCCGCACCCGAAAAGTGAAGAATCACAAGTTTGCCTGTCATTTCCCACTTAATATGGAAGTCAAAAAGCATGACCGCACTGCTTGAAGTCGATGGCTTGTGTAAAAACTATCAATACCGCACAGGTCTTTTCACCAAGCGAGTGATTGAAGCGGTGAAGCCGGTCTCTTTTTCCATAGAAGCTGGCGAAACGCTGGCATTTATTGGTGAAAACGGCTCTGGTAAATCAACACTTGCCAAGATGTTGGCTGGCGTCGTTTCACCGACTAGCGGAGAAATCCGCGTAAACGGAGAAGTGTTGGGTGTCAGCGATTATAAAACCCGCTGTAAGCTTATCCGGATGATTTTCCAGGATCCCAACACCTCGTTAAACCCGCGAAATCAGATCGGGCAAATCCTTGAAGCGCCTTTAAAGAGAAACACCAACATGACGCTGCAAGAACGCGAGCGACGCGTTGTCGATACGCTTCGTCAGGTGGGCTTACTTCCTGAGCACGCATACTTTTATCCACAAATGCTAGCGACAGGTCAGAAACAGCGTGTATCGCTCGCTAGAGCCCTTATTCTTCAGCCTTGTGTGATTGTTGCCGATGAAGCATTAAACGGGCTGGACATGTCGATGCGCTCGCAGATCCTTAATCTGCTGCTAGAGCTACAAGAGTTGATGGGTTTGTCCTATGTTTATGTGTCTCAGCACATGGGGGTAGTCAAGCATGTCGCCGACAAGGTCATGGTGATGCAAAATGGCGAGGTTGTCGAGGCTGGTACTACCCAACAGGTTTTCACAGCACCTGAGCACGCATTGACGCAAAGGCTGATAGAAAGTCACTTTACCGCACCGACACTGGACAGGCGCTCGCGATACCAAACTACCTGATATTAAAAAGCCCTGCAACGCAGGGCTTTTTACCTGTCTTACGCGGTGGCGTTATGCCAATGAAGCGTTGATTTCTGTCAGCACTGCCATTGGGTCTGCTGCTTGGGTGATTGGGCGTCCAATCACCAGATAATCAGAACCTGCTGTCACTGCTTCAACCGGCGTCATGATTCGGCGTTGATCAGCGGCATCGCTGCCTGCAGGACGAATACCCGGCGTCACCAGTTTGAACTCTTGGCCAAGTGTACTCTTCAACATCGCAGACTCATGCGCAGAGCAAACCACGCCATCAAGGCCGCTATTGCGGGTCAAGGTGGCAAGCGACATCACATGCTCCTGAGGCTCACGGTTAATACCGATACCCACCAAGTCACTTTGTTCCATGCTGGTCAGTACTGTTACACCAATCAGCATTGGCTTGTCTTTACCATATGCTTCAAGCGCTTTACGCGCCGCCACCATCATTCGCTCTCCGCCACTGGCGTGAACATTCACCATCCAAACACCGAGCTCTGCTGCTGCGGCAACTGCGCGCGCGCAGGTATTCGGAATGTCATGGAACTTTAGGTCCAGAAAAACAGTGTGTCCACGTTCATGCAGTTTACGAACGTAGTCAGGGCCATACAGGGTAAACATTTCCTTACCCACTTTCAGGTGACAACTGCCTGGCTCGATGCGATCTACAAACGCCAGCGCCTGATCAATGTTTGGGTAATCCAATGCAACAATTACTTTAGGGTCCTGCATTCCTACTTATTCTCCGTCTAGGCCTCGTATCGGTTTTATCGACCCCCATCCTTTACAAGATGGGCAATGCCAGTAAAGCGAGTGGGTCGAAAAGCCACACTTTCTGCAACGATAGTGCGGCTTTACTTTTAGCTGTTCCTCAACCAGATGCTTTAGTGTGTTCAAGCTGGTTTTCCCGCGGCCTTCTTCAGCTTGTTCAACGTGCAATTGCATTAGCTTGTGGAAGCCTTTCATAGTCGGGTTTTTCGTCAACTGACGGGTGAGGAAACTTTGTGCCATGGCAGCATTTTCATGGTCACTGATAATGTCTGACATCATCAGTTCTGCCGAAGCACCTGTGTTCTTTTCAATGCAGCTTTTCAAGAAGCGAACCAAGGACATTTCTTTGCCCATTTCGCCATAGCATTTATCCAGTAGAGGCAATGCCTCGCTGACGAAATCTGGATCTTGTTCCAGAACCTGCTCCAGCACTTTGGCAGCATCTCTGTAATCTTCATTGCCAATATCAAGACGCGCCAGCATTAAAGAAGCACGTACGCAAGCTTTGTCTGTGGTTATAGCCTTCTTGAGAAGCTGACGGGCAACTTTCTCATCGTTATCACCCATCGACTGCATTGCCAGTTCACAATAGAAATGGGAAATGTCCCGCTTGAGCTTACTCTTACCGCCTCGCACCAATTTACTGGCGATATCTATCGCTTTTTCCCACTCTCGCGTTTGTTGATAAATGGCGAGAAGCTGTTGCAACGCAAATTCTTTGTAGTCTGGCTCATCGACCAATTGATGAAATATTTTCTCTGCTCGGTCGAAAAAGCCAGCGACCATGTAATCTTTGGCAAGCTGTTGAAGGGCAAGATTACGCTGGTCAAGCGTGAGGTTGGGACGGGCAATCAGATTTTGGTGAATGCGAATAGCACGGTCTACCTCTCCGCGGGAGCGGAAAAGGTTACCGAGAGCAAGGTGGGTGTCTATCGTCTCGTTATCGACTTGGAGCAGTTCTATAAAAAGGTCCACCGCTTTGTCAGATTGGTCTGACAAAAGTAGGTTAAGACCTGCGACATACTGTCTTGATAGATGATGCGACTGATCCTGTCGACGATGACGAGCATTCCTATTGCCCATATACCAACCGTAACCGGCGGCAATTGGCAGCAACAGAAACAGCAGCTCTAGCATTTACGCTTATTCCTTAACAGGGTCCGTACGCAGTTTGTCCAACTCCTGGCGCTGCTTGTTTACCTGCTTTTTCAGCATGGCTGCAGACATTCGGGCTTTCAGATAAAGCATGCCGCAAATCAGCCAGCCAAGCGCAAAACCAGTGCCAAAGACTACGCCCAAGAGTAGAGATAATCGAAACTCTCCCTGTGCCACCAGATAGTTGAAGTTAACGACTTCCTGATTCTGTGCACCAAGGGCGAGTGTCATAAGAAAACACAGGACGAGTAAAACGATACCAATAATCTTCACAGTCACTCCCTCATTATTTTCTCCGGTTTAAGGTGCTCAACATGTTGCATCAAACACTTACCGGACTCTTATACCTAAACCCCCTCGGCAACTGCCATGCCTAGAAGAAGAGATTTGGGTATATACCCAAATAACCTGAAGATACAGGATTTAGCGAGTTTGGGTATATATGTGATTATGCAGCAATTTGGCTTGTCAGACCATTGCAATAGGCATAAAAAAAACGGCATACGAATAGCATGCCGTTTTTTTATTCGGAATCGAATCAGCTAATGTTGACTCGGTCGCGAAGCTCCTTGCCCGGTTTGAAGTGAGGGACGTACTTGCCGTCGAGCTCAACTTTATCTCCCGTTTTTGGATTGCGTCCAACGCGAGGAGCGCGATAATGCAAAGAGAAACTACCAAAACCACGAATCTCGATTCGGTCACCTTCCTCGAGTGTAGTGGCCATGTGTTCAAGGATTTCCTTGATGGCATCTTCTACCTGTTTGGCAGAAAGATGGGTTTGTTGACTACATAGTCTTTCGATCAACTCAGACTTCGTCATGATCACCCCGCTTTTAGTATGTTTCTCAACAGTATAACTGTAGAGGGGGAATTTTTCCCCCTCACTTCACATTAATTATTCGCTTTTGGCAGCTTTGAACGCGTCAGCCATTGCATTACCAAACGCAGCTTCGTCAGCTTTATTCAGAGTTGCCATTGCTTCTTGCTCTTCAGCTTCGTCTTTCGCGCGAACAGACAGGTTGATTACGCGGTTCTTACGGTCAACACCGGTGAACTTCGCTTCAACTTCGTCGCCAACAGCCAGAACCAGAGTTGCATCTTCAACGCGGTCACGTGATGCTTCTGAAGCACGCAGGTAACCTTCAACGCCTTCGATCAGCTCAACGGTTGCGCCTTTTGCGTCAACTGCAGTTACTTTACCCTTAACAATCGCACCTTTCTTGTTGTCAGCGAGGTAGTTGTTGAATGGGTCTTCTTCCATCTGCTTGATGCCCAGAGAGATACGCTCACGCTCAGCATCTACTTGCAGAACAACTGCAGAGATTTCGTCGCCTTTCTTGAAGTCGCGAACTGCTTCTTCACCAGCAACATTCCAAGAAATGTCAGACAGGTGAACCAGACCGTCGATGCCACCGTCCAGACCGATGAAGATACCGAAGTCAGTGATTGACTTGATCTTACCCGTTACGCGATCGCCTTTGTTTTGCATTTCTGCAAACGACTGCCATGGGTTAGCTTTACATTGCTTCAGACCCAGGCTGATGCGACGACGCTCTTCGTCGATGTCCAGAACCATAACTTCAACTTCGTCACCCACGTTAACAACTTTAGATGGGTGAATGTTCTTGTTAGTCCAGTCCATTTCAGAAACGTGTACCAGACCTTCAACGCCTTCTTCGATTTCAACGAAGCAGCCGTAGTCAGTCAGGTTGGTTACGCGACCAGTCAGTTTGTGACCTTCTGGGTAACGGTTAGCGATTGCTACCCATGGATCTTCACCCAGTTGCTTCAGACCCAGTGATACGCGAGTGCGGTCACGGTCGAACTTCAGAACTTTAACCAGAATCTCGTCACCTACGTTAACGATTTCTGATGGATGCTTAACGCGTTTCCAAGCCATGTCAGTGATGTGCAGCAGGCCGTCAACACCGCCCAGATCTACGAATGCACCGTAGTCGGTCAGGTTCTTAACGATACCTTTAACTTCCATGCCTTCTTGCAGAGAAGCCAGCAGTTCATCACGCTCAACGCTGTTTTCAGATTCGATAACCGCGCGACGAGAAACAACAACGTTGTTGCGCTTCTGGTCCAGCTTGATAACTTTGAACTCCAGCTCTTTGCCTTCAAGGTGAGCAGTGTCACGTACTGGACGCACGTCAACCAGTGAACCTGGCAGGAACGCACGAATGCCGTTCAGCTCAACAGTGAAACCGCCTTTAACTTTACCGTTGATAACACCGATAACAGTTTCAGCTTCTTCGTAAGCTTTCTCCAGTTGGATCCAAGCTTCGTGGCGCTTCGCTTTTTCGCGAGACAGTTGAGTCTCACCGAAACCATCTTCAATCGCGTCCAGTGCTACGTCTACTTCAGCACCAACTTCGATTTCCAGCTCGCCAGCAGCATTTTTGAATTGCTCTGCTGGGATAGAAGATTCAGATTTCAGGCCTGCGTCAACCAGAACGTAACCGTTCTCGATAGCAACTACAGTACCTTTAACGATCGCACCTGGGCGGGTTTCTAGCTCTTTAAGAGATTCTTCAAAGAGTGAAGCAAAAGATTCAGTCATTAATTTAATCTTCAATATTTAAACTACCACGGGTGTCCTACCACGTGGGGTTGATAGTAGTGTCAGTCTTCATCCTTGCGACCAACGGTTAAACCCGCTGCTTTTAAGAAGCAACGGTAAGTTTACTTTCAATATAGGACAATGCTTGCTCTAGCACCTGCTCAATGTTGAGAGAGGTTGAGTCCAGAACAAATGCATCGTCTGCGGGACGCAATGGTGCGACTGCTCGGTTGCGGTCACGATCATCACGTTCCTGAATTTCGCTCAAAAGGCGGTCAAAGTTAACATCTAACCCCTTTAGTTGCAACTGATTCATGCGGCGCTGGGCGCGTTCTTCAGCGCTTGCGTCTAGGAAGATTTTCGCTTCCGCCTTTGGGAAGACGACCGTGCCCATATCGCGACCATCAGCTACTAATCCAGGTGCTTCTGCAAACGCGCGTTGGCGTCGCAGAAGGGCTTCACGAACGCGAGGTAAAGCTGCCACTTTCGATGCCGCCATACCCGTTTCCTCTTTGCGCAGTTCGCTGGACACATCCTCACCCTCTAGGATCACTTTTACCAGATCACCTTCAGCTTTGAACTGTACGTCCAAATGGGCAGCCAAAGGAACCAAAGCCTCTTCCGAATCAGGGTTAACGCCATGGTGAATAGCCGCTAACGCAAGCACGCGATAAATCGCGCCAGAGTCAAGCAAATGCCAGCCCAGCTTCTCTGCCAACAGCATGCAAAGGGTACCTTTTCCAGCACCGCTAGGGCCATCAACAGTAATTACGGGTGCTTGGGTAGACATATAATTCTCCAGATCGTTTTAAAATAGAGCAATTTAGTTGATGAATACTCACCAGTTTACCGCGAATTACTCCATAGAATCGGTGGCGTATTATAGGGAAGTCTAGGTAAAAAAAACAGGCCAGCGGATCGCTGACCTGTTGTCTGTCCCTTACAAACTGTCTCATTAAGTTTCCGATAAAGATGCCAGTTTGTCGAAGTAGTCAGGAAAGGTTTTAGAGGTACATTTTGGGTCATTAATGGTCACAGGCGTACCACCCAAAGCAACCAGCGAGAAACACATCGCTATACGGTGATCATCATAGGTATCAATCGCTGCATGCTGTAGGTTTGGTGTTGGAGTGATGGTAATGTAGTCGTCCCCCTCCTCCACTTCCGCACCAACTTTACGAAGTTCAGTGGCCATAGCAGCCAAGCGATCCGTTTCCTTCACGCGCCAGTTGTACACGTTACGAATAGATGTGGTGCCTTCTGCAAAAAGTGCTGCGGTAGCAATTGTCATCGCCGCATCAGGGATATGGTTAAAATCCAAGTCGACGGCTTTCAATTCTCCATGACGAGCTATCACATAATCATCGCCCCACTGGATATCAGCCCCCATTAAAGCCAGCGCATCAGCAAATTTCACATCACCCTGTACGCTCTTTTTACCAATCCCCGTCACCTTCACTTCACCACCTTTTATGGCAGCAGCGGCAAGGAAGTAAGACGCTGATGATGCATCACCTTCGACCAGGAAATCACCCGGCGCGGTGTATGATTGGTTACCCTTCACATGGAAAGTCTGGTAATCATTATTCGCCACCTCAACACCAAACTGCGCCATGATGTGCAGGGTAATGTCGATGTAAGGCTTTGAAACCAAATCGCCTTTGATTCGAATGTTGGTATTACCACTAAAAAGCGGAGCCGTCATCAAAAGCGCGGTAAGGAACTGGCTTGAAATCGTCCCATCGATTTCTACATCGCCACCCTGAATGTCCTGACTGACGATTTTTAGAGGTGGATAGTTTTCATTTTCCAGATAGGTCACGTCTGCACCGACAGTACGCATCGCATCAATCAGGTGTCCGATTGGACGCTCCTTCATGCGCGGCTCACCCGTCAACACGTATTCACCTTCGCCAAGACATAGCGCCGCCGCTAAAGGGCGCATCGCAGTACCAGCATTCCCAAGGAAAAGCTCAAGGGGTTCAGACGTTTTAAATGCGCCGCCCAGACCTTCAACTTCACACTCAGTTTTGTCAGCTGACAAACGATAAGTCACGCCCAGCTTGCTCAAAGCATTGAGCATATGGCGAATGTCATCACTATCCAGCAGGTTGGTCAGGCGGGTTGTGCCCTTCGCCAGCGCGGCAAGTAGAAGTGCGCGATTAGAAACACTTTTAGAACCGGGAAGATTCACTTCACCGTTAATTTTAGAAATAGGTTGTAGCGTCAACTGCTCCATCTGAACAAAATAAATCCTTAATTTTTCGTACCTCGAGAGTAACGAAAAAGCAGCGCTGGGGCTACCCTTTGCTGCTTTTAAAGATCAATTGATGTTCCTGTGTCTAACGGGTCATTTTCTTCACAAAAACTACAACGAACAGTGCGATCGTAAAGGTCACCACGCCTTAATATAGGCAATCAAAAAATGCAATCATATTGGCATCAAAAGGTTGGGAATGCTGAAACCCAGCGTATTCCCCAGCAAATTGAATCCCAGTAAAGAAGTAAATCATGACGCACAACGAAATCAGAGTCAGTGAAAAAATACGACTCTCACCATAGCCACAAAAAAGATCAACCGTTTTGAACATTGCCCATTGCGTGGAAAAAAAGCGGCATTTGATAGAGATTAGAGACGGGTAGCGACGATAAACACAATTATCACTACCCTTTTGGCAAGGTTCGGTTAGCCGTCTTTAAGATCATCGTCTAGCGGCAACACCAGATTTAGAACAATAGCCGTTAGGCCACCCGCTGCCATACCTGACGAAAGAATGTTTTTGATCCACTCAGGTATAAACTGCAGGATTTCCGGTTTTTGCGCGATACCCAAACCCATTGAGAATGAAAGCGCCATAATGAGAATCGCGCGACGGTTGAGCTCACAGCGGGAAATAATACGGATACCCGAGGCCGCAATGGTACCGAACATCACAATGGTTGCGCCGCCGAGTACAGGTTCCGGAATGAGCTGAACCAGCGTTGCTACCCCTGGCAAAAGACCCAAAATCACCAGCATACCCGCAACGAAGTAACCGATATAACGGCTTGCAACGCCTGTTAACTGGATAATGCCATTGTTCTGGCTAAACGTAGAGTTAGGGAAACTGTTCAATACAGCCGCCAATGCCGAGTTCACACCATCCGCCAATACACCGCCTTTGATTCGTTCCATGTAAATCGGCCCTGACACGGGCTGCTCCGATGTTTCCGAAGTCGCCGTAATATCACCAATCGCCTCAAGAGAGGTCACCAAAAAGACAATGATGAGAGGAATAAGTAGCGCAAAGTCGAATGAGATGCCGTACTGCATCGGCTGTGGGATGGCAAAGAAGGCGACATCTTCTGTTGGTGCGCTGTTCACCATACCCAAGGCATAGGCGATGATTGTGCCGACTGTCATCGCGATCACAATCGACGATACACGTAGATAAGGATTATCGATACGATTCAAAAAGACGATCACAGCCAGCACTGAACCCGCCAGCAACAGGTTTTTCAAATCACCAAAGGTGCCGTTTTCGATGGCTGCATAACCACCACCCATCGAGGTTAAGCCTACCTGAATCAGAGTCAATCCAATCAGGGTAACGACGATACCCGATACTAGCGGCGTAATAATGCGCTGCGCATGCTCCAGCACACGGGAAAGAAAAACTTCAGTCAGGGAAGCGACCATAATGGTACCGAAGATCGCGGCCATCATGGTTTCCGTTGGCGTACCGCCTGCCTTCATCGCCAGACCTGCGCCAATAATTGGTCCCAGAAAATTAAAACTGGTGCCTTGAATGGATAACAACCCTGACCCTAAGGGGCCAAAAGTACGGATTTGGATAAACGAGGCGATACCTGATGCAAACAGAGACATGCTCACAATGGTGTTGGTGTCACTCGTAGGAAGCCCAAGTGCCTGACAGATAATTAAAGATGGCGTCACCACCGCGACAAACATCGCCAGGAGGTGTTGGAAAGCAGCAAAAAGCGTTTGTGGTAAGGGTGGTCGGTCATCCAGTCGATAGACTAATTCCGATGGACGAACGTTTTCTGATAGGCGCTGAGAGCTCATTGTTATACCTATTTAAACTCACTCACTGCAATACGCTGAATGGGTAGAGCAGTTGATGGAATGCTTCTCTCTGTGATTGCTGTTACTCAGAGCATTCAATCAGTTAAGTGATTGGGCTGAAGGAAATTTCGCGCCATTCTATCCGGGAAGAAACCAAAAGCAATCGGTTGCGGAAACCGTTTGCGTCAAGTGCTTACGCTTTGTTCTGATTTAACACCTCAACTACAAATAGGCAGAAAAATTGATACAAACGGGTATACTCTCACTGGTCTGATGAGAGAGGAGTCCCACGTGTCGACACTGATCAAACTGCACCAGTTAGACGGCTACATTCAATCCATTTACCTTGCGGAGCATCATCATGGACTCTTGCTCTTAGATGGGTGCAGCCGGGCTGACGTTGATAAAGTCTGCCAGTTCATCACCGAAGAGCTGAACCGCCCTTTAAACGATCTGAAGTTGGTCGTTGTCACTCACATGCACCCCGATCACGCGGGTGGTGCGGTAAAATTTCGCAATTTGTCGGGCTGTCAGATAGCCACAGCCAATGTGTCAGGCGACTGGTATCAAGGACTGGATGGTTTTCTAATGCATTGGAGCGACTTACTTTTGGCAAAGTGGGTGGCCAAACGGAAAGGCCAACCAGCAAAAAACATTTGGTACAACAGAAAGCTGAAAGCAGATGTGATGTTGAATGATGAAGAGCCACTG
Organism: Grimontia marina; assembly: GCF_900060185.1. Classification (GTDB taxonomy): domain Bacteria; phylum Pseudomonadota; class Gammaproteobacteria; order Enterobacterales; family Vibrionaceae; genus Enterovibrio; species Enterovibrio marinus. The sequence continues at coordinate 105,455 of NZ_FIZY01000007.1, read as the reverse complement.
CCCGGCTTTATCGAGTGGAAAGCACTTTTTACCCAAGGACATACCGATCGCGATTTGTCTCTCTACCATGCACCGACACATCACGTTTACGTGGCCGACTTAATGGTCACAGTCAAAGGACGTTACATTCCGCCTTTCCCCGTCTTCTACCCTAACCGCTACAAAGCGTCTGTCGATAAAATCGTACAACTAAAGCCTCGAGGCGTGTGGCTTGCACATGGCGGTGAAATTGAATTGACGGAAGAAGTTATCGCTCATTTGAGAGCGCGTTCACCGAACCGCCCGATCACACATTGGCGCTCGGTGAAAGCGAAAGTCAGGCGTGCAATTTTCAAAAAAGCTGCGTAAAAAAACCGCCGATTAGCGGCGGTTTCTAAAACGCGGTGGTAAGCGCAAACCTGGCTTATTACGCGTTTTTGGCTTCGAAGTCCTTCATAAAGGCAACCAGTGCCTGAACACCTTCCAAAGACATCGCATTGTAGATAGATGCACGCATACCACCCACATCACGGTGACCTTTCAGCGCCTTTAGACCAAGCGCATCTGATTCAGCCAGGAATTTCGCATCCAGCTCAGGATTCACCAACTGGAAAGGCACGTTCATCAAAGAACGGTTGTCAGCATGGATGTTGTTCACGTAGAAGTCCGAACCATCAATGAAGTCGTAAAGCAACGCAGCTTTCTCTTCATTCTTCTTCTGCATGGCTTCCACACCGCCCTGCTCTTTCAGCCATTTGTATACTTCACCCGCCAAATACCAACCAAATGTCGGTGGCGTATTGAACATAGACTCTTTATCTACCAGCGTGGTGTAGTTCAATACATTCGGCAGGAAATCCTTGGCTTTGCCCAACAGATCGTCGCGAACTATCACTAACGTGATGCCAGCAGGACCGATGTTTTTCTGCGCACCGGCGTAAATCACCCCGTACTTAGACACATCGATTGGACGAGACAGAATCGTTGAAGACATATCTGCCACGATTGGTTTGTCTGTTTCTGGCAAATCGCGAATTTCAATACCATCAATGGTTTCATTTGGACAGAAGTGAACGAAAGCCGCATCGCTACTCAACTTCCAGTCTTTTGCTGGAAGGATAGCGCGTTTGCCATCGATTTCTGTTTTGACGGTAACCACATTCGGTGTGCAGTATTTTTTGGCTTCTTTTACTGCACTTGCCGCCCAGTAACCACCGTCCACATAGTCAGCAATGGTGTTGCTGCCCAAAAGGTTCATTGGCACCGCAGCAAATTGGGCACGGGCACCGCCTTGTGCGTAAAGAACATGGTAGTTATCAGGAATAGACAGCAGTTCACGGAGGTTTTTCTCGGCTTCATCAACAACAGCCAGAAATTCCTTACTGCGGTGGGAAATCTCCATGACGGATGTACCCAAGCCGTTCCAGTTAGTCAGTTCACCCTGTACTTTTTCCAGAACCGCTTCCGGCAACATCGCCGGGCCAGCAGAGAAGTTATATACCTTTTCCATGATTTTTGAATGCTCCTGCATTAAATCGCTTATTTTTGGCTTTCTAATTTTGTCACTGAGGAAATTCATTCCCGACAACGCCCGCAAATGGCGGCAGTGAGAAGCCGTGATGAATTGTTATTCGTTTTGTTTTATCACCTTTCGCAAGCGATTGGAACGGAAAGTGTTGATCTAATGACGACACAATTAAAAAGGGGATAAAAAAACGCAGCGAATGCTGCGTTTTTTTCAGATTGATGAATGCAGGCCAGGAATTACTCCTCGGTCGCTTCTCCATCTGTTGAGTCTTCTGATGGTGCTTCGGCAGTTGGTTGCGCTTCTGCTTCTGCGTCAACGTCACCGTCTTCATCCAATGGCAGTAACTCTTCATCAGGCTCATCGATGCGCTGAAGACCAACCACTTTCTCGTCTTCCGAGGTACGAATTAGCGTCACACCCTGGGTGTTACGGCCAACCTGGCTGACTTCTGCCACACGGGTACGTACCAGCGTACCTGCGTTGGTGATCATCATGAACTCATCACCGGTTTCTACCTGAACCGCACCAACTACACAGCCGTTACGCTCAGAAACCTTGATCGATACAACACCTTGGGTTGCACGGCTCTTCGCTGGGTACTCAACAAGCTCAGTACGCTTACCGTAACCGTTTTCAGTTACCGTCAGAACATCACCTTCGTTGTGAGGAACAATCAGAGAAACAACTTTGTCGCCCTCTGCCAGTTTGATACCACGAACACCAGCCGCTGTACGGCCCATGCCACGAACCTGGCCTTCGTTGAAGCGAACAACTTTACCAGACTTCGAGAACAGCATGATGTCGTTATCACCAGTAGTGATATCAACGCCAATCAGAGAGTCGTTTTCACGCAGATTCACTGCAATGATACCTGCGCTACGAGGACGGCTGAAATCAGTCAGCGGTGTCTTTTTCACAGTACCGTCACCGGTGGCCATGAATACGAACTTGTCTTCTTCGTACTCTTTAACAGGAAGGATCGCAGTGATGCGCTCATCCTGCTCCAGAGGCAGCAGGTTAACAATCGGCTTACCACGAGCAGTACGTGATGCCAGAGGCAATTGGTAAACCTTCAGCCAGTACATACGGCCACGGCTTGAGAAACACAGAATAGTATCGTGTGTATTCGCCACCAGAAGACGCTCAATGTAGTCTTCTTCTTTCATGCGAGTCGCTGACTTACCTTTACCGCCACGACGCTGCGCTTCGTAGTCAGTCAGAGGCTGATACTTCACATAACCTTCGTGCGACAGGGTTACAACAACATCTTCCTGATTGATCAGGTCTTCGATGTCGATGTCAGCACTTGCAGCTGTGATTTCAGTGCGGCGCTCATCGCCAAAACCATCACGAACAGCAGTCAGCTCTTCGGTGATCACTTCCATCAGACGCTCAGGGCTGGACAGAATGAACATCAGCTCGCCGATCAGTGCCAGCAGCTCTTTGTATTCATCCAGGATCTTCTCGTGCTCGAGACCTGTCAGTTTGTGCAGGCGCAGATCCAAGATAGCTTGCGCTTGTTGTTCAGTCAGGTAGTACTTACCGTCACGAACACCGAACTCGTCTTCCAGCCACTCAGGACGTGCAGCATCAACACCGGTTGCTTCCAGCATTGCAGCCACAGTGCCTAGATCCCAACCACGGTTTTGCAGCTCTTCGCGCGCAATCGCAGGGGTTTGTGCATTGCGGATCATCTCGATGATCTCATCGATATTCGCCAGTGCAATAGCCAAACCTTCAAGGATGTGGGCACGGTCACGTGCTTTACGCAGCTCGAAAATAGTACGACGTGTCACCACTTCACGGCGGTGATTCACGAAGCACTTCAGCATATCTTTCAGGCCAAACAGGCGTGGCTGGTTGTTGTCCAGCGCAACCATGTTGATACCGAAAGAGGTTTGAAGCTGCGTTTGTGCGTACAGGTTGTTGAGGATAACCTCACCTACCGCATCACGCTTACATTCGATAACAATGCGCATACCGTCTTTGTCAGACTCATCGCGCAGTGCACTGATGCCTTCAATCTTCTTATCTTTAACCAGCTCGGCGATCTTCTCGATCAAACGTGCTTTGTTCACCTGATAAGGGATCTCGGTAACGATGATGGTTTCCTTACCGTTCTTCTCGACTTCAATATCTGCTTTTGAGCGCAGATAAATCTTGCCTCGACCGGTGCGGTAAGCATCTTCAATGCCTTTACGGCCATTGATCATTGCAGCCGTTGGGAAATCAGGGCCCGGAATGTGAGTCATCAGCTCTTCAATCGTGATGTCTTCATTCTCAATATAAGCCAAACAACCGTTAATAACTTCTGTCAGGTTATGCGGAGGAATATTGGTCGCCATACCTACTGCGATACCGGACGCACCGTTAACCAGCAGGTTTGGAATACGGGTAGGCATTACCTCTGGGATCTGCTCAGTACCGTCGTAGTTAGGAACGTAATCGACAGTTTCTTTATCCAGGTCAGCCAGCAGTTCATGGGCGATTTTCGCCATGCGAACTTCGGTATAACGCATTGCTGCCGCTGAGTCGCCGTCGATCGAACCGAAGTTACCCTGGCCATCGACCAGCATGTAACGCAGTGAAAACGGCTGAGCCATACGAACAATGGTATCGTAAACAGCGCTGTCACCGTGTGGGTGGTATTTACCGATCACATCGCCAACAACACGTGCAGATTTTTTATATGCTTTGTTCCAGTCGTTGCCCAGTACATTCATCGCGAAAAGAACGCGGCGGTGTACAGGCTTCAGGCCATCACGCACATCTGGAAGAGCTCGACCCACGATAACGGACATCGCGTAGTCGAGGTATGAGCTTTTCAGCTCCTCTTCAATGTTGACGGGCGTGATCTCTTTAGCAAGATCGCTCATGGAGCCAATATCCCTCAGGTAAGTATGTCAAAAATGACTACGTGCAAGACTAGTGAGAATACCACAAAAGCAGGCAAAGAGTCATAGCCTAAACCCGAGATAAATCACGAATTACTCTTATTTTGGCGCTCTAACGCACGACAGGGCGAAAAAACGCTCAGCCGCAGGGTGGAACTAGCAAAATTTGCCAGAAAGGCTGAGAAGCGCTCAGGCGTCTTTTTTCATATCCAAAGCCCGCTAAATCGCATTCAGCCGATAAAACCATCCACCTCACGGATCCGGATGTAATAAAGGATGGAAAATTAAAATGGGAACCTGATCTCAATATCCCCTTTTTCAGTAGGGGAAAATACCCATGACACAAAAAAGTGTCGCTAAAAAAATCAGGGGGCGCTATGTTACATCAAGCTATCAATGCTGTGGGTATGGCCATCATTGTTGGAAAATACACTTTATTGGGGCTTTTGGCTGCTGTTGCAGTAACCAATGCCGCTTAACTTTTCTCCAACACGATAACCACGACTTTTCCAATCTCGCCGGGGGTCTGCCTCCGGCTCTGTGATCGCCTCACTCAATCCTTTTCTACATACCAACCGTAACGATATTTAATGCATTGAGACTTCATTATCGTTGCTTTCAACAACAAATCTTCCACCTGCAATAGCAATCAAAACGGGTATAATGGAAAAAAATTTTAGGGATAAGATGTAGATGACAACCCAACTCAACGTCGATCCGGCGGAAATTCAAAAATTCGAAGACATGGCTTCCCGTTGGTGGGATCTGGAAGGTGAGTTCAAGCCTTTACACCGAATCAATCCCCTTCGCCTCAACTATGTGATTGAGAAAAGCAGCGGGATTTTTGGCAAGAAAGTACTCGATGTGGGTTGTGGTGGCGGTATCCTGGCAGAAAGCATGGCACGAGAAGGTGCCGATGTGACTGGCCTCGATATGGGCAAAGAGCCGCTAACGGTGGCACGTTTGCACGCGCTGGAAACAGGCGCGACAGTCTCTTATGTACAATCTACCGCCGAAGAACATGCTGAAGCACATCAGGGCCATTACGATGTGGTGACCTGCATGGAAATGCTGGAGCATGTACCCGATCCGGCGTCTGTGATTGCTTCCTGTGCGAAGATGGTAAAACCGGGCGGTCACGTATTCTTCTCTACCCTAAACCGCAATACTAAATCCTGGTTGTTTGCGATTGTTGGTGCAGAGCATGTGATGAAGATTGTGCCTAAAGGCACGCATGACCATAACAAGTTCATCCGCCCTTCTGAATTGCTGAAGATGATCGACTACACGCCACTTCAGGAACAGCACATGACAGGATTACATTACAACCCGCTGACGGATCGATACTGGCTGTCACCACGTAATGTGGACGTGAATTACATCGTACATACTCAAAGCCCGGAATAATCCGGGCTTTATTTTGCAGCGCTAAAACCTGAACAAGGAACATTAATGAAAGGAAGCGTAGAAGCAGTTCTGTTTGATTTGGATGGCACCTTACTGGATACCGCGCCCGATATGGCCAACGCCGCAAACTGTGTTTTGAAAGATCACGGACTCCCTCCTCTTTCTGAAAGCCAGATTCAGGCCAATACCAGCCATGGGGCCAGAGGGCTACTTCGCACAGGCTTTGGCGATGCGCTGCAAGGAAAAGACCTCAACCAACTGCGACTTTCTTTTCTCGATCACTATGCAGATAACATTTGCACTACAACCACACTATATAGTGGTGTGGTGGAATTACTGGAACAACTCACTATGCGACAAATCCCCTGGGGTATTGTGACCAATAAACCCGGTTTCCTGACCGGAATGCTGCTCCCATACTTTCCTTTATTACTCCAGGCCAGAACTATCGTTTGTGCAGACACTACTCCTCATGCAAAGCCCCACCCTGCACCGTTGCTGCACGGCGCATCGATTCTGACTATTGAGCCAGAAAAGTGTCTATACGTTGGAGACATACAAAACGACATTGTGGCAGCTAAAGCGGCTAACATGATGTCTGCTATCGCCTCTTGGGGGTATATCGGGGAAGAAGATCGACCAAGCGAATGGGAGGCGGATCTGATTTTTAACACACCTGTAGAGATTCTGTTATTATTCTGATCCTAATCACACAGTCACAGAACAGAAAATAACCACTATTCAGGTGCTTAACGGGATGCACCGATAGCACTATCAGGCAAGCATAATATTTTTTTTTATTTAATTTCGTACTGTAAAAAGCATTGCTTTTTTTTATACCATTGCCTTACTTGGTATAAAACAGTGAGTAAGCACTAACATAATAAATACCATCCCCAAGATATCCACAGCCCGCTACTTTGGGGGGAGCTTGCATTATCCTCATCCCACCACTATCTTGTTACTCAAGCATAGCGTAGACCCTACATATAGTGTTTTGATGACTACGCCATAAGTTAATATCGATCACAAATCATCCTTGCAATTTGTGAAACTTTGCAAAAATAGCTCTTCAGGCAAGGAAATACCGGGAACAAGATAAATGAACCAACAAATTACCGTCCAAAAGCGCAGTGGTGTCAAAGAAAACATAGATCTTGACAAAATCCACCGTGTCATTACTTGGGCCGCGAAAGGCCTCGACAATGTATCCGTATCACAGGTCGAACTGCGTTCTCATATTCAATTTTACGACGGTATCAAAACTGAAGACATTCACGAAACCATCATCAAAGCTGCAGCAGATCTGATCTCTGAAGAGACTCCTGACTACCAGTATCTGGCAGCGCGTCTGGCGGTCTTCCACTTGCGCAAGAAGGCTTACGGCCAATTTGAGCCACCAACGCTTTTCGATCATGTCAACAAAATGGTTGATATGGGTAAGTATGATAAACATCTGCTTGAAGACTACACTGCCGAAGAATTAAACATTCTTGATACCTACATTGACCACTGGCGTGATATGAACTTTTCGTACGCTGCTGTGAAGCAACTGGAAGGTAAATATTTGGTGCAAAACCGTGTTACCGGTGAAATCTACGAAAGTGCACAGTTTTTGTACATTATGGTTGCAGCATGTCTGTTTGCGAACTACCCGAAAGAAACCCGCCTAGATTACATCCGTCGTTTCTATGAAGCGGTATCTCTATTTAAGATTTCTCTGCCTACTCCAATCATGTCTGGTGTCCGCACACCAACACGTCAGTTCAGTTCTTGTGTACTGATTGAGTGTGATGATAGCTTGGATTCCATCAACGCAACCGCTAGCGCGATCGTTCGTTACGTTAGCCAGCGTGCTGGTATCGGTATTAACGCAGGCCGAATCCGTGCATTGGGTAGCCCTATCCGTGGCGGTGAAGCTTTCCACACAGGCTGTATTCCTTTCTACAAATACTTCCAAACAGCTGTGAAATGTTGCTCACAAGGCGGTGTACGTGGTGGTGCAGCTACCCTCTTTTATCCAATGTGGCACCGTGAAGTAGAAAGCCTGTTGGTTCTGAAGAATAATCGCGGTGTTGAAGAAAACCGTGTTCGCCACATGGATTACGGCGTTCAAATCAACAAACTGATGTACACACGTTTGATCAAAGGCGAGAGTATTTCTCTGTTCTCACCATCAGATGTACCGGGACTCTACGACGCGTTCTTTGCGGACCAAGAGGAATTTGAGCGTCTGTACGTTCAGTACGAGAACGACCCATCCATCAAGCGAGAAACACGCAAAGCAGTAGAGTTGTTCTCGCTGATGATGCAAGAGCGTGCCTCAACGGGTCGTATCTACATTCAGAACGTGGACCACTGTAATACTCACAGCCCGTTTGACCCTCAGGTAGCGCCGATTCGTCAGTCTAACCTGTGTCTGGAAATTGCGTTGCCAACTAAGCCACTGACCAATGTTGAAGACGATCAGGGCGAAATTGCACTGTGTACGCTGTCTGCGTTTAACCTGGGTGCGATTAAAGAACTGGACGAGCTGGAAGAGTTGGCTGACCTGACTATCCGTGCTCTGGACTCACTGCTGGATTATCAGGATTACCCTCTGCCAGCAGCGCGTAAAGCGACCATGAACCGCCGTACTCTGGGTGTGGGCGTGATCAACTTTGCTTACTATTTGGCGAAAAATGGCGTGCGTTACTCAGACGGCAGTGCAAACGGCCTGACTCACCGTACGTTCGAAGCGATTCAGTACTACCTGTTGAAAGCGTCTGTTGGTCTGGCGAAAGAGCAAGGCGCATGTCCTTCGTTTAACGAAACCAACTACGCAAAAGGCTTACTGCCAATCGACACTTACAAGCGTGATTTGGATGCGATTTGTGACGAACCACTGCACTTTGATTGGGACGCATTGCGCGCAGAGATCATGGAGCATGGTCTGCGTAACTCAACACTTTCTGCACTGATGCCTTCAGAGACGTCTTCGCAAATCTCTAACGCAACCAACGGGATCGAACCACCACGCGGCTTCGTATCAATTAAAGCGTCGAAAGATGGCATCTTGAAGCAAGTCGTTCCTGAGTACGAAAAATACAAAGACAACTACGAGTTGCTTTGGAACATCGAGTCAAACGACGGTTACCTGCAACTGGTTGGTCTGATGCAAAAGTTCGTGGATCAGGCAATCTCTGCCAACACGAACTACGACCCAAGCAAACAGGCTGGTGGCAAGGTACCAATGAAGCTGCTTCTTAAAGATCTGCTTTCTGCCTACAAGCTGGGTGTCAAAACCCTGTACTATCACAACACCCGTGATGGTGCAGACGATGCGCAGAAAGATCTCGCTGCACAAGATGATGATTGCGCAGGCGGCGCTTGCAAAATCTAAGAAAAGAATTAGGAGGGAGCACTAGCTCCCTCTTTGAAGTTTTAACCTGATTGGTAAATTTACGGCAATGGCTTACAGCACTTTTTCTAAAGAAAACAACAACGCGCTCAAGGAACCAATGTTCTTTGGTCAGCCGGTTAACGTCGCTCGCTACGACCAACAAAAGTACGAAATTTTTGAAAAGCTGATCGAGAAACAGCTTTCCTTCTTCTGGCGTCCAGAAGAAGTCGATGTCTCCAGTGATCGCATCGACTACAACAAACTACCAGAACATGAAAAGCATATTTTCATCAGTAATCTGAAATACCAAACACTGCTGGATTCTATCCAAGGTCGCAGCCCGAATGTTGCGCTGTTGCCGCTGGTTTCTATTCCAGAACTGGAAACCTGGATTGAAACCTGGTCTTTCTCTGAGACTATTCACTCGCGTTCTTACACCCACATCATCCGTAACATCGTGACCAATCCGGCACTAGTTTTTGATGACATCGTGGTCAATGAGCACATCATCAAGCGCGCGAATGACATCGCGGGTTACTACGATGACCTGATTCAGGCCACCAGCGATTACCACCGTTTTGGCGAAGGTGAACACACAGTTAACGGCGAAACCGTTTTGGTGTCTCTGCGCGAGTTAAAGAAAAAGCTGTATATCTGCCTGATGTCTGTCAATGCGCTTGAAGCGATTCGTTTCTACGTAAGCTTTGCCTGTTCATTTGCATTTGCAGAGCGTGAGCTGATGGAAGGTAATGCAAAGATCATTAAACTGATTGCCCGCGATGAAGCACTTCATCTGACCAGTACCCAACACATGCTGAACATCCTGCGCTCTGGAGACGACGATCCAGAAATGGCCGAGATAGCCAAAGAGTGCGAGCAAACATGTTTTGACCTGTTCAAAGATGCCGCTGAGCAAGAGAAAGAATGGGCAGAATACCTATTTAAAGACGGCTCAATGATTGGTCTGAACAAAGATATTTTGTGCCAGTACGTCGAATACATTACGAATCTTCGTATGGCCGCTGTTGGTCTTAAGCCTGCTTACCAAGGTGCAAGCCAGAACCCGATTCCTTGGATCAACGCTTGGTTGTCTTCTGACAACGTTCAGGTTGCCCCTCAGGAAGCGGAAATTAGCTCTTACCTTGTTGGCCAAATTGACAACGACGTTGATATCGACGATCTGGGTGACTTCGAACTATGAGCCGAATCGCTATTACAGTGAATGGACATGCGCTGGTGGGTAACACCCACCAGCCTCTGCTTGAGCAACTCGAGCAAGCAGGCCTGCAACCGGAATTCCAATGCCGAAATGGTGTTTGTGGCGCCTGTCGCTGCAAATTAGACAGGGGCAATGTTGCTCAGGAAGATGCAATGGCGTACCTCGCCGCTGGTGAAATCCTGACGTGCCGCTCTACTCCAAGTGAAGACGTGGCACTGGAGTTCGATTACCAAGTTTCTTTTGTAGCAAAAAAAGCCGCGAACCTCTGACTCGGTCGCGGCGCTCTTTTTCTCCCCCACACACCGCTCATCAGTCTGTCTGACTTTTTAGCCTTATCTAAAATAGACAACACCTTATATCTCATTTTTCAGTCACTGCACTGCGTCATGCAATCCAATACTAATGTCTGTTGTCCATTTAAATCGCTGATACCCAGCTTGGACAATTTTCCCTTCGAAAGGAGCAGACAATGGGATTGCACTTCACCAACAAACAAGATCCAGAGATAGAAGATATTTACGAAGAAGCCCTCTCTCAAACCCAGCTTCCCAAGTATTCTCTTCCACAAAAAAGCCAATCACCGGAGTTGATTGCACAATTGTTAAAAGATGAGTTGTTGATGGATGGTAACGCACGTCAGAACTTGGCGACGTTCTGTTCTACCTGGATGGAGCCCAGTGTTCACGATTTGATGGATGTCTGTATCGACAAAAACATGATCGATAAAGATGAATATCCCCAAACCGCAGAAATTGAAGCTCGCTGTGTTCATATCCTCGCCAAGCTTTGGAATAGCCCAGAAAGTGACTCGACAGTAGGCTGCTCAACCACAGGCTCTTCAGAAGCGGCCATGCTGGGTGGCCTTGCCATGAAATGGAACTGGCGAGCGAAACGCAAGGCTCAAGGAGAACCCGCCGATAAACCCAATATTGTTTGTGGACCCGTGCAGATTTGTTGGCATAAATTCGCCCGCTACTTCGATGTGGAAATGCGCGAAATTCCACTTGATGGTGACGAAGTCTGCATGAACCCAGACAAGCTTTCAGAATATGTCGATGAAAACACTATCGGCGTGGTTCCGACTCTTGGGGTGACCTACACCTGTGTATTCGAGCCAGTAGAAATCATTTCCAAAAAGCTGGATGAGCTCCAAGCGGAAACCGGGCTCGACATTCCCATTCACGTTGATGGCGCTTCAGGCGGTTTCATCGCACCTTTCGTAAGCCCTGAATTGAAATGGGATTTCAGGTTGCCCCGCGTGGTTTCCATCAACAGTTCTGGTCACAAATATGGCCTCGCGCCCCTCGGCGTTGGCTGGGTAGTATGGCGTGATAAGCAGCATCTTCCCGAAGACTTGGTGTTCAACGTGGATTACCTCGGTGGGAACATGCCGACCTTCGCTCTTAACTTCTCTCGTCCTGGTGGACAAATCGTGGCGCAATACTACAACTTCCTCCGTCTTGGCTTTGATGGCTATAAGGGCATTCAGACGACGTGTCTGAATACCGCTCAGTGGCTTGCAGATGAGATCGCTAAGATTGGACCCTTCGATCTTTTCTACGACGGACGGGGAGGTTTGCCAGCCCTAAGCTACAGCCTAAAAGAAGGCGATTGGGGATTTACCCTCTATGACCTCTCTGACCGAATGCGAATGCGAGGCTGGCAAATTGCTTCTTATCCTCTTCCTGGCAATCGTCAGGACACTGTCATTCAACGCATTATGATCCGACATGGCGTCAGCAAAGACATGGTTGCTTTGCTACTGGAAGATCTGAAGCGCTGCGTTGACTACTTCAAGCAATTCCCACAAGTCCACTCTGGTGCGACTTCTACTTTCCACCACGGCTGATCTTAGTCTTACAGCGCTTTACATCACCCACTGTCAGGCCAGAGCTGGCCTGACAGGTAAAGGACTATTCAAATGAATAACAAAAAAGATTCTTCAGTTGGCGCAAAAGATGTAGGAAAAATCAGCGTCGTTACCTTCGCGATCATGAATATTGTGGCCGTAGTCAGCCTCAGAGGACTGCCAGCCGAAGCCGAGTATGGATTGAGCTCAGTGTTCTTCTATGTCTTCGCTGCGGCATTTTTTCTGGTGCCTGTCTCATTGGTCGCAGCTGAACTTGCCACTGGCTGGCCAGAAAAAGGCGGCATATTCCGCTGGGTGGGTGAAGCCTTTGGGCCAAAGCTCGCCTTTATGGCGATGTTCTTGCTCTTCGTTCAGGTATGCGTTTGGTTCCCCACAGCATTGACGTTTGGTGCGGTTTCGCTGGCCTTTATCGGCCCAGATCAAACCTTTGATGCCGCCCTATCAGAAAACAAATTCTTCGTACTGGCTATCGTGCTCGCGATTTACTGGTTCGCAACCTTTGTCGCTTTTCGCGGGGTAGCGGCCTTTACGTTGCTGTCTAAATGGGGTGGTATCATTGGTACCATTATCCCCGCCATTATCCTGATACTGCTTGGCTTTGCATTTCTGTTCAGCGGAGAAAAAATCCAGATTGAGCTGGCATGGAAAGACTTAGTCCCTGACCTTTCCAACTTCAACAATGTGGTGCTGGCAGCCAGTATTTTCCTTTTTTATGCCGGGATGGAGATGAACGCCATCCACGTTAAAGATTTGGATAACCCTACCCGCTCTTATCCCCTTGCCATTGGTATGGCGGCATTAGGTACGGTGGTGATCTTTGTGCTTGGCACGCTCGCCATCGCCTTTGTGATCCCAAGTGCAGACATCAACCTTACCCAAAGTCTGTTGGTGGCCTACTTCGATATGTTCAAATGGGCGGGACTGGGTTTCCTCGGTCCGATTATGGCGATTTGCCTCGCCATTGGTGTGTTGGCGGGGATTGTCACCTGGGTTGCAGGCCCATCCACTGGCTTGCTTGAAGTCGCCAAGGCGGGCTATATGCCCAGATTCTGGCAACACACTAACAACAATGGCATGGCGACCCACATTCTCTTGGTGCAAGGCATCATTGTGAGTTTCCTTGCCGTTACTTTCGTGGTGTTACCATCAGTAGAAGCCGCTTACCAGATATTGAGTCAGCTTGCCGCGGTTATCTACCTCACTCTGTATATGCTGATGTTCTCAGCAGCGATTTACCTCCGCTTCAGTCAGCCCAATCGCCCACGCCCATATCGTGTGCCGGGAGGAAAGAAAGGCTTGTATGTGTTTGCCGGAGTGGGTTTTACCAGCTCGGCGATTGCCTTTGCTTTTAGCTTTATCCCACCCAGTCAAATTGCCGTGGGTAGCCCAACAACCTTTATCTCTATTCTTGTTGGCCTCAGTCTGGTGTTCGCCATTATTCCTTTTCTGATATATGCCGCGAGGAAACCGCACTGGCGGAATGAAAACTCTGACTTTGCGCCATTTACATGGCAGGTAGAGGGTGTGCACCCTGGTGTGGAGAACCACTCTGACCGTCACACGGAATCTGTCACCGAAATGCATCGAGAAGGGAAAGGAGACGCACAATGAATCATCTCCCTTCTCCCAGCGAGCTTCAGGCTTTGGTTAACGATACTTACCATCAGTTTCGCGATCTCCCAGGTGGTGAGAATGCCAGTTACATTCCTTATCTCGCTTCAGTTCCTTCAGAATTGGCAGCATTAGTCGTGGTCACGGCTGATGGTGACGTTTATCAAGCTGGCGACAGTGACTTCGGCTTTGCCATTGAATCCATATCTAAAGTGGTGACGCTGGCTTTGCTGATGGAAGATGTCGGGTCCGAAACGGTTCGCGAAAAGATTGGAGCTGAACCTACCGGCCTTCCATTCAATTCCGTCTTGGCTTTGTGTGAACATCAGGACAAGCCTCTCTCTCCGTTAGTCAATGCGGGCGCAATGGCCAGTGTCAGCTTGTTGAAAGCAGATAATCCAGAACAAAGGTGGCAGCGCATTTTGGACATGCAGCGACGAATCACCGCAGGAAACGTGACACTGTCAGAGGAAATCAACCAGTCAGAGCAGACAACAAACTTCCACAACCGTGGTATTGCATGGCTGCTTTATGCCGCAGGGAACTGTTTCTGCGACCCGATGGAAGCTTGCGAGGTTTACACCAGACAATGCTCCACACTCGTGACGTGTAAAGATCTGGCTGTGCTGGCCGCCACATTTGCGAACAAAGGCGTCAATCCTGTGTCTGGCGAACGGGTTATGTCTCGAGATAATGTGGCTCCTTTGCTCGCAGAGATGACCATGGAAGGCTTGTATGACTACTCCGGTGACTGGGCGTTTGAAGTGGGTCTTCCCGGCAAAAGTGGCGTGGGTGGCGGATTGCTTGCGGTCGCTCCGGGGAAATGTGGCATCGCGACATTTTCTCCACCCTTGGATGAATCCGGCAACAGTGTGCGTGGGCAGAGGATGATTGCGGAAGTGGCAAAAGCCCTCAATCTAAATATCTACCGATAGCGTTGAAAGGTATGCAGAAAAATGGCCTGATTATCAGGCCATTCTTTCATTACTCAGGGTCTTCTACTTCCTCGACGGGAATATGGAGCGACTCCAACGTCACCAGTGAGGCAATCTCCGGGAACATGTTTTGACCAGTGAGATAACGTCTAAGTAGGTCGAGCAACATGGTACTGCAGTAAATCCGAAAGTTCTCCGGTGTCTGGTTGCGACGCGGCTTCACGATTACTCCCCAATCACCTTCCTGAGACGACAAACCAAGAGCCACTCTACCCGCTTCGAGATTTCCACAGGCAAGACCAATATTGGCACCTGCATTTTCGCGGGAAGCAGCTGCCATGGCGAGCACTGCGGCCAGCGGATTGTAATCCCCATCTGCAGTCAGTGTAGATTCACTCAACACCCAAGACTGGACAAGTGCCTGGCGCGTATCGTCATCTTGGTTCAGCCAATTGGTGAGATAACCACCAGAGAATTTTTCAGCAACCGCCAGTGTCATACCAGAGTCTTCCAGTAATACGCCAACAGATTCCAGCATGGGTAAGCCGTCACCAACCATCAAGTCACCAAGGACATTGCGAACACCGTCCGCTACCAGTGAAATATCTAGATGCTGGCGCGGTGAGAACACTTTCACTTCAATGAAAGGTAAGGCAGATCGGTAGCCAAGTTCAAAACCTTCCGGTAACGCCAAAGACTCGAGCTTGTCGTTAAGCAGAGATTCTGAAAAACCAAAGGTGTAGAAACGGTTAATTTCACGACGGTAAGTATTCGGAAAGCGCTCCTGGAGCCTTGGCAGGATTTCATTGTCGAACATCTGCTTAAATTCACTTGGCACGCCTGGTGTGAAGAAGAACAAGCAGTCATTGAGTTTGGCAGCGAAGCCACAAGCGCTACCAACCGGGTTGTCCACCAATTCACTACCTTCCGGCAGCATCGCCTGTTTGATGTTACTTTTGGGCATCGTCTTACCATTCTTTTCAAAACGGCTTTTAAGCTCCGACAACCAATGACTGTTGAGTTCCAGATCGGCGTCCATCGCCATCGCCATGGCTTCTGTGGTCAGATCATCTGTCGTAGGCCCAAGACCACCATTGACAATCACCACATCTGACACCTGACTGCACCTAACGAGTTCGATGGCGATGTCATCCAGAGCATCCCCCACCGTCACGCGGCGGTGCATGGCGAACCCTTCTTCAAAGCAGCGTCTCGACAGCCAAGCTGCATTGGTATCGGTGATGTCTCCGTGAAGCACTTCCTCGCCAGTGCTGAGCATGGCAACTCGAAGTTTGTTGTGTTCCACCGATATCTCCTTGTTCGGACTGTATTAATACTCAGACGTTATCAGGAAGCCCGTTCAAGCACAAAAAATACTCATCAGATGCGATTCAAATTCAACCTACTTTCACAGCAAGAGGTACCTCAGTGCAACCGTAAACATATCATTACAAGAAGTCGATTATGCGCAATAAAGTTTTAGGAAGCACTTTGATCATCGCTGGCACCACGATTGGTGCAGGTATGTTAGCCCTTCCCCTTGCATCAGCAGGGTTGGGATTTACTCATTCGCTGATTCTGATGATCGCGATGTGGATGCTCATGAGCTATACCGCTTTACTGATGCTTGAGGCTCACCAACATGCACCCGCTAACGCGACCTTAAACAGTCTCGCCAGGCAGTTTCTCGGGAAAAAAGGCTAATGGGTCGCGAGTGCTGCCTACATTGCAGGTGGCGGAGGCCAATTCCACCATAAACTGACCGCATTAGCAGCGACGGAATCGATACCACCGAGCGCAGGTATCATTCTGTTTACCGCTCTGGTGGCAACCGTGGTGATGTTGGGCACTCAAAAAGTTGATGTGATTAACCGAGGGTTGTTTCTGCTGAAAGTCGTGCTTCTTGGGCTCTCCCTTGCATTACTGCTTCCCTTGGGAGAAGGCCAGAATCTGGTTTCCTTGCCACTGCAGGAAGGGCTATTGATTGCAGCGATTCCTGCCATGTTCACCTCATTTGGCTTTCACGGTAGTATTCCGTCAGTGGTGGCTTACACCGGGCTCAATATTCACGTATTAAGAAAAGTGATGCTGATGGGCTCCGCCCTGCCACTGGTTATTTACGTGCTCTGGCAAGCTGCGAGTTTTGGCGTGTTGGGTGCGTCTACGCTTGCTGAAAACACAAACTTGGGGATGTTTATTCAATCCATTAGTGTTGCAGTAGATTCGGCTCGCATAGCCAATGCGATCTCACTGTTTGCTGATTTGGCACTGGCAACGTCGTTTCTTGGTGTCAGTCTGGGGCTTTTCGACTTCATCGCTGACATGCTAAAGCGCCAAGCTTCGGTAAAAGGCCGGTTTCAGACTGGTTTAGTGACTTTTCTTCCACCCATGCTAGTCGCTTTGTTCTATCCGCAAGGATTCATTACCGCGCTGGGTTTTGCGTCAATAGCTTTGGTGATTCTGGCAGTTGTACTTCCCGTTTTGATGGCTCAGAAAGTACGCCGTTTAGGTTTAAATCGCGACCAATATCAAGTTTTCGGTGGAAAAGTTACCCTTTACGTTGCTATGATTAGCGGCCTTTCCGTGGTTGCCTCACAATTAGGACACGGTATCGTGCATTAAACATATGTCTCGATTTTAATTCAGAAAGGACGTACTGAATCTCGTCGACTGACAAACTTTTTTAAACCAAGAATTTATATGCCAGACCATTCGCACAATGCGTTGCGATCAGGTTTGGCATTTTATTTGTGTGGGAGATCCTACGTGCGCTTTCGCTCTACTATCGCTGCAGCCGCTTTATTTGTTACACACTCTGTCTCTGCATTCGATGCGTCCACCATCAACTTCGAGCAGCAAGGTTCTGTCTACAGGGGGCAGCTGAACTACAGCCAATCTGCACTCGACACTGGTGAACCTATCCAAAGTGGTTATTCATTCGATGTTAATGAATACCGCTCTCAAGGTTTGCCTCGCTACCTATCTACCTCTTCCGATAAAGACTGGGACTACCTGATGGGACAGACTTACACCATTCTGGGCCTTAGTGTAGCGACCGTCGGTCTGATGACATTCTTGCCGGAAAGCGTGACCAACTGGACAGCAGAAGATCGCGACTTCTCAAATCTGGGTAAGAAGTGGTGGGACAATGTGTCCGAAGGGCCTGTTTGGGATAAAGATGACCACTACCTGAACTACGTAATGCACCCTTACTTTGGTGGTGTTTACTACACTGCGGCTCGTCACTCAGGCTTCAACGAGTTCGAGTCCTTCCTGTACTCGTTCACTATGTCGACCTTCTTCTGGGAATACGGTGTAGAGGCCTTTGCAGAAGTTCCTTCCATCCAGGATATTATCGTGACGCCATTATTTGGTGCTGCTGTAGGTGAATGGATGTACCTGACCGAGCAACACATCGTCGCAGACGGTGGTGAAGTCATGGGCTCAGAAACGCTGGGGGATGTCAGCCTGTTCCTCCTGAATCCGGTGGGTCATATTCACGGTTGGGTGACGAACATGTGGCAAGGCGACACTGAAGTTCGTATGAATTACGACCCTTGGTTCAACAATCAGGAGGCCGCACGTTATGCTGCAGATGCTGGTGCGCCGTATGACAGCCAATTCATTGGTATGCAGGTCAGCCTGAAGTTTTAAGGTCTCTGAACTATAAAAGATAAGAAAAGCCAGCAATGCTGGCTATTTTGTAATAGGGTCTGTTTATCTGATATTTAGCTTAAACCTTTCCCTAAAAGCGCCAGCCCAGCAAACCCACACAAAATCAGTAGTCCGTATCTTACCCATTCTGCTCTCACATAAGGGGCCAAACGAAGAGCAAACACTGAAGAGAGAAATACGAGTGGTAGAGAAATCAGGCTGACTTTCAGGTGCCACAACGTAAAGTATCCTGCCATCGCTTGTGCGCCTAGAGAAATCGCGCAACTGAAAATAAAATAACCAGCCAGTGTCGCCCTCAGTTTCATCACATCCATTTTCTGCAGAACCAATGCCATGGGCGGGCCACCAATCCCAGTTGTGGTTCCCATAATCGCCGCAGCAAAACCTGCCCAGAACATATTTTTATTGTTCGGCTCTACAGCAAATTTGAAGATACTGGCGACAACGGCAATCAGCACTGCAATCCCCATCAGCAATTCCAGTGAATTCGCTGAGAGATAGAAAAGCAATGCTGAAGCAACAAAAGTACCGGGAATACGGCCAATAAATGCCCAACTGATGCCTTTAAAGGACAACTGACTGCGATATTGCCAGGTATTCACTATTGCGAGTCCAAGCGTCACAAGTGTCACTGCGGCAGGCACCAACGAGGCGTCAATAAACATTAGAATTGGCGCAGAAACAATGGCAAGACCAAAGCCAATTAGGCTTTGAACAAATGCGCCGGCACTTAAAGCCAGCATGATTAAAATGAGCTCTTCCGTGCTCAGTGCCATCTATTTTTCCTTACAGCATGGATAAGCAGATTCCTCGGCGTCAGTTCGCGAGAGCAAAATGTGGAGATATCAGTATGGTACCCGTTTTCTGTCAGATAAAGGGCCCGGTCAAGAACCAACCATATTTCTAGGGGACGCCGAAACAGCGTTCGCACTGTCTCCATCTTCTCTACGGTGTGGAATCGAGTCTCTCCGATTTGAAGGAAATGACCGAAGTTAAGACCCTTTGGCAGGGTGATGCCTTTTCGCATAGCGGCCCAATAGCAGAATGCCTCAAACCCCTCTTTTAAAAAAGATTTTTGTACATTAGGAATAGGCAAATATTTGTCGGAGTTAGATAGGTTTCTCTGCAAAGCATCAAAACCAAGTCGAAAGCTCACCTCGACAAAACGCTTACTCTTCACGGTTTGCCCCGCCGTTACGGTTTCTTGGAGGGGGAGCTTTAAATCATGTTTGCTGAGCGATAGCTCAGATGCCTTGGCTAATGAAGATAAAGGTTGATACTGCTTATCCCGAATGAGGTGATAGCAGCAAGGAGACACCGAAACAGACAACGGCTTCGCTTCTACTGCATGGCGTAAAAGCGTCACATGCAGGTCACCGCATGCATGCAATGCAACCGCATGATCACACCCTTGTACTAACTGCTGGCTTTCTTTTGCGAAGGCATCGCCCTGCACGAACCGCATTGGAAGTTGATGCTTTTCTGCATACGCCTGACCATCATCACAAAGCGCCTGCTGCCACTCCAAGCTAGTGACATTCGCATTTTTCGTTGCCGCCAGAATACGCCCGAGATATCCCTTCCCAGCGCACCATTCAAGCCAATTTCCGCCTTCACCTGCTCGTAACGCCGCCGTAAAGGTGCTGATCTGAGACCACTTACGACCAGGAACACCTGTCGCCCAATGGGGATCGCACTGAACATCAGCGGATTGTTGTGGCTCTATCGCAGTCAGAGAAATAAAAGACTTCGCATCTGGGAGCCACTTACTGAGCATTTTGGCCAAATCTGCAGGGCTTTCTTTCCAATTTCCCAGTTCGTGAAGGGACTGCGTATCCAGCCACTCGCATAGTTCGGGGTGACTCTCCCGCCAGGGTAAATCGAGACAATCAAAGGGCACACCCTGCCAAAATACAGTATGCGAGGACAGAAAAGCATCCAATTGAATAAAACGTTCAGTGAGAACATTAAAGGATAATGACAAGAAAGTACTCCACCCACATTGCGGAATCTCCAGAAAACAGCCGAAGTATATACCCAACTCGGGGGAGAGGTGCAGAGCTTCCTTTTACGATAACTACCTTACTGGGAGGTCAAACTGACTAAAGAACTTTTCAACTTCATTGAGGTCTTTCATCAGCATCACTTTCTCAATTGTTTCGCGGGTTAGGTGTGGCGCAAAACTCTCAATAAAATCGTACATGTAGCTGCGAAGGACTGTGCCTCTTCGAAACCCAATTCTTGTTGTGCTGGCATCAAAAATATGGCTCGCATCGATCGCAACCAAATCTTTATCCAATTCATTGTCATAGGCCATACGCGCCATCACACCAATACCTACCCCCAAACGAACATAAGTCTTAATCACGTCAGCATCGGTTGCAGTAAAAACGATATTTGGCTTGAGCTTGGCTTTATTGAACGCGGAATCCAGACTAGACCTTCCAGTAAAACCAAATACATATGTTACCAGCGGATATTGGGCGATGTCGTAGATTGTAATAGCGGAGCGCTGCGCCAGTGGGTGATCTTTCCGCACAATCAAAGAGCGAGTCCAGTGATAGCAAGGCAACATCAGTAGATCTTCGTATAAATGTGAAGCTTCTGTTGTAATAGCAAAGTCAGAAGCCCCCTTCAATACAAAGTCTGCGATCTGACTTGGCGCTCCCTGATGCATGTGCAGTGATACCTTCGGATAACGCTTCACAAATCGTGAAATCAAGTCCGGTAAGGCATATCTTGCCTGGGTGTGGGTGGTGGCAATATTCAATTGACCACGCTCCGGGTTGGTATACTCCTGCGCCACCGATTTAATGCTGTCTACACGGGAGAGAATGTCTCTCGAAATTTCAACAATCTGACAACCAGCAGGGGTGAGTTTAGTCAGGTGTTTACCGCTACGGCCAAAGATCTGCACACCAAGTTCATCTTCCAGGGCTCGGATTTGCTTACTGATACCAGGTTGTGACGTATAGAGGCTTTCTGCCGTTGAGGAAACGTTGAGATCGTGGTTAACCACTTCGACGATATATTTTAGTTGTTGTAATTTCATAATGTTGCAGCAAGCAAGAAATGGGGCTAATGCTGTTATAGCGCCAAAATAAGCGGAGGCGTAGTTTTATGTCACGTAACCTTTACCCAGCGCCCAAAATACCTTGTCTCACTCAGACTCACGGACAACGATTGCGGGTGGTAACTTAATGATAGCACTATAAATAAACGTGCGTTCTGGCGCAGTAAGTTGGATAAAAGGGTTACGCTACGTCATAATTTAGCTAAGATCGAAAATAGTATTAACAAACTATGACCCTATCTGTAGATCGTGTATCTTAGTCAGTCATCGTTTTAACAGGGATTATCGACGCTCACTTATGAATATCGCCTTAATTGTTGGCCTTTGCGTCATTTTGCTTGGTCTTATTGTTGGCTACAACATTATGGCCCAGCAACGTCAGCGTGTAGAGTCATCAAAACGCCAGGAAATGGCTAAATATATTGCAGTTATTGATGCCACTGAAGAGCTGATTGGTAACGCGCATAACCTTCCTTATAGTGGGTCCCTGCTGATTTGTCTGAACCAGAAAATCCTTGATGCCCTGAAAACCATGCATGAGATCGACAAGAGCGATCGTTCTCTACCAACACGCATTGCTGACGTTCAGCAGCAGGTTAACCAGATCAATCAGACTTATCAGAATAAAGAGTCGACTTCTTTCCGAGTACCAGACAGTGATCGTGAAGCGATTTCTATGCTAAAGCTGGTGAAGCGTTTGCGCGCCGTGATTAAGGCCGAGCACACAAAAGGTCGTATGCAAACTCAAGCGTTCGTGGCTGAAAACTCACGTCTTGAGCAGATGCAGATGAAGATCAACATCGAGAATGTATTGAAACGTGTTAACGATGCCAAGATTAAAGGCCAGATGGGTACCGCCCAACAATTGCTTAAGAAAGCCCTGGATGTGGTTAGCGCTAAGAACGATCCATACTGCCAATCAGCGAAGGAAAATCTCTCTGCCATGCTAGAAGACGTTAATACCGCGTTGAACAAAACAGCCGCAGCTCAACAGCCGAAAAAAGAAGGCGACGAGCTCGACGAACTGTTCGCTCCCAAGAAGAAGTGGTAATGCTTTAACTTTCCAATCGAGGAAGCCCCCATGCGGGGCTTTTTTGTGCCCGCCAGCACTCGGTTAATCGCCTTGAAGCCAAGTATCCCTGCAGCAACGAATCTTTTTTGACCCATCTGGTCAGTATTTATTTTCACCTGCGAATTAATTGTGCGTCAGATAGCATTTTTTTATTAAAGAATAACGTACGGCGTGCCGATAAGAATGTTTGATGTCACAATCCTCAACCTTTTTGGCTTCTCCTAAGTCTTTATTTAGAGCTGTAAATTTAGAAGCCGTTGTGACTCTAAGCTGCCGGAATACGCTGCGTAGCTTTTGAATCCCCATCGCCAGACTGTTGTAGAGTGAGAGAACAATGAAGTTGTCCGTCGTACAGAGAACAGTTGCAGGTTTTGTCTTAATGTTCGTATTAATGTCACTACTTAGCAGCGTCAGCCTGTTCAGCGCCAGGACCCTACAGGGTAAAGTTGAACAAATAACCGACCAATCCACCCCAATGGTTGTTGCATCCGGAAACCTGATCACTCAGTTGATGCGCACCAACCAGCTGGTCAGAACCTTTCACAATGACACATCTGAAGCAAGCCAGATTGATCAGACCTTTGAAGAGCAAAAACGCCGCTTCTTCGACACTCTGAATACTGCACAACAGGGCCGTCCGAATGAAAATGAAAGTCAACAACTCAATACCATCGCCCAAGCTTCAAACGGCTATTTTGAGCAGGCGAAAGTGCTAATCCAGCTTCAAAAGCAATCCAACCAGCTAATCGCAGAACGCGAAGCCTTAGATCTGAAATTCCTGCGTCTGGAAGACACCTACCAGTGGGCTGCTAACCTTCTTTTACAAAAAGCTTCTGTGAAGCGCTCACTACATAACCGTGCAGAACTCATCACCAGTGGTATTGCCCGTGACCTGAAAATGCTGCGCCGCGCCGATCAGGACACCAACCTCGACAAACTTCGGGCCACCATGGCGAAAGACATTGAAATTGCGTTCAAGCGTCTAGAACTTATTAGCGTAGAAGAAGACGTAAAAGCACGATACTCGCGCAACCTAAAGAAAGTTGAATCCCTGACGCTAGATGAAAATGGTCTCATTGATGTACTTAGCCAACAACAGCAAGTCAATGCCCGCCTTCATCAGGAAAGCCAGCGTACCAACCGCCAGATGGAAGACATCCAGGGTCAACTGGAAGGTTATGCAACGTATGCACAACAACTGGCCACCAGCAGCCGTAAAGATGCTGAAGCGGCAGTGAGTGGAGCTTTCCTATACGTGATTCTGATGACTTCGATTGCTGCAGTTTTCAGCCTTTGGGTTGGTGTTAGCACGACACGCAGCATCCAAAAGCCACTGGCGCTGATTCGAAACGTGCTGGACAAAATGACTGATGGCGATATGCGTACCCGCGCGAATTACAATGGGCAGGATGAATTTGGTGAACTCAGCCGCTCTATTGATGAGCTGGCAAGCACCATGGCACAAACACTGGCGAAATTCGGGGACGGTGCGCAACATCTACTGGACGAAGCGAGCCGCGCAGCGAACGTCAGCGAAAGCGCCATGTCCCGCGTAGAAGATCAGAAGTCCCGCACCGATCAGGTTGCTGCTGCTATTTCTGAAATGGAAGTGAGCGCCAAGGAAATCTCGCGTTCTACTGAGTTGACCGTATCAGAAGTTGAAAGCACTAACGATGCAGCGAATAGCGGTCGTTCTCAGGTTTCCCGCAGTCGCCAGTTAACCGAACAGCTCTCTGGAAACATCGAAGAAGCGGTGAACAACACCCAGCAGCTTAACCAGTACTCCAACAGCATTGGCTCTATCTTGCATGTCATTCAAGATATCGCAGAACAAACCAACCTGCTGGCGCTGAACGCAGCAATTGAAGCAGCCCGTGCAGGCTCTCATGGCCGTGGTTTTGCGGTGGTTGCTGATGAAGTACGCGCTCTGGCGACTCGCACCCAGCAGTCGACAGAAGAAATCCAGCAAATGATCAACAACCTGCAAGGCAACGCATCACGCATGGCAGAAACCATGAACACCAGCCAGAAGCAGATGGAAGAATGTCTGACCCAAACCCGCCTGACAGACGAAACCCTGCAGGACATTGTGTCACGTATGAAGTCTATTCACGAGATGGCGGTGCATGTCGCGCAGGCAACCGAAGAGCAAATCAAAGTGAGCCATGATGTGGCAGAGCACATCAACGGCATTGCACACGTGGCTTATGAAGCGGAGAAAGATGCAAGAGCATCAGCATCGAGCAGTGAAGCACTGGCGGATCTGGCACAAGACCAGCAAAACCTGATTGGCAACTTCCGCGTCTAAGGAGCAGAGAATGAAGAAATTAGCCCTGCTGCCTATTGCAGCACTGACCTTTGCCGCTTCGACGCTGGTGAATGCACAAACCACACTGGTGATTGACTCCTGGCGTAGTGACGACGCGGTATGGAATGAGAAAATCATCCCTGCGTTCAACAAGCACTATCCAAACATAAAAGTGGAATACCGCTCGCCACCGGATCTGGATGCCTCCAAGTGGAGCGATGACATGGAAGCACGCTTTGAAAGTCAATCAGCGGGGGACCTGATCGCCTGTCGCCCCTTTGATGGCTCTCTGGGTCTATTCGAGCGCGGTCTTTTGAAAGAAGTGACCGAAATGGAAGGAGTGGAAAACTTCCCAAGCTTCGCACTGGCACCATGGCAAACCGACTCCGGCGCACAGACCTTTTGTTTGCCGATGGCATCTGTGATCCATGGTTTTTTCTACAACAAAGATATCTTTAAAGAAGTCGGCGTGAATGAGCCTGTGACCAAAGCCGATTTCTACTGGGCATTAGAGAAAGCCAAGCGCGCGGGTTACCTGCCACTGGCAATGGGTACCAAAGATAAATGGGAAGCTGCAACTATGGGCTTCCAGAACATTGGCCCAACTTACTGGAAAGGCGAAGATGGCCGTGATGGCCTGCTGACCGGTAAAGAACGTGCAGATAGCAAGCCGTATCGCGATACCTTCCGTGAGCTTAGTAAGTGGGCAAGCTACATGGGTGATGACTTTGATCAGCGCGGATATAACGACGCGATCAAAATGTTTGCTGACGGCAAAGCCGCCGTTTATCCGGCGGGTTCTTGGGACATTGACACCTTCCGCGGAAAAGTGAACATGGGCGTATTCCCCCCACCAGTAGAGCAACGAGGCGATGCTTGTTATTTTAGTGACCATACTGATCTGGGTATGGGCCTTAATGCCAAGTCGAAAAACCCGGAAGCAGCTGAGACTTTCCTAAAATGGATGACGACCGCAGAATTTGCTGAGCTTTTGACCAACGAAATCTCTGGCTTTTTCTCGCTGTCGAACCACTTCTTTGATGTAAAAGACCCAATAGCACAGGAAATGATCTCCTGGCGTGACCAGTGTGATTCGACCATCCGTAACTCGGCACAGTTTCTGTCCCGTGGAGAGCCAAACTTCGAACTTGAGATTTGGGAAACCAGCGTAGGTGTGATGACAGGCCAAATGAGCCCTGCTCAAGCTGCTAAGCAACTGCAAGATGGCCTTGAGGAATGGTATCAGCCTCAGAAAGAAAGCAAGCAAAGTGCCTCAAACGGCAACTGTAACTGTGCGCCTTTGTTGTAATAGGAATGAACAAATCTAAACCCGGCCTTTGCGCCGGGTTTTCTGTCATTGGATGCTTCCAGCACATCAAGGTCACAGGTCTGTAGTAGGTTCGGGGTATCCGTACTGCTCTCGTGATATTCGAGTACCTATAACGCTAATTAATGCAACAGTCTGGACTAATAGGCCTTATTCATCCTTAAAACCTAAACATGCTTTACACACATTACATGGTAAATGCCATCATGCATCTCTGTCCCTTCGGTTTCTTTTTCAAAGCCAGGGAATTCTTCATCCCACACTTCAAGGCTCTTGAGATATTTGATTTGCGGACTGTTCTCGTCACCGAAGCTCTCTCCGGACATTAACATCGGAATGCCCGGTGGATATGGGATAACCGCATTAGCAGCAACACGCCCAACGAGTTGATGCGAAGGCACCATTTCCACGTTATCAGCGACGATAGCCTGATAAGCGGCGCGTGGTGTCATCACAGCTTCTGGCAGCGTTTCATAAGCAGCATTCAACACTTCCCCCGGATTGTGCTGTTTCAGGTAACTGAAAATTTTGTCACCCAAATCCTTAAGCCCCATATCGCCATAGACATCTGGAAAATCTGACGCCAAATCAGGCAGCGAATCCACCAGCGGTGTGTTGTTGTCGTAATGACGTTTGAAGCCCATTAGCGT
Source organism: Grimontia marina (assembly GCF_900060185.1). Taxonomy (GTDB): domain Bacteria; phylum Pseudomonadota; class Gammaproteobacteria; order Enterobacterales; family Vibrionaceae; genus Enterovibrio; species Enterovibrio marinus. The sequence continues at coordinate 78,525 of NZ_FIZY01000007.1, read as the reverse complement.
ATTGACCAGTGTCGCCCACTTACCTTTGGTGATACCCATTGAGAAGAGGAACATCACCTGAAAATCCGTGGTACGGGTTGGCACTATACCGAAGCGTCCCAGGTAGAGTGTGACCAGTGCGGCTGGTACACCTTTATCAAGCAATTTGCCATCATCTCCCATACCCGGCGCGAGAATACTGACCTTGATTGGATCGAGCATACACCAGTCTGCAGGCATGTCTTCGAAGCCGTGCCAGGTATCACCAGGGTGCATCACCCAGGCATCCTGACTCTCGCATAACAAGTCTGCAGGCGCATCTTCGAAGGCGTAACTCTCCCCAGTTTGTGGGTCTTTGACAGTGTCCGCATTCCACGGCGTGAAGAACCAATCACCATTTTCTGTGTACTCTCGATTCAACCGCCCCATTGCCTGACGGAAATCCACCGCTTCGCGAATCACTTCCAGCGTCAACGAATGGCCTCGGTTACCGGCCATCTGCGATACGGCAATATCGTTCGATGCACAAATCGCATACAGCGGAGAGGTGGTCGCGTGCATCATGTACGCTTGATTGAAGCGCTCAAAGCTGATGGCACCTTTACCATTTCTCACATGCAGCCAAGACGCTTGGGATAAGGCATTCAGCAATTTATGGGTAGAGTGAGTCGCAAACACGGTTGGCGCGTCAGGATCTTCGGTTGGCTCGCCGCGCATCGCGTAGTGTTTTTCGTAGATTGGGTTAAAGCGTGCGTAACCGTACCAAGCTTCATCGAAATGAATACGGTCGCTGCTGTCAGCCAGAATGTCCTGCGCCCTTTCAGCGTTGTAGCAAAGACCGTCATAGGTACAGTTTGTCAGCACAGCATAAACAGCACGTTGGTCGGCGTAATCTTTGGTCAGCGAGTAATCTTTTGCACGCTGGTCAAGCACCTGCTTTGAAAGCTGGTCAGGATAGATAGGACCAATAATGCCGTAGCGATTTCGTGTTGGAAGCAGATAGATAGGACGAGCACCTGAGAGCATCAGTCCCTGCTCGATCGACTTGTGACAGTTGCGGTCACAAATCACCAGATCATTCTCGTTCATACAAGCCGACATGATGGTGCGATTAGAGCCTGATGTGCCCGTCACCAGCGAGTAGGATTGATCAGCGCCAAACACCTTGGCAGCATAACGCTCACTATCACCAAAGTAGCCTGTGTGGTCGAGTAGTGAGCCTAAGCTACCACGCTCAATCCCCATATCGGTGCGGAACAGTCCCTCTCCGTAGTAATTATAAAAGCGTTGCCCTGCAGGGGTCTTCGTAAAGCCCACGCCACCCTGGTGACCCGGTGCTGCCCAAGAATACTCGTGAATGTCGTCATACCTCATCAGTGCGGACATCAGTGGAGGTAGTAACTGTTTACGGTAGCGGTTCATGGCTGCTATGGCACGGCCTGCAATGAAATCTGGCGTATCTTCCAGAATCCAGGCGAATTCATCGACTTTTTCCATCATCTCACGGGTGACGTGAAGCGTAATTTTCTTGCGTTCAGCCAGCAGAAATACAGGTACATTTTGCTGACGGCGATTCAGCTTTTCTATCAACACATAGAAGCGCTCATTTTCTTCGCTCTGGGAGCCGCTCATGGCGGATGTCAGCATCAGACAATCAAGCGCGGTATTTGAAAAAATCACCGAGTAACAATCGTCAAAGCTTGTCGCCACCATCACTCGCGAACCGCTGCTTTCCAGTTCTGCAATCAGCCTCTCAATTGCATTACCCACTACACCTTCTTTATGGGCTTCTTCCAAGATCAGAACATTAAATTTCTTTCCGTAGGTTTTCATAGCCAAGCTCCGACACTGAATGAGGAGAAGTGTTTTGTTTGAATCCCATTCACCATAGAAGAGCCCGCGATTAGACAAAGTCGCAAAAAAGACAAATTGAATGAAAAAGATGTATAAAACCTGATGCAATGCCGAATAGGAGCAATGTCAATCCCCTAAATTTGTTGGCTTACAGCCAGTTGTGTAATTAGTTTCATTTAACCTAACTGCGCGATTGTCTTGTAAAAGAACCAAACTACTCTCTACTCCGCTTCTACTTTCAATTCGACAGGCAAAGCCTTTTCACTTGTTTCGATGCATCGACGGAAGATCGTCAATCCAATGTGTAAGCAGCAAGGCTGAATACCTGCATTTCATGCCCAAATAATGCAGTGGAGAATCAGTATGGCGTCAGAACAAAATAAAATGGGACTGGTGGGGTTAACCACCATAGTGACTGTAAACATGATGGGCTCGGGCATCATAATGCTGCCGGCCAGTCTCGCTCAAACAGGGGCAATATCGTTGCTCTCCTGGGTGGTGACGGCGCTAGGAGCAATGTGTATTGCCTATGCATTTGCCAAATGTGGTATGTACTGCAACAAAGATGGCGGAATGTCCGCCTATGCCAATGAAGCACACGGAAAATCATCGTTCTTCATTGCCTCATACACATATTATGTCTGCCTGGTGATCAGTGCAGTAGCGATTGCAGTATCTGCTGCTGGTTATCTAGTGCCCTTCTTCCCTTGGATTAAAACCACCCCTATTCACACTTTTGCCGCCGTGGTCGCCATTTTGGTTGTCACTATGGTTGCCAATTTCTGGGGACCCAAAATCACCGGACAAATATCTGCAATCACTGTCTGGGGAATTATCATTCCTGTCGTGGGGCTGTCGGTCGTCGGCTGGTTCTGGTTCAAGCCTGAGGTTTTTGCCGAAGCTTGGAATCCACACCAAGACACCACCATCACCGCAGTGTCTTCAGGTATTGCTCTAACGCTCTGGGCTTTTCTAGGGATTGAATCTGCAGGGGCTAACTCGGGGGCTGTGGAAAATCCCGAAAAGAACGTGCCCTTGGCTTGTATGCTCGCCACCAGCTTCACAGCGATTGTGTACATTACTTCCACTTCAGTGATTCAGGGGATTATACCGAATGCAGAGCTGGCCAAATCCGATGCGCCATTTGGTCTGGTTTATACCTACATGTTTGATGAAACCGTCGGCAGTGTCATCACTGCACTGGCAGTCATAGCCTGTATCGGCTCCTTACTTGGTTGGCAGTTCACCAACGCTCAGGTTTCTAAGGCCGCTGCTGATATTCGGCTGTTTCCAAAGGTGTTTGGCGAAGTCAATAAGGATAATGCGCCAATCAAAGGCATGCTGATCATGTTGGGGCTCGAATTGCTGTTAGCTGTGATGACAATTTCGCCAAATCTGGTCAATCAGTTCAACGTACTACTTAATCTCGCGGTATTTATCAATATGGTGCCATACATCCTGTCACTGACTGGCCTTGAAGTGATTCTCCGTAAACAAAATGTTAGTCAGAAAGAGTATAAAACCGCCGCTGTCATCGGTACTTTCGCAGTGATTTACAGTATCTATGGGGTGTATGCCTGTGGTCAATCGGCGGTGTTCTGGGGTTCGATTCTCACCATGTTCGGCTACATCTTCTATGGATTCGTTGCTGCCCGTGACAGAAACGATGGCACACCCGCGTAGGAGGCGATATGTCAGATATTGAAGCCCAAGCAATGAAGAAACTGGCGATTTTGTTGTTGATGGGGGCGGCTATTACGCTCTCTCCATCAGCTCTACATGCTGTCGAGGAAGTCGTGATTGAAGAGTCTGAAACCGAGTCTGTTCCGACGAGTGATGCCATGACAGCCATTGAAATTATCATTGGCAAACGCATTCCCGAAACAGTGTTAGAAGAGGGTAGGCCGCATCATGTCTATCGACCGAAAACCCCCATCTTCCATCAGAACCATCCGGAAAATGAACCTGAAGCGCCGGCTATCCGCAAACACCTCCTAGTGGATCATCCCGAACTCAACAACAACCAAGGCCGAACCATACGAACACCGGCAGTTGCGGATGGGGAGCCCTCCCGCAGCTGAACACAAAAACGCCAGCAACACTGGCGTTTTTTACATCACTTTATCTGTTAGTACACGGGCAGCTCAAGGCCTTCAAATAGCTTGTCGACTTTTTCACTGCTGTTCTGCATCAGCACACTTTCCATTAATGTTTTGGTCAAGTGTGGCGAAAAAGACATCAGGAAGTCATACATGTAGTTCTGCAGCAAGATATCTTTCGAGAAACATATCCATGCGTTACATGGCTCAAACAAATGGTCGAGATTGATGTATGTCAGACCCGTGTTTTCGATGTCGCGAGCCGCCAACGTTGAGATAATACCAATACCAAAACCGAGTTGGACGTAACGCTTGATCACGTCTGCATCCATCACCGTCATAAAATAGTTCGGGTTGATACTTGCGCGGCTGAAAACTTCATCCTGGACCTGACGACCCGTTGAACCCGGCTCGTAACTTAATATCGGATACTCAGACAGTTGCTTAAGTGTTGGTTTTCGTACTTCTGCCAGCGGGTGCTCCTCAGGCACCACCAGCCCCATAGTCCAGAGATAAGCAGGCAATTGGATCAAATCGTTATCTGCACCGATATCATGAGCTACGATCGAAAAATCCGAATGCCCTTTGCTGATCACGCCCTTCGTTTGCAGAGGCAGCGTTGGATGTAGGTGAAAATTGATATTGGGATACTTTTTGGTGAAGTAAGACACACTATTTGGCAGCAGATAACGTGCAATCGTATGAGTGGTGTAGATATTCAACGTACCCACACTTGGATCCAGATGCTCGTTTGCCAGTGCTTTGATTTTTTGCTCCAGCGCCAGCATGCGTTCAACCTGTTCAAGGATTCGCTCACCGATTGGAGTTATGCCACTGAGGTTCTTACCACGGCGTTCAAAAATCCTCACACCCAGTTCTTTTTCCAGCAATCCAACCTGTTTACTTACACCTGGTTGGGTCGTAAAAAGCGATTGGGAGGCTGCGGACACATTTAAATTGTTGTCCTTTATCGCTTTTAGATATTTAAGCTGCTGAAGTTTCAATCCCTTACTCCACAATAAGCACTCTGCTATAGATCTTAAATTTATAAGAGCGATCAATTTTAAACAAGCTTAAAGGCGCCAAATTGCTTGATGTATGACAAAATTGCCAAACATTGTTCTGTATATAAACAATTGAGCCCGCTCAAAGCGGGCTCTCTGTGTTGGGTTGCTGAATGTTATCAAGCTGTCACTTTATCCAGCACACTATCGCTGGCTTCCTCAATCAAATCCAATACCAATTCAAAACCTCGCGACCCACCGTAGTAAGGGTCAGGAATCTCAGCCAAAGAAGCATTGCCATGGCTCAAAAAGAGGGAAACTCTTGCTCGCAGGTGGTCAGGGCAACGATCGAGAAGATCCGCTAGGTTGGCTTTATCAGACGCCAAGATCATATCGAACTTTTCAAAGTCTTCATCTTCAACCGGACGCGAGTAAATCCCTGAAAAGTCGTAGCCTCTTGCTTCACCGGCTTTCCTTGCCCTTTCATCAGGCTTAGAACCCGCGTGATACCCAATGGTGCCTGCAGAGTCAATCTCGACATCCAAACCACGTGCTTTGGCTTTGGCACGAAGTATTGCTTCCCCGGTAGGCGAACGACAAATATTGCCCATACAGACAACGAGAATTGATGTTTTTCTTTTATTTTTCATTGGGATAGAAACAATAAACTTTACTCTAGACCTTAGAATATAACAAAATTATTCCATTATAAATAAGATACTTACAAATAGTTTTGGAGGGATTTCAAAGATACTTTTACAGTCAAAAACAAAAAAAAAGCCCGCAACATAGTAATTACAGGCACGAGTACTACAGAAGTATCTTGTGTTCATCAACAATCCTTGACCTCTACTTCCTCTTTCTTTCTCAGTCTCATGTAGTCACTTAGAAACTTGAGTAATGTGACTCGCATCCAAGCTAAGGTCTCTTCCGACACATCTTTCCGAACTACCAGTAAATCATAAAGAGCGCTGATTTCTTCGGTATAAACCTTTTGCTGGTCTTTGATCGCATTGTCAATTTCGTAGCTAGCCAATAACTTGGCCCTTTATTTTTCAAGCCTTGCTTCGTCTTAGTCCGTGATTGAGCAGATAAAAATAAAATTAAAGCGAAACCAGGTGTTCCGGAATCCCGCATCAGATATCACAATGGGCGTAGCGCCTTGTGGGAGAATATCTTGAAGCTTATCGAGAAAGCGCTGATGGGATGTTGGTGAATTATATTGCTTATATTCAAAGGCTTGTTCATACAAAGTCACTGCACGGCCATCGAGTACAAACTCAGTCGCAAGTAGCAGAAATTGAAGTCGTTTTTTTATTAATAGTGGGACACTGATTGGTTAGCGTCTCTTGTAGTATCTGAATATCGTGCATCGGTAATTCCTCTTGGTGGAATTTGGTTTTTGGCGAAATTCATTAGATCAAAAGGTACGGCGCGCGTCCTTCTCATTATTTAGAAACGGGATTTGCGACGCTACCAACTCACCGCCTCATTCAAGTACCGCAATTTGTCGTTTAATTGTACACCGCGTTCGTTCTTACTCGCCTAACGCTGGCCCATGAGTTACTCTTTGATGTTCGGATCTTCATTCACCTTCAGCAAAGCCACTAACTTCAATATGGTCTGTCGAACCCATATCTTCGTGTCATCTGAAAGCTCCGTCCCTTCCACTAACATCAAATCCAGTAACGCACTCAGTTCAATGATTAAGTCGTCTACATCCGCTCTGGGTAGCTCTATTTTTTTTACACCAACCCTATCCCTAGCCATGACCTTCGTTCCATTTTTTGAATTATTACGTTAACACTAGACAACGCGACAATGGCACATCAATAGCTGGTACTGCTCTTCAATTAGACTTACTCAACCTTTTAAATTATCGGACAATAGCCCCAACTTTTATTCATACAGTTCAATAAGAAGTTCAATGTCAGTTAATGCATACAAAAGATGACAATTAACAGTATGTTAATGTTAGACACTGATTAAAATGTCCAGTCTTTCATTCAAATCAAATAAAGGAACCGTTAATACACTTGTCAAAGTATTCTCAAATAAGATAACTCACTTATTTTTATCAATAATTTTTTGCGTATCAACACAGCCACACTTTCAATTAATTCCGATAAAACCGGATACATACTGAGCGTAAAAGCCGTGGCATAAGTCATACTCAATGCCCTTTCGTTACTCTGTGTACCTCTGGAAGTTCTCAGCAGCTGGCAGCTTCAGCACGCTTCTGCCCCAAAGCCAGTGTCACTGAGTCCGTCATGGCGCGGAAAAAAGAAAAACAAAACCAAACCAAACCAAACCAAACCAAACCAAACCAAACCAAACCAAACCAAACCAAACCAAACCAATTATGTTGAAGTGCGCCGCATTCTTTAAAGGAGTGGCGTGTCTCAACTGTGAAACTTTCTTTCTGTATTTCACCAGATTTCTCTCAGTAACTGTCTGCTTTAACAATTAATCTGATTTCCACAATGTCTCAGTCTTATTTGTGAATCAATATTCTCATCGTTGAATTCTCCTCAATCTCTTCTAGCTTATTTTTCGATACGAAATTTTACGCGCACCCGATTTGTGGGTGTGCTGATGGACTTAACACGCTTCACAACCATTAGACGTAATTTATCGAGGACATAGGATGTATTTCTTCAAGAAAGCGATATGGGTGGTGCCGGTATTTTCACTTGGACTCACCGCTTGTGGGGGGGATGACGGTAATACGTCGGCCTCCGTACCGGGGGACGCGAATAGTCTCCCTTTACCGGGCGCACCGGTTTTAGCACAACCGACGGTGGGGGCGCTCACAGGTGATGCTTATCCTGTCACCTTCAGTTGGAGTAGCGCCACGAATGCGGCGGGCTATTTCCTGTGTAGAAAAGATGCATCACAAGACGATAACTGTGCAATGGTGGGCGAAACGACGGCCCTTACATCGCTGACTCTGCCTCTGAGTTTGGACACGCCGGCTGACTATTTTGTATTGGCCAAAAACAGTTCAGGCTCAACGGCGTCTACTGAGATAGCCGTATCTATTCCCAAACCAGAGATGCCGGTTTTAGCGACGCCACAGGTGGGTGCGTTCAACGATAGTTCTCGTTTTTACCCTGTCACCTTTAGCTGGGATAGCGCCGAGTATGCGACGCACTATACCTTGTGCAGAGAAGACGGATCAGAAGACGATGACTGTCAATTTCTATTAGAAACCGAAGCGAACAATACCTCGCTTACTGCCAATCTAAATTTGGACGAACTGGCTAATTATTTTGTATTGGCCTCTAACGGTACGGGCAAAACAGCGTCTGGTAAGCAAGCCCTCTCTCCCGCACCTGGTGCAACGAATTTATCGCTAGAGGTGGGTGCGCTCTCAAATGGCTATCATCCTGTCACCTTTACCTGGGATAGCGCCGAGCATGCGACGGGATATACCTTGTGCAGAAAAAATGATGCACTCGATGATGACTGTGAAAAGCTGGGCGAAACGACTGACACAACGCTTACTCTGAGTTTGGGCCCACTGAAAAATCATTTGGCTGAATTTTTTGTGCTAGCCGAAAACAGCACGGACAAAACACCGTCTGGTTACGAATCCTTAACATCATCAGACCTGACAACATTGATAACCTACATCAAGGCCTCGGATCCCTCGACGAGTGACCAATTTGGCTGGGCGGTATCGGTGTCAGAGGATGGCAACACCCTCGCGGTGGGGGGTATTGCAGAAGATTCCAATGCCGATCTCACTAACGCTACCGGGGAAAGTAATTCCGGCGCGGTGTATGTGTACCGCTTTGCCAGTGGCCGTTGGTCGGAGGAGGCCATCATCAAGGCCTCGAATGCCGGGGCAGGTGACCAATTTGGCACGTCGGTATCACTGTCATCGAATGGCAACACCCTCGCGGTGGGGACTCGCTATGAAGATTCCAATGCCGATGGCTCTAGCGCTACCGGGGCTGATAATTCCGGCGCGGTGTATGTGTACCGCTTTGCCAGTGGCCGTTGGTCGGAGGAGGCCTTCATCAAGGCCTCGAATACCGGGGCAGGTGACTATTTTGGCTGGGCGGTAACGGTGTCAGGGGATGGCAACACCCTCGCGGTGGGGGCTTATGCAGAAGATTCCAATGCCGATGGCTCTAGCGCTACCGGGGCTGATAATTCCGGCGCGGTGTATGTGTACCGCTTTGACAGTAACAATTGGTCGGAGGAGGCCTTCATCAAGGCCTCGAATGCCGGGGCAAGTGACTATTTTGGCTGGGCGGTATCTTTGTCATCGAATGGCAACACCCTTGCGGTGGGGGCTTATGCAGAAGATTCCAATGCCGATGGCTCTAACGATACCGGGGAAACTGATTCCGGCGCGGTGTATGTGTACCGCTTTGACAGTAACAATTGGTCGGAGGAGGCCTTCATCAAGGCCTCGAATACCGGGGCAAGTGACTATTTTGGCCACTCGGTATCTTTGTCATCGAATGGCAACGCCCTCGCGGTGGGTGCTTATGGGGAAGATTCCAATGCCGATCTCACTAACGCTACCGGGGAAAATGCTTCCGGCGCGGTGTATGTGTACCGCTTTGCCAGTGGCCGTTGGTCGGAGGAGGCCTTCATCAAGGCCTCGAATGCCGGGGCAAGTGACTATTTTGGCTACTCGGTATCTTTGTCATCGAATGGCAACACCCTCGCGGTGGGGGCTCGCAGTGAAAGGTCCACTGACACCGGCATTAACGGTGACGGGAACAATGATGATGCACCTTCTAATAGAGGCGCTGCGTATGTGTACCGCTTTGACTTTAACAAATGGTCGCAGGAGGCCTACATCAAGGCCAAGTATAATACCCATACAGGTGACTATTATTTTGGCCGCTCGGTATCGGTGGCAGGGAATGGCAACACCCTCGCGGTGGGGGCTCGCTATGAAGATTCCGGTGCCACTGGCATTAACGGTGACGGAAACATTGGAGGTGGAGGTGATACCGGCGCGGTGTATGTCTTCTAGTCTATACCAGTAGCAACAATGGACGCGCCCAAACACGGTGTTGCACCAAACCGAGAAGGTGAAATCTGTGAATCGGGCGCGTCCATATCTATCCTAATGGGTCGGTTTCTTTTTGTGGGCTCAGCCAACATTGCGCTAAAACAACAAAGTGGGTGCGTCACTTTGCGTAAATAGCGCTAAGAATTGGTCGATGGAGAGCACAAAAGCTAAGTCGGAATTGTCCAAAAACTGTTTAGAAATGGCACTCGCGACGCTACCAACTCACGCCTCATTCAAGTACCGCAATTTGTCGTTCACCTGAATGCCCCGTTCGTTCTTACTCGCATAGCGCTGACGCGCTTTTACCGAGCGTCTCAGGTCTGCCGTTTTGATAGGGATGCGGGGGTTCTTGCGGTTGAACCTCGCTATGTTTTTCTGGGTTTCCAGCATCAAAGCTGTATCGGATTGCTTAAGACCCAACCAATACGCTGTCATCAAGTCTCTGCGGCGGTCAACGATGTGTTTCTCATAGCCCTTGATGGCATTGTTGAGCTGGTACTGTTTGAGCAACGCATGGTCAGAAAAGCCGAAGGACTGCATAAGCAATTGCAGGCCTGTAAAGTCATCTTTCTCTTTGTACGCATCGCCCCGGTAAGTCAACGCACCTTCTTCCGCATAACGCACCGCCTTCATCGGGTCACGGACGAATTTAGGCACAATCTTCTCAACCCCCCGCCATGTATGCCCATCAGCGATGTCTTGCGTCCCCCGCAGAGCGCCCATCACCACGCCGCCCAGCACAGGCCCAGCGACCTGTTGCGCGTAATGTGTCCAAAGGTCTTGCCCTTCCACATCCCGGTTAGCGTCGCGCAACCACAGCCCATCGAGCGAGATACGTGACGACAACCCTTCCCCGCCAACGCCATGCAGGATGAGGTCTGACAGGTCTTTTCCGAAGACGTCAGCAACATACCCCTTGAATTCGGTTTCAGCATCCCACGGCTCATCCTCGTCACCTTTAAAGGTGTTCGCCAAGGCATAGAGGGCACTCAGTGGTAACGCACTCACACCACCGAGTAATGTGGTCATCCCCAACGAGCCAATGAGCTGCTTGCGCGCCATAGCTTTTACTTCTGGGTCCAACCCCTTAAAGGACAGATATGCATTTCTAGCAAGGAAGTAAGTCATGTTCTGGCTGTACTGTTTGAACTGGGTAATAACCTTCATGGACGGCGACTGCATGTAACGCGCGCGGTTGGCGTTGGTGTAGTCAAAGTGTGCGTCCCAGGTTATGTCAGCCGCCTCTCTCACCGCGCCATCATGGCTCATGCCTTTCTTACGCGCCAGGCGATAAGCGGCCATCGCCGTCGTTTCACGATTGAACACTTCGGCTTTATGGAACAAGGCACTGACCATGTTCATCGCCTTTTCATAGTGCTCGTTATATTGCCAGTTCTCCGCCTCGGCCATCCCTGCAAGGTCATTCGCATTGGTCGCATCAATCAAGCCCATGTCTACCCACTGCTGATAGGCGTCTTTCTCGTCATATTTGGTCAGCTTGCCTTTAATACTGCCTTTGCCAGTAACGAATTCCTTCATCGTTGTCATCAGCATGCTCGACGCTTTACCTGCACCGAATTTACTGCCAAGGATTGGGAGGGCGACAACAAAGTTCTGCGTCGTGTTAATGGCCGCAGCAGCGGGAGACACCCCCAACATCCAGACAAAACCCACAGAAGTTATCATCTGCGCGGCTTTTGAGTGTGTCGGGTTCATCACCCATTCATGCCGCTTCATGAGCTCTTCCGCGTAACGGCCTGCCTGGTTGTTGCCGGAAATGGTAGCGGCCTTTTTCGCTTCCGCAGCCTGCTTGGTGAGCTCGTCTGAATACTCCATGCGAGCAAGCTGATACGCGCCTTTCATCATGTTGGATGCCATAGCCCGCAGCGCATCATTACTCCATCCCTTTACCTTTTTACGGTGAATGAATTGCTTTCGCATCGAGCGGGACGGCAGTGCCTGCAGGTACATTTGATAAATAGAGTCTTTGATTTCGTCTTTTTTGAGAACATTTAGCGAGGTGTCATCAATCTTGTTCATCAAATCGGTGACAAAAGACAGGCTGGCACCATTGATGGCCGGGTTGCCTTCCATTTTATAGCCGGTTGATACCTCAAAGCCTTTCTCACGCAGACGCTTTGCCATGGCGCGTTGCTCGGCTTCGCTATCAAACATCATGTAGCGTTGTTCCCCGCTCTCATCCATGGCGGATAACCAGTAATCGCCAAAACGCGCGAGCGGAAAGTATGGCGCGTTCACTTCCTGCAGATCGAACATGGAGCGCAGTTCAGCGATGCGTTTTTTCTTCACACGGCCATCAATCTCAGCGTTCATGATTTGCTGCTCAAGGAGCTGCTTATACTCGTTGTGGCGTTGCTTGTAGTTGTCGCGCATTTCGCGGTAATGCGCTTTCGCCTGCTCAGGCAATGCGTCAAATTGTGTCTTTAAGCGCGCGTGTTGCGCACGACGGCGCGGCTCATTTTGAAGGTCACGACGAAGCTCGCGTATCTCGTCCATCTGGGCTTTGGTCTTATGACTGCCTTCGTTAACATTCTCCAAATATTCAATGCGGCGCTGAATCGCTTCCTCAGCAGAGACAAAAGGCTTGTCCGGGTCTACGCCTTCAACTGTCGCATCGTGAGCGAGGCCAAACATCTGATCGGCCGCGTCTTTGTTTTTCGCGGCCCACTTGCGAATATGCTGGGCGATCTCAGCAGACTCAAACGCCATCTGGTTACGGCGTGTCAGCATGCGGTGAACGGTATCCACATAGGTTTTGACCATGGGCAAGGTGTCTTTAGACAGATCAGCCAACTGGCGAAGGGAGACAGCCCCCAGACCAAGGCGGCCACCGGCAACACCTTTCACTGCCATGCCTATTGCACTAAGCGCGGATTTAAACCGTACCTGTACCGTTTCGCCTTGACCCACTTTCTGAATGGCCTCATCAAACGTCATGCTCTGGGTTTTGGAAAACTTCACATCGTCGGTATCCGGTGTTATTTTCTTACTATCAGCTTTCGCTCCCACTTCTGGGTATATGGGTCCTTGGGTGTGTAGGCGCGGCCCCGAACTGTTGCCACCGGAAGCTGACTCATCTCGTTCGAATGAGTGGTCGTAGTAAAACTTCCCGTCAGGCATCTCCCTTGCATCTATCACAACATCTTTCACACGACCTTCAAGCCCAAACTTCACACCGAAATAATGGTGTGCTTTTACATTGAGGTTATCTTTGCGGTCAGGTTGACTACCCAGATATGTCGCAAGTCGGATAAGTTCATTCAGATAAGGGACACTGGAGATAAGATCAGGCTGTGCCTTTGACAATGTATGCTTAATCCCTGCTTTACTTATCGTAATGACTAAACCGCTATCGTCATTGACAACCTCTTGACCGACATGGATAAAGCTCTTTGATTTTGCCTTTAGACGGAGGTCTTTAACCGTAGACCCCGTCAGTGCCTTACCATGAACGACCTTCGAATCAGCAGGAACCCGGCTGAATTTCGCAGTAGACAGCTTTGATGTGCCCGTCCCTGCCTTCTCACCGTCCTCTGGCGCGCTGTCCGGATCCCAATGGTTGACCGATTTCACCCGGTCAATCAGGGTTTGAACAATGTTGTTCATTTCCGCCTGCGTCATGTCCCCCGGCTTCATCAGGCCCACTTTTCGTAGCGCATGGGCTATCGCCTCTATCACGCGATCCCACCATTGCTGAAGGGTATTTCTTTCAAGCTCGGCCGCATGCGCCAACACTTCTTCAACCTGCGTGACAGCATCCTGGTCGGCGTAATTTTTCAATACCTGCTCCCAAAGCCCCTTGAGGTGTTTGGATTGGCGGCCTGAAAACACCCGCACCAGAATTTTCTGGTACTCGCTGTCCCCGACCACGGATTTCAGCCCGTGGTGTACCAACACCTCATGGCGAAGCTTTTGGCGTAGCGTCTTCATATCAGGCATGTTGTCAGCCACCACGATGACGGAGGCGCTGCGGTCATGATAGAAGGCGTGAACTGTCGCATCGGGGAATGACTGACCCAGCAGCGTCTCGGCGTCTTTCTGGGTGTTCACCACGCGCACTTTGACGCCAGCCCCGCCCTTGTAGTCTTTCAGCCATTGCTTCACACCAAGCTCAACGTGCTTTACCGGTAAGCCTTTTTTGGGTTGATAGCCTGACGTGACACCTTCACGGGAGTAGAGCCTGACATGACCCTTTCCCGTCTCCTCAGACTCGATACTGTTGAACAGCCGGTCAAAGGCACGGCGAATGACAGCCCCCTCTTTGTCTGTCGGATAGGGATAGGCCTCAGCGGTGTTTTTATCCACGGCGCGGCCAGCCCACGCCTCCTGACTGAGGATGTTAGCCAGAAAATCATTGCTGGCGTTCTGGTCGGCCAGTTTGCCAATGAGGTAGGACTCAAAGCTTCGGGCACTCATTTCAATATGGGTAGACCAATAGTCTTTCGTCCGTTTGTTATCGAGTTGGCGGGAGCGCTGATACAGCTCAGTGCCCTGTATTGCTTTCATCACGCCTTCAAAGGCATCCCGCATTTCTTGCCGCACGCCTGCAACGGCGGAGGGATGGTCAGCGTCTCTCGTCAAATAGGTCGCAGCACCCTGTCCTCGCTCGATACCAAGGTTCATCTTGCCAAAGTAATTATCGAGTGCGTGCCACCACTCATGGCCCAACGAGCCTGCCCCATTATTTTTGGTGAGGTTGATGACCACACGTCCCGGCTCATAATGCGCGGCTGCCGGATTTCGCCCGCCAGCTCCTCTCGCCCCAAACGCCAGTCCCAGCTCGCCGTTTAAGGAAATGGCCTTGGGCGGAATGCCCAAGACCGCCGCCAAATCCATCAGGCCATCAAACGCATCATTGACCATACGCTGTCGCTTGGTTTGCTCGACCCAGTTCCCGAACTCCACGCCCCGGAAACCGAACGTCTTGGCAAAGTCTTCGGCCGTCACATCCCCGCCCTGACGTAAGTCCTCGCCGACTCTGGGCTGGTTAGTGTCGCGCCGGGGCGGTGGCGTATATTTTGCGCCCGCTAACTTCTCAGCCAGCACGTCATGCTGGTCTGTAAGCATCGCCCTCGCCTCGGCCAGCTTTTCAATCGGCCCGGCTAAGTCGATGTAGGTGCGGCCCACCTTCTTACCGATAAAAAAGCCCGCTTCCCCGGCTTTGGTGTAGAGGTCAAACGAGGTGTTTTTCTTAGGCGTCGGCCCCTGTTTCAGTTCGGCAAAATGAGTTTTGAAACGCTCGATAGCTTCTGTCTGCGTGCCACCACTGGCCATCACTCTCGGCCAGTTGCCATAAAGGCCCCCTTTCGCTTTGCGCGTCACCGTCCATATCGTTTTTGGCGGGTCATAGCGTGTGCCTTCAAACAGCGAGTAAGCACCGGATGACACCTCAAAATCAGACAGACTCTGGTCATGGCCCATGGCTTCATAAAGCGCCGCTTTACCAGAAAGGCCCAAGGTACCGCGTACCGAGCTTGAACTCAGCCGGGCAATAGCGTCATCCACCGGTAACGCACCATCAATCACTGTCATCCCGATATCACGGAGCATACTCACTTGTGTGGCCCACCGGGTGACCTTGTAGCTGGCGCGGGGTTTGGCGGGGACAATATCGCGGATAGCCCGGAACAGGCTCAGCGCCTCAGAAGATACCCCGGCTTTCAACAGGCTCGTGTAATTCGGTTGAGGCCAGACCTTGGACAGTGGCAGCACTTTAATGTCCTCACTGTCCTTGCCTTCGAGACTGCTTGAATACGCCTGCCAGATATCTTTGCGGGCACCACCAATCTTCTCACCGACATCCTCGATGCGTTCTGAAGCGACCGCTTTTTCTTCTTTCTCCTTAGCCGGTGTGGCCTCTGGCGTTTTATCCGACGGGTTGTCCTCAGCCTTTTCCACCGTTTCTGTGGATGACTCTTGTTGCGCTGGCGCTCGCTTTTCTTGAGGTGTGTGTTCAGTCTCGGTACTTTGTTTGCCAGTGGCCTCGTCATCGGTGCTGTCGGTCTTCGCCACTTGCTCCGCGTCGGCTTCCTCTTCAACCTCAGGTTGCTGTTGCGGCTTGGGCTGATAACGTGGCGTAAAGTCTTTCAGCGTCTTGGTGCGGTTGGCCTTGGCTTCGTCCATCATCATGCGAAGGCGGGTTGTTACAAACGCTTGTGCCTTGTTCAGGTCTTCACGTGCAGTGGTCTGTTCCTCTTCCGGCAGCCCAGCAATGATTTTCTCACCACGCTCACGCAGTTCGTTAATCACCTGAGCAACGGCATGACGCTCAAAGTCCGGTACGGTGACCGCCTCGTGACTCTTCGGGTTGAACAGCGCTTCCGCCTGTGCTCGACGCTCACGGTTTTCAGGCAACGATTCTTCATAGGCTTTTCGGCGCTCGGCTTCTGCCTCAAACGCGGCGATACGTTCTGGCGCATGGCGCAGTGATTCGAGCAACGCTTCCGCTAATTGTGGGTTAGCTTTCGCCATTCGCTGCTTGAGGCGCTTACGCATAGATTTGGTTTTCTTCACTGTGTCAGTGAAATCAGAAATCGGTTTTTGGCCCTGTTCACGTTGCGCTTGCTGTTCTGTTCGTTGTTGCTCTGCAGCCTGACGTTCCTGTTCATGCTGGAATGGGCGGGTTACACCACCCATCTCAGGCTCGGTAATGCCACCTTTGACCGAGCGCTCTGCCTCTGCTTCCCGTTTCAGTAGCTCAGCACGTGCCATGTCTGGATCGAATTGGCGTGCGTCCTTTGCCGCTTCTTCCGCTTCCCATTGAGCTATTCGCGGATCCTCAGGCGAATGGTAAGGCTTATATGTCGGTGGAGAGTGCTTAGCATTGAGCACTTGCTCCCGTCCTTGTTCTAGCGCCTGAATGTAGCGCTCAGTGTTAGAGGCTTTTCGCTGACCGGCTGCATTTCGTTGGCTCACAGCCTGGTCAAACAACTGTTGCAGGCCAGACGCATCCAAATCCAACTCACTGGCACGATCGGCTAATGCGTAAAGCTCAGCTTCTGCGCTGTGGTCGCCTTGCTCTAAACGATCAACCAACATGTCTGCTTGCTCTTGGTCCATGGCGTACGCCAGTTTCAGCGTTTGCACTGCATAGTCCTGCGGATCACTGAGCACGCGTCGTTTACGAAGAGCTTGTCGAGAGGAAACTAGCTTTTGTTTTAATGCGTCTTGCGTATCGACTTTTTGGCCAACAGCTTCCTGTCCCTCTTTAGAACTTTTTGGCGAAAGCTCGGAGCTGTCCGCCACAGATTCAGGCATTCCATGCTGTGGCGCAGTCTGTGAATCATCCACACCCTGTGTAGGTTGTGACGGCTCCCCACCTTCAACATGGTCAGTTTGCTTGTCGTCTTGTAGCGCGTCACCACCACGGTAAGCGCCTCCCGCCCCCATCGTCGCGCCCACAGCACCGCCGATAGCACCTTCGTTCACCGCAGAAAGCGCAACGCCATCCATCAGATCCACCTCGGTACCGGCGAACTCATTGGAGACTTTATTCGATACGTATTGCTGCACGCCACCTTGGGCCGCTTCGGTTGGCGCTTCGCGCGCTGCTCCCGCAGCAATGCTCTTCACCAGCCCTTTGCCTGTACCCTGCATCAATGTGCTCGCCAACGGTAAGTCACCGACTAAGGTCGCTGCCACACTGGAGCCTAACGTCAGTGGGTCCGTCATGGTTGCTCGAGATGCTCTGTCCGCTGTACGCTTTCTCGCCTCTTCCAGCTTTTCTATATCACTGAGATGAGTAAACTTAGGATCTTCATCAACCGTCAGAAAGGCCTCTTGGAATACCTCACTTTTGGCAAGTTGAGACAAGTCGGCATTTAAAATCGATTCTTTTGCCTGGTTCCCTTGCGAGCCAACATCAGAGCCCATAGCGACGGTAGCAGTTGGAGACTTACTCAGTGAGGCATGAGCAAGGCGTGCAGCTTTGGCGGCCAGTTCTGGCTTAGCACCTGAACGGATAGCGAGGTTTGTAAGAGACTGGATAGCTGCTCCCGATGACAGGCCGCCCGTTGAAATCGCCGTTGCAACGGTCGGGACCATATACCCGATCCCCTGCGCCAGTTGCATTGACCACACGGCGGGGTCAGTCGATAGCTTCCAGTCACCCTCTGGCGTCTCGGTGACCGGCAGAGTGTTCAGCGCCTGCTTGCCGTCTTCCGTCAGCGTCTCGGTTACCCACTCTTTAGCATCCGAAACCAGCTCACCGGCTTTCGCAATGTAATTGACCATTAAGCCTTGAGGCGTATAGTTTGCCGCTTCAACCAGTTCCTCAGGCACACCCATTTCACGGGCCTTCTCACCTAGGTACCCCTGGCCTTGTCGATATGTTTCGGCTCCTCCTTCAACTGCGCCCATCGCTCCAATCGCCAGCGCTTTTGCAGCATCACCGCCCGTGACTTCTAGGTCTCGCTCTGGGGCAAAAGCACTCAAATCAAAGTCATCAGATAGCATAAAGGTCATGTCAGTCGCAGCACTTAATGTCGCTTTTTGATGTTCACTGAAAGGGTCATTTTTCATGGTGTCTCCAACACAAAGGCAGAAAAAAACCGCTACCCTTTCGGGCAGCGGCTCTCATCGTGATAGGTTCGATATTATGGGCGTGTTCTCACCCGCTTTTGGACAGACGGTTACTTATCGACTGGCATAACGTTTGGCGTTCTCCGTGCGTATTTTCCCCGCTATCGCTTCCGCATTAGCGGCTTTCTGCTTATTAACCTCATTGGTATACGCGCGTTCGAGTGTCTGTACATCAAACTGCGTGAAATCCTGCCCCCTTTCTTTGAGCGCATTCAGAAAGCCTTGCTTGTTAGGATCGTCTGCAGCCCATTGCTCGTAAGCATCGGCGGGCGATGATTGGCGAGGAAGTTGACCTTTCTTATACATCGTGTCGAGGAATGTCCGCTGCTCATCAAACTCCTTATCAATGAGATCAAAAGCTTCTGGCGTCTGTTCGAGTGACTCACGTTTGGTCTTGCGACGCTCTTTTTCCAATTCAAGGACGGCGGAGCGGTATTCCTTCTCCATCGCCTTTTGTTCGACAGCCTGCGCTTTGGTTTCCTTACCCCGGAACAAAGATTGGTAAGCGGGTGAAAGCTGTGCCTGACGCCTCATCTTCAACTGACCGGTGATATCCTGCATCACAGCGTCCAGCGGAATGACCTTCACCTTGTCGCCGGGGTCGGTCGAACGACCTTCCGTGATAGGACGCATGTGCCTGCCATCTTCGCCTTCGTACTGCATGCTGGCATGTACCACCAGACCCGGCTGATCGCCTGCCATATCAGGATTGATATCACGGGAAAACGTCGCACCACCCCACTGAACATCTTTGATGACCTTGCCTGTTTTCGGGTCAGTCTGTCCGACGGATGCGATAAGGTTTGAGCGATAAAACACGGACAATGCGGTGTTGAGTTCCTGATCATCCAATCCGATTTCACCTTTCATCACCAGAGGAATTCTCTGCTCTAACGTGCCTGCTGCACCGTCCAACTCCTCATCGAACCAGCGACGGGGATCGTAAACGCCCCCTTTAATGTGTTCGCTCTCAAACACCTCATCAATATCACCGGTTTTTTGGTAGCGCTGCCATGCCGTTTCAAGTAGCGGCGCATTTTCTTGGATATAGGCTTTTCTTTTATCTTGCTGGAACAGATAGTCACTGCGGCGTTGACCGGATTTTGTATTGGCGATTTGCGCCTCCCGCAAGGATAGGTTCTTTTCGTGCAACTCCCCCTCACGCTGGCGCTGCACAGCGAGCCAGCCGCCCTCACCGTCCACACCGTATTTGTCTTCGTGAGCTTGTTGGGCACGCTGGTCTTGTGCATGTCTCAGGGCCATTTGCTGGTCAAAACGCTCATCGTGTTTCGCATCCCGAAGCCGTTGGTATTCCCTGTCTTCCTGACGGGTGAAATAACGGTCAGCCACATCAAATGAACGTAGCGCCGTATCCATGAACCCGCGGGTATCTAACTTTCCCATGATCACCTCTTAAAACAGCTCGCCAAGCACAAACCCACCGACGGCACCAATCCCCGCCCCAATGGGCCCACCAATCATAAACCCCAGAGAGGCACCGCTGACCGTGCTGTTCATGGTCTGCTGTTTCTCGGCCTGCTCGATGCTTTCGTTGGCCGCTTCTCTGTCTTTCTCCATCATGGCCGCATCCCGAAGGCCATTGAGTGCCATGCCTTTTGTTTTGCTGGCCACATTTCTCAGGCTATACCCCATCGTGCTCTCCTCTATTGCGCCGACGCATTTTGTTTCACGGCATACCCCGCCCCCGCCAAGGTTTGCATGGAGCGGTCACGCTCATGGTCTCTGAGGCCGTTTTTCGCCGCGACCGTTGCCAATGAGAGCTTGGCGTTGCGGTGCGCGTCACCCTCGGGGGTTAAACCGTATCTCGCCATCTTGTTCGCTTCAGAGAGCCTGGCAGACGCACCGGCATCGTTGGCATTGCTGTCTACCCGTGCCAACTGTTCGTTCAGCAGTTGGCCGCTTTGGGACTTCTGGAGCAATTCGACCTGTTTGGGGTAGAACCGGTTGAGCCAGTCATCGTACATATTGCGGGTAATTTCCGCGTAGGTATCAGAGGCTATACCCATCATCACTCTCCTTACGCATGCATCGCCCCGTCAGGGTTGAAGTTCGGATCATAACGGCCCTGCCGCGAGGTACTGGAGCCATCAATCAGGTTGGACGAGCCTGTCCCGCGACCAACAAACTGCTGGGCACTTCTGAGCCCAATCCCGGCAACAGCACCTGCCGTTTGTAAGTTGCCCGACCGGCGGTTGAAGTCCACCTGCGCATCCTGCTGGGCTTCCCTGAGACTCATCCGGGCCACGTCCGTCGAACGCTGCAAGGCTTCTGCCTGCTCCCCCAAGCCCATCGCCACCACATCGGACAAGCCGGCAATATGCGCATCCTGCCCGGCGGCTTGCGCCCTGTTGACCGTGTCAGCCTGGTGAGTTGCCTGAGCAGTAGAAAGGTCTGCCATGGCACTGCCAAATTTCTTGCTTGAAGGATTGATACCAGATGCGGTGAGATGTTTTGCCGTGGCATCCCGGTTCTCGCTAAACGCGCTGTTGTAAGCCAAATCAGTATCAGCTTTCACATTCGCCATGTTCGAATCGCTGTTGAGGTTATCGACGCGTTGGATAAACACATCTTCATATTGTTTGAGGTCTTTTTGGTAGATATCCCAATACTTGTTGGCAATGTCTGCCGATGCCTTTTCGTATTCGGTTTCCTCAACCTTGTTGTCATCACCACCGCCCATTTTTACCTCACAATGTTTTTGTCCAATGACCTACCCGCCCTTTCGTTTGGGAACGGATATAACCTTGTTGCGCCAGTAACGGCGCCAAGCCCGACACGGCGGTGTATAACTCCACCTTCTGCGCCTTTGCACGCCTTGCCATGTCATCGATTTGGGGTTGGTAGCGTGTGATTAAATCCTCTCCCCACCCATATGCAAACAGGACGAGCAACCGCCGCGCCTTTTTCTTCCCCCGCAGAGTCAGCACCACAAAGCCATCCGGGCACAGAAACAAAAATGCCCTCTTGGCTAAAAGGGCATGGTCAATGTCCTGTGTGTGGTCGTGTCCGTTCCGTGTGGCGGTTTGCCGGATGATGGGCAGCAACCTGTCGCGATACGACGCCCAGTCTGCCTGGCTAAAGCGGTTTTCCATCCTCGCGCCTAGGATTTAAACGACATAAACAGCAAGCTTTGAGCAGGAAATGAGAGGTACGCTGAGCCGGAAAAGTTAATGAAATAGCCATCCATACGGAACGTTACGGTAGTATTCATGGGCAGGTTGTACGCCTTTATTGGAATAGAGGCGGTACCCGAACCGATGATCCTGCTCATCTCATTCAACACCAATCCGTTGTTGATGTAATACCTGACATAGGGCTGACCATAGCCCCCGGAATCAAAGCGAATCTCGGGAACAATCAGCAGGCGGGGAAAAGGCGCTGCCGGGATGGTGATGCTGAAGATGTTGCTCCACACGGAGCCCGCCGAGTGCTGGCTTTGTCGTCTTGCGCCATTGGTATAGACGTGCGGTTTGACCACATCGCCAATGATTTGATTGGCATAGATGGTGCCTTTGACGGTGCAGTCCTGCTCAATGATGATGTTATTGAGGCGCCCGCCAGACGCGACCAAATAATCGGTATAGATAACGCCATTCTCCGTGATGCGGGTGTGGTATCCATTGTAAGGGCCACCGCTCCCGACATTGATTTCAGCGCCATTGATAACCGCAGAGGTGAGGGTTGGAGAGGTGATCGAAATACTGGCTCTCACCTCATCCGCGACAATGTGTTGGGCATTGAGGATTTGGATGGTGGCCGTTTCAATTAGGGCTTTGGGAATAATGACGTTGCCCTGGTCGATAGCCAGCAATGGCGCCAGCCCTTGGTTTGCATCATTGGGGTCAAAGACAAACACCTGACTCGCGGAAATGGCGACCTGGCTGACACCGTCAGCGTTCGCCAAAATGCCTATCCCAGCTCGAATATCACCGGCTTGCGCCTTGACCGCCCACATGTCGTCAAACTTCTCATGCGCACCATCAACATCTTCCTGTAGCGCCTGGATGAGCTGTGAGTTCTCCATCTGCTCACCTATCTCATCGATAACTTCGCTGATGTCCTGACTGGTGGAAACCTCTAACCCATTGGTCCCATTGTAAGGACCCGCAATATCATTCACATTCACATGGCGGATCCAATAAAAATACGTCGAACCCGGCGACACGATATCGTTAAAGACGGTGGCCGGCGTCGTGGCTATCTGGGTGGCGTCCGATAAGGTGTCTTTGTCATGGCGCCAAATTTCAGTGTGTGCATGGCCGGGGTACCCGGGTGGCTTCCATTCCAGCAGTATTGCGCCGAAGCCGCCGGCTCCCTTGAAACCCTGTGGCGGTGATGGGCGCTGTGCGTTCGTATTGCCCGTGCCCACCGGCGGGATGGGTTTGGGGACGACCTTGCCATCATGGGCTCGGAACACCGTCACGAGCCCCAGTGCCTGCAGTTCACGGACGGTGACGGCCCTGTCCAGACCATTCCCCCGTTGCCCTGTCAGCTTCTCGACGTTTTCTCGTATCGCCTCCTGACGGCGCCCGCCCCGCACCCCGTTCAAGAAAGCTCCTCCATCGAGCTTGCCATCATGATGCGCTCGACCTCTGCGCTCCCGGATATTTCAATTTGCCAACGGTGGGCACGCACGGCAGGCAAGCGAAAGGCATCGCCGGTTAACACGCCCTTTTCCACCACATGCACCGTAACGCCATTGGCCATCACTCGGACCGATAAATGTTCGGGTTCAGGGGACTGAATGCGCGCGCAATTGAGCATCGCCTGCATCGGCGTCCAAAACTCTTTTGAACGCCAGACAAAGGAACGGTGGCCATCTGCGCTTTTCCACGCTGACAGTTCACGGCCTTTCAGGGTCATCAAGACATCCTGTTCAAGGCTGACATAGGCAGCGTCCCAGGTTTCGGTGAGCCGGGTGAAGGACTGGGAGACCGGGTCATAAATAAAGCCGCCGGCGCTGCCCTGCGCGACATACTCGCCTTCCACCGCAACGGCAGAGAGCGAGTCCGGCGCCATGGCCTGCCAGCTGTCTCTGTCTATGATGGCGTCCGTCAGCATACTCGCGCCTTCTGCACCCACCACCACCAACCCGTCCGGGGAGGCATACACCGCCGTGCCTTTGAGCACCACCAACGAGGCCGCGCTCACGCACGATTGCTCGACGTCCAGCTTGTGGCCGGTGATGGCATCCGGGGTCACCCCTTCAAAGAGGTACGGATAGCCCTTCGTGACCACCACCAGTGAGGTGCCTATCGCGGCGATACCGACAATGTCGTGCTCGGTGGTACTGCGATACGAGGAGGGCCATGCATAAGGCAAATAGGCTTCCGAGAACATCACCTCGTTGCCGGCAAACCCCGCACATATCCCGTTCGCCATCTGACACAGTCCCTGCATGTTGGCCGGGGGCGGCGCATAGCCCCAGCTCTCAATCACCGGGCCATTCACGTTTCTGGCACGGTCAGCGTAATGGGAGTGAGAAATGGGCACCTCGGCCACCAACACATAATCACTGCTTTCGGTTGAGGTGGCGGAGCGGTAAAGACGGGTGTGGGTGATGTTATGTCGGTTGTTCAGCGGTTGGGTCAGCTTCACGGTCACGGTGGCGCCGGGGCGTTCAACAAGCACGGACAACGATGGCTCCCCCGGTGCGCTCTCTTCGCCAAATCTTGTCACATAGGTTTGGATATACACCCGGTCTTCATCGTCATACGAGGGTGACTCCCCATCCGGCGGGTCTTCACCGGTACTGCCATCGACGTGTGTCACCACCGGCGGTGAGTCCGGCGCGGGGACGCCAAGGTCATAAGAGGATGAGGGGCCAACGCCTTCCCCGTTAAGCGCCATATCCTGCGCCGTCACCTTGGGACACCCCTCCCCGGTGTAATACACCCGTTGATACGGGTCTTGCGCCACCGGGCTTTCCATTACCCGGATAGCGGGGCTATCCCACATCAGCCATCCTTCCCCGTAGCGGTGAAAACGCCCGGCCGACCTGGGTAAGGTGCCTTGGGGCTCACTCGCTGCCAAAGGCGCTAAAATACCGTTTTCAAAGTGCGTATCAGACGCCAATGACGCGGTCTCATTGGGCACCAGGTGGTCTTTGAGGCGGGGGATTTCTCCCCGCATCAGGGTGATATCGATAAGCATACTGGGTTATTGGGTGTTATCGAACACTTCGGCCACCGACGTGGCGCGGGTTTCAATGTCTGTCAGCACATCATCTAACCCTTTTGACATATACGGCATCTTGACCGTCCCCGCGTCAATCTTATCAAGCAGACGTGTCGCGGCATCATGGAAAGGTTCAGCGGCTAACCGTACCTCCGCCAGGGTTTGAGCCTGATGTAATGCCGCCACCAGTTTTGCGGTTTCCACCAACAAAAGTTGCACCGCATCAGACGTGGTGCCCAGAATAGACTCCGCATCCCCGGCGTGTTGATAAAGGCTCAGACGGAAAGACCGGCGGGCCTCTCCGGCCGCTTGTTTTGCCTTTAACTCGCGGGCTAACGTATTCACTGCCTCCCAATCAAGGGATTGGGCAGGTTCAACGAAATACTCTGTGCCTTTGCAGCCAATCTGCAGTGAATCCGGGTACAGTGACCACAACGCGTGAATGATATGCTCTTGCATGGTGCCCCCTAACATACGGCTTTGAGTAAGGTGCCAAAGTGCTCACCCTTAAGGTCACGCAAACCATTGACGATGAGCGTGCCATCATAGGATTTGTGCCTGAATTTAAAACGAACGTCGTAGTCTTCAGCACTCAACGCGTCAATCAGCACCTCTCTGGAATAAGTGAGAATGCCGTTTGCAGCGCCAGATATCATGGTCCCGTCATAACCCGAATCACCCAATGACACCCAGCCGTCGCCCACATCATAAAGCAGCTCTGTATACCCGCCTCCCCAACTGGCTGATTCGTTTCGCATTGGCACCGCGATAGATATGTCAATAGCGACGCCCCCGCGCATGCGCCACCAATCGGTCACCAGACCGTCAGCCCAGGCGGTACTGTAGCTTCGCGATGCGGTATCTCTCGCCGCATACTTTCTGACACCTAAAGCAGCGAGTTTGGTTTGATAATCCGCCTCGGCCAGGTTCATCTTTTCATTGATGTCTGCAATTTTCGCATGATAGGCATCGGCCGCTGCCTGAAGGGCCGCTATCGCGTTTTCTGCTACCGTCATTGTGTCTCCAACCTTATCAGTCGCTCGTTAACGTCCAGTTGCCGGACAGCCTGCTCTGCGCTCACCTGTATCAAAGACCAGAGCGCCTTCTCATAGTCCGCCAGCACCCCGATTTCACGGCGCGCCTGAAGGGCCTCGTCGCGGAATGTTTTGGTTTCGCTGTTGAGCGTTTGTGTGTCGTTTTTCAGGGTTTGCGTGTCACTGAGGCTTTGGGCGGCGTCATCTCTGGAGGCTTTTGCTGCCCCGGCATGCGTGGCTGACTGGGTCGCCCAGTGTTTGGCGGAAAACGCGCCGGTGACCACCTCGCTATCCACGTCTTTTTCAGCCCAGTCTCTGGCGAGGTCAGCTTGACTCGAAGCCGTTGTCGCACTGGCTTGTGCCGTGTCGTTGAATGACGCCACTTCGGCATGCAGTTGGGTGATATGCCTCGCATCCTCAGACACCTGAAGGGCTTTTCCGGTCACGGCCTTGTGAAGGGTGGAAACCTGTTCTAGGTTTTGTTCGACCACCGAGGAGTGAGCAGTTACCAGCTGTGAGAGCAATATGCCGTCCCTCTGCATTTGCTCCGTCGCTTCTCGGTGGTCTATCACCCTCTGCAGCTCAAGGCCCGTTTGCTCCCTGTCTGAGGCCGTCTGCCTCGCGTCCTCTTGCGTGGCCTGCACTTTCTCATTGACCGTGGTGTGCCATCCCGATATCTCAATATGTTTCGCTGTCACCTCATCGCGCAGCGCGATACTTTGCTGCACGGTTTCAGGAAGCACCGGCTCAGAAAAGCGCAGGAGAGACTCGATATCATGTTCTCCTTGCATCTCTGGCAACACCGTACATGGCCCCAATGGCTCGACATCACTGCGTTGGTTGACCTGGGCATACACCAGATACTCGCCGGCCTTGAGCGCAAATTCGTAGTGGCCGTTTTCATCAGTGACAACACGCGCACCGGCGTACGCAAACACCTCACCGGCAGAGCGTTTGGCCACAAACTCAATCATCGCTTTTCCCAACGCGATGTCGCCCGTGGCGTCAGTCAGACGCCCCTTTACCCTTATCATCGTTGGTTCTCCCTCTGTGCCCGCTCACGCTTATGCCTCTGCTTGACCTCCGCCTCACGGCCAATGGCAGCATTGAACGTGTGATAATGGCTCATCGACTTGGTTTGCTCGCTGGCATGCTGGCCGTCTTTTCCATAGGCACGGTACAGGGCGTAATCCACGACTGCAGGCAGGAAAGCGGGATGCACGGGTAACTCATCGTCTTCTTGACGTGGCATAAACGCCGAGTATGCGTGAGTCACGCTCACTCTGGTGGCTGGGCGCGGATAGAGAGAGTAAGACCGCTCTTCATCCTCTTGCTGTGTCCAGGAAGACGGTTGGCCAACGCGTCCCCGCCACGCCGCGTCGAGCTGATTGAGCTTGACCATCTCCACATAGTTGACGGGTCTGCCTTCGACCTCTTGCACCGACAACACCTTGATGCCGTCAGGGGGAAGCGTGACCTCCCCGGTCTCGGTTTGCACCGTGGCCACCACACGAAACTGCGACGGTAAAGACAGGGCCATTTCCGACAAGCCATCATTGATGTAGGAAAGGAGCGCTTCACGTGACCAGTGGACATAGTCCTTATCCACCAAGTCCACACCGAGTCTGTCAATCACATCCGAGATTTTCATCAGACGAAACTCCGTTTACGGGTCAGCGGGTTCTCCGGGGTGGCGTCGGGGCTCACCTCCAAGCGCCAGCGGCGGGCCTGACATATCGCCTCAACAAACTCCCTCTCGTGGTACCCGGCAAGGGCGACGTCCGACCACGCTTTGTCGGGTTGTAAAAGAAGTCTTTTCGCAGCGCCCGCACAAATGCCCTCTTCCCAGTCATGGAACAGTGAGGCGGGCAAATGTGAAGACCCTGCCCTCGGCTCAACCGCACATGTCACGGTGACATCGTCAAACGCATCCAGAAAATGCACGTCGTCGAGCGAGATGGCGTCATAGTCCTTTCCAACCACCAAACGCTGACCTTTTGAGGTGACCGAGATGATGTCTGCAGACTTGAGCGCGCCCAGGGTGCGGTGGTTTAACGAAGACCGTTCAATCACACTGACAGTCTGGTACCTGAAGACATGCGCAAAGGTACGGGTGCGCCAAATCGCAAGACTGCGGCGGCAAAAAGCCTGAGCGGCCGCAACGACCGCCTCCTCCATGAGGGGCTCTAAAGGGACATTCACCATGGTTCTTAACTTGGGTAAGAACGCGCTAACCGCAACCTCCTGCATCACTCGCCCTTCGTATCCTGTCGCTCTCGAATAGCATCACGAATACGACGGGCAAACTCAGGGGTTTTCTCCTGTGCGCCTTTCGGCTCAACATCCAAACCGTCGAGACTCTCCACAAGGGTTCTTAGTTTAGGCAGTGTCATTTTTGCCAAATCCACGGTCTCTCCATTGGCGGTTACCGTCATGTCGAGCGCTACCCGTCGTTTTTCGGCTTCTTCCGCATCTTTCGCTTCGGCATCCGCTTTCGCCCTTTCCTCGGCTTTTTGCTTTTCGAGTACGTTTTCAAGCTCGTCCTCTTCGACGAACACCTCGTCGAAACGCAATAGTCTCGCCGCCACCTCGTCAGCTACCTCAATCGGCTGATGGCGGGGAAATACCTGTCGGGTACCCGCCACCGTGTCACGCTTAAACGCTTTGGGTCCGATATACACAATGCTTTGCTTGCCCATCATGGATCCTTTTTGTAAGAGGAATAAAAAAGGGCGCTTTCGCGCCCCAACGGTCTCAGTAGCCCTTGACCACATATTCCGGGTTAATTTCCAGCGTCCCCGTGGCTGACGCCCCTTTGATGGTTGCGCTCAGCACTTGCTTACTCTTGGTGTAAACCGTGTCAGTAGGAATGACTTGGTTCTGGGCAGACGCCACATCGACATCCCCTGCCAACAGTGTGTCACCGACTTTGATATCCAGCGTTACGCCCGCACCCAGGCCGTTGGTATTCACACGAAGGCCAATCAGGCTGATACCGACTTCGACCTGTATCATTTCTACTGTGTCCCCGACGGCGGCATCCGCCAGCTCCGCTTTGGTAAACACGGTTGATGTGTTGCCGTGCGCGCCCACATACATGCGGTCATGCATCGAGGGCGCTTTAAAGATTGTTGCCATAGCTCTCTACTCCATTCGAATTCAAAGAAACGGGAAAGCCCCCGCTTTTATCACTGACCCAGGCTCACGGCCGTATCAACGGCAATCACCCCATGGTCATTCAAACGGCCGGTCTTATCCTTAAAGCGGATTTTCTTGATGCCATTCATCCACGCAATCGTCACTTCGTCACGGTTCCCCGAGTCGGTCTTCTCGGTGTGCACGCTAAATTGACTGCCTTGAGACGTTGAGCCCCAGGCATCAGCGATCGCCTGCGCGCCAATCAGCATCGCGCGGTCAATGGTGGTGCCTGCCGTCACTTGCATCACATCCGCGTCCGCGTTGTTTTTGGAGATATCCACCGTTGAGTCCTGATGGAAACGAATTGGCATCCCCATGTACTTGCGCACCAGGATGTTGCCCTTCATCACGCAATCACCCTTGAACACCTGATGGCTGAAATCACTTTTGCGTTTCATCGCCGTCGCCATTAACTGCTGCCAGTCTTTGTAGGAAGACGTTTGCTCAAAGTCATACCACTGGCGGGGGGTGACGTTCAGGATAAAGAAGGGTTCATCACCGGCGAGCTTGTCATCGGCAAACTTAATCGGCTGCAGCGGATGGGCCATTTCATCGAGAAACAGTGATAAGTCAGTGACCACCCCCATGCTAAAGACATCCGCCTGGTCAAGCGCTTCAAATGTCGTGGCATCTCCGCCGAAAAAGTGACGGTCATAGGTCGGTGGCAAGATATCGTTAACCAAAATCCCTTCGAACTCATCGTGGCTCGTCAGGGGAACAATAATGTCGTCTGACATGAAATCCCCGCGGGCGCCTGCCATATGGACTGTCGCCAACTGGTCTTTCAAATCGTTGTAGTAGGTGCCGAGCAGCGTACGTGCTGAGCTTTTGATGTTATGGGTGGTGCGTTGTTGGCTCATCTTACCGCCCGCATCAACCTGGTGACGTCCCTGGTCAATGCGCAGCGAGAACTCGGTGAAATCCAGCGATTCCCCACGTCCCGCGATACGCTCATCGCCCATGGTTGGACGTTTGGAGAGTTTGTGGACGATTTGCATGTCTACCGTGTCACCTTTCGTTTTCTTCAGGTCGGTAACCTGAACAATCGGTGCGCCCGGTGAGGACTGCTTGTTCCCCTTCTTGTCTTTCATCGCGGTTTTGGGGGCCTGCTCCGTCAACATGTTGGTAAAGGAGCGGTTCCTGTTCGCCGCCGTAAAGAGTGCCGCTTCCTGTAAGCGGCGCGCTTGTTCACGTGTAATGGTTGTCATTGCTCATATCCTTCAGACATAAAAAACCCGCCACATCGGGCGGGTTTCAGGCCGTCTACACGGCGCATTAAAGGTCAGATTGAGCGAGAAAGGATTCAAGTTCATCCTCCGGCATGTCCGCCATCAGTGCTTGCATCGTCTCAACGTCTGCATTGAGCAGTTGTTCCGTCTTGGATGCCATGTTTTGGGGGCTTGAACCCACCTCGCTCGGGGAGTTTGGAAGAGACGGTGCCTTGGCCTGTTGCTCCGCGTGGTCCGCATTCTGCCTAATCTGCTGCGTGAAATGCATTTTGGTCAGACGTACGGCTTCGTTAAAGCGTGCGTGCAAAGGCTTGTCTTTCCAGTCTGGATGTTGTTGAAGTTCATCATCGAAGAGGATGGCTTGTTGCCAGTGTTCACCGCCCTTTTGCGACCAGTCTTTCAAGTCAGGGTTCGCGTTGATCGCATCAATGACCGGATTGCTTTTGGGGGCCTCCCCTGTTCCATCAGGCTCAGGTGGCTTTGCGTCTTGCGGAGAGGGCGGGACGTTTTGGCTTTCCAGTCTCTTCACTTTAGCGTCAAGACTTCGGATAGCATTCCCGACATCGGGGTAGTCTTCCGCCATCGCGTCCAGTTGCTCATCGGTCAGCTGCAAATTTTCAGGTAAGTCTTTTAGCTCAACACCCAACTGCTGCAGTTGACGGTCCCGGAACGCAAGTAGCCTTTGGGCGTGTTCCCAATCAGACTGCTTCGCTTCGAGCGTCTTAACCTGCTCCTTTAAGTCAGCATTTTCTTCCCTGGCGCTCTCCAGCACATCAAAAGGAATAATGTGCTGACCATCTTTGGTGGCGACACCAGAAGGGGGTTCGCTCTCTCCTTCCTGCTCAGAAGCTGAATCATCAGCGGGGGCCGAATCCGCGGTAGTATCGACATCAGATGTTTCGCTTTCATCAACAGTGTCAGTCACTGGTTCGTCAGGCTTGGCTTCCGCGATGCCTGGCAGTTCGTCAACCACCTCAGCATCCGCGTACTGCTCAATCATCGTTTCCAGTTCATCAAGGGTTTCATTACCTGTTATTTCGATGGTCACTTCAATGTCTCCTGTGTAGACGTATCGCTGTCTGTGCGGTTAAGGGCTCTCGGAAAAACCCTTAGCGGCAGAGACAAAAAAACCCGCACAAGGCGGGTTAGATGTCGGGTATAAAAAAAGCCCCACCCGGAAGGGCGAGGCTTTGCACAATGGATACAAACTACCCCACTTTTCGGCAAGCTACAACTGTAAAGCCTCGATTTGGGTACTGAGGAATTGTTCGTATTGCTGGCGCATCACGTTGAGCTCCTCGGTGAGCTTTTGCATTTTTGCCAGCGTCTCCCCGGTCTCTGCCTGCTTCTTCGCATTGTCGTATTGCTTGGAATCCGTTTCCGCATTCAGGTGCGCGACTTTGCCTTCCAGCTCTTCGACACGGGCTTTCATCTCCCTGAATGCCAGCTCCTCTTGCATCCGGGCCTTTTCCTGATCGGCCTGATGAGCCTGCTGCTCTTCCGGTGACATGTCTTCCGGGTCTTTCGGGACGTTCATCGCACCGCGGATACGCTCCAGAAACTCGGATTTATTCGGAATATCCATTAACTCTGCCACCAGGTCGAACACGGCCATTTGTGCCTGTGGCGGCAAGTGGGCCGTTGCATTGGACATCCGCTCAGCCATTTGCGCCTTAAAGGCGGACGTTTGTTGAATGGGCGCCAGTGAAATATGTGCCCTTAACCGGGTCACATCGTTATTGAGCAACGCAGCATCTTCTGTCTCTTCATTCAGTATCACGTTGCGTCTTTTGGTCCGGTCTTCCCGGTTAATGGTGATCTTTTTGTTCCGTTCACCTTTCATGTCTTCCAGAATAAACCCCAATAGCAGCTCACCGACGAGTAAGCAGGCCAATCGATAATTATCGTTGAGCTCTGCAAGCGTCGTCGCGCCCTGCTCGACAAGATTGGCAATGGCAACCCCAGAGTCCGCCGCGCCCTCCTGCCCGAGGAATGCCGAGTAAATCCCCATGGTGTCCTGAACCAGCTTCATGCTGTCCTGCATCACCTGAAACTGTTGGGAAGCAACATTGAAGTCCTGGCGTATTTCAATCGCGTCAGAGATGGACTTGCGGTTCTTCCGGTCAGGGTTGAGCTCTACATATCCATCAGGGCGCTCAACCTCTTCCAGCAATCGTTCCCGGCTCATCTTAGTGGCATCTTTGTCAGCAATCACAAGCTTTGCCTGCAGGAGCCAGGTCAGTTTGATACGGCGGAAGTTCACCTCATCCTGCGCCGGAATAGCGCGCGAAGAGAGGCCATAAGGCTCACCGCTTTTGTCTTTGCGATAACCATAGAAAGGCACGATGGGATACATGCCGCGGGGCGCCTGACAAGGGCGCTGCTCCAGACGGTAGGGACCGGCGAACCAGGTTTCTGTGATATGACTGGTCTGCCCCGTTTTGAGTTTCACCCGCCCCATCGCCACGGCGGTCGCATGACGCAGGTTGTGCTTGTCGTACTCAACCACCCGTCCATCCCCCAGACACATGACCGTGACGGCGTTGTAGTGCCGGCGATACACGATTTGTAGCTTGATGCGTTTTCGGTTGTTACTGAGGTACTCCGAGTGGTCACGGCTCCAGCTCTGGTATTCTTCCCAGGCATTCACCAGGTTGCTTTCTGCGCCATCCACGATGGTGGTGTCCACAAAACCTTCCCAGTGATTCACAGCATGACGAAGGATATCTGCCTTCTCTGGCATGGACTGAATGAGGGTGTCGATGTCTACCCAGCGACTGCGCATCACCCAGTGACAATCTGACCAATCCGGCTCTTTGGAAAACCAGTCCCAATGCACCTCATCACGGGCGATGTTCAGTATTTTGTATTTGGGGCCAAAGGGGTCGGTGTTTCTGAATACCTCCACAAAGCCAACACCACAGATGACCTGCCCTTTGTATGCTTCGGCTCTGGCCCGATCTAACCGTCCCAGCCGGCATAAATCAGCAAACTCTTCGTTTATCGCCTGCGCCAGCTCTTCAATGTCCTCGTCGTAATCGTCGGCGGTCACCATCAGGTCAGTACGGGTCTTGGCTTCCATCCCGAGCACGCCATCAATAGCCGGGGCGATGAGGTTATGCATGGTTTCCGGCTGGCCGCGCTCCCGGAGTATCTCAATCACGTTGGGAGACAGTTGGTCACCGTCGTAATACGCACACGCTTTATTGGCGTTCGAGCGCCATGGAGGCTGGCCATCAATGTCAGAAAGCAAGGCTATCAGTTCATCGGTCTCGGTTGTGTTTTCCTTCAAGTTAATTGTCATTATCTGGCCTGCCATGCTTTGGTTCGGGGTAACTGGGCATTCAGGTCTTTCACCACACGTGAAGGCATTCTCGCACGCATCTCCTGAGCAATCATGTAGCTCATACACTGGTCATCGAAACACCCTTCCTGCGCGCCCATGCTGCCCTTTTTGTCGTAAACGTAGGTATGCATTTCAGACACGGTGCCAATCCAGTTGATACCTGATTGTCCGTTCCTGAGCAGGGTCTTCATCCCCTCGGTGAGCAGCGGCTTGGATTGTTTGGTCGTCAGCCAGCCAAGCTTGACCTTCTCCTCTTCATCATCGCGGTCGATGTAGCGCTCTTCGTAAATGCGGGAGATGGGATAGAGGTCTTTGAGTTTGAGGATGAACGCATGACCATGGTTGTTCCGCTCTGGCCCGATATAGGCAAGGTTATAGAGACGGCCGATATGCGCCGCAAGGTGAGAGAACAACTCGACATCGAGGTAACCCACCCAATGGCAGACCTGCTCACCCGTGCTTTTCTTAACAACATCGAGACTGCTGCGGTCTCCGTGTTCTAACCCTTCTGCAATATCGACACCCATTGCGTAGTCGTCGTCCTCATCAGGGATCTCCCACACTAAGAGCATGTTGAGAAGACTGCGTTGTCCCTGCTCATCCATCGTTTCAGGCTTATTGGCTTTTGTCCGTTTCCCTGTGATGGGTTCAACGTCATAGACAATGAGCGGTTTGCTGCATTGTCCTTCTGCCTTCATCGTTGGGTTGGCATCAAAGACACGGCGCCCGGAGGTGAGGAAAGCTTCAATGGGCGAGGACGGAAACTCCTGTTTCATTTCCTCGCCCTGCTCAGCCTCTTTGAGCACATACCATTGACGCTGCTCATCTGATATGACGCAGCCCATTACCTCTTCCACTGCCTCGAAGTATTCGCGTTGTACCTTGCTCATGACCACACCGCCTTTAGGTACCGGCGCGGTGTATTTCCCGTCTTCCCACCAGGCAAAGAAGTGAAAGGCCCAGTCTAGCTTGGTGAGTGGCATATCGGCTTTCTTAGCCTCCATAGCTTTAACACACATTGCATGAAAGTCGCCCCCCACACCTTCTGCGGTGCTTTCGATGAAGGCAACACACCCTTCATGAATGGCGTTCAAGGTACCGGTGCGTAATTCCTTGGCCTTTTGCGGGTACTTGGCGCAAATCTTCCCATGCTCGGAGATGTGGAGACGGTGAACCGTGCCTGAGCGGAAGGAGGTCGCCACCTGAATACTCGAACCATGTTCGAAGATGATGCTTCCGCCGTTTTTTCCTGATGTCCGGGATTTGATGTTGAACCGGCTTCTTAGCCAGTCAGGTAAGTTATCAAAGGGAATTTCTATCTTGGTCCTGAATATCTCTCCGGCCTTATCCAGCTCCTGCGCCACAATCCCGCATTTCAAATTCTTGTTGAACAGTGCTTCATCGAGAATGTAGATATCAATCGCGGTCGAGAAACCCAGCTGACGCGCCTTCAATATGATGTTGAGCCAATGCATCATGGTAAACAGCATGCGCTGCGCCGGGCGTAACCGGAACGTGACTAACTGGCCCTGCTCATTCTCCACTTTGTAGAGGTTGTCCATTCGCCACCACTTATCTGACAAGTGACGCTCAATCTGTGCGATGTCCCCTGCCATCATCGGCGCATCAGTCCACCGGAGCCCATGTTTTGGATATCCTCTAGCATCTGACTGACTGGCGTATCATCGACCGCGCCTTCATTGCGCAGCTTGTCCACTTCTGCGCGTATCTTATCGAGCTTCACGATATCGATACCGAGTGTGCTCATGGTTCGGGTCAGTGACTCGATGCGGCCGGTCAACACATCCAGTTGCGCGTTAACACGGGTAAAGGACTCGTAGAGGGAAATCCGGTCTTCCACGGTTTCAGCCTGCGCCATGTCTTCATGAATCTTGCCGAGGTACTCAATCCCACTTTGTAGCCTCGCTCGGGTAAGCTGCAATTCATCCTCCAACGTGGCCGTATCTGCCGCATCAAACATATGCTGCTTCTCTGAGGGAAAGTACTTTGCATAAAGGCCACTTTTGCGCGCGCGCTGGTTTCCCGCGGTCGCCGGATTGCTCGGACTCGGATTACCTGGGTTACCTACTGACAGAGAATTACAGGGAGCAAACCGTCCTTTTTCATCC
Organism: Grimontia marina; assembly: GCF_900060185.1. Lineage (GTDB taxonomy): Bacteria > Pseudomonadota > Gammaproteobacteria > Enterobacterales > Vibrionaceae > Enterovibrio > Enterovibrio marinus. The sequence goes on along the minus strand of NZ_FIZY01000007.1, from coordinate 42,816 downwards.
CGCTCACCCGATGCCGATTTGTGTTTACCGTCATCAGAAGTGATGGGGGACATGTGGGATTTTTGGGTTAAAGATTTTTTTTCTGCGCTTACCTTTTGCGCAGTCAATTTTTGCGCACTCTGCGCACTTTTCGATTGCGCACTGTCAGACTGCGCAAGTTTGCGCACTTTGATATAACGACGCGCCGTGGCGTAATTCAGCCCTTTCGCTTCACACCATTCTTTCGCACCGGTGCCGTACTTCGCATGGTCATGCTGAAACTGTGCTTGTAGCTTTTTCCAATCCTGTGCCATAGCTAGCTCACCTGCTCACGGCTCAGTTCCCCTTCCACAACCCAATCACCGACGCGAGGCTTGAAGCTCACCCGGAGCGTAACCCGCGAACCGTCTTTGAGTTGTACTCTGGCACTCTTGCCATTCCAGCGGATCAAACTCGCAATGCAACCCGACTTCATGGTTCACCTCGCGTTGACTTGCCCTGGCTCTCAAGGATTTTGGTCTGGGCGTGCTTGTACCACCAGTTGACACCAAAGGTCGCAACGCCAATGAGAAACCCACCCAGAGCGACCCACTCATTGATGGTTAACCCGGCAAGTGTCGTGACCGCAGAAGCGCCATACGAAATGGCTGCACTCGAATCATTCATCTTCAATCCTTTCGCATGGCGTCAGTGACTTTAGGAATAATCTTCTCGGCGCTACGTCCCACCACATATCCTCCAAGCCCAATTTGTAGGAGTGTCCACGCTTCATCGGCTAAACGAAACGCAGTGAACCCAAACGTATCGGCGACCACAAGCGCGAGAAAGGTGAGCATGGTGATAGGACGCCAGTTACGCTGAAGCCAACTGGCCCCTTGCGCTTCTGCTGTGATGACCTTGGTTTTGGCTTCAATCAGACGCGCTTCATAATCCATCACCTTGGCTGCCATTGTGCTTTGCATGGCAAATAGCTTGGCTTTGACCTCCAGCCTCTCTTCTTCGCTGGTATGCAAGTCATCAATCAGGTCGGTCACAGGCTCAACGAGGCCCGTGATAAAGTTCCAAACACTCATCAGGCGGCCTCCTGCTCTAACGGATAGTCTGACCAGGGAAGCTGGAAATGCGGTCCGTCTTTGAACGTTTTCCAGTCGCCGCCCCACTCGATGGGGATATCCAACTCTGCTGCCGCTTGTTTTACCGCCTCGGCTATTTTGTGGTACAGCGGCCAACTCCAGTCAACACGACCATCCACATAAGCACCAAGGTCAACCGCATGGCCTGTGAGATGTCGGCTGCGCATCGTGGTTGACGCCCCTTGCGCCAATAGCGTTTTCTGGCGCTCAATCGTTCTTCGCCCTTCCAACACCGTAAAATCAACCGCTGTTATCTCAATGGCGCGTTTCATGACCTTGATAAGGTCGGGATGAAGCGGTGAAAGACGTTTGAGTGATCGCTTTCCAAACTGATAAGCCATATCGCCTCCAGATCCCATGTACGAAAAAACCCGCACTTGGCGGGTTTCAACAGGCACAAAAAAACCTCGTCCCTGAAAATCAGGGCGAGGTTTGTCATGATTGGTTAAAAATACACCACTTTTTGGCAAGGTGCAATCAAATCTAAGGAAATTAGGGTGTTATATGGCAATGTGAAAAGTGGCTTTAATTTGTATGGATTTCCATACTTTTTTTGCATAACCCAAATAAAGTGTCGGCTGCGCGACACTTATTCATATTTGTTAGCTGCTAGCCCGGCTGCTTAGGAAAGACCTTTACATTATTTGGTATATGATACCAATCGAGTTTTTCACTAACCCAAACATGCGCTTGAGGTTCAAAAATGTCCGCTGACGACAGATCAATTGGTTTTAACTTTAACTTAACTGTTTCTGGTGCATCTGGGTTGAAATGATAAATTCTGTTTCCACAGTTTGGACAAAACATCGCACAGTTACGATTGCCACTCTCTGCTACGCGCCCCCAACTTTTCAGTTGACCAGAAAACTCTATTTTCGCTGTATCAACCACTGCTGTGATGCTAAATGGGCTAGTAGATAGCTTTTGACACTCTGTACAGTGACAAGCAAAGACCATTAATGGTTTGTCATGTAATTCATAGGTAACTTGTCCGCACTGGCATGCTCCTTTAAGTGGATAGTCCATTTATTGTTCCTCCTCTGAACATGGATGACAGCTAAAACGTCGCAATAACGGGCGCTTACCAAACCGCCCAAACTGCTTTAATCCCTCGTATACACAACACTTTGCAAAGCTGCCATAGTGACAAAGCGTCTACGTTTATTGCTTTGTTATTTGCCGAATTCAAATTTCTTCGACCGACTCAATGACAACTTGCGAACCACAATAATTGGTCACATATGCGGCGATACAATCACCAAATTCATCTAATGTTGCTTGACCATCGTTGTCAAAATCAGTCTCTGAAACAAACTTTAGATTTTCACCATCCCATGCACACGCTGGGTTGGCATGCCATTTCCTGTGGCTTTCAAACTCTTTCATGATATCCGATGAGGCCTCTGGGCCATCTTCTTTTCTTAACCCTCTACAGACTAAAGTTACGCGATACATAAAGTCCCCATAGGCATATAACAGTGTATTCAATACCAAAGTGGGGCAATTAAACACCCCATTTTGTCCACCAATAACAAGCCACTGTATTTTAAAAGTAACTTTCCCTTTGTTTTTAAGCCTCTTTCTCGCAGTGCCAAAAATGACCTTGTGAAAATACCCCAAAACGGCGTGCTTCGGTATTATGCGACACCTTTTCTAGTCCTGTATGTACCAACAGTGCAAAGCTCTGTGTTTTTAACTTCCCAACTCGATCCATTGGTTAAGCATCCAATAGTCACCTACCAGACGTAGAGTTTGAAGCAGGCAAGGACGATTGAGACAGCCACAAGGCCAATCCAACCGATTGAACGTGTCACTGACTCCGGTGATTGGGTGTTGATTTGAGGGAATAAAATCGCCCCTAAAGACAATAGGGGTACCAGACCGTATAGCTGCCCCATTTGTGATGAAGTCCCTAGCGGAAACGGGGGAACAAACACATTAAAAATCGTGTACGCAATAAATACAAGCATTGCGATACACGCTTCCTTTAATGACGTAGCACGGTCTCCAATCCAAAAATAGAGTGCCGCGATGGCACAAAACACAGACAAACTAACCAAAGACGCTATTCCCCTTTTACCATGCCCCAACGACTTTGTGATTTATTGGTGTGAGAGTCGTTACTTCATACAAGTCATTAATAATTTCCAATTTGGAAAGCTTCTTCTTACCCTTCTTATGCCACTCAATACATACCCCTGCCAAATCTTGAATGGCAGGGGTGACCAATACATCTTGTAATAAGAAACCAGTTAGGTTGGGGTTTGCTTCAAAGTAAATGTCGCCAACATTGGCCATATCATAAATGCTCGCGCAGACTGAGGACTTCTCTTTCTGGAGCATATTCCTTTGTATTTTTGTCGCAATCCCAGCTTGGGCAAGGGCCTCTCTATATTCTGGGGCAGTGAAATCAATGATATTATTCTCGGTCTCAACCCAGCAGTGAAAAGCATCGAGGCCACTATAAAACCGACCTTCCTTTTCGACTGCAAATGAAAGGGTGTCTCCACTTTCATTGAGTCGAATAAAAGCGGCTCCCATAACAGGCTTAGCCTTCACTTTAAAAAGCTCTGACAAAATCAAGGCTCCAAAAACGTTATAGAGTTGACATGACTTTCCTGGTCCAGCAGAAAACTCGCGCCCAACGCTTGCAACGATTTTATAAATAAGTTCGTACTGTTTAAGTGTTATATCATACTTCATTCTTTAGCTTCCCTTTCCAGCCATTCATCAGTTCAAAATGTTCTCCGACCAACTTCTCGGCCGTCTTTCGGGTGTCGTCCAAGGCTTCAAGGCGGGAGATCATTTCACGCGCCCCTTTGCCATAGATGTCTTGGTGTGACGGTAAGGCTTCCACGTCCAGGCAAACAAGCTGGAGGTGATACACCAGGATTTCGATCTGCTTTTCCAGGGCGTCGATGTAGTCGTCATCGTAGTGAGTAGCCATCGCCACAAATCCCCTTTAATGCTTCGCGGTGATCTCGGCGCATTCAATGGTCACGGTGCCGAGGTCACAAGTAAATTCGATATCGTTGCCGTCTACCTGGGCCAGCCAGCAAAGCGCACGGGCCATGATGGACGCGCTTTCTTCTGCGCCCACGGTTTTAACGGATTCGCCAATCGCTTCTGCTAAGTCCATGGTCAACATTCCCCTTAAATTTATGCCGCCGCTTCTTTCTCCAGCCATTGATTCAGCGTCAAAGCGGCCTCTCCCTGAGCGGCATGCAGCTCGGTCAGTACTCGTTCAAAGAGTGGTTTGAGTTCCCTTTCCCAGATAGCGTCTGAGACCCGGCCTATGTTGGTGTGGCGAAGGTGCAGGCGAACCGTATCTGGCGTCGCGATAAGCACACCGCCATGGCACGACGGGCAGGTTTCACCGACTTTGTGTGAGCCCGTTCCCCCACAACGTGGACAAAGGTTGGTCTTCTGGGCTTGCTTTACGGCGTAGGCATCGAGTCTCGCTCTTTCATCGTCAATGAGTCCCTGCTTACGCGAAATATCATCCTCGATGCGGCAAATGGCAGTGGAAGAGCTCAGCATCCGATTCTTTTCAAGCTGTCGGATATCAACGTGCAGACGCTTTATCCGTCGTTTAGACCGGGTTGCCTGTTCACCATATTGGCGCCATAACGCAGTGAGTTTCCGGCTCTGCGATGCGAGAGGTTTATCTGCATACACGGCAATGGCGAGACTGATGATGTGTTCACACAGACCGCGCCGTTTTGCGTTATCGGGAATGAGTGACACCAAGGCTTTTTCCAATCGCTCCATCGCGGGCAAATCATCCAGCCAGCGCCACATAATCGCATCGCTGCCGATAGGGTTTTCCCGCTGCAACTTACCGAGCAGGCAGAGGATGACATCGCCAGGGATAAACTGGCGGCCTCTAGGCTCATCGTTGACGGTGGTTTTCACAAGATGCATACGGATAAAGAGTTCAATGCCTCGGCTCATGCGGCAGTTCCTCCCGAGTCTGGCCCCTCAATATGTCCTTTGAGATAATCGGCAATCAGCCCTTTCATCTCTTCGGCGCTGTAGCAGTAAGCAAACAGATAGCCCTGTCCACTTAAGCGCACCTCCCACTTTCTTTGGTCTTCAGTGATGCGCCCACCTGTGGGGGCCTTGGCTTCGATACGCAGTCCGTAGTAACCGCACCGCGCTACATCGAGTAAGTAGTCCGGGTAGCCGGGTTGACCGCCCAGGCGGTGAAAATCAGCACGCGCCTTCTTACCCCGCTTCCCTTCATTGGGTATGTGAGTGAGAAAGTCCCCGACGCGGATACCCGCGATGGTGGTTCTTCGCGCCCAACGCACCAGATCTGCGCACTCCTCGGCTTCCGGCTCACGACGGACCTTTTGGACACGGCCATCGCCCCGGTGCCTGATACGCCCAAGCTGTTGCTCAAGGCTAAACACGTTGTCATACATACTCGCCGCCCTCCACGGTGATGAGTCCTGCCCGGATACGTCGGCTCAGCGTGCGGTGAAGTCCGTTCAGCATGTACTCTTCCCGTTCGCCAAGCTCGAAGGCATACCCGCAGCGCCCGTCTATCACATCGTGACAGGCGCTACAGACATCCGCGCCCCAGAAGTCATCGCTCTTGTAGGCGATGCCGTGGGTCTCACTCGGGAAATGCGCAAACACCACCGTTTCCGGGTTCATGTTGCACACCCCCACGATTTGCAGCGTGCAGGTTTGCCCCCTCGCCGCTTCGGTCAGTTTCCGGCTGCGTAAAGCCGGGGTTTTGATAGCCATTATGCAAACCCCATCAGTTGATTGACCGCCTGCTCAACGTCGGCTTCGCGGTCAAAATGGTGTTGTAATGTGTGATTCCAGATAACGTTAAACACGGCGCGGTACACCTCGGAAAACTCGGTGTTATCCATCCGGGCAAAGGAAATCGATTTGGCCTCTTTGCGTACTGTGCCGTTCGGGTAATGGACCACCGTATAAAACCCCGCTTCCATCACTGCCCACTTGCGGTAGGCTTCAAAGCTCTTTTCGACATCGAGGTTGGCCCGCTTTTGCGCCATCGCATCCAGAAAGCCGCTCGCAACCTCCCGCATGGTTTGCTGTTCACCACCCCACTTTGAAAGCTCACTAGCAAAGCGATACACCAGGTTGCGCTCGTGTGGGGAGACTGTGCCGCCTACTGGCGTCCAGTAGTCAAAACCGAGTTTCAGCAACACAAAGAACTTGCGGTGAAACTTCGGATGACGGGTTTCACGGAAATCCGCCGTGAGCACCGTGCCAATTCGCTTTTTATCCGCCAGCTCCTTGTCTTCGTCGGTGTGGGGAACGAACATCCCTCCCCTTACCTTCACCAGAGAAAACTCCATCATTCATCGTCCCAATGTTCGCGCTCATCGGCTTTTGCCAGGTCTGAGCCAAGCCAAAGGAGGTAAACGACCACCATCACGACAGCCCAAACCAGAACGCCCATCCATACGCCACTCATGCTGCTTTCTCCAAGTGATTGCCGTGCGTGAGAGCCAGCCATGCAGCGGGTACCAGACGATAAACATGCACCTGCTTACCGCTGTCACTCGTGTACTGCCGACGCTGCTTCACCAGCCCGCACAATGACGGGCTCACTTCTCTGAGCCTTGCCGAGATGGCCGCTTGTGTATCGGGGGTTTCCGGGAAGAAAAACGCGATGTCCGCCTCTATCTGGCGCAGCGTTTTCCATGCCGGACCCGATGCCACGTTGAGCACACGGCCAAACTGGCTGGAGACACGGAAACGGTCTTCATACGTCTTGTGCCAGCTCGCTATCGCCTCCTTGATGGCGTTGTGCTCTTTGATGGGTGTCTTGATGGGATGGGGTTTCACAATCATGGTCGTCACCTCTTTCCTATCGTCATTCCGTGCGCCGGGTTAGGCGGCATGCTTGACCGTATCAGGATGTTTTTGCTCCCAGGTCAGCCAGGCTTCACACACTTCCTGAGTAGGAATGAGCATGTGCAGGCCAAAGTACACGTTGTATTTCTCTGCAAGCTCGCATAACGCCAACGCCGCGCTCCGGTTATCTACGCCGTGTTTTTTCCAAGCACGGACTTCGCTGAATTCAAATCCGGTCTCTGAGACGATGAGCTGGGTGAGTTCCGGCAACTTGCAACATGCCCTCTCCTTCATGATGCGGACAAAACTCTGAAACCCATTGATAGCCAGTGTGTTTCTCATCAATTTGATATTCGTCGGTGTGTAGGTCGTGGTCATTGGTCGCTACCTCGTTTTAGGTGGTTTGCACTAGGGCAAGATGGGCGTTGATTCTGTCGCTTCCAGTCGAAGCATGCCGACAGCGTGTGCGCCACTGCTGCCCCCTCGATATACCGCTCTGCACGTATCGATGTGACCGACCGTCATCGGTGCAGAGATGGCTTGGTTGTTCGCTTGGTTATGGGTTTCTGCCATGCCAATGAGCTTTCTTGGATAGGTCGGCTCAGGATGGAAAAGCAATGTCCGGTAACGGCTTTCAAACTCCTTCGCCTTGAAGGGCAACTCCTCTTCGTTGCTTTGGCACAGCGGACTCCAGCCGCCCATTTGGTCTATGACGCTGTGGATAATGGCATCGTCAAACACCACACTGTTCCAAGCGCCAACACTCGAAATGGCCTTTTTGACTTTGGCCCAGGCGACAAGGGCGCGGTCGTTGGAAGTCCCCCCGACAAGGCGGATAATGTCAGCAGGCTTGGGAGGATATTGGCCTGCGTCTGGGTTTTGCATGTGTCGCTTGAGTGCCTCTGTCACCGTGGTCAACTCAAGATGCCGCAAAGCCTCCCACCAGACATCCAGCACTGGCGGTGACAGTGCCCTGCCGTATAGCGCCATAATCGCTTGAAGCTGTTTGGCAAGCTGTTGCTGCTCAGCAGATTTCATTGGTCTGTCCCCCATGATGGTCGTTAGGTTCATGGTCGAAAGTGTTGTGTTGCTTACTGGCAAGCCACTCGGCAACAGCGGCTTCGTTGTTCGCCTCAATCCGCGCTTGTGGTGACGCGAAGTCTGAGGCTCGCACCGGGGGTTTAGCCGCGCGGGATAGCCAGGCATTGATGAATCGCTTGATACCTGACCGGGTTTTCCTCTTGGCGGGGTTGGCATCAATCCATGCCACCATGCGAAGAAGCTCCCGGTTGATATCCACATCAGGGAAAGAGGTCTGGTAGGCGTCACGCTCATTGGTCGTGACGGTGTGGTAGGTTCTGTCTTTGAGTTTTAGCGAAGCGGCTATCTGCTCGGCAGGCAAACTTGGTTTGCTCTGCACAAGTTTGTTAGAACTCAGTTCTTGTTTAAGATCAGTATTTATTAGTGTCGGCTCAGCCTGATTAGGCTTACCCTGATTAGGCTCAGCCCGATTAGGGGGTACCTGTTCCGGGTTAGCCTGATTAGGCTTATCCGTATCTGGCGGGCAAAAAACCGGAGCGTCAAACACCGTATAGGTTGTCTTACCGTTGGCGTGTTTTTTCGTCTGAATGAAGCCAGCAGACTTCAGTTCTCTCAGAATGTTGTAAACGCCCTCTCTCCCCGTCCGTTTCGCCGTTCCTTGCGTCACGTTAACGAGTTGTTCAACGCTCACCGTCCAGTTATCAGGCTTCGCCAGCAAGTACGAGAGTAACCCCATCGCTTGAAACGAAAGCAGTCCATCCTCGAAGACATGATTGCCAATAATCGTGAAATTTTGGCTTCTCTTGGCTCGGACTATGCTCATCAGTGTAATCCCTGTGGTTCTTCGTCCAGCGCAGACCCCACACTGGTGGGGTCTAGATTGGACGCAGCTAAAGAACATCGAACTTGGTCAATGCGCAGATCTCTTCTCTCAGCAGCTTTCTCAAGAACCAGGTCAACAAATTTCGCATTCCTGACCATTTCATTAGAGACCTCTTCTGCGGAGCTCTCGCCCCGCAAAAACGCCCTAGAAAGCCTCAGAAGTTCATACATCACTCACCCCTCGATGGGCAGGTCTGGCTTATCTGCGTCTTGACCTTGCTGGTCGGAAACCGGATAAAACGTGCCTTCAATACACACGGTCTTCGAGCGACGGTTTACCTCTTGGAAAAGGTCTAGCTTGGGCATATTCCTCTCTCCCCAGGTTTTCACCACGTCGTCGTAGAGCTCGGGATCAGACGCAAGCAAATCGATGACGCCGTCCATCAACAAGACGTTAGAAATCACAGCCCTCGGGGAGCCGATCAGCTCGCTTATCATCGTCAGAAGCTCAATTTCATTGTTGGTGAATCGCAATTTCACTTGCGACTCTCTCACCTCATCAATGGACAGGCCGGGCTTACCGATAAGTCGGTTTTGCTCTAGTTGGTTAAGCCGCTTTTGAATAAACATCTTGGTCATTGGTCGTTACCTCTGGGTTGGTCGTTGGGTGTGGTTTAACAAGGACTAGTTTCAGGCCCTTCACATCGCGTCCGTAGCGGATAGGATCGAAGGTATAGGGGATGTCGGGGATAAGATGGCAAAGCAAGGCGATGTTTTCTGGAACGTGATGCTTCCAATGAGCTGCACGAACCGTTCCGAAGAATCTAGCTATCGCTATTTCAGTGCCAAACGTACTCTTGAGAATGTCAAAAAGTGGGTCGTTCATAGTCACCTCCTAAACCCAACCGTAAGCTTTCCTACTGATAAAAACAAGGGTGTTTTAGTTTTTCTACGTAGTGAAAAAACATACAGCTGTGCGAGAATTAGAAATTAGACCGCAGAACAAAGACATACTGAATGATGCAAATAGGCGAGAGAGTAAAACTAAGAAGGCTGGAGCTTGGTCTCTCGCAAGAAGACTTAGCCAAGGCAATCTTGAAACAAGTAGACTCAAGGTTTAACAGGGTCACGCTTTCAAATATCGAAATGGGTATTCAAGGCAGTGTTAAGGATAAAATTTTGTTGGCCTTAACGAAGTCGCTCAAGTGCAATGCTGAGTGGTTGGTTTACGGTACCGAGCCAAAGGAACTTGCTCTCACCCAACTCTTAAGCCGCTCAGAACCTGGTCCAGCCGTTGAGCAAAAATGCCCGTTCATATCATGGGACGAAGCCCTGTCTTTCACTGTAAACAATGACTACCCTGATAGTGCTTACACCTACAGCGCATGCCCTGTCCCATGCGGTCCCAGGACATTTATACTGACCGTTAATGACGAGTCTATGGGGGATCGCTTCGCGGAAGGTGATTGGATATATGTTGATCCTGACCAACAAGAATCAGCCAAAGATAAATTTGTAATTGTCCAGCTAAGCCCAGACTCTGAGGCCATTTTCAAGCAACTTGTGTTGATTGATAATCAAGTATTTTTGAAAGCTCTGAACCCCGATCTACCCTCTTCCCTGAGATACACTCAGCCTACAAAATACCTCACAATCAAGGGAACTGTCGTAGCGCACGTCAAACCCGTGTAACCGCAAACGACAAGCCTCCCTTTACTCTGAGGGAGGCAGATTTCAACAAGCCACTCTCAAAAACTCATACCGCCTTCCCGCCCTCTTAACTCACCAATTAACGTGACTAGCGTCACATATACCAACAACCAGTAAGCTTTTCTACTGGCATACATTGACGGCGACCCGTAATGAAACCTACATTAGTTTTGTCCAATTCAATATCAGTGAATTTAAGAGGTACAAAACATGAACATCAAACTTGTGGTTGAAATGACCCAATCAGAGTTGGATAAAGCGGGGACCTGTGCAGGTGGCCTGCAATTCGATTTAGCCACCAATCCACTGCTTGATGTGTCGCCCGCACAGATAGAAGTTGTGGTGGTGCCAGAAACGAAAACGCCCTGGCGTAAACCAGGGCGCTTAAGGGGAGCGGTCAACGACCAAGAATCTCGCTCCCAAGTGGAAAGCCAATCGACCAGATGAGCTTTCCGAGGTAACGACCAATTACCCCTAGAGGTAACTGGCGAGTGAAGGCGTAACGACCAGGAAACGCCCAACACATAAGGAAGCATAACATGAAACTAGGATTTGATAACCACTTAGACCGCTGCCTTAACGATGACATGCGCCACCTTGATGAATACGACCAGCATCAAGCCGCACTCAACGACTACATCGACATGGGCAAACAACGCTTGCTAGCCAATCGAGAGTTTGCTGGCCTCACCTTTAGCGACTTCTCGCAGTTTGTTATCGAGTTCGAGGTACATGGCCAATACCCGCTCGATGGGCTGATGAAGTTCGTCATCAACCACGAGCCCAACGCAGCAAACACCAATGCTCAGCTTCTAACAATGCACCAAGCGTTCCTTAAAACAGCGCTCGATGACTTCATTGAAAGCAGAATGCCAGACATCAAGTCAGCTTACGAAGACCTTTGCAAAAAGGCAGCATAGCCATGTCGGATCAAAAAGAATCTCAAGAAAAGCTCCAAGCCATGTTTTCGCCTGATGATATCGAGTGGCGTATTCAACGCGCTGGATTTGCAGGCGATAAACCTTGGGCGATGGTGGTGCCTTACATCACGGCAAGGGCGGTTCAAGAAAGGTTTGATGAAGTCTTTGGTGTGTTTGGTTGGGAAGTCGAGTTCAAAGACATTGTGTCAGGCAATCAAATCACCGGGTGTGAATGCGCCATTTCTGTCTGGTTCGGTGACAAGAAAGTCACCAAGTGGGACGCCAGCGAGAACACTCACATTGAAGCAATTAAAGGTGGCCGCTCTTCTGCCATGAAGCGTTGCGCCGTCCAATGGGGTGTAGGTCGTTATCTGTATCAGATGGACACCGTATTTGCAGAATGCCGTCAGTGTATCGGCATGCGCGACAAGCATTACGGCAATGTCCATGTCGTCAAAACCAAGGGCGGCCCTGACAAATACATCGATTGGGCGTTTCCTCCCCTCCCCGCCTGGGCGCTCCCCCGAATCGATTTCACCGAATACTTTGAGGCAGTCAAAGCAGCAGAAACCAAAGAAGCCCTCTCCGCCGCACTCGGTCAGGCGATTAAAGCCATCAAATCCGCCCAAGACACCGAGGCGCGGGAAACGCTTCAAGAGCTGCGCCAATTGAAGATGAAAGAGCTGGATGCCAAGAGTGACCAGTTCAAACAGCAACACCTTAGCGAGCTTCAGCAACAAGCCCAAGAATACGCTCGCATCATTCACGGCATGCCAAGCATGACCACGCTGGACAACGCCTATAAAAAGCACTGCGGCATTCTGGCGAATTCAGCGGACAAGTTGGGCGTGTCACCTGCGTCCTCAATCGAGTACCTCAAGTCTGAGTACACCAAAAGACGTGACGTACTGACCAGCAAAGAAGGATAGAGACCATGGAAAACTCCCTCACCTCTCTCGACCAAGTGCTTGCCCTTTCCCCTGAAACTGCTTTTGAAGCCTTTCAAAGCAAACACAGTGTGGAAAAGGTCATCGAAGCGGTACGCAATGAAGCGTTAAGCGAAGTACCCGATGTGGAAACCCGCAAAGGCCGTGAGCGCATTGGTTCGTTGGCTCGAAAAGTCAGTGAAAGCAAAACCGCCGTGGTGAAGGTCATTGATAACGCGTTGGTGGATGCAGAATCGCAGGTCAAAGCGGTGAAGGCCACTAAGAAGCATGTGGAAGAGCAGTTTGCAGGTATTCGAAGTGCTGTCCTCAAACCCCGCGATGAATGGCAAGCCATACAAGACGAGCTGGAAGAAGCGCGTCAGCAAGGCATCTTGTCTCGCATCACCAATATCAACCAGATCGGCAACACCACCGGGGACGAAACCCTCGCAGAGCTCAATGACATGGCCGAAGCCTTGGAGATGATGACCATTACCCAAGATGACTTTGCCGAGTTCACCGGGGATGCGCTGACCGCTAAGGAACAGGCGGTGAAGAAGGTGAACGATGCCATCGTGAAATGCGTGGAAGCCGAGACCCAGCGGCAGGCGCTCCACGAGCAAGCTGTCACGAACAGCATCAACGAAATTCGCCTGACGGCCATGCATGCGCTGGAAGAAAACGTCCAAGCAGTGCGTACACGTCGGGAGACTCTAAGCCAACTCGAACTGGATGAGGTGTTTTATGGCGAACGTCTTAAAGAAGCGGTATCTGCGAAATCGGATGCGATTAGGCAACTGGATCTCTTGGCTGAGCAGAAAGAAGCACTCGCCCTCCCTCAAGAAAACCTCATAGAGGCACCACAAAAAATGGTGAAAATCCCTCTATGGGAGCATCAGCACCTACAAGCGCGGGATGCGACATTGCTTGCACTGGAAGCGGCTGGCGTAGACAAATGGGCGGGTTATGATGATGCGATTGCGGCACTGATGGACAGTGCGGCTTAACTTTGAAGGAGCGCCTCAAGGGAGGCGCTGTAGATTGGAAATGGACAACTTCGAGTTGGGAGTGACGTTTGAGACTGCACAGTTCGGATAACTTCAGGTAGGGGAAAAGGTAGTGGACGGCTTTGTTGTGTGAGAGAGTTGGCTGCTGACGCAGCCAAAAGAATGATACTACCAATTGACCGGACAAAGGTTTATATGTGTTAACTGGGAATAGTAAAGCGAAAACCAGTTTCTTTTACTACAAAAACGAAATCTCTTAACTCACCATTCAACTCTAGACCAATGGTAATTTCGGACAATTCTCGGCTTTCAGCAGAGTAGTTCAAAATCTGCTCTAAATTATTGACAATAGCCTCAAAATAGCTATTAAACATGAACTTTAACTTATCGCTGTTAAACGTTGCTTGAATAGGGGCGCCATTAGAGCTTACACCCATTCCCGGAGCTATATACTCAGTGCCATCCTCAACAACAATATTTGCATTTCCACTCTTTTTTCTAAGCGTTTTGTAGTTGGTTTCGGTTAACGGACTCATTCCACTGTTCATCTTGAACTTAGACATATGCTCAGGCCAGTTACGATGCAAGACCTCAATGAGGTCCAAATTACACCATGAACGATGATTAAATATACCAAGTATATATGCAGTTGAATTAGTAAAATGAATAAATAGCAAATCACCAGTTCGAGAAACAAAACCATCCGATTCAACATCGTTACTTAAATGAAAATGCTGAATCCCCCAATGTGACAGTATGTCATCATCATAATCCAATTTCTTCAAGTTCCGACTTTGATATTTTCTTAAGTCACTTCCAGCAACAATGTCAGCCTTTATACTCTCATATGCTTCTTGAAAGTGTTCTGGTACTTGAAATCCGTTAGCTTCGTTTATGCCTCTTACTCTTTGTGGGACTATCCGACATTTAAATCTCTGATACAAATAAATAGCATCAGACTTTCTAATGTTGCAATTTATAAATTCGTGATTCAATTGTTGATAGCAATAATCAATGTAATCACTCAAAATGTCATTATTTACTTCCATAGGTCCTCTTTCAAGCTAACGTTTGAATAAAGAGCGTTTTATGACCAAAACTAATTTAAACACCTGAATAACAGAGATTTTACAAAGACGCACTACGAGTAAATGTCAGTTCATGATCTTTTTATACAAACACTGTTAGCAAGCACAACCCCAAAATCATGAGTGCAAACCCAATCAACATTAACGCTATACGGTAGCTATAGTGCTTATTCAAACGCTCACTCTCTAAACGCTGTCCTTCTGGCGTTTCCCAAGCAAAACCGTCTGGCTGTCGGACAGGAAAGTCACCGAAGTGCTCCTGAGATAGATACTCGATGTCATTCTTAACTTGGGATAGCCTATTCAATGAATACACAGAAAGACCGAGTATGTATGAGTAAACAAGCAAAATTGATTTCAACAAAGTAAATTGTTCTGAATTGACCGAATAGCCGAAAAGCAGAACGAAAGAAAACGTGAAAACTATAATTTTCGTCCGTGACGGACTGAGTATTTGCATGATCGTCTTAAAGTTTTCTACAGCTTTTCTGGGATGTTGTTGCTTGCTCATATTTTATTATCTCCTAGCTGCTTAACGTTACAATAATGGGCGATTTCTGTGTGTATCAACATAAGAAAAGTACATTCGGATTACAAAAATTAAGGTGAATAGGAGGCTTTCACACACCTTATCAAAAATGATACTGGCTTAATTTGGGCAATTTTGAGTTAGCCATCATAGCCAACTCAAAAATGGACAAGAACGGGTTAGAACTAAAGCTATAAATTTACTATTTGGGATTACTTGAGTTTGAGTAAATCAATATAGACAAATTTATAAATTTAAGAGCGCCAAAGAGAGTTATAACTTGGCTCACAGAGCTAATTTAAAGCCGCAACCTTGGATTTTTCTAACAAATTTACCTGCTGTCTATCAAGACCAGCTTTTTTATATCGATAGCACAAGTAGTCTGAGATGTCTTGCTCATGGGTTGAAATTATGACTTGACGATCTCGAAGCTCCACTCGTAGCAAGTCACTTAATGATGCAATATTAATCTCATCCATACATTGAGTGGGATCATCAATAAATACGAAGGCTGTTTTTGCGTATTTTTTATTCAAGGCTAAGAATAATGACAATGATAATGCGCTAATTTGTCCACTGCTCATCGACAACGTAGCATCATGTTGTGAATCTCTAGCAGTGGTAAAGTTCATAATTGCATTTTTTCGTTGTCCCATAGGCATGTCAATGAACACGCCCAAACCGCTTTGATAATTTTGAAGCAAACGACCACTATAAATGTGAAATAGTGATTCCATCTGACCGATGGTACGGTGTATGTAGTTAGTCTGAGCGTGTTGTAGCTTGGTTTCAATACGCCCGAGCTGGTCATTCATAGTTTTTAGATGTGTTGCTCTTTCACTAGAGCTAGCCAAGTTTTTTCTCTTCTTAGCAATTGAAGAGTTGACTGCTAAATTGTACCGCTTTTGGATGTAGTGCTTCTTTGACTCTATTACATCTTCAGTCAGATTCTCTAGCTTTCTGATGTCACCAAAATTTTCCAAGAAAAAATTAACTTCTTGGTTTGTGATAATGTCTTCTTCTGGTTCAAGCGATTTTAACAGATGATTTCTAACCTGCTCAATTTGTTCCGCCTGAATCACATCCTCTACAGCATAATCTTTAGGGAGTTCGACTCCCAGCGAGATAAGTCTATCCCCAATATTCTTTAGCCTCGCTGCCTGATGTTCATGAAACTTCAAGTCATTATACAAAACAGCTTCAAACTCCAACTTGAGCTTTTCAAAGATCGGAAAATATTGGTCTTTGAGTGGGTTTAGAATTACTGCAATACTTTGATAGCACGCTGATATGTTCTTACCGACCCCATCTAGGAGTTGCTTCAAACGCTTTGTCTTACCGTCTACAGCTTCGATTAGCAATACCCTTTCAGTATAATCAAAGCCACAAAGAGGACACTCAGAGTCGTTTTCATCACTGATGCCTAGTAGTTTATCACGCAGTTGGAGTGTGTCCGCCTGTTTTGAGCTCAGCCCTCCTTGCTCTAGAAGAAGTTTATTTTTATCTTGCAAGAGCCTTTCTAACTCTTTCGATACTTCCTCATCTAGGTAAGTGTTTAAAATATCTGTGTGTATTGATGATAGCTTGGCTGGTTCGTTTTTAAGTGTATTACATAATTTTTCAAGCTCACTTAATCGTGCTTTCTGCTTTTTTAAACCACTAAATCGTTTAAATTGATGATATAATCTAACGGTTAAACCAAACTCTTCACGTTTAGTAAAATCAAGCTTTTGCTTGTTGCTTATCCTTTTGACAATTTCTTTTTTGCCAAGATATGTACGTTTGAGCAGGTTCACTTTCTCTAGTAACTCATCAATTTGCTTAAAGTTTTGAGTAGAAAATGGATGCTCCATATCCCAGTTAGGTGGCGTGTTCGATTCTGTTATTTTTATGTAGGAGACTTCTTTTACATCTTCGCTTAATAGTGATCCTTCGAGTTCTTTCAAATCTTGAACAGCTTCTTGAAATTGAAAGTTAGCGGAACTCCACTGTTTTTTGCTTACAGATTTTAGATTTGAAATATATTCAATTCTTCGCTTAAGACGATCTAGGTTAATTAGGTGTTCGATTTGCCCGGTTCTTGAGCGTTCATCACACTTATCGGGAAGAACTATAGATTTGCTGTCTTGCTGAAGATAATTCAAGACAGAAAAGTTATTCAGAAACTTATCGCCAAGCTTTTCAGACCAAAATTTAGATTCATCTTCAATCAATCTTGCATCAGATTTATTGTCGAAGCTTGATAGCTCATATAACTTGAAGTCATCAAAGCTATTTGGTTTGTTACTTCCCCTACGCAAATCAACAGCTCGTGCCATCCGCATTATGTAAAGAGACTCATTACCCATGCGAAGCTCAGCAATTATCGATACATCACCATCACTGTTATGGTTTTGATATAGATTTTTTGAGAACTTCTTATTCGCAGAGACTTTGAGTGCTCCGAGCCTAGCATCAACTCTAGGTAACTTATTGCAAAATAGTATTTGTTTTGCATCAAATAATGATGTTTTACCGAATCCATTTGGCCCGTCATACACAACCAAGCTATTGGAGTAACTTTCCTCAAACTCAGTAAACACCTTAAAGCCTTTAATCTTCAGCCTGTGAATTCGCCATTTTTCCACGAATATACTCCTCAACAATAGCTTCATAGTCAGAGCCAACGCTCGCTAACAGACTTTCAAACTCATTAGTCAACTCTAATAGTCCTGATTCTTGTAATTCTGTATCCGCTAACAGACATGGGTCGTCTAACTCAGATTCATCTACAGGAATAGATAAGAAAGGTAATTTAATAAAAATACGGCTGACTATTCCATATTCTGACTCTTCTAAAGGGGACTTCTTATAAAGTGAAAATTTATTTTGGTCTTTTATTAAATCACTTATGCTGTTTGTGTCTATTTTATCTAATATAGTCAGCTCTTCTTGAGAATAATACAAAACATGTTTTTTGAAACTATAAGCATCCTCTTCCAAAGAAAATACTTTGTATTCATAGTTTACGATATCCGCTAAGCTTTCTAATCTAAATAGAACAACTACATCAGTATTTTTAGCAAAAGCTGGTAACTCTCTTAACTCATCAGGCGTATTAGCCAACACCCATTGGTTAAGCTCACTAGGCTGCATTAATTTTTCAACATGCACCACAACCAAAAGCCTTTGATAACAAGGGGATGTGGCTTGATAAAAAGAAAATATTTCTGATTCTTGTTTAACCAACTTAAACTGGCAGGGAGAGGTGCTCGATAATGCTGTAATTATTTTATTAATCATTTATTTCACTACTTGCATCACTGACTGATACAAATCTCACGTTATTTATCTTAGTTAGCCTATTTTTATCAGCTTCGCTGATATCAGTGAATCTTCCTACACTAATGGATTGATCACTTAGTTTAAATGGACTGCTATTCATCTCGACAATTAGGTTTTCATAATCATAAAGCACATCTTGTACTACTGGATTTCCACGCATACCAGAGATGTTGTCTTGAATGTCGTTAATGTTAAGACGTTTATTGGTACGCTTAAATTGCATCGCGGTTGGTAAAAAAGTACCTAGGTGACTCTTAAAATAATGTGGTAAGTCATTCGCAGTTCGAATACCTTGTATTTCAGCGATAATGTCGAGATAAATATCGACAGTGTTCACACTAAAGCCGTTCAGCGAGATACACTTTTGATTAGGCACCTTTGAATAGTACAGTCTGGTCAATCGTTCGATTTCCATACCAGCAATAACATGGCGACATCTACAGAGGTCATTTAGGTCAAGGCTGTAATCGGCCTGGTTAGCGTCTAGTAAGCTATCGGTCCTATCCAATAACGTTTTTCTGAATTTGAATAGTATTGCATCATAGTCATCATCTTGAATTGCTTCAGAGTAAAGACACTCTTCGATCTCAGAAAAATAAACCGGAATAGAATTGGCTGCTTCAAACTTTGTCATTTCACCATGCTGATTGCGGTGATGTGCCAGATTCACACGCGCTGCCAAAAGCATTTGAAGTTTAGCCAGCTTGTGCTCAACAAGCTGGCTCGTGATTTCTAGTTCGCTGGATCCGAGGTACTGCGTGACAATTTCAGTAAGCCTCGTATCAATACTTCCTGTCTCAACATATCGACGTCCGTCGTGGTATGTATAAAATTGAACAAGATACTCACACTCTGCGGCGTTTGCCTCTCTGTCAGAAACGTCATCAAGCTCTACGGAGACGTGAAACCACCTACTATTGCATCTATCCACTACTTTAGAAGCTTGTTTCAAAGCGGTCTCGTATGCCGAACGATAACCGCTTCGCATCGTTTTTACTTGATGAAGAGATATAACCTCATGATTATTCGCGTATATTACAAAATCTTCTAAGGTTTCTACCTTCAAGTAGTGGGCATTGCTGTTACCTTGAACAAGGAGACGTATCGCATGATAAAGTGCTACTTTGCCTTGATAAACAAACCCACTCCAAGCAGGGATCGCACTACTGTTCGCTATTTGTTCTGTTACAGCTGTCAATTACTTATCACTCTAATAAACATACGAAAATTTATAAAATGTAAAAACCACTTAGGACAGGTACACCTAGAAAAAACAAAGAACACTCTCATTAACTGACTTTATTAAAGTGTCTTGTGAGATGGCCGTTCCCAAATCCCGTGTAAAGCTACCGCCCTTTGCTTATCGGCACGCAACACGCCATCACTGTCTAAAACTTTTGACGGGAATGTACCATAAAGTGCATAAAAGCAGATTTGATTTCGATCGCATGAAGGACCGATTTATTATTGAGTGAACAATCAATAACCGTTTGTATTTATGAGGTAAATAAATCAGGAAGTTGAAATGTGGTGGTGTTATCTTTGAGGTGTGAGGAATGGCTGCGCGGCGCAGCCACAAGAATGCTATTACCTATTGACCGGAGCAGGGCTCATATGTGTTAGGTTTGAGGTTCATCGAGTAACTCATCGTAAGCCCCGGACATTCTCTCGATATTACGATTTAGAGCGGCAATGAATATTGCTGGATTTTCATCACTTTCTAACTCCTCACGAAGAGCAATCGTCATCTTGGGTAATGAGCTTAGTAATCGACTATGTTCCTGCAAACACTTGCGAGTAAATTCTATATGAAGCTTTCTTAAAATCAATTCTTGCTCAGACTTTAGCTCGTTGTTTTCACGTGAAATTTTATCATTTAGCTCGTAACTACCATTCAAGTAGTCATATAAAGAAGAATCTTTGTTGTTTTGAAAATTCAGCTCTTTAAACATAGATAAAATTCGATTTTTTTCTTCACTCGCTGCATCGATCGTTGACTGATAAATTTCGATTGCTTTTTTGTGACCTAACAAAATTGCCCGTTGTTTGAATAGCGGTAGAAGAGCTTCGGCAGTCTCAGCAGAGAAGTCCAAAATCTCAGATACCGTTGACTCTCTCGCTACCAAGTACGACTTTGCAATTGACCCACTATGGTTTTTTAATATTTTCTCGATTTCTTGTGTAGATAAATCAAGATTTATCAATTTTGGAATGACGCCTAATGCGCCAGCAAAAGAATCAGCTAAATTCAAATAAACCTCTTTTTTAAGGTTTAATTGTTGCTCTGACTTATACTTTATTTTCTCATGTTCAAGTAGGTCTCGCTGCCTTTGAGCATTACCTTTGTTAGTCAAAAACACACCAAATAATGTTAGGCAAGAAGCTACTATTCCGCTCCAGACCACATTAGGTACTGATTCAACTACGCTCAATATTTCAGTCAACATTTAACTTCCCAAATAAAAACCTAACGCCTTGCTCACCGGAAAATTGGGAGCGAAGCGAGCAATTTTTCCGTGTGCAGCAACTTGTTATACCTATAGCTATATTATTCCTTACTTTCTTTCGTTTCAGAAGATTTATCTTTACTCGTCTTCGAAAGAGCTTTACTTATTTCAAGAGCGCTTTCCATAAGTTTTGGATCAAACTCAGATGATTGTTTCTTTGAAAAGGCACTCTCACTACTAATATTCCAATGCTGAAAGGCCTCTTTAATCTGTTCCCAGCTGGCATTAGCGCCATATGCTTCGAGGTAAAACTTACCAAAATTAATAGCATGCCTCCTCTCCCCACTTTTTAAAGATTCATGCATATAGGAATTGCTATAAATAAAAGAATATCTTGCTAAGGCCACAAACATAGCGACGACAATAAGACCTCTGAATGTGATAAATAGAAAGTATGGCCATGTAAAACCGCCAGAATTATGAAAATCATTTGCCCCATAGAATGTAGAGATAACTATAAATGTAATACCCAAGACAATTGCGACAGCCCCGATTACAGACCAAACTTTAGAAACGAAATGAAATTTATTCTCTTTTGCCTCCAGACCAGTGAGGGCTGTATTTACATAATTTTGAGATTTACTTTCAATCTGCTTTCTATTCTCTTCAGTGTATTTTTGCTTTTCGATCTCTAGTCGTTCTTGTGCCTGAGCTAGTAACGATTCCTTTTCCGCTAAATCTCCCTTTAACTTAATACTAAGCTTTTCTGTTTCTTGCATCCGCTCATGAAGGTGCTGTTCCATCTGACGTTGACGCTGCATTAAGTCATTTTCGCGCTCTTCAAAAAAACGTTCACGCTCACGTTTTTCAGATAGGTATTCTTTTTCTCTAGCAATTTGCTCTTCTTTAATTCTCTTTCTGTTTAGATTCAGTTCTTTTTCCTGCTCGTGCAACAGAGCTTGTTGCTGAGCGATTTGCTGATGCAGAACCTGCTGTCTTTCATTAAGTTCATTATAAGCAAGTGAATACTCCTTCCGTTTTCGTTTTTCATTCTCTACATATTCGAGCATTTCTTCGTTTGCCATGAATGATCCTTATATTTGTGACTACCCAAGAGGTATAACAACTTATTAGCGGGTAATTTGCCCGTTTAGTCCAAAACCGAGACGCCCGATTAGTTCGCCTAGAATTCTAAAAACCTGGTTTGGGCTTGAATTTTCTTACGCTACCGCCCTTCGCTCCTCGGCACGCAACACGCCATCACTGTCTAAAACTTTTGGCGGAAATGTACCATAAAGTGCATAAAAGCAGATTTGATTTCGATCGCATGCGGAGCTGAAAGACTATTGATTAATCAGTTGATAACTCGAAGCATTTTTGGTGTGAATGAATGATTGAAAGCCAATAACACTGACTTATTTATATTGAGAGGGAGTAATGCGTTATGCCCACATTCTAATAGTCAGTGCCACATGTAATTTTGACAACTCTTGTAAGAGTTTTGGTTCCAAATTAACAACCGCTGAACCCTCATCAGATTGGACCAAGCAATCCAATTCTATTATCCAACCATTCTCCTTTAACTCTCTCAACTCATTACTCTTGGGTAGTAGTAAAACTATCCAATACTCTAGTTGCTCTTCGAGATGACAGTCTTTATTTGATGAAAGAAGCTTCCAGCAAGTGTTTTTCGCTTTATCTGTAGCCACAGTAGCCTTATCGGGAACCATTTTTAAAGTTTGGGAAATCTCTTCAAAATCAAAGTAGCCTTCCCTGTAAATTGTAAAGACCGAGTTATCTGACTGATTCATTGGCTTTTCATAAAAGTAGTAATGGATACGCTGTTAGCTTAGAAGATAGCTTGAGTATAGTAGGGAAACCTCTTTCACCCTTTCACCAAATATGGACTAAAGCCTTATCTGGCAAGAGCTGCGTGGTGAATGAGAAAAATATCTTTCATCATTCACCAGGGTGCTTTCGATAGGTAATTTAAGGTGTTGAGGGCTCAACACCTGATGCGAAGCTCATCATTCACTTTACCGCCCAGCAACTGATAGACAGGCTGATTAAGCGCTTTACCCTATCTATTATTTAATCTCAATCTTCAGTTTGTATTCACTGTGCTCACCGCGTCGAGCAAAAGGGCGGTATTGACCAATACGAATCGTATACTTACCGCTGTATGGCAGAATGTAAGCCCCTTGAGGGGTCAAGGATTCCGAATACTCAGACAAATCTACACGGTTTTCAATATGTTGGTTGAGAAGAATAAACCATAATTTAGTACTTTTAGTATCTAATGTCGCTTTTAATGCTTGACCTTTTTGAGCGTAAAAAACGTATTCATTGTAGTCGTAGCCTTGCACTTTTCCTGTGTATTCTGCACTGGTTGCCCCTTTTTTAAATTGCACATCTTGGACTTGATTCGTAGCTAATGCGGAGAAAGAAAAGAAACTTAGGAATAGCGTAAGAATAATAGCATTGACACGAGAGAATAATTTCATAGTGATATCCAATTAAGTTAAACCAGAGAGACGAATGCCTAATAGTGACGATACATTCTAATAGTCAGTGCCACATGTAATTTTGACAGCTCTTATAAGAGTTTTGTTCCAAGCTAACAAGTAATGGATACGCTGTTAGCTTAGAAGATAGCTTGAGTATTTGGCTATATGAAGCAGCCGTAGGAGGTATATCGCCGCTCTTTTTCAAGGACCCCAGTAGCCAAAGTAATACGTCGTCCCCTTTTGAACGTGCACGGTAATCCAAGAACCACATTCAATGGTTACATCCCCAGGCGTCACTTCCGCTTTCTGATATGGGCCGTGGGGCCATTCCTTCCCGTTGACGGTTAGAGGACCACACATGCCTCCATTGTCATCTTCTACAACGAGATATGTCTTTCCATCTGGCGATGGTAGGTACCGACCTCTCAGCTCATAGGTAGCATCTGGGTTCTTTTTTAGGTGACTATCGACCATCACCCCGACGACAGCTGCCACGAGGAAAAGGAATAAGAATAGTAAGTACTTTAATAACGTTTTCAAATGCTGACCTAATCACTGATTACGACACCAGAAATTCCATTGCCCAAGCAATCAACCCAGTCGAGGAAAGTGCGGTTGCAGATAGAGAGGAGTTAGCCTGATTCTGAAAAGTAGGGAAATCTCTTTCATCCTTTCACCAACAGAAAAGTTTAAAAACGAATACCAAAACCGTCTTCACTGACATCGTTCTCGTTAACGTCAAAGCCCTTGTCTTTGAGCTCCTTAACGATAGGGGTAATGGCTTCTTCCCATGCCTCATCTGTGTAACTGTATAGCTCGTACTTTTTGAGTGAGATATGAGCATGTTGACCGCCGAGTTGAGCGACCCGATTGATTTCGAAATAGCACAGCCTTCTTATATCTTCTAACACTAACTGTCTGCTATCCGCTGCCTTCTGCTTAGCACTGTCAGCTGATATTGGTTCGTACTTTTCATCTTCTACCACTGAGTCAGCTAATCGTTGAAGTATCTCTGTATTCAGAGAGTTACCTTTAGCGTCAGCATAGTTTTTAAGCTTTTCATGAAGCTCTTCTGTTAGACGAACTTTAAATTGAAGTGACATTTTCCGGCGTTTTCTAGCTTATTGGTGTTGACATGGCACCACGCTGGTTCTATCTTGTCAATGGAACCAAGTTGGTTCCATTGGTGATATAGGAGAAGAAAATGGACGTAATTTCAACGGCAACAATTAAGCCTTTCAGCCTGAGAATGCCGACAGAGTTGAAAGAAGTTGTTAAGAAACAGGCAAAGTCGAATGGTCGTTCGTTGAACTCAGAGATACTCGTGATACTTCGAAATTCAGTTGTTCGGGAGCGAGGGAATGAGTGAAACGCTAGAAATGAAAAACCCCAGTGCGGGAACACCGGGGCATGTACCAACTACACCGTTTAAGATAGGAGATACGCTATGAGTGTAATTCATAATTCCGAAACGACACAAGCCCCTGTGATTGCAGGAGTAGAGATAACGAAAGATACCGAGGGAAGGTTCAACCTAAACACGTTGCACAAAGCGAGTGGCGGCTTGAAAAGTAAAGGGCCAAGTTATTGGCTAGCTATTGAAGGCACGCGGGATTTAATTCAAACACTTAAGATCGATACCGGGATCTCGGTATCGCCTATTGAAGCTATCAAAGGAGGAGTCAATCAGGGCACCTTCGCCCACGAACTTCTCGCCATCTCTTACGCTGGATGGATAAGCCCCCGCTTCCAGCTTCAAGTTAACCAAGCCTTCCTCGACAGTAAAAAACTCCCCGCTCACGATTTCGCCCTCCCCACTACCTTCAAAGAAGCCCTAGCCCAACTGCTGGAAAAGGAAGAACAGCGCGAACAGCTCATGTTGGATAACAAGAAAAAGGACGAGGAAATCCACGACCTCAGAAACCTCTTTAAAAAAGGCATGACCTTACCCGCGCTTGCCAAGATGCTGAATGGCGTTAACGTCATGCAGATAAATGCCTACTTTCATGCCCGAGGGTGGCTCTATCACGATGGCCGCAGCTATCGCGTCGCGAGCTATGCCAGAGACCGCTACTTCACCGAAGCCATTAACGAGGTGAATCTTCACGGCAGGGAACCCTTTGTTATCCATCAGGTGGTACTGCTGAGAAAAGGCGCTGAAAAGGTCTATGACTTCTATCGACAGGGCGAGTTACCCATGAAGAAAAAATGGGACGGACGGTTTACCCATTTGAAGCTGGACACGTTTCAAGGAGGGCCTGTCGATGTCGTATGAAGAAAAAGAGCAACAGATTGATGTGCTCATCGCCCTACTCTCCTCTGGGCAACCGTTAGCGGAGTCTGTCACCGTATGGATGATTGGTGTCTTGGCTGATATGAAAAATGAACGAGGGCTTAGGATCGCGGTGGACAATGAGCGCGTATACCTTTAGGAGAAAGGGCTACATATGTAGCCCTTTTAATATCAACTAATGATATAATATACGCACTTTTATGCATAAAGGATAACCATGACAACCACCCCCCCTAAAAGCCGCATTGACTGGCTCATCTTCTTCCGCCGCGCAAAGAGCGTCGATACATTGGATTTAATGCTTGATGGCGCACTAAAGAAACTGGCGACGACCGCTGAAAAGGCCGATGCAATACTTGGTCATGAGGCAAGACTGGATGAGCTGGAAGGTCCAGCTAGATAGGTTCGAGAGCCCAAACACGTTGCGTTGGTCGGAGAAAGGCATGAAGGGCTCTCACTAACGATTAGAGCGGATTTAGCGGGAGAAGGCCAAACAAGGCGCCCGCTTTGCGTGTGATAAGAGTACACGATGTAAATGAGCGCTTTGTTATGCGGGAAATTTGGGGGAGAGCTAACACCCCACCCGACTTTTCATCTCCGCACTCTCTGTCACAACTGGTAGCTGGTAACCTACTCTCTCTTTCAATGCTTCTATGGATACCGCTTTCTCACAGTAATCAGTCGCCCTTGGCGTATCCTGGTCCATGATAAAGGCCACGCGTTGCGAATCCCTCTTGAACAGTTGTTGAACGAAGCCGCTACGCGGCAGAATGCCATCTTACCGCCTACGTTTCTCTCAACCCTGCCCATCGGCAGCAGACAGGAGAAACGCCATGAACCCGCAACAAAAACGGCACACGATCCAGCTGATGCTGCTTCACACGGCACATTCGACCTTACCGCGTGAGGCGCCCGTCAACATGCACACAACGCGATGTTGCCCTACGTGCGGGGAGCAGCGCTTGGTCTGTGTGGGCGTGGCACGACCGAGATAGCCGAAAGACAAACAGAATAAGGAGAATGGCGGCCATTTAGACGAAGGAGGCTAAGCGGGAGGATAGATAGACACACAAACACGTAACTCCTTGAAGTTAATCGATACCCGATAACTTCCTGGCTGCGCTCGCCTGTCAATCAGTGACAGGCCAACATCCACTCTGTGCTCATCCGAGCAATTTACTTAATAAGGTAGGGACGGGCTTGTTCAACACCCAAATAAAGTGTCGGCTGCGCGACACTTATTCATATTTGTTAGGTGCGTTAACCATTACTTTAAACAACCTTTGACCAAACTGTAGGCCAACGTTCAATTTTTTCTTTTGGAGAGAGGTTTTTGGGACTAATAAAAGCAGACGGTTTAAGAGAAAACTTTTTTGCAAAAATGGCTTTGGATACAGCACCTCTTGTTTCCCCTTTGCTGGTATTTGTAACGGCGACCACTTGTTTACAGTTGCTGCATTGCCAGAACGTAGCCTGTCCAGAGCCTTGCTTGAGTTGATTCATTTTGTTTCTGGGAGAAAATGAAATAGTACCATTTACATCTGAAAGGTAAGCTAGTTCGCGGGGCACGCAAAAGTCACAATCACAAGCACGAGCTTGATATTCATCAATTGGGAGAGGGAAACATACATTTATCTTTATTTCTCCACAATCGCATGTTGATGAGTAATTCATTTAATCCTTTCCATTTCCAAGGCACCTAACGCCGCCAACAGCGGCCGAGCGAAGCGAGGTCCAGCCCCGAAGGGGCGATGCTGATTGGCCTTGTTAACTGTTTGGCCATAATAGCTTCTCTACTTGATCATATTTCTCTGCGACTTTAAGAAATGGCTTCGCCCAACCACTACTTAAACTGACCTCTTGTAGGGGACCTGTGGGCGCAAACAGAACACTAACCTCAACTCGCTCCGGTAATGTATATGACTTTACCATGGTCAATAATTTTGTAATTTCTCTGGCTGCCTCATCTGAGTTTTCCCAGTAAGACCAACAAAAGTCGTTACCTGGAATTTTTACAAGCTCTATCACCGACTCCAATATATGAACCAAAGCCTCGTAAGGCTCTAACTCATTAATTGATCCGTGAAGTAACTCTTTAGTTCGATCTAATTTCATAGAGACCAACGCCCCAATAACCGGCGGCGCTTTGCGCCGTCCGGCCCCGAAGGGGCAAAGTTAATTGGCTTATTATGTATATTTAGGTATTACTATTCATTTATTATTCTGACGAGAGCTCCAAGGTGTTAATTTCATGGTCTTTTTGAGAGGTTCAATGACCGTATCACCTTTAGAATTAACAACCCATAGTATAGCAATGCCATTGTTAACTTCGCTTTGCAGTGTATATGTTTCTCCAGGTTGAATATTTAAGGAAAAGGTAAAATAGGATTCCCAAGAAGGTTCTATTGGGGCTAGCCAACTAATATTTGAGCTATAAATAACTTTTCCAACAACATCTTTTCTACCTGAAAAAACTTGATGGCCAGCATCAACTTTTCTCTCATTAAAACTATGTCTGAGTTTTTTGTTACCGATACTTTCAAAAGATAAACCATACCACTCGATTAAACGAGGCCCATGTTTTATCTCTTTGCTTGAGTTTTGCAAAGTGGCCTGTCCCTTTAAGGAGTCTTTAATATGATTTCCTTCACAACTACATAGTACAACTGTAATTAATATTATTGTAATTAAACGCATCTAAAATTATTTCCTCTAGATTTACTCAATTTTCTAAAACGACTTATTCTTAATTAAAGATTTATACCAACGTCGCAATAACGGGCGCTTATCAAACCGCCCAAAACCGCTTTAATACCTTGTATTCACAACACTTTGAAAAGCTGCCGCAGTGACAAAGCGTCCCGCGTTGATTGCCTTGTTATATGCAATTTTTAATGGCATCAAATTCTTTCGCTGCCATGGTTGGTATAAACTCCGTCACTTCATAGTCAGCCACATTCGAGATATAAAATGGATCTTCTTTTATTATCGAGTCCACTTCTGCTTTATTAATAGCATTTACAAGTATAACTCCTCCTGTTCGAGGAACTTTTCGCCCTGAAGCAATAAACTTACCTGCCGCATAATACTTTTCAAGGAATGTAACGTGAGCTTCAATATATTGATCAACTTCTGATAATTCCGCTTTGTATGTTAAGGATACGATAAACACTTAACTCTCCATTGCATATAACGTTCGAATAACGGGCGTTTACCAGCCCAACCTGACTGAAACGCCTAAATCACAGCATTTCTTTGAAAAAGTGCGCCACGAGTAAACGTCCCTCGTTCATTCGCTTGTTAGGTTTGTAGCTCAAGCAAGAGCTCATCCCCAGACCTTTTCACAACTTCAAAACCTAACCTCAAATACAGTTGCTTAGCTGGATTCGTTTCAATCACGCTTAACCCAACCTTAGATTTCGTTGTTGCCGCTTTAGCAATTAGGTTAAGAATTAGCTTACTGCCAATTTTCAAACCTTGAAACTCAGGAGAAATCTGAATTTGAACCAAATACCAATAGTTAAGTTCTTCGGTGTAAGTGGCTTTGAACAGCCCAACAGGCTTACCATCCAATTCAACGATTTTCGCATGAGAAAATTCAAAGCGTATTCGTTTTTCATATTCTTCAGCAGACGTTGGCATGCCTACTTCTTCTAAATACTGCCTCATCGTTTGATCACGTAATGACAGCAAAAAAGGAATATCTTCCTCACTCGCACGCCTAAGGGAAATATCCATGTTTTCTCCAAAAGCCTAACGCCCGCCTAAGGGGCTGGCAACGCATTACACTAAACTCAAACACAACAACTGCAACCACCGCAGCTCAATGGGACTGGAAACGCCGCGCGTTGACAGTCCCTCTTGAGGCGTTTGTTAAATTACAATTGCTTGTAGAAGTAAACTGTCGCTTCTAACTTTCCACTTGAGCTGCGTGCAAACTGAGGAATTTGTCCTGCCTCAGTGTAACCAACTGAACGATATAACAATGATGCCACATCACCAAGTCGAGTATCTAACACCAATAACTGCAACCCAATTTCTGATGCCGTTGATTCCATTAGTGACATCAGTTTCTTACTCACACCTTGACCACGTGAGCTTGTTTTAACCATTAGCTTTTCAACTTCGCCTCGATGTGAACCATTTGCTTTAGAACATAAGGAAAGCTGAACTGCACCGACTACTACATCATCATCGAGTGCAACAAATAAGCGTCGATTACCAGAACTTAAATCTGACTCCACGCCAGACCAATATGACTCGACTTCTTGATGACTGACTGGGGTCAAAAAACCAACCGAAGCCCCACTCTCAACGCAATCAATCAGCAAAGAAGTCAAATCATTTGCTATCTCGGAGGTTGAATTTATTTCCTTTATTTCCACCTAACTTTCCTTGTAATTTAACGCCTTGCTAAGCGGATAAAAATGGTTGGTTAAAATCGCGCAGCGATAACCAACTGTTTTTATTCCGTTTAAGCAACTTGTTAGCTGTAATTTAACCAACAAACCTTTGTGTCAGTTTGTATATCAATAATTTTATTGGGTTTGTAAGGTGAGTCTAAAGTGGCAATAGCAACTGAAACCCAATCAGGATACTGAGAACTACCCCCCCACTCCATACTTGAACCACAAACCTTGCAGAATTTACGCACAATACTGCCAGATGAATTGTATTCAGCTAGTGCAGACAATCCTGATATGTAAACAAGATCGTTCTTAGGCAAACTAGCATACGTTGCAAATGCAGCTCCATGCTGTTTTTGACACATCGTACAGTGACAATTTGAGGCCTTTTTAGGCTCACTTAGCAACTTATATTTAACTTCTCCGCAGAGACAACTACCTAAATACATAATGACCTTACAGCTAACGCTACCACCAAACCTAAACCATTGTGCCGTAAACACTAAATTCAAAGCAAACCGAAAATGCCAAGCGTTGGGAATCCGTCTTGAACGCTTTGTTATAAAGCAGATTTCCACTAAACGTTAATCTTGCCTTTTAGATAAAGAACACCTTTACCTGATAGAACAACAGTCCCGTCTGAAACACAGCACTTCACTACACCACCTCTTTTGGAGGCTTGGTAGGCAACTAAATCGGCTTTATCCAATTTGTCAGCCCAATAAGGAGCCAAACCAGAATGAATAGAACCTGTAACTGGGTCTTCGTCACCACCGTTTGCTGGCCAAAAGTAACGTGATACGAAATCATACTTATCGGATTTAGCAGTGACTACAACGTCTAACGGTGCAAGCTGTTTCAATTGCGCAGAGATATAAGTGATGTCCAACACTTCTTGCTCACTAGCAAAGACGGCAAAGTAGGCTTGCCTATTTTTGAGAACCTCTATCGGCTCGTTAGATAGTCCATTCAGTAGTTGTGTCGGGATTGTAGAAACAACCTCAGGTTTCTGGTTGGGGAAAGTCATTTCAATTTCATTCTGTGCATTGAGAATGACATTTAAGTTTCCGACTTCTTTTGTAATGAACTCGATTTGGTTTTCAGCACCGAACTCATTAAACAATACATGAGCAGATGCTAAAGTCGCATGACCGCAGAAATCCATTTCTGTCAGTGGGGAAAACCAGCGAATTTCATACTGATTAGCACCGACATTTTTTATATAGGCAGTTTCTGATAAGTTATTTTCAGCTGCTATATTTTGCATTAGCTCGTCAGGAAGCCAATCTTCGACTGGAACTACTGCTGCTGGGTTACCTTTAAACTGTTGAGCTGTAAACGCATCAACTACGAAAATATCCATTTCCAACGTATAAACTCCATTTGCTTTATAACAGTGTATTCAACACCAGAATGGGGCGATTAAACACACCATTTTGTCCAATAATAACAAGCCACTGTATCTTAAAAGTAGCTTTCCCTATGTTTTTAAAGCCCTTTCTCATAGTGCTAAAAATGGCCTTGTGAAAACACCCCAAAACGGCGTACTTCGGTATTATGCGACACCTTTTCATCAACTGAGTGTATCAACAGTGGAAAAGCACGTTTCGGATTACAAAAAGTAGGGTGAATAGGAGACTGTTAAACTCCTCATCAAAAATGATGCTGGCTCACTTTGGGGCATAAACGTGCCAGAACAGATCGGGCTGACACGAGTATGGACAGAAACCAGTTAGAGTTGAAGCACTAAACTGTTAAATTCGGATAACTACAACTATGGCGACGTTCGCCCTAACAAAACTGACGGGCCTACATCCACACCGTGCTCATCCGAGCAATTTACTTAATAAAGGACGGGCTTGTTCAACACCCAAATAAAGTGTCGGCTACGCGACACTTATTCTTATTTGTTAGTTTTTATTACGACATTGAGCTGCGGTTAAAGGCTGAACGAAGCAATCCA
The DNA here is from genome assembly GCF_900060185.1 of Grimontia marina. Lineage (GTDB taxonomy): Bacteria > Pseudomonadota > Gammaproteobacteria > Enterobacterales > Vibrionaceae > Enterovibrio > Enterovibrio marinus. The sequence continues at coordinate 10,880 of NZ_FIZY01000007.1, read as the reverse complement.
ATGCCTGCAATAGTAAACAAAAATGAAGTAACACCATTTATCCATCGACTTGCACGTTGATACCAGTTCATAACTCTACTATATGAGAAGCATATTGAATACATACCATTTGTAGCAAACCCTACAATGATACAAACTACCAATCCTGAAATAACAGAAAAGATCCCGTCATTTGAATTCAAGCCAACAGAAAGTGCAGCCATCCAAGCGATTACTGTTTTAGGGTTAGAGATATTCATAATAACCCCACGTAAAAACCATTTTTTACCTGAAAAAGTTTCTTCAATCATTCCTACGTTAGTTGAATTAGGTTTCATACTTTCTTTAGCAGACAGAAAAGCAAGCCTTAATAGGTATAAACCACCAAAAACTTTCAGTGCCATTAATAAATAAACAGAACTTTGAAGAATAGCTCCCATACCACTTGCTGCAACAACTCCCCAGAAAACTAGACCAGTAGAAAGTCCCGCACCATAAATTAGGCTTGTCCTTCGACCTTTACTCATAGCGATGGTTGCATTGGAAATATTTGCTGGCCCAGGAGAAACAGCTATAACAAAAAACGCTATACCAATACTTAATAGTGAAAAAAGATCTATCACTTTTATTTCCTCTTTAGTAGATGCCCAACTTTACTAAAAACTAACAGTGTATTTAATACCAAAATGGGGCGATTAAACACACCACTGTGTCTACCAATAACAAGCCACTGTATCTTAAAAGTGGCTTTCCCTATGTTTTTAAAGCTTTTCTCGCAGTGCCAAAATTGACCTTGTGAAAACACCCCAAAACGGCGTGCTTCGGTATTATGCGACACCTTTGATTAAACTGTTTGTATTAACAGTGAAAATTCTGCCCAGATGACAAAAGTGTATCTAAGAAAACCTCAGACCCTTCCTACCCTCACCTAACAAAGCTACTTTCGACCATGGAGGTAGCTTTCCATGACGACTTGTTCCCGCTGCCAAAAAGCGCGCGCGGTTTCTTACACAACCTTTGAAGCATACTGCGAGACATGCAGCTTGGACGTTGCACTGACGCTACTTTCTGCCTGCCGGCTATCTGATAAAGCCATCGCCGCGCTTGTCACCGCTGGTTGGGATATCCCTATCACAACAGTCCGACACTACACCGCTACAGACATCGCCCTTGAGCTCGGAGTGTCAGCCCAAAAGGTGGGTAAAACGGCCAACGCGCATGGCATCAAGTGCGAAAAATACGGGGAATGGCGATTAGACCAGGCTGCCAATTCTCGTAAGCAAATAGAAACCTTTCACTACAACGACCAGGGCAAAAGAACCATTGCCAAACTCATACGAGGTAACGACCAATGACCGACTTCACAGGCTCAAACACGCCCCCTGAACATCGTGACAAATGGCGAACGCCACATACATTATTTAAGGCACTCGACAACGAGTTTCATTTTGCCATTGATGTCGCGGCCAGTGATGATAATCACCTTTGCGAACAGTACCACACAGAGAAAAGCTGTGGACTGAGCGCAAACTGGGATGCACCTGCAATGAGTTACGCCTGGTGCAATCCGCCCTACTCCAATATCAAGCCTTGGGTCGAGAAGGCAAGCCAACAAGCAAAACAAGGTATCGGTTGCGTCATGCTCGTCCCGCAGGATCAAAGTGTCGGCTGGTTTAAACAGGCCATTCGCCATTGTGCGGAAGTGCGCATTATCACCGGCGGTCGTCTTGCCTTTATCAATGCTGCAACGGGATTACCTGTCAAAGGCAACAATAAAGGGAGCCAGCTTCTTATCTGGCGTCCATTCAACGTCTACCCAGTAAACACCTGCTACGTTGACCGCGACAAGTTACTTGCATCACTTTCACATGCCGCATAGCAACAGGCTTAGCTCCTTCTTAGCGGACCGGGGCATCGACCCTAGTTACTGAAGATTCGAATGAGTATCAAAGAATATAATTAGGAGATAGCATGAGGTATGTAACTCTTAAAGAATGGGCGATACAAACCTTTGGCTTTGCCCCCTCTCCTTCAACTTTGGCAGCATACGCCAAAACGAAACAGATCCAGCCTACTCCTGTAAAATTTGGAGGGAAATGGATGTGTGAACCAAACGCTCGTTTTATTGGCTTATCAAAAGCTCAGAGTCAATCAATAAGCGATCCATTAGTTGCGAGAATATTTAAAGATGGCAGCTCGTCCACGCTCTCATAACATTACCATCGAAAACCTTTACCAAAAGCTAGATAAGCGGTCTGGGAAGGTATATTACCAGTATAGAGACCCTAGGACTGGTAAATTTCATGGCCTTGGTACTGACAAAAAACGCGCATTAAGTGTTGCAACAGAACTCAACAGACGGATTGCTGAACAACTGGTAGAACAATACCACTCTATATTAGAGACCAACCTATCTAACACTACGAAACGCAGAATCAGCACTGCTGAATGGTGTAAAAGATACATGTTAATCCAGCAAGAGCGCTTCGAAGATAAAGAAATTGCCATCAGTACGCTAAAGACGAAAAAAACAGCGATTAAAGTTCTAACGTCTCGCTGTAAAACTATCGGCATCAAGGAACTTGATACCAAAACACTCGCGAAAATCATTGATGAGTACAAAAAATCTGGCAAGGCAAGAATGGCTCAATCTCTGAGATCTGTTTGGATAGACTTGTTTAAGGAAGCTCAGCATGTCGGTGAAGTTGAAGCTGGCTACAATCCTGCACTTGCAACAAAGCCCCCTAGAGTAGAAGTAAAGAGGTCGAGGCTACGTGAAAGCGATTGGATACCCATCATTCAGTCAGCCAAGATAAACACGCCCATTTATGCAGTTCACGCCATGATGTTAGGACTCACTACCGGTCTTCGTAGAGAAGACATATGCGCTTTAAAGTTCAGAGATGTTCGCGAAGGATTGCTCTATGTAGCAACGAGCAAGTCAAAACGAAAAACTAAGCTGGCATTCCCTCTTGAATTGACGAACCCATTAGTTGGGATCAGTCTTGGTCAAATAATTAGCTTGTGTAGGCAGACTGGGGTTATTTCACAGTATTTACTTCACCACACAAAACCCGTTCAAAATGTCATTCAAGGGGATCGAGTGAACGTAAACACTGTTTCGCGGCACTTTGCAAAAGCTCGTGATCTGACAAAACTAAGCTGGGAACAAACGCCGCCAAGCTTCCATGAAATCCGTTCACTCGCTGAACGAACATATGAAAAAATCGGTCTAGATACTCAAATATTGCTAGGCCATAAAGACAGGCGAATGACAAATAAATACGCAGACTTGAGAGGCAGCGAGTACACCATAATCAAAATCAGTTAATCCGCCATGAGCATATTCTCTTCCTTTATCCTACCAAAGACTTTCTCACAGAACTCAAGAATCGTGACAATGTAACAATTTCAAAATTATATACATCCCTATCCTAATGTTCCTTGTGTATGTATGTAGTTTTGGAGGGAAAGTTTTGGAGGAATTTTGGAGGAAATTATTTTATATTAATTTTCAATAGTTTAAATATTCCGCCATGTGCTGCCCATACAGACAACGAGAATTTTCGGTTTGTTAGCTGACATTGGCACTCCATTCCCAATTCATTATCGACACTGTAACGAATCGAAGAATAGAGAGCAAAGTGAGTTAGACGTTAGATCGCGCTCTACAGGTTTTCTTCAAGAAAGCTGGTAAAGGTCGCCCAAGAACGCTTATCTGCGACTTCACGATAACGCGGTGACTCGAACACCGTAAAGGCATGAGGCGCGCCTGAGTAGACTTCGATCAGATACGGAATATCCGCTTCTTCCAGTTCCTCTGAAAGATCAGCTATATCACTCATTGGGATGCTACTGTCTGCCCCACCGTGAGAAATGAAAATGGGCGCCGTGTTTTTGGGATAGCTTTGGTCATTGGGCGTCGCCAGTCCACCATGGAACGTCGCGTAACCTTTGATCCCCGAACCTTGCCCTGACCGCGCCAACTCCAGAGTGGCGGCACCACCAAAGCAGTAACCAGCAATCACAACGTCCTCCGCGCCCATTTCACGTGCTTTATCTAAGCCCGCCAGAATAAGACCCCGCATTTTCGCCCTGTCTCTATAAAGCTTCCCCACTTCTTCTTTTTTAGCTTTGGTATCAACGGGACGGTTTCCTTGTCCATAAAGATCAATAGCAAAGGTGTTGTATCCCATAGAAGAAAGCATATCGACGCGTTTTTGCTCATAGCCTGTCAGTCCATCCCAGTCATGGATTAATATCACCGAGCCTTTAGCGTCTTGCTGCGCAGGCGCATAATATCCTTCCAAGGCGATACCGTTCGAGCTGTAATTCACCACTTCACCCGCCATCGCATTGAAAGAGAAAGCCAAGACTAGCCATCCTAACTTTTTCATCTTTTATCCCTCGTGGTTTTATACCCAAACGACCTGAAGATGATCGCACTGATGGCCTCCCTTCGGGCAAGTTGACTGACTCCGTGCGCTTTGTTGTTCCTTTTTGATGGAGAACACTACATCAAAAAGGAACGCCGCGATCACAGCGCCAGTCAATCTCGCTGAATCCTGCATCTTCAGGTTGTTTGGGTATACTCTGACTGATTGTAGTTGACCAATTTCTGTACGAACGCCAATACCAGAGCGATTTACTCAGATTTACACTCTTCCAATACAAGTGGGTTTTGGTATGTTGTGATCCAAGATTGCTGACCCATTTCAGCTGGTTCAATTGGAAAGGAAGAAAATCTAATGAGCGATGAGCGCTACAAAGCCCGACAACAAAAGGTAAAAGAACAAGTCGACGAGCGCGTTGCCGCTGCACAGATTGAAAAGGGTTTGCTGTTGGTGATCACCGGAAACGGCAAAGGAAAATCGACATCAGGATTTGGCATGATCACCCGAGCGACAGGTCACGGCCAGACATGCGGTGTCGCCCAGTTTATCAAAGGAACCTGGGAATGCGGCGAACGCAACCTGCTGGAAAAATGTGGCGTTGAATTCCACGTCATGGCGACTGGCTTTACCTGGGATACGCAAGATAAAGAAGCCGACACCCAAGCCGCACAGGAAGTCTGGCAAGAATGTAAACGTATGCTGGATGACCCAAGTTATGATGTCGTCATGCTCGATGAGATGACCTATATGGTGACCTATGGCTACATCGAGTTAGATGAAGTGATTGAAGCACTGGAAAACCGCCCGAGCGAGCAGTCTGTTATTATCACAGGTCGCGCAGCCCACCGCTCACTGACGGAGATGGCAGATACGGTTTCTGAAGTCCGTAATGTAAAACATGCCTTTGATTCTGGCATCAAAGTACGCAAAGGGATTGATTGGTAATCAGTCCTTGCTTACAAAGAACGAGAAGAAAGCCCGGCAAATGCTGGGCTTCTTAGTCTAATTGGAAGATAGCTCGTCACGAAAACAATCATGCTCATTACACAACATGGCATCAATGCTCTGCCAACCAAGTAAGCGCATCCACAATGCGGGAATCTGTCGCGGTAGTACCGGGCCCGGATCGACTTGCACGGGTGGCACCAATTGCCAAACCTGATTCTCTCCTTGCTCTGCAACCACGAAACTGAACGGGTGGTACATGGCCATACCAAGGCGTAAATCCGTAGCCGTTAAAACATCACCATCTTGTTCGTAGCGGACAAAGCCACGGGTAAAGTTTTCAAAATCTGCCATTAACTCCGGCTTACTTGGGAAACTCCAATCACCAAGCATCATTGGCATCCAATCAATGGTGGGGTCATCATCCAGCAAAGACGTTAGGCCTTCCCAGTATTTATCGTCATCCAACACGACGACACGCCAAAGCACAGTATTAAAAGGCGTTGGACCGATAAACACAGGCTGGTCTTCCAAGTGTGTCCCGGCAACATTTTCTTCCACCCTATCTTTCACCATACCAATCGCGACCAGCGACCAGGCGAGATAAAGAGTAGAAATAGCCAAACCCGCGCCACAGAGTTTGGCTGCGCGGCTGCGCCAGATAAACGCGGCCAATACAGTAACAAGCAAAGGAACCGTGTATAGCGGATCAATGATGAAGATACTGGAAATCGCTACAGGTGGTGAATCTAACGGCCAGAAGAGTTGAGTACCGTAAGTGGTGAACGAATCCAGAATTGGGTGAGTCACGAGAACGGCGGTGAATAAGGCCCAGAGTTGCCAAAGAGGCCACTCTTTAGCAAAGAACCGCTTCCAGAACACAGCTAAAACAGCCGCGAGAGGGAACAATACAAACAGGGAATGGCTGAAGCCCCGATGTTTAATCATATTGGAAATCGGGTCGCCATACTCCAGCACCACATCCAGATCCGGCACCGTACCAAGCCCGGCACCGGCAAGAAGTACTTTCGGAGAGCATCGCTTTCCAGCAACCAAACCAGCCACTGCAGCGCCAAGGGCTGCCTGAGAAATAGAATCCATGAACGTTCGTTTTCCTATAAAGCTCTTTCTTGCTCAGAAGGCTGATTCTAACTCACCTTCTGCCCAGGTGAAGCAAATATACCCAAACGACCTGAATAAAGCTTCATGCCTGAGTCAATGGCAGCCAAAAAGAAAGCCGCATATTTTCATGCGGCTTTCCTATTGCGCGTTGGGGCTGATCAGTTGAAAAGACCTTTCAGCAGTTTGTCTGTCGCCTCTTTCACTTTGCCATCTCCAGCTTTATCACCAAGCAACTTCTTAAGGCCACGCTCAGCTTCTTTACGCGCTTTCTCTTCCAACACTTTATTGCTTGTTAGCAATGCCTTCACATCAAGGTTGTAGCTAGGTGCCGTCCAAGTACCATCAATTTTCACTGGGATAGTGACATCTTTTAGCTCGTCGATGTCCCTGCCGCCTTGTCCTTTACTGGTACCGACGACAGAGACAAAGACTTCAAAGTCGAGGTCTTCTTTCACTAAGTTGGTTTGCCCTTCACTACGAACGCGTAACGCTGGCGCTTCCATTTTCATGTTGCGGGTCGAAGCGATACCTTTTCCAAGATTGAAAGTCGCTGTCAGCGCACTGAAGTCTGTTTTACGGGTTTCTTCGACGTACTCAGCACGTTGGCCTTTCAGCGTTGCTTTCGCTTCGCGGATCATTTCGGGTATGTTGACACCATTGATTGCTCCGTCAGCGAAATTAATCGCGATGGTTCCAGTGATGCCTGTACGTAAACGTTTTTCAGACAGGCCGACGCCACTGACATTGGCATCAATACTGCCTTTACCCGCCAGCATATCCTGACCTGCCGCAGCCAACAGCAGCGGCTGAACATTGACGTTCCGGATACCTTTCTTAACCTGATAACGCGCAGGGGAAACCGTCGCATCAAGTTTGCCTTTAACATTAATCGTGCCACCGTAAAGCTTGGCGTCGAACTGCTTAACATCAACCTTGCCACGGTTAACCGCAAAGTTTGCAATTACGTCCCTCACTTCTACATTATTGGCGACGAAATCATCAATGGTGATTTTACCTGCAATATCCAGCCCTTCCAGCGCAGAGAGATCAGGTTCTACATCGCTGAGCGGTTTTTTCTCAGCAGGCTTTTCTGCGGCGCCGCCTTGCGAGCCACCAGATGCTGCTGGTTTGTCTTCTGCTGCAGTTGTATTGCCACCTGGGAACGTATCCAGGTTGATTTTAGGGCTGTGAACATCAAATCGAATGGCTGGAATACCGGCCAGTGCAACCGATGCTTTACCATCAAAGTTCAGTTCGTCGACTGCCGCTTTCAGATTTTCCAGAGATAGTTTTTGGGCCTTGTTATCAAAGGCCAAATCGCCACTCATGCTGATTTTCATTTCAGGGCGAGGCAGCGACTTTCCAGCAACAGTGGCATTCAGTTCCAGTGCTTTTGCGGTGATAAGGGAAATAGCTTCATCGACTTCCAGTGTAGCTTTGCCTTTGGCATCAAACGACATGTCGTTGGATTTACCCTTGGCTGCAAAATCAAACACCATAGGAATTGCAAGACCTAAGCGATCTGCATTCAGCGTGAAGCTTTCAAGTTGTGTCGAGGCATCATTGGCGCTGGCTTCCAAGGCGAGAGTGCGAAGCTGAGATTTCATGATCTCTTTGTCGATCATGGCTTCAGCATTGCCCTTGGAGATAAAAGCCAGAGCATCCTGTTTGCCCACCACATCAAATTCAATTGGCACCCAAATACCGGTTTCAAGTTTACCGATCGTCAGGTTCAGCGAGCTGATTTCACTACTGGTGTGCGTTTTGTCGTCTCTTACAGTGGCGCTGGCATCCAGCAGTTCCAGGCCACCGATTGAAATCGCCCAAGCTTTAGCAGGTTCATCAGCCGGTACGGACGCACCAGGGGTCGGCTGAGTCTTGTTCTCTGAAGAAGTAGTTTCTGTGTTTTGCTCACCGCTCAAGCCATCAAGGTTGCTCACGCCATTTGGCAGGGTTTGGATAAACACATGTGCACCATGCAAACTAACAAGGCCGATATCCAGCGTGTCAGAAAGTAGTGGAATGACAGCGACGGACAACTCAGCCTTACTCAGTTTAAGCATATCCGGCTCCGCAAAGCCTTCTGGGTTTTTAAACGCCAGTCGTTCAACGGACAAACCCAAACTTGGCCAGAAACGCCAGCTGATATCGCCGTCAATGACCAACTCACGGCCCGTTGCTTTTTTCACTTCATCAGCGATCATGGGTTTGAAGTCATTGGGGTTGATGAATGCAACGATGGCACCAATAGCCACCACTACCAAAAGCACCAGTCCAATTAGAATGTAGAGAAGCTTTTTCATGATGATGTACATTTCCTTTTTAGATGCAATTGAGAGTAACTAACCACAAAGAAAATTTCTGCATTAAATCCAACAATTTCAGCCGTTTTCCATGCGCCCAGGTTCTGCACCTCTAGGGGCTGTTGACCTTTGGTGATGATTTTTGCAGCAGTTTGTGGGGATTTTATGCAAGGCAGAGGCTTCGATGTGTAGCTAGCCTACATGAGAAGCCGATAACGCAGCAGAAATTCCCCACAAACGCTGCCCGAAGGGTTCGACTGCGCGTCCCGTACTCTAAGGGTTTTATGCTTTGTTGAGGTGTATTTGCATAGAATGACTAGGCGGCACACACCTCGCCGCGCCTAAAACGCTTAGAGCGAGAACAAAATTTAACCACCAAAGATCAACAGCCCCTAGGGTCTGTTGACCTTAGTCCTCATCAATCTTCGAAGCGACTGCACCTTGTTGATTTTTATACTTGGCATTTTGTCTTTTGTGATAAGGACGGTCCGCCGGGCTACTCATGGTTTCAAAACTCAGAGCTCCAATCGGCATGCCCGGTCGAAGTGCCAATGGCAGTCGTCCACTGTTATAAAACTCCAGTACGATCTTACCCTGCCAGCCCGGATCAATGCGGTGGGCTGTAACATGCACCATTAACCCAAGCCTGGCTAAAGAAGAACGTCCATCCAACCAACCTACAATATCGTCTGGTAGAGTCACTACTTCATGGGTCACCGCAAGCGCCAATTGCCCGGGATGAAGATAAAATGCATCGCCATCGGCAATCTCTATTTCATCACTCATTACTTTATCAAGCTGCGCTGACACTTCTTCGCGAGGGCCAGACAAATCAATAAACGGCGCACCATGTTCACTAAAGACCCGAAACTTGTTCCCCAAGGTCACATCAGCCGTAACACCAGAGATGGCTTCATCTGCGGGTCTCGGCTCAATGATGATCTTGCCATCATCCAGGTACTCCCTGATATGTTTGTCACTCAATCTCATTGCGCATTCCCTCGATAAAATGGACTTTGTTTGTTTTTAACCAACTTCAGGTATAAAAAAAGCCGGTCAAAACCGGCTGTTCTTTCACGCTTTCAGCAATTTGGCGATGTGTGCCTTGAGCACATCAATCGCTATTCGGTTCTTACCGCCGCGCGGTACGATAATGTCCGCGTATTGTTTTGATGGTTCAATGAACTGCAAGAACATTGGACGAACGGTTTGCTGGTACTGTTGAAGCACAGTTTCCATCGTACGACCACGCTCTGCTACATCACGCTTCACGCGGCGAAGCAGACAGATATCCAATGGGGTATCCATGAAGATGCTCGCATGCATCAGATCACGGAGACGTGGGTCAGTCAGCAGAAGAATACCTTCAAGAATAATAACCTTCTTCGGCGTCAATCTAGTCGTTTCTTCCATGCGGGTGTGTTCCGCATAACTGTATTGAGGGACCTCAACTTCGTTGCCTTCCATCAGATCTTGCAGGTGCTTACACAGCAAATCGTGGTCCAGTGCCTGAGGATGGTCATAGTTGGTTTTTACACGCTCTTCCATGCTGAGGTGACTTTGGTCGCGATAATAGCGGTCTTCCGTGATAACACCGATCTGGTGATCGCCAACTTTCTCTTTTAGTTCTTGATAAATAGTACTAGCGATCAGACTTTTACCGGATGCAGATGCGCCTGCAATACCGATAATGACACATTGGTTGTTGTCACTCATAAATGAATACCCGGTGAATTGGCGATAAATAAACCGCATGATTATAGGGAGTTGAACTCCCTCATTCCATCTAAATATGTGACAAACATCTCAATTAAAAGTAAGGTGCGCATTGTTTCATCACTATGCATAGGATTTGCGCGCCAATTCTCGCTCTGACTATATACCCATATATGGTCTCCTCCTAGTTTGCAAGACGACAGGTTTGATTGAAGGGACAGGTTTGCTTTCATATATCCGGCCTGTTTGTGAAGCGTTGCTTCTGGCCTTGATGAGACTTCGCGCATACTGGCCTTATCAAACAATCGGCTTCTAGAGCCTCGGGTATAGCCAGGGTTTCAGTATGCCGGTCTGACCTGTTTTCATCTTGCCTGTTGCCTTCGCAACCTTGGTGTGATTTCCTTTTGTTCTAATGCTTTCT
>NZ_FIZY01000006.1 GCF_900060185.1 Grimontia marina | reverse complement strand
CCCAGCAGCCCACGAATGTGATTGAGCAAACGCGTCCGCTCAGACGAAAGGTGTCGCCGCATCTGTAGGAAGGTCTGTTCATCCTGCTGCTCCACGCTTTTTACTGCAACATGACGGATGGCTCCATGAACGCTAGCCTCTGCGATGGCCTGTGCATCGTTGTAATCATTTTTCTGCCCCCGCAGATACCCTTTGACATGCTGAGGAGGTAACAACTCAACGTCATGCCCTAGCAGCGAAATCTCACGCCCCCAATAGTGGGCAGAAGCACAAGCCTCCATGGCGACAATGCAGCGCTCTTGCTGAGCCAAGTACCGCAGGAGTTGGCTCCGGCTCAGTTTCTTCTTACCGATGGGCTTTCCCTGCTGGTTTAACACGAAGAGGTAAAAGCTATTTTTTGCCAAATCGATACCGAGCGTTTTACACTTGTTCATGGTCTTCTCCTGCTTATCTAGATAGTCGATAACACTTCTATCTTGGCGCATTATGACGCCGGACTGGAGTAGGAGGAGACCATCTCATCAAACAAGCACCTTCAGGTTGTTGGGTATAGAGGAATAAAAAAGCGCGGATAGAGCCCGCGCTGTTCATAAATGGCTTGGAATTAGAAATAAGGAATAGCCGTTCGCCACGAAGTCCAATTATCTTCCGGTGCTTTATGTAACAGGAAGTGTTGGTCTGAGCGCGCAGGTTTAGCCAGTTTATCTCCAGGTGGTGTTGCGAACGCGATGCCGCCTTTTAGAATACTCTCCAACGTGCCGCTTCGAATATTGGCCCCAGTGATGCCGATAGAAACATCCACACCTGATTGGTTCCAGAACACCGTGTTATTGCGCACAAGATGTTTGTAGTCATCACTGATCTTCACTTCAATGAGAACACGATCAGCAAATCGGCCCAATCGCACGCTCGTGACAGCGCCGACTTCGAAGTCACGAAAAAGGATTGGGGTTCCGACACTCACAGACCCTCGGTTTTCACTTTCCAGAATTAGTGACAGACCTCCGGAGTATTCCGCAGATTTGTGCAACTGAAAACTGTCACGCTTAGCACCGTTACCTGGTACCACGGAGATATGAGACCCAAACAGAGAGTCGAGATTTTCTGTTTTGGTTAGGCTCAGTGAGGGTTGTGCAACCCAGAAGTAGCTGGTGGCACGTGCTAGTTGCCCTGAATACTCAGGGTAAACCATGGCTTTAATGGTGACACCTTCGGTTTGAAAAGCGGGAGCAAGCGATATAACTTCGCCGACATCTACGCCTTGGAACTTAATTTTGCTACCAGTGGAAAGCCCGCTTGCATCTTCAGCTGAAAAGGTAAGCTTCAGGCCGTAGTTTTGTGCGTCCGTCAGGCTGTCATAGAGCTTCCAGTCTTTTCCGCTACGGTTTTCAATGCCGCCAATATCGCCAAAAGAAATACCGCCAGAGAAAATTGACTTCAAGGAGCCTGTGTCAATTTTTACACCACCCAGTCCCGCTTCAATATCCACACCTGAGTGATTCCAAAACACAGTACTATTCGTTACCAGATGTCGATAACGGTTTTCAACTTGAACAGTCACTTCAATGCGCGACTTAGTCAGTTCAAAGCGTTCAACCTTACCGACGGTGAAATTCTTGTACATCACTGGGCTACCCTCTGATACAGAAGGGAGCTTGTCAGCAATAAGCGTGAAGCGGTGGAAGCCTTTTGTCGCACTCAGGGCATTGCGGGCCTGAATATCCGATTTGAACAAGGTATATTCAGTACGCGGCTTCTCTTTGCCTGCACTGGTAAAACTAATGGCGGGCTCTACCATTTGTGCCACGGTAGGAACACTGAACTCTATGCCTTCAGAGTTAATTTGGCCTGTCGCGCCTCCAAGAATAAAGAACTTAGAACTGCTTTTCACCAAATGTTTGTAGTCTGGGTACACCACCAGTACAAGCTTTACTTCCTGTTCGCTCAGTTTTGTGCCTTTGACAAAACCTACTTGAACGCCCCGGTATAGGACTTTAGTGCCTTCTTTTAACCCCCAACTGGTTTCAGATGTCACCGTTACAATCAGTGAGCGCGGGTCTTCAACAACCAAATCGCTTTGCGTTTTCGCGGAGAACACATTGGCATCATCGCCTTTACCTGGTTTGATGGATAGCGTGTTACCAGTGATAAGGTTAGAGAGTCGTTTGACTCCCGCAAGACTGATTTCAGGTTTCTCAATGATGAACTCGCTATCAGATTTAAGCAGCCATGTCATCGAGGGGTTAATATTGGCTGTGGCCTCAGTGCCACTGAAGTCTTTGTTGAATTTTATACCGTTCAGGCGTCCTACCTCTAACCCTTGGAAGAGAATAGGGGATTCTGGGTTGGTGATGCCGTGGTTGTCAGGAAGTTGGACTGTAATGGCAATACCGCGATCGGTTTCATTGATAGAGCTGTGAAGTTCGAACACGTCCAGTGGTTCGGCAGGTGGGCTGTCTTGTGGGGAGTCGAAGGCAATACCGCCGGCAATGACAGACGCCAGATTCTCAATATTCACCTCAACGCCACCAATGCCGATGTCTGCCTCAACACCACTCACGTTCCAGAACTTGGTGTTTTTGGTCACTAATTTGGCATATTCATTTTTGATATTTAGTGACACCGTCACGCCTTGTTTGTCGGTCCTTAAACGATAGTCAATAATTTCGCCTACATGGATTTTCTTGTAGTAAACACCTGAACCGACACTCAATGACCCCAAATCAGGCGCTCGAAGTTGAATACGCAAACCTGTATCACCAAACGCGTTTACCGGGGGTTCGTCTGCAGCGACAAACGTTGTACGCTCGTCACCTGAACCTGGCTGAACGGCGATGTAGTTTCCTTTTACCAGCGCGTCTAAACCACTAATACCTGTGATTGAAGCTCGAGGACGAACGACCCAGAACACTGTATTCTGACGAAGGATCTTTTTCGCTTCCGGATAAATTTCGGCTTGAGCAGAAATGCTTTTCAGGTCGTCTGACAGCGTGACTTTTCGGATAATACCGACTTCAAGGCCTTGATAACGGATGGTTGTTCTTCCGGCCTCAATACCTTGAGCATCGGTAAAGAAAATCTCGATACGTTCACCGGCCTCATTGACGGATTTAAATAGCATCCAGCCAGCGAGAGCAAAGGCCAATAGCGTGAATATCCATAGCGGCGAGATACTTGCGTCTTTCTTAATCACAGGCTCATTGACCTGCGAGTCTTCAACGTTGCTCATATTTGTCCCAAATAAGTCGAGAATCCAGACTTTCTGCTGCGATCATAGTGAGAACCACAACGAGCCCAAAGGCGATGGCACCAGGTCCTGGTGTGAAATCGAGAAGGTTCCCACGATCAATCAGGGAAACCATGATGGCAATGACACAAAGATCCATCATTGACCACTTACCAATCCATCTAACAAACCGATAGAGTTTCATGCGAAGTTTTCTTCCGGATTCCACTCTGAAGTGAATACATAGAAGGATGTACGCCAGGCAAATGATTTTTGCCACTGGCACAATAATGCTGGCGGTGAAGATAATGATCGCGATGCCATACATTCCTTGTTTAATTAGAGATGCGACGCCCGAGAAAATCGTATCTTCAAGCCTTTTTCCGTTCGTAAGCAAAATAGAAATCGGGTAGAAGTTGGCTGGGAAGATAAATACGACAGCGGCCAACAGGCACGCCCAAGTCTTCTGAATACTTTGAAAGACGCGATGCTCCATCTTCGTGCCGCATCGGCAGCAATGCTGATGACTTTTATGCTGTGTAAAACCACAAAGCTTACAAGAGATGAGTTCTATTTCCTTACCAGATACGTCTTCTGGCGGATTACGCCCGTCGTCATTCTCGCCGAAGGCGTCCCAGTAGCGCTTTGGTGATACCCGTGACAACAAAGCAGCGGTAAGTATCTGAAGTAGAACAAAACTCAATAGGCCAGCATCCACATCCACTTCTGCAAAATCGCGAACTTTGAAGCAACCTACTGCGAGGCTGACAAGAAACACATCAACCATGACCCAATGCCGGATGTACTTAAGAATCCTGGTGCTGTAATACAGCGCTTTGGCGTTGCGGGTATAAAGTGCGAAATTTGAAGTAAGAATTGTGAGTAAGTAAAGAAGCGGAGCAATCGCAACGCAGAATATGACTAAACTGCCAACAAAGGGGAACGTATCGAGAAGGATTAAGCTGCCGCTGGTAACTGTGGTCGAAAACGGGACGCCGAAGAGTTTGATCGTTACCAACGGGTAGAGTTGGGCCGGGATAAAAAGTGTCAGAGCAGCAATAGCAATAGCCAACTCTCCAGATAGACTGATTGAGGAGTTTTTAATCACCCGGGTGCCACAATGCGGACATCGTGCACTGAAACCTCTAGCAACGGGTATTTCATTTAGCAGCAGATCGCATGACGCACATCTCAGTACATGCATGGCGTATCTTTCCCCTTCAATAGAATTACTGGTTTAGATATACCCAATCCCTGGGAGCTAACTGTGATGACTGACTATTGCAGGTTAGCGTCACTTTACTCATCTGCATAATGTGCAATTGAGTGAATCCCGAATACAATGTGTATCTTAATCAATCCGTTATATCCAAACAACCGGAATTCATTACACTCATACTGGAAACGGTATTCCCATCTATCTGAATCAATGTCCGTAATTGGTGATAAAACTGTCATATGACAATGCCACGATTGAATCGCTGACAGTTTCAACATAGCGTAGGCCATTCAACATTAAGGAATTAGTCTAGATATGGAAAACAAAGCGGATTTGTACTCGCTTCTCTCTCGCCAGGCTATCGCTCTAATAGAAGATGAGCCAAATCTCATCGCCAATTTGTCAAATGTTAGCGCGCTGTTGTTTCAGGAATTGGACGACATTAATTGGGCAGGCTTCTATCTTGATGATGGTAAAGAACTGGTGTTGGGTCCTTTTCAGGGTAAACCGGCTTGCGTGAGAATTCCTTATGGCCGTGGTGTCTGCGGAAGTGCGTTTTCCAAAGCTGCCGTTGAACGGGTAGAAAACGTTCATGAGTTCGAAGGGCACATAGCCTGTGACGCTGCCAGCAATTCTGAAATTGTTCTGCCTCTATATAAAGGCAGTAAATTGATAGGTGTGTTGGATATTGATTCACCAAAAAAAGCAAGATTTGATCAAGAGGATGAAACCGGACTCACTTTATTGGTCAATGAATTGCAAAAACACCTCTAAATTTAAGCTTCTCTGTGGTTTTTCAATCACAGGTCTCTATAATACGCAGCACTTAATTGTTAACTCGTACACACTCTCTATTGCCCTTTCATGTGCAAAGAGACAGGAAGAAAAATGGAAAACACTGAAAAACTGGCCAACAGCAAACAAGTCATTGCCTATATCGCTGAACGTTTCCCGCAATGCTTTACCCTTGAAGGTGAAGCTCGTCCTCTGAAAATCGGCATTTTCCAAGACTTGGCAGAGCGTCTTGCTGATGACCCGAAAGTAAGTAAGACTCAACTCCGTGCCGCATTGCGTCAATATACCTCTTCCTGGCGTTACCTCTATGGTGCGAAGGCTGGTGCTGTCCGCGTTGACCTTGATGGCAACGATTGTGGAGAGCTAGAGCAAGAGCACATCGACCATGCTCAGACTGCGCTGGCCGAGAGCAAAGCGCGTGCTGCTGAGCGTCGTAAAGAGCAAGCTGCGAAAAATGGCGATAAAAAATCTGATGTGAAAGAAAAAAGAGCGCCAAAATCAAATAAATCAACAGCTAATCCATCAAAACCTCGACCAGCTAAGTCAAAAAATACTAAGCTAGATAAGAAGCCTGCAGAGCCGCGCCGCGAACTCAAGGCTGAAGACATTGTCGTAGGTAAAGACGTCAACGTTAATATGGGCAACGGCAACATGCCTGCCACCATCGTAGAACTCAACAAGGACGAGGTTCGCGTTCGTTTAAGTAATGGCCTGACCATGCTGGTAAAAGCGGAGCACCTCAGTTCGTAAAGGAGAACTTTCGACGCATGATCTGTCGATTCCGCTTTTCCGCGATTGCTGCCGGCTTTTTGCTGGCGGCATCCGCCCAAGCCCTAGAGGCTAATTACGATGCTGCTGACCTTCCTACTTTGGTATCTGAACCTCAGCACGAAACCGCTAGCAAACGCATCACTCGCCGCTTTGAAAAGTCTCACTACAAGCAATTCAAGCTTGATGACGAATTCTCTGCCAATGTCTTTGACCGCTATCTGGAAACACTGGATTTCAATCGGCTGTTTCTGACTCAAGAGGAAGTTGATGCGTTATCAAAATGGCGACTGACATTGGACGATCAGCTTCGCTCCGGTGATACATCAGCAGCCTACGATATATTCAATACTTCGCTGCGTAGCCGCTACAACCGCTACCACTACGCTCTTGATCTGCTTGATAAGGAAATCACCTTTGATGCTGATGAGGAGATGGTGATTGACCGTAGTGAACAGCCTTGGGCGAAAAATGATGCGGATCTCAATGAGCTCTGGCGTCAGCGTGTAAAAAATGATGCGTTGAACCTGAAACTAGCGGGTAAGACTTGGCCAGAGATTCAGGAAACGCTGTCCAAACGCTACAACAATGCACTTAAACGACTGACTCAAACCAAAAGTGAAGATGTCTTTCAGATTTACCTGAATGCATTTGCACGCGAAGTTGACCCTCACACCAGCTATCTTTCTCCTCGTAACGCAGAACAATTCCAGTCAGAGATGAACCTGTCTCTTGAAGGGATTGGTGCTGTGCTGCAGGTAGAAGATGATTTCACGGTGATTCGTTCCTTAGTCGCAGGTGGCCCTGCATCTAAATCGAAAAAGCTTTCTCCAGGCGATCGCATCATCGGTGTTGGTCAGGATAAAGAGAAAGTTATCGACGTGATTGGCTGGCGCTTGGATGATGTTGTTCAGCTCATCAAGGGTCCAAAGGGAAGTAAAGTCTTACTACAAATCTTGCCTGATGGCGCGAATGCGAAGAGTTACACTGTCACTTTAGTGCGCGATAAAATCCGTCTTGAAGACCGAGCGGTGAAATCAGAAGTGATCGAACAGGACAACAAGAAAGTGGGTGTGATTTCTGTGCCTAGCTTCTACGTTGGACTGGCGGAAGACACCAAGAAAGAAATCGCCAAACTGAAAGCAGACAAAGTTACCGGTCTTGTTATCGACCTCCGAAACAACGGTGGTGGTGCGTTGAGCGAAGCTTCTGCTTTGACGGGGTTGTTCATTGAAAACGGTCCGGTTGTGCAGGTGCGTGATAGCTACGGCCGAGTGAAAGTGAACAGCGATAGTGATAACACCATTTATTACGATGGTCCACTCACAGTGCTTATCAACCGTTACTCAGCATCAGCGTCTGAAATCTTCGCGGCTGCGCTTCAAGACTACGGACGTGCGGTGATTCTCGGCGAGCAATCTTTTGGTAAGGGAACAGTTCAACAACACCGTTCACTTAACCACATCTACGATTTGTTCGATAAGCCGTTAGGTCATGTTCAATACACCATCCAAAAGTTCTACCGAATTGATGGTGGAAGCACTCAACACTTAGGCGTTGTACCTGACATTCCATTCCCAACAGCCGTTGATCCGTCAGAGACTGGTGAGAGTGTGGAAGATAATGCTTTGCCTTGGGATAGCATTAACCCAGCGGCATACCAATCAACTGACACCATCAGTCGAATGGTTGGTGCTTTGGATAACGCGCATCAACAGCGTATCAAGCAAGATGCCGAGTTTGGCTTTATCTTAAGTGATATTGCTGAGTACAAGGCAGACAAAGACAATAACGTTATCTCTCTGAATGAAAAGGCGCGTATCGCCGAGCAGGAAGAAGCTGATAAGAAACGCCTTGTTCGGTTGAATGATCGCCAAAAGATGCTTGGTGAGAAACCGTTCAAGACACTGGATGATGTGCCAAACGATTATGAAGAACCTGATGCCTACCTCGACGAGGCAGCAGCTATCACAGTCGATCTCGCGAAGAAGCTGAATAGCTAACCGAGAAAAATCAAAACACAAAAACGAAAGCGGGCATTTTATGCCCGCTTTTTTTGCCTCTGGTTTCATTTCATATGAATGCGTTACAGGCAGAGGAAAGGGCTATAGCGATGACTATGTAGACCAACAGGTCTAGGTATATATAGAAAATATCAATAAGTTATCTTCTGTATTACGTTAATTTTCCCCACTCAAAAAGTGATATGCGTCTAAAGTTATAAAGACAGCCATCCTGACAAGGGGAATCTTATGAAGAAGTGGTTATGCCTGTTTAGCGTGCTCTTCTGCTTGTCTATGCCTGCAAAGGCATCAGATTTGACCCAATTCGATTTCCCATTGCTCCTCGGCGATTGGTATTGGTTTAGCCCTGATCAGCAAGAAGCTGAAGGCGAAGACAATCAATACAAAGCCATTAACATCTCCTTTAACTCTGACTATCGGTTCAACGTAAAACTATTAAAACGTGATGGCACAGTCGAAGAAGCCAACGGCTACTACGATTTGGATGAATCCACACTGGTTTTAAATGACGATCAGGGCGAATCCCAACATCATGAATACAAACTTAACCATAATCAGTTGATGCTGCGCGGCGCGAAATTCACCAAAATTTTGCCAAACAATCTTTCTGGCGCTTGGTATAGCGATGTCATTCAAGGGCATGATGTTGATGATGGAGTGGCTGAACTGGCACTGATGCTTCGTCCTGATTTTCTATTCTCAGTCAGAGTATCCGGTACCGAAGGGCAGTCTATTACGCACCGAGGTGTTTATATTTTGGAAGATGATCATTTGGTACTGATTTACCGCGGTGGTCAACAAGACTCGCAGTTTGAACTGGATGCAGACACGCTCACGCTAACCAATAATCAATTTGGTATGGAAACAGTGTTGAAACGGCAACAAACACCTTAATTGAACAATGCTTACAAAAACCAACAAAGGGCGCTGATGCGCCCTTTGTTATTTGCTCTGTTCAGATATTGAACGCTTTTCTTAGTGCATCCAAATATGAGTCGTCCCGGCAGATAGATTTTCCGGGTTCATCAGAAATCTTCGCCACTGGCTTTCCATTACAAGTCACTAGTTTTATCACGATGTTAAGCGTTTCAACATTCGGTAAATGGCAGGTTAGTTGAGTGCCAATACCGAAAGAGGTGTTGATGCGTCCAGTAAAGTGAGCGTGAATAGCCAAGGCTTTTTCCAGTGTCAGTCCATCTGAGAAAATCAGTGTTTTTTCTAAAGGATTGATACCAAGACTTTCATAGTGACGAATGGCTTTTTCGCCCCACTCAATAGGATCGCCGCTATCATGGCGCAAACCCGCAAACTTCTGGCTTAGGTGCAGGTTAAAGTCATTCAAAAAAGCTTCCATGTTAATGCAATCGGTGAGGGCAATGCCTAAACGATCGGGATATTCCTGCAACCAGCGGTGCAACGCCAGTTGTTGTGAATCAGCTAAATCACCGGTCAACTGCTGATGTGCCTGGAACCACTCATGTGCCTGAGTACCAACGGCTGGGATGTCATGCTTTTTCGCAAGAAACAGGTTTGACGTTCCTGAAAAATGAGAACAATTCAGAGATAGATGCTCAACGATGGCATGATGGACGGCTTTAGAAAAGCGGCGCCGGGTACCGAAATCGACAAAGTGAAAATCTTCTTTTACATTGTCCAGTGCCTTTAGCTTTTCTTTTAAAAGTTCAACGGCTTCAGATTGGTTAACGTTTGGGTACTTAATGTGACAACGTAACTCGCAGATTATCGCGAGTAGCGGTACTTCCCATAAGATCACATCCAACCATGAACCATCAATACGAATCGCCAGTTGGTCGTCTAAAATAGTAACGGTGACTTGGTTCGCTTTTAATGAAAACGAACCAAGGAATTCGAGGTAGTCTACTTGGTAATGCCCAAGGCTAGAGAGATAAGTGATTTCATCTTCGGTAAATTTCAAATCTGTGAGAGCATGAATTTCAAACTCTAAACGTTCTCTGAGCGCAGCAAGGCTTTCATCGCTTCTGCAATGAAACTCAGCAGAAACCTCCACATCTGGATAGTGGTGGAAAATCGCTTGCTGCATATTCAGTTTGTAGGCATCCGTGTCTAATAATGACAAAATGATTGGCTTAAGCATGCCTGGTAAATAACCTCTAATGAACGTTTAACCTCAAAATCTACGTCGCTGCAAATCGAGCCTAAGGGAGCAAATTTAACGTCAAATGTAGCTATTTAGTCAACCTGAATAGGGTCTTTCAGCCATTATTGTGCGTGAAGTCGTCGGTTTCGTGTTCATGTGTTCAATTAAGAAGGCCCTACTATATCCAAGGGGTTAACCGACCCATAATAGTCATTGAGTATGTAGAGTAGGATCTATATCTACTAAATGAATAAATGAGAGCGAGTTTGATTCGTTTTTAACCCATCGCCGTGTAGCAAAGGAGCTATCAAGCGAGTACCTTAGACGATTGTCCCATTTCTATAACAGGCGAGACTGTTCGCCTGTCTACGTTATGCAATAAAAGGAATCTGACATGACGCAACAACCTCAGGCCAAATACCGCAAAGATTATAAGGCTCCTGAATACACGATAACCCACATCGACTTGGATTTTGATTTACACGAATCACAGACTCGCGTTGTCGCGAAAAGTCAAGTTTCGCAACAGGTTGCCGGTGCGGATTCTATGATTCTGGATGGAGAAGGGTTGTCCTTAAAGCGCGTCGAAGTGAATGGCGAAGCTTGGACTCAGTATGAAGAAAGTAAAGACGGATTGTTGCTTTCAAACCTGCCAGAAGAATTTGAGCTGTTGATTGAAACTGACATAGACCCTTTATCAAATACTTCTTTGGAAGGGTTGTACCTTTCAGATGGTGCTTACTGTACTCAGTGTGAAGCAGAAGGCTTCCGTCGAATTACCTACTATTTAGATCGTCCTGACGTTCTGGCGAAATTCACCACAAAAATTACCGCTGATAAATCAGCATTCCCTTTTCTACTGAGCAATGGTAACAAAGTCGGTTCAGGTGAAGCTGGAGGTGACCGTCACTGGGTGAAGTGGGAAGATCCGTATGCGAAACCGAGCTATCTTTTCGCTTTGGTCGCAGGCGATTTCGATTTACTGGAAGATACCTTTACCACCCGTAGTGGACGCAATGTCGCGTTGGAAATTTTTGTCGACAAAGGCAATTTAGAACGCGCTACCCACGCAATGACCTCTTTGAAAAACTCTATGAAGTGGGATGAAGATCGTTTTGACCTTGAATACGACCTTGATATCTACATGATCGTCGCTGTCGATTTCT
Source organism: Grimontia marina (assembly GCF_900060185.1). Classification (GTDB taxonomy): domain Bacteria; phylum Pseudomonadota; class Gammaproteobacteria; order Enterobacterales; family Vibrionaceae; genus Enterovibrio; species Enterovibrio marinus. The sequence continues at coordinate 140,998 of NZ_FIZY01000006.1, read as the reverse complement.
TCAATATGGGGGCGATGGAGAATAAAGGCCTTAACGTCTTTAATTCCAAATACGTGCTAGCAAATTCTGATACAGCTACTGACACTGACTATCTCGGCATTGAAGCGGTTATCGGTCACGAGTATTTCCACAACTGGACGGGTAACCGTGTAACGTGTCGCGATTGGTTCCAACTGAGCTTAAAAGAAGGGCTGACCGTTTTCCGTGACCAGGAGTTTTCTTCCGACCTGGGTTCTAGAGCGGTAAACCGCATCAGCAATGTGCGTGTGATGCGTGGCCCGCAGTTTGCCGAAGATTGCAGCCCCATGGCGCACCCGATTCGTCCTGAAAACGTGATCGAAATGAATAATTTCTACACCCTTACCGTTTATGAAAAGGGAAGTGAAGTAATTCGTATGATGCACACCTTGCTCGGTGAAGTGAACTTCCAGAAGGGTATGAAGCTCTACTTTGAGCGCCATGATGGAACGGCTGCCACCTGTGAAGATTTCGTGAAAGCTATGGAAGATGCGTCCGGCATTGACCTAGGCCAATTCCGTTTGTGGTACAGCCAATCTGGCACGCCGGTGTTGGATGTGACTAGTGACTACAACCAAGCAAGCAAGACTTTTGCATTGACAGTGAAGCAACACACTCCGCCAACAGCAGATCAAAAAGAGAAGCAGCCATTGCTGATTCCATTTGATGTTGAACTGTATGATGCAAAAGGTAGCGTGATTGGGTTACAACGTAACGGTAGGAATGTGCATCATGTTCTGCACGTAACTGAAGCAGAACAAACCTTCATGTTTGATAACGTCACTGGGAACCCTGTGGTTTCCATGCTGCGCGAATTCTCTGCACCAGTCAAACTCAACTACAACTACTCTGATGACGAGCTGACTTTCTTGATGGTTCATGCCCGTAATGAGTTTGCGCGTTGGGATGCTGGCCAGATGTTGTTGGCGAAACATATCAAAGCAAATGTTGCACGAGTCCAGCGAGGCGAGGGTGTGGAGCTGCCGAGCGAAGTAGTTGATGCATTCCGTGGTGTCCTGCTCAACAAAGACTTGGATGTGGCGTTGATTGCAGAAGTACTCACGCTGCCGAGTGAAAATGAAATTGGCGGTTGGTTCGATGTTGTCGACGTTGATGCCATCAATAAAGTACGAGGTGAAATTAAGCATCGTCTCGCGGTAGACCTGGCTGATGAGTTCAGTGCGATTTATCACACATTGAAGCAAGACCAATACACCATTGACCATGCAGCAATCGGAAAGCGTTCATTGCGTAATGTTTGCTTGAGCTATCTTGCTTCTAACGAGCAGGGCGAAGCTTTGGTGACGGCGCATTATGAAGAATCCAATAACATGACCGACACAGCGGCAGCATTGGCGGCAGCAAACCATGCTGAACTGTCAAACCGCGATGCCCTGATGCAGTCATTCAGTGATAAGTGGCAACATGATGGCTTGGTTATGGATAAGTGGTTTGTACTGCAAGGTTGTAATCCTGCGGCGAACGCACTCGAAAATCTCAAGGCGCAAATGAGTCACCCCGCATTTAGCTTGAAGAACCCGAACCGCACACGCTCGCTGGTCGGATCTTTCTGTAATGCGAATCCTGTGCATTTTCACGCGAAAGATGGAACTGGATATGCTTTTTTGACGGAAATATTGCTTAAATTGAACGAATCTAACCCACAAGTAGCATCTCGGTTAATAGATCCATTACTGAAATTTAAGCGTTTCGATAAAGATCGTCAGGAATTAATGCGTGCCCAATTGGATCGTTTGGCAGCGCTGGATAATCTCGCGAAGGATCTTTATGAGAAAATCAACAAAGCACTGGAAGCTTAAACCGTACGCTTGCTAATTAATATCGATTAGGTAATTTAAAAGCCGTCTAAGAGGAGACGGCTTTTTTATGAACTCAAATGTCTATTTATTTTCTGTGGATATCGCTTACCACATTTTCCAACAGTATTATAGCGGTGCAGCGTCAACCGTAGTTGTAAGAACTGACAATGGTTTAACCCTGCAACTGCCTGCATCACGCCTTCGTCCGTATTTGAGTCAACTGGGTGTAAAAGGGCGATTTCGGTTAACAGTTGATGAACATAATAGCTTTAAATCGCTCGAACAAATTGGTTAAACCGTACGGCAATCACATAACTAAAAACTCGAATCTAATTAACGAAAATTGATGTAACGAAATTATAAATGACGCCTTAAACTACTCCATGAGTCGCAAAGACTAATTAACCTCTATACTCATAGCGATCACATAAAAAATATATGGAGTAAACCATGACCGCGCGTGACCCTATTGTGCCGGTGTTACTTGAGAAGGTTTATCATCTTATTGCTGAAAAACTGGACAAGACACAACAACCGCTTGTAGAAACTTTGGCAAAAAGGATTTTGGGTCCCATCTCAGATGATGATTTGCAGGAACGGAATGAATCCGACCTCTACGGTGCTGTTATTAGCCTGTGGCATCATTTGAACGCTTTCGAACAAGATAAAATCTTCGTTAAAGTCTTTAACCCTACACTGAGTGGGGACGGATGGCAGTCTACTCATACTATTGTAGAAATTCTCACTCCAGATGCTCCGTTTTTAGTCGATTCCGTCCGAATGACACTCAACCGCTTGGACATAGCATCGCACTTAATGCTCAACGGGCCTTTGTCTGTGGAGAAAGACGCAAAGGGCAATGTTAAGACCATCGGTGATGAAAAAGGTGTAAGGCAGACAGTCTTTCACTTTGAAATCGACCGAATGCGTTCAAAGAGGGAAATGTCAGCACTCGAAAAAGAACTGACCGAAACCCTAACGGACGTTGCGTTGATTGTTAATGATTGGCAACCAATGCAGCAGAAGATCAAATCAGTGATTGCTTCACTGAAGAAAGACAAACCGCCAGTCAGCAAAGATCTTCAGCAAGAAGCGGTAGACTTCCTGGAGTGGATAGCTACTCACAACTTCACCTTTATGGCTTATAAATATTATGAACTCAATGCTATTGAAGGTGACCACGAGCTCAAAGCTTCGTCTCAAGAAGGCCTTGGTCTAGCGAAGAAACTGGATCCTAAACGACAGGGCTTGAAGTTGTCTGAAATGCCGGAGTCGGCGCGTGCAACTGCGCTTCGCAAAGACTTGTTAGTCATAAATAAAGGCAGCAGCAAATCGCGCGTTCACCGTCCTGCCTATATGGATTACATCGGTATTAAGTGCTTTGACAAGAAAGGCAATGTGATTGGTGAGCATCGCTTCCATGGACTCTATGCGTCTTCCGCATATAACCAGTCAACTAGCAATATCCCTGTTTTGAAGAACAAGGTTAGAAGGATCCTAGAGATCAGTGGTTACTATGAGGGATCACACTCGTGGAAAGCGCTGGCTAATATCATCGAGAACTTCCCACGTGATGAGCTGTTCCAGGCGAGCGAGTCTGAAATGCTCGATATCGGTATGGGTATTGTACAAGTTCAAGACCGTGACATGCTTAGGATCTTCGTGCGCCGTGATCCATTTGGGCGTTTCTTTTCCTGCATGGTTTACGCTTCTCGTGAACGCTATAACACTGAGTTCCGCCGCGCAACGCAACGTATCCTGGGTAACTACTTTGGCTCAGACCAAGACGTTGAGTTTAACACTTTCTTCTCTGAAAGTCCTTTGGCGAGGACCCATTACATTGTCCGTGTAGATAACAACAACTTTGACATTGATGTGAAGAAATTAGAGCAGAACCTGACTGAAGCAGCATCAACCTGGGATGATCGTCTTCAAGAAGCAGTGATTACCACCTTTGGTGAAAACCTTGGTACGCCGGTGGCGAAGCGCTATCTCGGGGCATTCCCACGTTCATACAAAGAAGCGATGTTGCCGGGGTCGGCTGTCGCTGACATTGAACGCCTTGAAGGCCTGAGCGAAGAGAAGAAATTAGATATGCTCTTCTATCGTCCTCAGGAAGAACCTCAGGACTCACGTTCTGTTCGTCTGAAATTGTTCCAGAAAGATGAAGCGATTCACTTGTCAGATGTGATGCCAATGCTCGAAAACCTCGGTCTTCGTGTGATTGGTGAAGCGCCATATAAGGTAGAAACCACGTCGGGCGATGTATACTGGATCCTCGACTTCTCAATGTTACACAGCGCAGACAAAGGTTTTGTTTTATCCGAAGCGCGTGATCGTTTCCAAGATGCTTTTGCAGGTATTTGGCACGGTAAACTCGAAAACGATGGCTTCAACCGTTTGGTACTGAATGCCGGTCTGAGTGGACGTGAAGTGACGATCCTTCGCTCTTACGCGCGATATATGCGTCAGGTTGCCTTCCCATTCAGTCAATCATACATTGAAGAAACGTTGGCATCCCATGCGGATTTGGCGCAACTACTGGTTGAATTGTTCAGTAACCGCTTCAATCCGAAGAAGAGCAGCGACAAAGAACAGAAGCAAGTCATCGGCAAGATCGAAGAAGAGCTTGAGCAGGTTGAAAGCTTGGATGATGACCGTATCATCCGACGCTATATGGAGATGATCTTAGCGACGCTTCGTACAAACTTCTATCAGAAAGACAAAGAAACTGGCGAGTGCAAAGACTATTTGTCTCTGAAATTGCAGCCTTCGAATATTCCGGAAATTCCAAAGCCGGTGCCTTTCTTCGAGATATTTGTTTACTCACCAGACATTGAAGGTGTGCATCTTCGTGGTGGTAAAGTGGCGCGTGGTGGTTTGCGTTGGTCTGACCGTCAGGAAGATTTCCGTACTGAAGTGTTAGGCTTGGTGAAAGCGCAACAGGTTAAGAACACCGTTATTGTGCCAGTCGGTGCGAAAGGTGGCTTTGTCTGTAAGAAACAACATTCACTAAGCGGACGCGATGAGATATTCGCTGAAGGTCAGCGTTGCTACCGTATCTTCATACGCGGCCTTTTGGATATCACTGACAACATTGTTGAAGGTGACCTGACACCTCCTATAAACGTGGTTCGTCATGATGAGGATGACCCATATCTGGTTGTTGCAGCAGATAAAGGTACGGCGACGTTCTCAGATCTCGCGAACTCGGTCTCGGAAGAATATAACTTCTGGTTAGGCGACGCGTTCGCATCGGGTGGTTCAAATGGCTACGACCATAAAGCCATGGGTATCACGGCGAAAGGTGGTTGGGAGTCGGTGAAACGTCACTTCCGCGAAATAGGTATCGATTGTCAGGAAACTGACTTCACATGTGTGGCTGTGGGTGACATGGCGGGTGACGTATTCGGTAACGGTATGTTGCTTTCTAAACATATCCGACTGCTTGCTGCGTTCAACCATCTTCATATCTTTATTGATCCAAATCCAGATTCAGCGAAATCCTGGGTGGAACGCGATCGTTTGTTCAAACTGCCTCGCTCAAGCTGGGAAGATTACAATCCGAAGTTGATCTCGAAGGGTGGTGGTGTGTTCTCGCGGAAAGCGAAATCCATTGAACTAACGCCTGAAATACAGAAGATGCTAGGTGTGCGCAAGCAGACCATGACGCCTAACGAGTTGATCAAACAGATCCTAAAAACAAATGTGGATCTTTTCTGGAATGGCGGTATCGGCACTTATACCAAGTCGGAATCAGAAACACATACCGATGTGGGTGATCGCGCAAATGACGCAGTGCGTGTTAACGGCAATGAACTGGGCGCGCGCATCGTTGGTGAAGGTGGTAACTTGGGTATGACGCAACTGGGTCGTATCGAATATGCCATGAACGGCGGCCGTGTTAACACCGACTTTATTGATAACGTCGGAGGTGTAGACTGCTCGGATAACGAAGTTAACATCAAGATTTTGCTCAATGGGCTGGTAGCGGCAGGGGATCTGACCTTCAAGCAGCGTAATCAAGTACTTGAACGCATGGAAGACGAAGTGTCCGACATTGTGCTCGATGACGCTTATTGCCAGAGTGAGTCTATTTCTGTCACATCCGAGCAGCAGGCATCTCTACTTAAAGAGCAGATTCGGTTTATCCATTACCTGGAAAAAGAAGGTAAGTTGGATCGCGCTTTGGAATACCTGCCAGATGATGAAACATTGGCTGAGCGTCAGCTGCGTGGAGTCGGGCTAACCCGTCCAGAGATTGCTGTACTGGTGGCTTACGGCAAGATGGTACTGAAAGAACAGTTGGTGATTGAACAAATCACAGAAGATCCGCATTTCGGTAAATTGTTGCCAGCATATTTCCCACAAGAGTTACAGCGTAACTATCGTGATGCGATGGAAACACACCCTCTACGTGGTGAAATTATTGCGACAAGCCTGGCCAACCAAATGTCGAACGATATGGGCTTTAACTTCGTGACCCGCATGCAGGATGAAACCGGCGCAAGCGTTGGAGATATTGCAGCGGCTTACGCGATAGCCCGTGAAGTATTTGATTTTGGCCAGACGTTTGAAGATGTTCGGGCTCTGGATAACAAACTGCCAGCTCAGGTTCAGTATGCAGTAATGTATCGCTGTAGACGAATGATGCGCCGCGCAACGCGTTGGATCCTTCGCAACCCAATGAAAGGGATGGGCCTTGAAGAACAGGTTGCGTTCTACAAACCTGCGGTTAAGAATCTGGCTGATAACCTTGATAAATACTTGGTTCCAACTGAACTTAAAGAGCATGAAGAACAGGCGGAAGAGTACCTCATTCAAGGTGTGCCGAAAGACATCGCGGATAAAGTTGCTCGTTTGACAAGCTTCTACGCAGGTTTGGATCTTGCTCAGGTTTCTGACCAAATGAAGAAACCGTTCGACGTGGTTGCCCGCCTTTACTTTGTTTTGGGTGATACGCTGTCGCTTCACTGGTTTCTCAAACAAATCACTAACCAACCAGTGGAAAACCATTGGCAGGCACTGGCCCGTGCTTCATTCCGAGAAGATCTGGACTGGCAACAACGTATGTTGACTGCTCACCTTCTGGAAGGCATGAAGAAAGATGATAGTGCAGAGCTTGGTTTAGAATCTTGGATGGTCGAGCATGCGGTGAGCTTAGGACGTTGGGAAAGTATCGTTGCCGAGTTTAAAATCGGTTCTGCCCACGAATTCGCGAAATTCTCCGTTGCATTGCGGGAACTTACGCTTTTAAATTTGAATTAATTCGATAAAGCGTTAATAATACAGCCCCGTTTACTCGGGGCTTTTTTTGGAGGTTACATGATGTACCGCCTCGCCAGATCGGCAATTTTTCAGTTAGATCCAGAACATGCTCATGATCTGGCAATGAAGAACTTATCACGTTTCACCGGCACTCCTCTCGACGTTTTTTATCGTCAGCATCTTCCTCCTCGTCCTGTTCAAGTCATGGGACTGCATTTTAAAAACCCAGTTGGCCTTGCGGCAGGTCTTGATAAAAACGGTGAGTGCATTGATGCATTTGGGGCTATGGGTTTTGGCTTCGTAGAAGTGGGAACGGTGACACCGCGTCCACAGGATGGAAACGAAAAACCTCGTTTGTTCCGTGTTCTTCCAGCAGAGGGTATTGTTAATCGCATGGGATTTAACAACCATGGAGTTGATGCCCTGGTAGAGAATGTTAAGAAGGCCAAGTATGAAGGTATTATCGGTATTAACATCGGTAAGAACAAAGATACGCCATTGGAAAATGGCAAAGACGATTACCTGATCTGTATGGATAAGGTCTACGACCATGCAGGGTACATTGCGGTCAATATTTCTTCTCCGAATACACCGGGTCTTCGTTCTCTGCAATACGGCGAAGCCCTGGATGATCTGCTTTCTTCATTGAAGGTACGTCAGAACAAATTGGCAGATGAGAAAGGCAAGTATGTTCCTCTCGCACTGAAGATAGCACCGGACATGACGGAAGACGAATTGGTTCAGGTCGCTGACTCTTTAGTTCGTCATGGGATTGATGGCGTGATTGCAACCAACACCACACTAGATCGTTCATTGGTAGAAGGCATGCCTCATGCGCACGAAGCGGGGGGCTTGAGTGGCCGGCCGGTTCAAAACAAGAGCACCGAAGTGATTCGCCGTTTGCATCAGGAACTGAATGGCAAACTACCAATCATTGGTGTAGGTGGAATTGATTCGGTAATGGCGGCGAAAGAGAAGATAATGGCGGGAGCTGAACTTGTTCAGGTTTACTCTGGTTTCATTTACCATGGACCGCGTCTAATAAAAGATATAGTTCGAAATATTTAACCTAGAAAATTAAGTGCATTGAAAGAGAAGGGGGATTTGTTTCCCCTTTTTTTTTATCTCCCGCCAATTACACTTCTTTGCAAGCACCTTTAATTTTGATGGTCACGGACCGAATCTTAAGTTGTCGCAGGAGCGAAAACAATGTTGAAGCCAAACAATGCATGGAAGTGGTACTTCGATTCCGAAGCTCAAACGCTGATGCTAGATTTGGGGCAGGAGATGGTCTTTCGTGTTGCTATTGAAAAAAAGCACCTTATCCCCGATGCGTTTGTTGAAACCCCATTTTCAGTCGACGACGCATCACTCTTTCAAGCTTACTCAGATGCAGTAAGTGCTCTACCTATAACCGGCCCTAGAAAGGCCGAACTCGTTTTGAACGCAGTGGCAGCAAAACGCTTCCATAAACCGCTTCTACCTAAAAGCTGGTTTTTTCATGATCAAGAGGGAGCCCTCTCTCCTGAATTAGGCTCCATCATTGAACTTAAAACCGATTACGGCAGCGAAGCATTTCTGGTGATCGAAAACGCAGGTTGTGCATCACTGTGTATGCACGCCAGCGAGACACCGCTTACGCTGAACGACACTAAAAAAATGCGGTTTTGTGAAGCTATAAAAGTAATGAATGACCGATTATCGACATACCAACAGCAATACGATAACGGCAGTGGTCATTATGCGTTAGTGGGCTGATAGAGCGGCTTCTATCAGCCCCATTTCTTTCTGTTCTTATCTAATACTCTCGCCAAGATTTTCTTTCTGTCTACCCATCAACATGAAGATACATGACGCCAGTCAACTCTCTCAAAGAGAGGGCTTTAATACGCCTACTTATCTATGCCACTCACCACTCCTCGCGAAATTCGCCTGGAATTGAACGTATTGATGACCTCTGAATACGAGTGTTACAGATATACCTATGCTTTCAATATCAGCTGTTTGCGTACTTCTTCCCCGAAAGGAGAAGTGGCTGAATACCTCCTATCGTGACATTTCACTCTCTCTAATACCGGAAAAACAACGAAACGAAATTGTAATGATTTGCTGAAATAGGTATTAGTAGCACTACATTTTGTGGTTCATTCCATCCTTAACAAAGGTCTTTTTAAGGTCAACTGCTCTCTAATAAGGGCAAGGTTATTCTCAAAATCACTGACAAAATTTCTGACAGTTTAGAAAGGAATCACCTCTGTAAATGAAAATTAAGACATATCTTCAATAGGTATTTATTGTGATTTGTATCACATAAATAGATTCCATCAGCTCTCTTTTTATCCTTTCTTATCACACCAATAACACCAAATTTAGTTCAAATATATAAACGATAAGGGTGCAATTTCCCCCTTTATTGCCTGATTTTTAGTTTAAATTGACCTTTGGTGTATACCAGATTGGCGGGGTGAGTGGTGTTTCCCAGTGGGAAATAGTATTCAATGAGCTGAAACTTATATACCTTTAAATTTAAAGCTCTGTGGATAAGTGTGTGCTTACTATATGATGATAACTGAGTGATAAGATGGTGGAAGTGATGCTAGATGAGGTATTTGTTTAGTGGTGTTTCCAGTGTTTCCATGAGGAAACGTAATTTAGTGTTTTGGATAAAGGGATAAAAGTGGGAGTTGCATTGCTGCTAAGAGAAAGGTGCTTCTACTGCAAAGCGCTTTTGGAGCCACTCAATGACTTGTGGCGCTCAGTGAATTTCTTCAGCCTCAGTGCAAAAACAATAGCGTTCGATATCAAGGAAAATAGTGAGATAAATCACCCTTGATAGAGCCTTGGCGTCTGAATTCGTTTATAATCGCGCGCAACATTCCTCAGAATCCATTTCCATGAATCAATATTTAGCAATTACCTCCCGCGGTTTAGAAAATCTGCTAGCAGAAGAACTACAAAAACTGGGTGCCAGCAGTGTGAAAGCTGTAAGCGCTGGTGTTCGCTTCCGCGCGGATGAAAAAACTCTCTACACGTGCTGTTTATGGAGCCGCACGGCGTCACGCTTCATTCTTGTTTTGGGTGAATTCGCAGTGCGTGACGACATGGACCTGTATCTGGGCGCATCTGCCATTAACTGGCCACAATATTTCAGCGAGAGAAAGCGTATTGCTGTTGATTTCAATGGTACAAACCGTGAAATCCGAAACAGCCAGTATGGTGCGTTGAAAGTGAAAGACGCGATTGTAGACCGCTTCGTCAAGGCGGACTTGGATCGCCCTAGCATCGATCGTGAGCAACCAGACCTACGCATTCACATGCGACTCTCTAAAGAGCAAGGCCTACTGGGTATCGACATGGTGGGTTCTGGCTTGCACCAACGCGGCTATCGCACTGAATCTGGCGCTGCACCGCTTCGTGAAACCAATGCTGCGGCATTGGTCATGAAAAGTGGTTGGACGTTTGATAAGCCTTTGCTGGACCCAATGTGTGGTTCCGGTACCTTGCTGATTGAAGCGGCGATGATGGCCGCGGAAGTGGCGCCAGGCTTGAAACGCAAGCGTTGGGGCTTTGAAGCACTGAAATCATTCAATCGTGAAGAGTGGATGGAAGTACACGCAGAAGTAACTTTCAAGTCGAAGAAAGGCCCTGCGAAGTGCGAAAGTAAGTTCTTCGGCTTCGATAACGACCGTCGCGTACTGGAAACCGCCAAAGCAAACGCCCGTCGTGCTGGTGTAGCTGAACTGATTCAGTTTGAGTTGGGCGATGCAGCGGAACTGGCACGTCCAGAAGGCTTCGAAGAAGGCAATATCATCTGTAACCCTCCATACGGTGAGCGTCTGGGCACTACGCCAGGTCTTATCGCGCTATACACTCAGCTTGGCGTTCAATTGAAAAGCCAATTTAAAGGCTCGATAGCATCCATCTACTCGGGTTCTGACGAGTTGCTGAGCTGCTTGCGCATGCGAGCAGACAATACTTACAAGCTCCGTAATGGTGCGCTTGACTGTGTGATGAAGACTTATCACATTACCGCACGTGGTGAGGTGACAACGTCACAGGGTGAGCCTGCGCCGGTCGCTGATGTGGCGCCTGAGTTTACCAACCGTCTTCGCAAAAATATCAAGAAGTTGGAAAAGTGGGCTAAGCAACAAGGTGTTGAATGTTACCGTCTATACGATTCAGACCTGCCAGAGTACAACGCGGCAATTGACCGTTACAGCGACAACATTGTTATTCAGGAATATGCACCGCCTAAAACCGTCCCAGAAGAGAAGGCACGTCGTCGTCTGCTGGACATGGTTCGCGCAACCATCGCTGTGACGGGCGTCAATGCCAATAACGTGGTGTTGAAAACCCGAGAGAAGCAAAAGGGTACCAACCAGTACGAGAAGTTAGGTGAAGCCAAGCGCTTTATGAAAGTTCAAGAATACGGTGTGACGTTAGAGGTGAATCTCTACGATTACCTGGATACGGGCTTATTCCTGGATCACCGCTATACACGCAAGATGCTGGGTGAAAAAGCGAAAGGCAAAGATTTCCTCAACCTGTTTGCTTACACCGGCACAGCGACCGTTCACGCAGCAGTAGGCGGTGCTAAATCAACGACCACGGTAGATATGTCGAAAACCTATCTTGCGTGGGCTGAGCGCAACATGAAGCTTAACGGCAAAGTAGGTCGTCAACACATGTTTGAGCAAGCAGACTGCCTGAAGTGGCTGTCGTTGGCGAAAGGGCAATATGACCTGATTTTTATCGATCCGCCGACCTTCTCGAACTCTAAGCGCATGCTCGATACGTTTGATGTCCAACGAGATCACATCAAACTGATGACAGAGCTTAAGCGCCTGCTGCGTGAAGGCGGCGAAATCGTCTTCTCTAACAACAAGCGTAACTTCAAAATGGATGTCGAAGCGCTGGCAGAGGTAGGCTTACAAGCTCAGAACATTACAAATCGCTCAATCCCTACGGATTTTGAGCGTAACAAGCAGATTCATAACTGTTGGATTATCACACACAAGGAAGGTTAATGGCCTTAATCCTCTACAGCACGGAAGGGTGTCACTTATGTGAAGAGGCATTGGCGCTATATCAGGCAGCGGGTAAAACCGCTGCCTTGCGCATTGTAGACATAGCGTTTGATGACGCTTTGTTTGAGCGTTACGGCGTCACCATTCCGGTGCTTTCTCTCCAAAATAATGACGGCTCAGTCGACGATGAACTGGGCTGGCCATTCGATTCTTCAGCTTTAAACACTTGGTTAGTAAAACATGGCATTGATTAACATCACTAACGCGCAACTGGCTTATGGTGATAACCCGTTGCTGGATCACGCAGAGTTTGTCCTGCAGCAGGGCGAGCGGGTTTGTTTGGTTGGCCGTAATGGCGCAGGTAAATCAACCTTAATGAAGGTGATTCATGGCACCGTTCAACTCGACGACGGCAGCATTAACCGCCAACAAGATCTGAAAGTTTCCCAACTAGAGCAGGATCCTCCGCGTGATGCTGAGGGAAGTGTTGTTGATTATGTCGCTGAAGGATTGGCAGAGGTTGGTGCGCAACTCAAAGAGTATCACGACCTTCTGGGCTTAATTGAGCATGACCCAAGCGAGAAGAACATTAATCGCTTGGCACGTGTTCAAGAGCAACTGGAACATTCCGGTGCATGGCGTTTTGAAAACCAACTGACCACGGTATTAGGCGCATTGAAACTGGATGGCACTAAAAAGCTTTCCGAGCTCTCTGGTGGCTGGCAGCGCAAAGCGGCGCTGGCTCGCGCGCTGGTGTGTGATCCTGACGTTCTGCTGCTTGATGAGCCAACCAACCACCTTGATGTGGCAACCATCATCTGGCTGGAAACCTTCCTGAAAGATTTCAAAGGTGCCATCGTCTTCATTTCGCACGATCGCGCGTTTATCCGATCTATGGCAACCCGTATTGTCGATTTGGACCGTGGCCAACTGACTTCATGGCCGGGTGACTACGAGAAATATCTCGAAGGCAAAGAAGAGATGCTCCGCGTGGAAGCAGAGCAAAATGCCGAATTTGATAAGAAACTGGCTCAGGAAGAAACCTGGATTCGCCAAGGCATCAAAGCACGCCGTACCCGCAATGAAGGTCGTGTTCGCGCTCTGAAACAGCTTCGTCGAGAGCGTGCAGATCGCGTAGAAGTGCAGGGCAATGCAAACATTCAACTGGATGAAGCTGTACGCTCGGGCAAGATTGTGTTTGAAGCCAGTGACATCGATTACCATTGGGATGGTAAAAAGATCATCGGTGATTTCAGTTTCAATGTGATGCGCGGAGATCGTATCGCGCTGATCGGCCCCAATGGCTGCGGTAAAAGTACGCTGTTGAAGCTGATGCTGGAAAAAATCTCACCAGACTCCGGTAAGTTCCATGTGGGTACCAAGTTGGAAGTCGCTTACTTTGACCAGTACCGCGAAAAACTGGATCCGGAAAAGACGGTTATCGACAACTTAGCAGAAGGCAAAATGGAAGTAGAAGTCGGGGGCCGTAAGCGACATGTGCTCGGTTATCTACAAGACTTCTTGTTCCATCCACGTCGAGCCCGTACGCCAGTAAAAGCGCTGTCAGGTGGCGAGAAAAACAGGCTTCTGCTGGCACGCATTTTCCTAAAACCCTGCAATCTTTTGGTACTCGATGAACCAACCAACGATTTGGACATCGAAACGCTGGAACTTTTGGAAGAATTGCTTGCCAATTATCAGGGTACGTTACTGTTGGTGAGCCACGATCGTCAGTTCGTCGACAATACCGTAACCCATAGCTGGATTTTTGAAGGCGATGGTGTCATCCGTAAATTTGTCGGTGGCTATCACGATGCAATGCAGCAGCGTGAGAACTACCTCAAGACCATCGAATCAGAAAAAACGAAAGCGAAGGAAACTCCAAAGGAAGAAGCGCCTAAAAAACAGGCAAATAACAATAAGCCGGGCAAAAAACTGTCTTACAAGTTACAAAGAGAGCTTGAAGCACTTCCACAGCTTATTGAAAACCTAGAGAATGAAATCGCGCAAATACAGGAATCGGTAAACGATCCTGCGTTCTTCCAGAAAAGCACGGAAGAAACCCAGCCTGTCCTGCAGCGTTTGAGCGAGGCAGAAGCTGAGTTGGAAACCGCCTTTGAACGATGGGAAGAACTCGAAGAGATGCAAAAGGAATCGTAATGCAATTCAACAAATTCAAACTATCTGCTATCGCGCTTGCGATAGCAGGTATCCCTGCGGTAGCAAATGCTGCTTATTACCAAGTTCAACTATTGGACTCGCCTTCAAGCAATTCCTCTCAGGCAACCGCTATTTCTTCTGATTCTTCGAAGGTAGCCGTAGAAGGGCTAAGCGGCCCGGTTGGTCTGAATTATTCAGAAGAGCTTCCGTACATGGTTGATGTCGAGCACTTCATCAACAGTCAGGATGACCTTTACCGCTATTGTCGTGATTATCTCGGCTATAACACCTGTGAAGAGTGGGCTGACGAGAAATGGTATGGCGTTCAAGCCAGCGGAACCGTCTGTAATAGCCAAGACAGCGAACAAAACTGTCTTGGTGGTCTAAAGAAAGAAATCGATGCTTGGACACAAGGGTTTAGCAGCAATAGTGTTGCCAAGCTCGATGGTGCTGATGTAAATCCATTTGGCGATGGCATTGAGGATACTTCTTTGAGCAATCCTGATCCAGCCTCGACAAATGTGGTTATAAATGCAGTTAGTGGTTCAATTCCGGTAGGTGCTTCAAGTAGCCCTTACTTCAAAGTAGGCTCTAACAATGCGCGTGCTTTCCAAAGAAGAGGCTTCTACGGTGACGCAGAGCTATTGCCACCGACTGGTTTGGGCTCCGTTATAGATGGTATTGGGCAAACCAACGCCAACGGTGTAATTGACGCAGCAGGCAAGACAATTGTTTTCGGTTCTGCTTCAGTGGCAAACATGGCTGATGCTGGGAATGGAAACAAAGTTCCACAGGATATTGGCTTAGGGAATCTTTCAAGCTGTGCAAATAGCCTTGATTACTCAGACCGCGCTTGTCAGTATTTCCAGTTTGCAAACCAAGCGTCAATCTGGCTTGCATCTGGTATCACTGAAAATGATGCAGTCAATGCTTTTGCAATTGCCGACTTCCAAACGCCAAGCAATGCGCCTACGGGGAATACCGATGATACGGCTCAGGCGAGCGTAAATGCTGCAGCTATGGTATCTGGTGCCACTGCACCAACGATGGTTGGCTTCAATACTTATAATGACAGCCGCTTCTATGCTCGAGCAGTGAAATATACACCAGTAAATGACTTTGCTAACTGTATCGATGGTGCAACGAAACGTTGCTGGGAAATGTCACTCATCCCTGGCGTCGATATACGCCAAGGCGGCGACATTGTTTATCGCTATACAGAAGCGACTGACATCAACAGCAACGGTCTAGTTGTCGGTGTGGCGAAAAGCGCGCGTTTGAATAACGGTGCTTATGCAGAAACTATCTTTGTAAATGCTCCGACTGGTAATGGTGATGAAACGAAGACAACACTTCTTGGCTCTTCCCAAAACGCACTTTTCTTCACTGGCTATAACGGTACTGCCGCCGCTATCAACGTCAATAATGAGCTGGTGGGTAAGGTAGACACTGAAAACGCTCGTGATCGTTCACGCCGTCAACGTGGCTACATCTACGCACATGGTGGGGCGATTGGCAGTTCGTCTGCTTGGCTTTTAGATGACCTGACCAATGACGGAAATGCTTCGGGCAATAATAACCAGTTCCGTATCGCAGAAGCCTTTGATATCAATGACGATGGTGCTATCGCCGCTTCTGCATTCTACTGTGCTGGCGGTTATTCATCCGTTGCGCATGATGCACGTTGTAACGGCACTGAAGAGTTGGTTGCGGTCAAACTGACTCGTGACGATACCGCTCAAATTACTGCTCGTCCGTATGAAGTAAGAACCATAGAACGTAGCGGTGGTGGTATTGGTGTGCTAGGCCTTGGTTTGCTGGCATTAGGCGGTATTTTCCGTCGTAAAAAGTAATTTCACTTTCTGGCTCATCTTCACAAATTTATGTTGGATGAGCCTTTCGATGCTTGATTATTTATTAACCATGCGTGAATCTTAATTGGTGAGGGTCATAAAAGATCAACTTGAATGAAACCTCACTGAAAAGATACAACCATCTTAGGATAAGAGGGCGAATATATGAAAAGACAGAAGCGAGATCGTTTAGAGCGAGCACAAGCGAAAGGCTATCAAGCTGGTGTAAACGGTCGATCCTCTGAGACATGTCCCTATCAAGCCATGGACGCGCGCAGCCAATGGCTAGGAGGTTGGCGCGAAGGTCGAGATACGAAAGTATCGATGCTGAAGTAACTTTTTAACCCATACCAAACTATACATGAGCCCCGGAAAACGGGGCTTTTGTTTACCACTTAATGCACTATAACTTTATAATATTGCTCCTACTTACACATCGCTACTGAGAGATAGTGGCTAGCATTTAGCTTGTTAAGGGGACAGTAGAGGAGGTAAAACAACAATTAACAAAAAACCGCCCGGAGGCGGTTTAGAATTTGGCGTGTCGATATCGACTTAGAAAGAAGAGGTGTCTTGGAACAAACCTACTTTCAGGTCTTTCGCTACGTAGATTTCTTTGCCATCCACCAGCACACGGCCATCAGCCAGACCCATCACCAGTTTGCGGTTGATAACGCGCTTCATCTGGATTTCATAAGTCACTTTCTTTGCCGTAGGCAGGATTTGACCGGTAAATTTCACTTCGCCAACACCCAGTGCGCGACCTTTACCTTCACCACCGACCCATCCGAGGAAGAATCCAACCAGCTGCCACATCGCGTCAAGGCCAAGACAGCCAGGCATAACTGGGTCACCAGGGAAGTGGCAATCGAAGAACCACAGGTCTGGAGTAATGTCTAACTCGGCAATGATAAAGCCTTTGCCGTGGTCACCACCTTCGTCCGTGATGTTAGAAATGCGATCCATCATCAGCATGTTAGGTGCTGGAAGTTGTGGACGACCTGGGCCGAAAAGCTCTCCTTGGCTAGAGGCTAGGAGGTCGTCTCTGTCATAAGAGTGGCGTTTCATTAGCATTAAACTGCTCCTGCAAAAAGATAGGAGCAGATTAGCGTACACGTGTAAGCTAAACAACTCGGATCAGTTGTGTTTTAACCAGTTTTTAAGCTTATTTATTAAGGATGTGTGACGGGTCTCACCGTGATGAAAAACATCAATTCTCTGGGCTATTTTGCCGAGAAGTGTCTCAGTTTCAACACCATTTTCCTCTTCCTCATCACCGCTAAATGGTAAGCCTGTGATCAGTGGGAAAGCTTCCTCAACATGTTCGACTGCCCAAATGTGGAAGTTTCCGTCGCGAATAGCTTCAGTGACTTCTTTGCTCAGGCACAGCGCGTTGAGGTTGGTCTTGGGCAAGATAACGCCCTGATCACCTGTCAGACCTCTATGCTCACAGATGTGATAGAAGCCTTCGATTTTTTCGTTGATGCCGCCAACGGCCTGTACACGTCCAAATTGGTCAACAGCACCGGTGATGGCGATGCTTTGATTAATTGGGGTTTGAGACAGGGCACTGACAAACGCACAAAGCTCAGCAAGGGAAGCACTGTCGCCATCAACTTCACAGTAAGACTGCTCAAACACAATGGAGGCGGAGTATGGCAGCGGTTCGTCTAAGTCCAGCGCAGCACTAACGAACGCCTGCATGATCATCATCCCTTTGGCGTGTATGTTGCCACCGAGTTCTGCTTTACGCTCAACATCTGCAATATCGCCGTCACCGAAGTGAACCACACAGGAAATACGTGCGGGCTCGCCGTAAGCCATCGGATGTCCTGGCATTTCAATCACTGTTAGGCCGTTTACCTGACCTATGTGTTCGCCACGGGTATCAATGAATACCTGACCTTTGTGGATGTCATCAACCGCGCGTAATGGCAGGTAAGACTCCCTGAAGTATTTGGCTTCGATGGCAGCTTCAACATCTGCTGCCACAATTGTCTCGCCAGTGCTTTGGTAGTCAGCTTCTCGCAATAAGGTTTGTGTCCAAAGCGGGCAGAGCGGCAATCTTTCCTGATCTTCGGTATATCTTGCACCAGCCTGCATAACACGTTGAGCGGCTTCTGGATCGAGAGGCTTGATACCAAAAGCTTGTTGATGGCCTTTTAGCACTGACAGGTAGGTACCAACGTTCTCTTCAGTCAGATACATGTCCTGTTCGAATTCGGTGTAGCTCGCCAAACCATGTAATTCAGGTTCGCCAGCTTCAAAGTCAGACATCAATGCGCGATCGCCAACAACGATAACTCTGACGGAAATTTCTGAAGGTGGTGGTAGCTCGCAGTAAACATCAGGCTTTGCGCTTTTCCAGCCAAGCTTGTTTGTTGAAAGTAGAGACTTCAATCGGCTCCAAACGTTGGGTTGGGCAAGAATGCAGCCAAGAGAAATGAGAAGCACGCCGCCATTTGCTTGATGGAGGAGACCATTTACAGTTCGTGACGTTGTCACATCCGAGTTGTTCGGATACACTGCGCCAAACAGCTGAACTTCATCGATATTCTCTGCGATGACCACAGGCATATCATCTGACGGTAGCGCCGCTTTCGCCATGTTCTCGAGCAATTTCAGGTAGTCATAAACATCTGGCGCTGTCACCAGAAGAAGACGCGGGAAGTGATGCTCATGAACGAGACGTTCAATGCTGCTTTTTAATCTCGGTTGCAATGCACAAGGAGAGGTCGCTTCGATAGCGGCGTATTGACGAATGTGCGCTTCAACATGAGAAAACTGCGGCACGACGGACTGCCAGGAAACTTCTTGCATACGTTTGGGTATCAACTTTTTCATTGTATTAATTACCGATGAGTATAAATGAATACGCTCCTTCAAAGTAGCGAAGATAACCAGTTGTCGGTGTTAAAGAAACGAAGTGAATAGAGCCTCGATACAAAAGGGTTCAGTTTTGATATCTGAATAGAAAAGATCAAAGAGATACGCAGAGTTAATTTGATTAAAAAGTAAACTGCTGTTACGCTGTCACTGTATTTCACATTTATTTTGCTCTCAACCAAATAAAACTCGAATTATGAAATATCAACAACTTGAAAACCTCGAAGCCGGATGGAAATGGATCTATCTGGTCAAAAAGCATAAAGAAGGTGCGAACGTTACGCGTTATGTCGACACCAGCGAGGTCGAAGCTGCGGTGAAGTCACTGTTAGCGCTCGAACACGAGCCTACAAAAGTGATCGAATGGATCGGCGAACATATGTCTTCAGAGCTTGATACTAAGCTCAAGCAGGCGATTCGTGCGAAGCGTAAGCGTCACTTTAATGCTGAACAAGAGCACACTCGCAAAAAGTCGATTGACCTGGACTTCCGAGTTTGGGAAAAATTGTCTTTGAAAGCGCAGGAACTCGATGCGACGCTCTCGGACACGATTGAATACCTGATTGGTGAAGCCAACCGTTCCCAGAATGCTAACAAGAAAGTAGATGCGCTGAAGAAGGATTTGAGTAGTTTGCTCGACATGTAAGGAGTCTGCATGGAGTACTTTCTCGCAGCCAGCTTTATCGCTTTATTTGCTTATCTTTTGGTTGACCGTCCTATTATTCTTATCAAGTTTAAGGACGGTCAGCTTGTTAATAAGAAAGGGAAAATCCCTCATGGTTTTCTTCATGACTGTGAAGAAATCAACAAACGAACGCCTTTCAGCGGCACCATCAAGGTGTATCGAAACCGTTTTAATCCTGCCAAGCTGGTTCTATCAAAAGATATTGACCACAAAGTGCAACAACGTATCTGCAACGTTTTCCCACACAAGTCATTTAAATAACCATCGTTTAAGTCGCCATGTCATCTGTTGAACCCATTGCATTTCGTCTTACCAGAGGCGCAGATCTCAAGCAGTCCATACTCGATGCAGTGAAATCGCACCACATTCAAGCTGGCTGTGTTGCATCGCTGGTAGGGTGTCTGTCTGAATTAACGATTCGTGTGGCGGATGGAAAATCTACGCTGAGAAAATCTGAGCCTTTCGAAATCATTTCTGTGTCAGGCACGCTCACGCCAGAGCATGTTCATTTACATATTTCGGTTGCGGATGAACAAGGCGCTGTCACAGGCGGGCACTTGATGGATGGGTGTGTTGTCAGTCACACCGCGGAAGTGTGTTTACTGAAGTTTGATGGTTACGGGTTCAGTCGAGAGCATGATCCTGATACTGGCTACACTGAGCTGGTGGTGAGCAAATACTAAGTACAAGAACGGACGCCTACTAAGCGTCCGTTTTTGTATTCGCGCAGTTTTACGTCTTTTATTCATTGAATTGAATGACTTATCACTCAAGTGAAAAATTTTCCGAGGGAAATAAAATGGTTTGTGCGTAAGTATTCGTTATTATAAATTTACCATTGGAATTTCATCACCTTACCAGTAGTTCATAGCTCACTTTTTCTTCAATTCCTTCCAAGAAACCCCAAACTTTGCCAGATACTTTTGAAGCCTCGCTGAGTCGTTAGACTGAACCTTTTTCATTCGGCTGATATTGAACAATTCACGTCCTGCAGATGCCATCGAATCATGTCGGTCACATACACTCAACACATAGTTAAGCTGGTGCGCGTCAAAGGTGTCCAAATCATCCCTGGCTTCGTTATCAAGGAGAGACAGAAAGGAACGTTCATGTTCATATGACGAGCCGCTCCACATGCCAGAGAGACGCGCTATTTCATCGTCTACATCTTCAACTGCAATTCTCGATGAATCTGCCAATGTGCCCAATCGGGTGACTGCAGAGCTCAAGTCGCGGAAGTTACTGTTCCAGGTCGCCTGATGAGAGAGTGCAAAGGAGAGGAACTTATCACGCGCTTCTTTGTTGAAGCGAATGCGATCACCATGTTTCTCGGCGAAGGCCATCACTTCATAATCCAGATTAGGCTCAATATCTTCTTTGCGATCTTTCAGTCCAGGAAGTGGATACGTCCACAAGTTAATTCTCGCCAGCAAATCCTCACGAAACGCGCCCTCTATCACCATGGCTTTCAAATCACGGTTTGTACCAGCGATGAGTTGAAAATCGCTGTTTACGTCCTTATCGCTGCCAACAGGGTGAAACCGCTTGTATTCGATGGCATGAAGCAACATAGCTTGCTCCTCAAGCCCAAGCTCGCCAATTTCATCCAGAAACAGCAGCCCCTTGTCGGCGGAGCGCAGAAAACCTTCCCGCGCCGCAGAAGCGCCCGTGAAAGCGCCTTTGGTATGTCCGAACAGCGCTGCCATTGCATTCATGCCTCTAAGCGTTGCACAGTTCACGGTGATAAGCTCGCCTTTGATAAGTGACCGGCGCTTTTTGAGCTGATAGATGCGCTGAGCGAGTTGGCTTTTCCCTGCGCCTGTTGGTCCGGTAAGCAGGATAGGGGCGGTTGAGCGAATCGCGACCTTTTCGATCTGCGAAATCATCAGGTTGAAGGCTTCATTGCGTGTTTCTATGCCGCCTTTCAAAAAGGTTTCGTCTTCAATTCGTGCATTATCAAAGCGCGTGGCGAGCTGGTCATAGCGAGACAGATCCAGATCGATAATCTGCACACGGCCAATGGTCTTATCTTCCTTGGACAGATCAGGCGCAGACTGGATTAGCTTCCCCGGAAAGTGACGACTCTCCGTCAGCAGGTAGCTACAAATCTGTGCCACGTGAGTGCCCGTCGTGATGTGGAAAAGGTAATCATGATTATCGATGTCGAAATCCATCGCTTCACAAAAGTCATAAAGCTTGGCGTACACCTCTTCAAAATCCCACGGATCGGCGAAGTTCATCTGGCATAAGGCAACGCTTGTGTCTGGCGAAACGGATTCGATATCAACGGCAACGTTATTGGCAAGGCGCTTGGAATGGTTGTCATGCAGTAAATAAAGCGTGTCGATAGACAGGCTTTCTTGTTGAACCAATCCGACATTTGGTCTCCAGCGCGTCCATCTATCAACCCGTTTTCCAATTCTGTCTAACTGTGTGCCCAAAAGGCTGACAACAATCGTTTTCTTCATCACTACATTCATATCCAAAAAGATATATCCATATCCAAAAGTATCTAATATTTAAATATTACTGGCAATAAATCTGGTGACTGATAATCGACTGAAAATATTTTAATTCAATAAAAAAAATAAAATAAAAATTAATTCTTACTCATTTTTTTAAACTGGCACGTGACTTGGAATAACAAGTTCGTGATTAGCGGCGTGTGGTTCTGAATACCACCCCGGTGCACCTCACACTGTGACTGTGTATACCAATCACGCTTCCCCTGGGAGGGAGCAGGAAACTGCCGAGGGTTCGATTCCCCAAAAACTACTAGATAGCTAAACGGTAAAGCAGCGGACATGTTCCGTCACCTGCGGGTTCGATTCCCGCTCTAGTCACCTTAACTGATAGTTCAATTGGTAGAACGGCGAAGTCAATTCGTATGTCGTGGGTTCGAGTCCCACTCAGATAACGCTTACAAATGGAAGCAAGGAAACGAACGGAGCAACCAATGAGATGAAGACGCAACCGCGCAGAGGGGTAAAGCAGGCAGGAAGCTCCCTTTACCAAGAGCGACAGTTGCCACTGCATCGTCACGCTGTGTCCTTTCGTTTCTCACTAAACAAGGAAAAAGATTATGTTTCGTAAAACCATCAAAATCGCAGAAAACGAACGCGCACTGGTTTATCAAAACCAGAAACTGACCCAAGTGCTTACGCCGGGTTTACACAAAATTTGGGACATGAAAGACGATGTTGAATTCGAAGTTTTCGATATCGATGAGCTGTATTTCTCCCAGAAAAACGGAGAGCGCTTATACCAAGGCTCAGCCTCTTTGAAGGAGCACATCCAACACGAGAAACTTCAGGATACTGAAGTAGGCATGTTGTATCTTGATGGCATGTTGCGTGGTGTGGTGGCACCGGGAGAGCGTCTGTTTATGTGGAAAGATGCCGGTGAGATCCGATTGGATCGTATCGACATTGCAGATACACCGCTGGTGGAAGATAAAACGCTGTATTTGATCAACAAAGCCGGTGTGAACCTGGCGACGCGTTTGATACGCAGTGAATCGACGGTCGCAGTGAAACCCGTAGCGGTGGCGACAGTGAAAAACAGCCATGTCGGTCTGCTTTATATCGACGGTAAGCTGTCGGAAAAATTGTCTCCGGGTACTTATGGCTACTGGCAGTTCAACCGTGAGTTTCAGTTGAAAAGCTATGACACGCGCACCCAGATTCTGGAAGTGTCAGGTCAGGAAATCATGACCAAAGATCGCGTTAGCCTGCGCATCAACTTAACCGCCAACATCCGCATCTTGGATGCTGAAACAGCAGCTAGCAGCGTGGATGATGTCGAGCAATACGCCTACAAACTACTGCAGTTAGCGCTGCGTGAAGCCATTGGCACCAAAGCGTTGGACGATTTACTGCTGGATAAGCTCTACGTGGGTGAAACCGTGAAAGAGCTGGTGGCAGAAAATCTGAAAGCAGTCGGTGTCGAGTTAGGCAACGTGGGTATGAAAGACATCATTTTACCGGGTGAAATCAAAGCGATTCTCAACCAGGTGGTTGAAGCACAAAAAGCGGCAGAGGCCAACGTGATCAAACGTCGTGAGGAAACGGCAGCGACACGAAGCCTGCACAACACCGCCAAAGTGATGGAAAATAACCCAACACTGATGCGCCTGAAAGAGCTGGAAGCACTTGAAAAAGTGGCGGACAAAATCAGCAACCTCAACGTCTACGGTGGTCTGGAAGGACTCATGCAAGGCGTGGTGAAAATGACATAGAAAACGCGTCTTGCCGTGAAGCAAATACGGTAAGGCGCGTCATCAAGGAAAGCACAATGTGTACTGAAAACTACATCGAAATTAAAAACGAAAACAAAGCAACGATAAAAGCGTGGACCAAAGGCGTACCGTTTGAAGATAAGGCACGCCAACAGCTTAATAACATCGCATCTATGGATATTGTTCACTCCCATATTGCCGTAATGCCGGATGTCCACCTTGGTATGGGGGCTACGATTGGTAGCGTGATCCCCTCGGTTAAAGCCGTGATTCCGGCAGCAGTAGGTGTGGATATCGGCTGTGGGATGCTCGCGACCAAAACCTCGCTGAAAGCCTCACAGCTACCGGATAACCTCAGTGGTATCAGACATGCCTTTGAGTCGGCGATTCCACATGGAAGAACGTTAGGGCGAGGAAAAACCGACCGCGGCGCGTGGCATAACATCCCTGAAGTGGTAGAAAAAGAGTGGAAAAAGCTGGAACTGCGCTTCGAGGCAATCTGCCATAAGCATCCGGCGATCAGGAAAAGCAACCACGTTAACCATCTTGGCACCATGGGAACGGGGAACCACTTTCTGGAGCTTTGTCTGGATGAAAACGACGCAGTTTGGATCATGCTTCACTCTGGTAGCCGTGGCGTAGGAAACCGCATTGGTACCTACTTTATCGAACTGGCGAAGAAGGAGATGGAACGACACCAGATCCACCTTCCCGATCAGGATCTGGCGTATTTGGAAGAGGGCAGCGACTACTTTAACGATTACGTGGAAGCTGTCGAATGGGCGCAGGATTTTGCCGCGAAGAACCGTGAAATCATGATGATCAATGCGATTACAGCGCTGAGAAAACAAATCCCAGTGCCATTTGAAACGGCAGACGTGGCGGTGAATTGTCACCACAACTATATCTCGCGGGAAACGCACTTTGGTAAGTCATGCTATGTCACTCGTAAAGGCGCGGTGAGGGCTGGCAAGGGCGAACTGGGGATTATCCCTGGTAACATGGGGGCGAAGTCCTTCATCGTTCGAGGGCTTGGCAATCCAGAAAGCTTCGAAAGCTGTAGTCATGGCGCTGGGCGTGTGATGTCGAGAACACAGGCGAAAAAGGTTTATAGCATCAAAGATCAAGTTGCCGCGACGGAAGGTGTTGAGTGCCGAAAAGATGCAGCAGTGATTGATGAAATCCCGCACGCCTACAAAGATATCGACAAAGTCATGGAAGCACAGAAAGACCTTGTCGAAGTGGTGCATACCCTGAAGCAAGTGGTTTGTGTGAAAGGGTAAATACGACTGATCACACGTTAAATCAATAAGTTAAGCAGGAGCATGTCTCCTGCTGTTTTACATCCTTTAACGCACTATAACTTAAAGGTGTTGAGCTGCCATAATCTTGCCACAATTGGTCTGAATTGGCCTCAGTTGCTACCCGGAACCGACAGATTGATTTGGTGTAATGCCAGTCAATAACAACAGGTCAAGGAAGTGGCAATGTACTCCCTGAAAATCTCCAAAATCTCATTCAAAGCGCCGTTAGCAGATTGGCTGCTGACAGCGCTTTTCATCATGTTCCTCCCGGCAATTGCCTTTGCCAGTGAGGAAGAAGGTGGCTTGTATATACAAACGCAAAACAGCGAAGACAAACTCTGGACGGCAGCGCCTCAGCTTTCCACCAGTGCAGATATGGTGATAAACGGTCTGGTCAATCGCGTGAAGGTCGAACAGCGTTTTACCAATCCAACAGACGATTGGATTAACGCCCGTTATCTGTTTCCGCTACCTCAGAATGCAGCGGTTGATCATCTGACGATTCAAATCGGTGAGCGCATCATTGAAGGTGAAATCCAGAAGAAACAACAAGCGAGGGAAACCTTCAATCGCGCCGCTGAGCAGGGCAAAAAAGCTTCTTTGGTGGAACAGCACCGCGCGAACTTGTTTTCTACGCAGATTGCCAATGTCGCGCCTGGTGAAACCATTGTGGTGAATATCCAATATCAGGAGACGGTTCACTATGAAGATGGCGAGTTCAGCCTTCGTTTCCCAACCACCTTCACGCATCGCTACATTCCGGGTTTGCCAGATTCGACGGCACTGCAGGCAAGAAAGAACGCCGAAGACTCAGTCGTAGAAGAAGGCGACCAACGCGTTGAAGAAGTGGTAACACCGTTACAGGAAATGCAAAACGGATGGGCAGTGGCAACGCGTCAGGTGCCGGATGCCAATGAAATCACGCCGGAGTATCGTGATCCATTGCTGGAAGATGAAATCGCTTTTACCTTGGAAGCAGACATCAACATGGGTTTGCCCATTGATTTTGTCGAAAGCACCACGGCATCTATTAATGTCCAGAAAGTCTCTGATAGTCGCTATTCCGTCACACTGAGCGAAATGGAAATCGCCAATCAGGATTTTGTACTGAAATGGCGACCAGCGGCTTCCAGCATGCCGGTAGCAGCCATGTTTGTGCAGGAAAAGGAAGGCGAGAAATACGGCCTTTTGATGGCGATGCCGCCGCAATCTAAGCAGACCAACAGTATCCCACAAAACATCACCTTGGTGTTGGATATCTCCGGCTCCATGTATGGTGAATCCATAGAGCAAGCCAAAGAGGCTGTCATCTACGCGCTGCACAGCCTTGAAGCCGACGATTACTTCAACCTGATTATCTTTAACCACGAAGCGCGTCGCTATTCGTCAGTGCCTGTGCAAGCAACCCTCAAAAATATCGGTTTAGTCAGCAGCATTGTTCGTGGGATTGAAGCAGACGGCGGTACCGAAATGGCGACAGCATTAGAGTTGGCATATGCCTCAGAGCCAATGACTGGTTACCTCAACCAAATTGTCTTTATGACAGACGGTGCCATTGGCAATGAAGACGAACTTTACAGCGTTATATCCAAAGGCTTGATGGACAGGAGGCTGTTTACCGTAGGGATCGGCTCTGCGCCAAACAGTGCCTTTATGCAGCGCGCTGCCGTATCAGGTAAAGGAAGCTTCACTCATATCAGTAACCTCAACGAAGTTTCTACATCCCTAAAGCCACTGTTTGAAAAGCTTTCAAGCCCAGTAATGAAAGACATCACCGTGAAATGGGATAACGGCGAGCCTGTCGATTCGTGGCCAAACCCAGTGCCGGATCTGTACAAAGCCCAGCCTTTAGATTTGGCGTTTACCATCCCCGAAAACGCGAGCACATTACAGCTAACAGGCTTTCAAAGTGACGCACCATGGCAACTTGATATTGACCTTGAAGCGATTCAGGCGGGCGCTGCGACAGGTATCGACGTACTTTGGGCTCGCAAACAAATAGAAAGTATCACCCTCAATCAAAGCTTGAGTGCAGGTGAGAAAGAAAACCGAATCACAGAGCTGGGTTTAAACCATCACATTGTCACCAAGCATACATCGCTGGTCGCCGTTGATAACAACCCAAGCCAACCGTTGGATGAGAAAGCAAAGCCACATCAAATCAATCCTCATGCGCCCAAAAACAACGTCGCCATGCTACAAAGTGGTTTAGGAAGCACCTTCATGATGTTACTGGGAGGGTTGATGCTGGCTGTCAGTGCGGTAGGGATTCGCTTCAGTCGCGCATCACGTGACGTTTTCCAATAGAAGGTCAGTATACATGGAAGTCATCCGTCGTTATTTTCCACAGAAGCCCTGGCAACTCGTTTTTATCGCCAGCTTCCTGTGTGGAGGTGTCATCATGGCAAATGGCCTATACATCAAAGCTAAGGCGCAACTCGCCCAACTCATGATTGCTCATGCTTGGGAGAAGCAGAAACAAACGGGCGAGAACCAAGCCCCTTGGCCGTGGGCTGATACTTATCCCATCGCCAAGATTGCATTGAAAAACAACAAGCCGCAGTGGGTGTTGTCTGGCGCCAACATGCGAAACCTGGCGTTTGGTCCCACACTGCAGATGCAAACTGCTTTGCCGGGGAAAAGGGGAAATGTTGTCATATACGGTCATAACGACACCCATTACGCTATGTCGTGGTGGCTAAACCCCAGCTAACACCAGACTCACTTAGAGATTTCGCTCCTGACGTTTTCTATTCAGTGAGTACTGAAATGAAACAATGGCTATAAAACATAACGCACTATAACTAATGGTGGAGCTACAAAATAAAGTCTCGTCATTCTGTCTGTTTTACTACTTATTTGTTTGAAAGTATGAGGCTAAAAATAAGAGAAGTCTAAAAAAAAAAAGGGCGCGACTCGCGCCCAAATGGGAGGCTTAGTGTTGGATTCTTATAATTATCGAGTGAGTGTTGCTTGGAACTGTTTTAGCTAGGCCGCATGCGCCGGGAATGCTGGTGCGCATGTGGGATAAGCAGAAATAGTGCGGTTAGAAACAACCATCTTGGATGGCTGTTTTGATAGTTTTGCGTTCCGGTTTTCCCGCCAAATCACAGATACTGAATACCCCAGAACTTTGGAAAGGAACCATGGTTATATAATCTTCCACGAAACCACCGACGATGATAGGATCTTTAGCCATTTACTTTCCTGATAGTGACTGACGATTTTGCCCAATAAGTCGGGCTTTTTATTGGCGTTTCAAGAACCTTAGTACAGATAGAACGGGCTACAAGAAAGTCATACAATATTTCGAGTCACATCAATCAACAGTGCAATAAGTCAGCTTTAAATTACAAATGCCCCTTTGATTTGCAGTGTCATTGCATAAAAATGAGTGAATCATCATTGAAACAGTGTGCGTATGGATCGCATTTTTGGGTCTTCTAATCCATAAAAACTTTCATCCGGAAGCCAGAACAAGAATCATATCGCCAACAAAAACAACAAAGAGGCAATTTCTCTATGAGCCCAAACTTAATCGTTCTCGATGGCGCCTCTGGGGCGGGTAAAACCACGCTGGCAAAAGCTCTCCAGGAGCAGTTTCTTCCAGAAAACTGGCTCTATTTCTCGATTGATACATTGGTATATTCACTTCCTCCTTCTGTGTTTGAGCACTGCAATCAGGAAAATGACTGGCGTTCACTCGATCCAAACACATTGATTAAAGGGGCATTTTCTTGCGTAAACGCACTGCTAGAAGCGGGTAACAAAGTCATTTTTGATGCTGTTATCTCCACTCCGCAGGGTGCGCTGCAAATGGATTTGGCATTTGAGAACCATGAGCGTTTATATGTCGGACTACACTGCGAACTGACTGAGTTAGAAAGACGCACATTTGATCGCGGGGATAGGACGATAGATGAGGCAAGACATGGCTTTTCAACGTCACCATTCCATTTGAAATATGATCTTGAACTCGACAGCACATCTACACCTGCGACTGAACTCTCAACAATCATTGCCGCAACTTTGCAGGAGAGAGTCAGCAGGCATAAACAACGCATGGACACATAATCATGCGAGCCGTCCGTGACAAGCCCAGAAGATCTTAAAAAACTTGAACAAAAAATCGCAGTGGGGATGCCCAAACATATACTGATTTACGGGGTATTGTTGTGGGGAATTCCTACCGCGATTTTTTATGCTGCTATTACACCGCTTTTTACCGGTAAAGGCTTATAGAAGTGCTCTCATTCTCGCTTTGGGCATTTCCATTAGGTGGTATCTTCTATGGTCTGTATTCTTGGTTAAAACCAAGAACCTTATGGATAAGGCCAAATCATGAAATTCATCTTCCTGGCAGATAAGCCAGAAACGCTTCCTACCGTCGCTAAATGGTTTTTAAACGAATGGGGACATCTAAACGCAGCGGCCACGCTTGAGCGCAATCAAACGAAGCTCAGCGAATATCTCAACAGAGATAAACTGCCATTGATGATATATGCCGTTGAAGGAGACGAGATCCTTGGCTGCTCCTACCTCTGCCATCATGAAATGAGCATCTACACCGACAAAGAACACTGGGTGGGCGGCGTGTATGTAGAAAAAGCGCATCGTGGCAAGAAGGTTGCATCGAAGATGGTCGGAGAGTTAGAACGATTGGCGAGGACCTTAGGCGTTGAAAAACTTCATCTTCAAACTGAGCATTTAGATGGTGGTTTATATAGTCGGATTGGGTTTGAAGAAATAGAGCAGGTCGAATATCGCGGCGTGAAAGTGTCAGTGAGAATGAAGAGTCTATAAAAATAGACGGTTTATTTTCATTTGTTATTTTACTTGAACACTCAAAGTTTAAGTGAATAAATAGATTGTAAAAATTTATGACACATTTAGCTCAATTTAATTACAAAACACTCAATAATCATTAACAAGCTCTGGATTGAGATTACATCGTCTGCTTCATTAAGTGATACCAATAAAAATTGATCTACTGAATCAATTTACTACGAATCAAGTACGGGTATCGCTAATGAAAGTTTCTTATCGTGTTGCTTTACTTTCTACAACAGTTGTTATCGGAGTGCTCTCTGCGCTTTCCTGGTTTCAATACCAGAACGTGAAACAAGAAGAGCTGGACATGTCAAAACGAAACACCCTTGAGACCACTGCAGCCATGGGAGAGCAAATAACCAACTGGCTAAACGGTAAACTTGCCCTCATCGATATGATGGCCGAGAACATCAATGCCGACTTTAGTGCAGAGACTATTCAAACTACCTTCGACCTTCCGATACTTAAAGAAGAGTTCATCCTGATATTCGGAGGGCTCGATACCGACGGGAAACGTATCACCAATAACCCAAGTTGGAATCCTGAAGGCTGGGATGCTCGAAAACGTCCTTGGTATCCTTTCGCTAAAAAGAATAGTTCTGCAAGGCTCACCGACCCTTATGCGGATGCTGCAACCAAAGAAATTCTCATCTCAGCTGTTGCAAATCTTTATGACAATGGTGTTTCGAAAGGAGCCTTCGGCGGTGACCTAAGCTTAGACACTGTGTCAAAAGCACTTAACACACTGAATTTCAATAACACAGGTTATGCCTTTCTATTGAGTGCTGACGGTACCATCATCAGCCACCCGAATGGCGATCTTAATGGTCTGAAAATCAGTAAGCTCTACAAAGGCGACACCCTGCCAGTACTTGATGAAGCGTTTCAGAAAGTTGAAACAGATAACGGTTCTGCACTCACTGTATTCCATAAATTGGATAAGCTTACTGGCACCAACTGGCTAATAGGTGTTGTGCTCGACGAACAAACTCTTATGGCTAACAGCGAGGAGTTCGGCTTTGTCTCCATGATAACTACTGCGGTTTGCGCGATTTTGATTGGGCTGCTATTGAGTATGGTGACCTCGCGCCAGCTCAGACCTCTTGTCAACTTGCGTGAAAGCCTTGAAGAGATCAACAGTGGTGACGGCGACCTGACAAAACGTCTTGCTATTAAAAGTAACGATGAATTCGGCGGTGTTTCTAAAGAGTTTGACGGTTTTATTGATTATCTTCAAACGCTGGTAAAAAGCATTAAAGGAACATCAGATCAAGTATCTGACAACGTCCGCCAGACAGTATCATCTGCCAAAAATGCGGCTGAAGGTGCTGAACACCAACTCAAAGAAATCAGTCTGGTGTCTCACGCCATCCATGAGATGACAGATATTTCAAATGACGTTGCTGAACGGGCGCGCAATGCCGCTGAAGTGGTTGCAGAGAGCACCGAAGCCACCAACAAAGGCGGTGAATCTGTAGAGAAAACGAAAACCTCGATCGACTTACTGATGGGAGAGATGGAAACGGCAGTATCTAAAGTGAATGAACTGGCTAAATACAGCGCCAACATTGAGTCTATTCTTACCGTGATCACTGACATTGCCGAACAAACCAACCTGCTGGCATTGAATGCTGCCATTGAGGCGGCGCGCGCTGGAGAAATGGGTAGGGGGTTCGCCGTCGTCGCCGATGAGGTACGCGCACTCGCATCTCGCACGCAAACCTCTACAGAAGAAATCAAAAATATGATTGCCCAGCTACAAGCTGGTGTAGGTGAAGCGGAAAGCGTCATTATCAAGAGCCGCAACACTGCATCAAGTACACAGGAAGTGGTGCTCGGAGCAAATTCTGCTCTCACTGACGTTCACAATCACATTTACCGTATCAACGAGCTGATCAATGAGATCTCAGAGTCTTCATTTAAGCAACGGGATACCGCCAATGATATCCAGCAGAACACCGATAACATTCGTGACATCAGTGAAACTCTGTCACAGCGGGCGAAAGAACAAGAAACACTTTGTGTAGCGATTTCTGATTTAGCCGGTCAGCAAGAAAATGAGTTAAACAAATTTAAAGTATGAGTAGACACAAC
This sequence comes from Grimontia marina, assembly GCF_900060185.1. Lineage (GTDB taxonomy): Bacteria > Pseudomonadota > Gammaproteobacteria > Enterobacterales > Vibrionaceae > Enterovibrio > Enterovibrio marinus. Next base: position 108,816 of record NZ_FIZY01000006.1, on the reverse strand, counting down.
TCGTAAGAAAAGGCCCCCGAAAGGGGGTTTTATTTTTGGGCCGAAAGTTAGAGTAGCTAGATAAAAGAAGAGCCCCAAGCAGGACTCTTTAATGCTTGCAGTATTACGCCAGTGTCAGCTAAAACGATACCCCACATTTACCCCCACCAAGCATCACTGGATGGGCTGGACATCATATAGGTATTGGTAACATTAATTTTGGTTCGATAGGTGCCATTGTTTCCTTCAAACTCATAGAAACTTTCATCCCCACCATATGCATACGATGCTTCGATAGCCAGATTATTATTGAATTGATATCCAGCCCCCAGGTTAAAACCGCTGCGGTCACCACCTTTGTATCCGCCGAAAAGGTAAGTATTGTCTGATGTCTCAGACGCAAAAGAGGGTGCGGATAAAGCGACAACCAGTGCGATAGTCATTTTGTTCATATTAAAGCCTTTTTATTGCCGTATTTAAGACTTCCTTGCTCAACGATCCTTGTTCACTTCCTTGGCAAATGCCGAATCACTCCATACGAATGTGAACATTCTCCGACAATAATACAGTGTTCGATTATGGTTTCCATTACCTTTGTGCTTAGTGCTGTAACAAAGTGTGTAACGAAAAATGAAGCAAATAGCGCAGTGGGTTGGAAGTGTATTTGCACGTTTGGCTGGGGTAATGCCTATAAAAGCGGTATGAAAGATGAATTCATTTTACTGGTGATCTTTGTGCCCTTGATGCTGTCGTTTCTTCCGGATTATGCGCCGTATGTGGATGCAGGTTTTACCGCGTTGAAAGCTGTCCCGGAATATTTCTGGTATGTAGTTGCAGCGGTGGTCATTGATACGTTTGGATTTCGCTCAATCGTGTGTTATCTGTCGTTTAAATGGAAAGAAATTAGGGTGGATATACTGGAAACGCTTGCAATCTCAATAGGCACTGGGTGGCGCAGCCTGTTCATCGGTATTCGGTTACTGGCGGTTTGGGAGATGCTATGGCGCATCCGGGACGTGTCCATGGCGGCGAACCAGCGCAAAATACTTGCGCTATATAGGAAAGGCTTCAAGCTCTCTGGGATGGAACACCGCACCTGACGGAGTGATAAGAATGGCGCGGTCTTGATCGATTTTGAAGCCTTGCCAGTTGAAGTCGTTCGGTAGATAGATGCACGCTTTGATGAGGATTAGCTTTTCGGCTTTGAGGTTTGGCTGCAAGATGAAAACAGAAAGACGTTAGAGGAAACATAGATTCAATTTTGTCAGAATGATGCCAACCAGAAGTAACATAGAAAGCTGACAATCATGATTTGATATGAGCAAACTGAAGCTCAATCTATAGCGATATTGAGTGTTAAATCTAAATATTTTAGTGCGCATTATGTATAAAAGGGCAAATAGATTTTAGGCAGGGCGACCACACTCTAAGGCTTTGATTACACGGGGATTGTTGGTCTTTTCGGCAAGGATGTTATAGACGACATTTTGATCATCCAGTTGCAGTAAATCCGCCAATTTGAAGATGACATCCCACTCGGCACAATTCTTATTTTGACGCCATCTACTAACCGTAGCGCGCGGAACCTCTAACTTCTGAGCTAACGCATAGTCTGAAGGTATGTTGTACCTGTCTTTTACATCGTCCAAAAGTTTATTTAAGTATTCCACTTGTCACCCTCGCCTTGACGCTATTTGTTAAATCTTAGCTCGACATTTTGTCGGATACCACAGTCTATACCCGTATTGACGTCAATTGGTGCGAGATGTAAAGCTAAATATTGACGCTAATGCATGGGGATGCAGACATGGAACAAGTTAATCATCAGTATTGGATTGATAAAATCCGTAACGACCTCGGTCTAAAAAAAGACCCAAACCGCAAGCAAGGTTGTCCTGACCTTCGTTACTCCGACCGTTTTCAACGTGCCGCTAAACGCATGATGCAAGCCCGACGTATGGGGGGTGCAGCATGAAAAATCACATGCTGAAAATCGAAGCCCAATTCCTGACTGCGGTTTTAGCGGGTAAAAAGCCCTTTGAGATTCGCAAGAACGACAGGGGTTATGAGGTCGGCGATTTGGTCATGATGTCCGATGGTAGTAGGTGGGCTAAAGGAAAAATTGGTTACATTACGGATTACGCCCAGAAACCCGGTTACGTGGTTTTCTCCCTAGAAGATATTTCTGGGGGTGGGGTATGAATTACATGTATCAGCTAATGTTTACGGAATTTAACGCGCTACGGCGGGCGGCGTCTTTGGCTCACAGTGATTATTTACGCCGAAAAGAAGATTTAGGGCGGGCGATTGACTTGCGTAATGATGAGGCAATCAGAGCTAATCTGGCTTCGTTGCTGATTAGTCGCTATGTGCTAATGAAGCTTCAGGTGCTAATACTGGAGCGCATAAATGAACGATGAATCCCTAAGCGTCACCGATGACGGGGCGAAAGCCCCTGATTCGTTCCCGACGCTCACCCAAAAAGACATTCAATTTATCGCCGGGGCAGCTCTCCCCGGCGACATCCTTTTATCCCGCCTTGAAAACCCGGTAACCGGGGAAACCCCGAAAGCGTGGCTGGAAAGCCAAGCGCAAAAACTGCGTCATGCGGATTTTGACCATTGGATGAAAGTACGTGATACCCAACGCCCAAACCTGCCCGCCGCAGGCGCACCGCGAAGCGGTGGAGAGGCTAGGCTCGTCCAAGGGTGCGAAAGTCCGACACGGACGAAAGAAGCGCAGCGACGCACCCTGATAGCCAATCAGGCAAAGCTCCTGCAACACAGAGCGGACGGCGGTGAAGTCGGCATTCAGTTTGCTGACCAGACCCCGAGAACGCACCACGACGACTACAGCCACCATAACGGCCATCGTGTGTCGGAGCGTAACCGGGCATTTCGCATCATGCATCAGCCATGGTCGGGCAAGTACCGCGCCGGAATATTCGTGCAGCCGCGTCCGCAGGATGCGCCAGCACCCACCACAGGTGCGCGTTTCACCGAGCGACTGACACCGAAGGCTGTGGGGAAAATCTTCGAATCTGCCGCTTACGTGGCAACGTTACATAACGGGTTTACCACCTTTCTCACCCTCACGTTTTCGCCAGAGGCGAGGGCAAAACTGTTTGCCGGAGATGAGGAGAGCCCAGAAACCACCATTGGCCGTGAGGTTTCCCGGTTTCTGGATGGGGCAAAAAAGGTTTACCAGCGTGGGTTTGATTTCCATTACGTAACGGAACGCGACGGAGACGACCACCCGTTACATTACGTAACGGAAAGCGACCCACTGAAAGTGCGCCCACGTAACGGGAATTTTCATTACATATGGGTGGCAGAATGTCCGGCCAATGAAGACGGCGAGCCCAATCCGCATGTGCATGTGTTGCTTAACTGGCAAGTACCTAAGCCACTTTTTAGAGCGTGGGCTGAACGCATTGAATCATTATGGGGTCATGGCCTTGCGCACCTTGAGCGCATCAAACATGGCAAAGCAGCGGGCAAATACATCATCAAGGCGGTGGGCTATGCCGCCAAAGGTGACAACGGCGAGCAGGGGTTGATTCGTGGCAACCGTTACGGCATCGCAAAGTGTAGCCGTGCGCCCGGATGGGAATGCCTTGCTACCTTCGAGGCCGATTGCATGGGCGCGATTATCGCTGAATACCGTCACCGTCTGGGTAAGTGGAAAAAGCCGATTACCCGCTTGCGCAGTAAGACCAAAAAGAAAATCGCGGCGAGTGCTCGCGCACTTCAGATTGTGAAAAAATCCAAGAAACTGACCCCGGAGCAGATTGAAAACCGGGTGCAGAAACTCAGTGCCAGGTTATCTCAGCTGGACGGGGTGATGGATGCCACAGCCGCCAAAATTCGTGAGTGCGGGCGCACGGTCAGTGATGACCATCCGCTTGTGCATTTCGATGGGGAAAACGCCCGTCAACACCTCGACCGTTTCTTAATCTGGGCGACGGGGTGTCGTGGGTGGGATATGCAGAGCGATGACATTGAGAACTGTCGCCTGTTAAAACAACAAATCAAAATACAATTTTCAGGGGAACTGACCGCGTACAGGGATGAGCTGATGATTCATGATTCGCGCGTCAATTGGCTAAAAGAAACCGGGTGGGACCCGGAACAACTGGAGCTAAACAGCTATGGCGAAAAACAAGAATTTGGAGACAGTGACGAACGAGATTGACCAAGAGGTGAAAAAGGCGACCAGTCACCCGGTGTATGGGCGATTTCTGGCACCGCTGCGCCTCATGGTGGTTTGGGTGAGAGCGGTCAACACCGAACTTCGTGAAATCCGCGCTTACATGAACAGCGATGAGCGCCAGCCTGCCACCATTGAAAACGGGGAGGGCTAACCATGCCGAGAGAGACGATAGGGCACGTAAAGTGCCCGATTGCGGGCGACATGGCCGAAGTGCGCGAGGACAAGCGCGGCAAGCTCTACTACTTGGGCGAGGCGGGTATGATTAAGCCCAATCTGCCCGCCGGGCAAAACTGGCTCAAAAAGCAAATGATTCCTTTGCCTGAGCACAACCAAGAAACACCTCCAGAGGAAGAGGGTTTCATGAAAGCCCTTTGGGGATAATCACACAACTCACTGTCGGGAGACAGAGACATGGATAATGAACTTCACGACGTGCGGGCAGATTTGAAACTGCTCGCGCCTGCTGCCGTCGCACTCGACGGTGGCGAACCTTTGCCTGCTGACGCGCCACAAAGCGACCCGGGCGAGGGCATGGAATTTGACGCCGCACCCGCTGAGCCGATGGCGGCTGACCCGGTGCTCAAAGGCACTATTGCCACGCTAACCACGGTATTGTCTGCGCTGGTTTGCCCCAACTGGAAAATCCAGCCCGAAGAGGTGGACGCCATTGCCGAAAGCGGCACTGTGTGTCTGCAACACTATTTCCCTGACGCCAACCTTGACCACCCGGCGGTGGGTTTTGGTCTGGTGGTGGCAGGCGTCGCCGGGTCACGTCTGGCGATGGGTATCCCGCCGAAGGAGAAACCACCGGAAACGCAACAGGACGCTCTGCCGGACGACACGGCGGGCGCGGTACACAATCCTGACAACGCCTTACAAGAAGGGGTACTGCATGAGCAATAGGAAACGGATTGATACCTCACTCGATGCACAGCATGAATACATATGCGGGACGACGGGCGCGGGCAAGTCCTCCCACGTCAAACGCGTCATTGATAAGGCGCCCCGCGTGGCCGTGTTTGACCCGGATGACGAATATGGAGACCAGCCCGGCTTTGTCCGTGTGACCAGTGCGCGGCAGTTTCTCGATTATCTTTACCGCCATCCGGCGGGCGGGTTAAAAATTGCGTTCGTCAGTGAAGGACAGGACGCCTTTGATTTTTGGGGTAATGCGGTGTTTGCGTGGGGGCGCTGTGTGGCGGTGGCAGAAGAAATCGCCGATGTCACCACCCCGGCCAAAGCGCCGCCTGCATGGGGACGATTGCTGCGCCGTGGCCGTAAGCGGGCGATTAAGGTGATGGCCGTGACCCAACGCCCCGCAGAGGCGGATAAAACCGCACTCAGTCAGGCGGCGGTTATCCGTACCGGGTTGTTGGGGCGCGATGCTGACCGGGTCAGCGTCGCCCGTGAAATGAACATCAACCCGGACGAACTGGCCGGACTGGTGAAACTCGATTGGGTGGCGTTCAAACGTTCGGATTTATCCGTCACAAAGGGCAATTTGACCCACCAACGGGAGACCGTAGTCCGAGCGCCCGTAACGTAACGGAAAGTTGTAAAAAACCTTTGAAAACAGCGTCAATATGATATTGACTAATAACTCCTTGGCACGCTGTGAAGCGTCCCTGTTCACGTCGTGAGACGTCACTTTGGAGAAACTCACATGATTAAGAAATACGCGCCGCTCATTCTGGTGTCACTGGCTACCCTGTGGGTCGCTAACCGCGTTGAGCCCGTGAAAAAAATCGTTTACGCATAAGGGGGTATGACTTATGCGTTTAACCCATAAACTCCCTTCCTTTTCGAACGTCGTTGCAGGCGCAACCGCAACACTTGAACTGCCGTTAGGTCTGGCGTATCACATGCTGTTGCTGGAGTTCTCCGGCATGGCGCTGGCCCAGATGAAAAACATCCGTCTGGAAGTGAACGGCAAAGTGGTGCAGAAGTGGAAAGATGGCGAGCGCCTGAACTCCCTGAACAAGCACTACAAGCGCGGCACGGCCACGGCTTCGAGTCTACCTATCTGGTTTATCCGTCCCGAGATGGATGACCCGGCGCAGCAGCGAGTGTTCGCGGTCGGCACCTCAGACGTGCAAACCCTGACCCTGTTGATTGATATTGCAGACGATGCGACCGCGCCAAAACTGACCGGGCACGCCATCAAAGGCAACCAGTCACCGCTGGGTATCATCACCAAGGTGAAAACCTTCCCGGTATCGTTTGCCACCGCTGGCGAGCAGGAAATCGACAACTTGCCGCTTCCACGCGGTGCCCGCATTGCGTCGGTACATCTCTACAGCCCGGACGTGACCCGCTGCGAGCTGGACATGAACGGCTTGCGTGTGTTCGAGATGGACAAGACACTCGCGGCCAAAATCCAGACCGACTATGCCCGCGACCCGCAATCGTCCCACAAAATGTCGCTCGATTTCATGCTCGAAGGCGATATGTCTCAGGCGCTGGTACTGGAAGGCGTGCAGGATTTCCGTATCCGTCCGACGCTGGCAAATCCGGGCGCCGTTGATGTGGTTGTCGAGTACCTCGACCAATACCAAGGCATCTAAGGGGGCGAGATGGCGCAAGCAATTGGAGCGTTGAACCCTAACGCCGTGAGCGCACCTTCGGGTGATGCATGGTGGGGTGGCTTTGTCGATAAGGCGGGCGACCTTTTCAGCTCTGCCGCCGGGGCGTATCTGGAATATGAACGCATTCAGGCAGGGCAGGACGCGACGGGCGCCTCACAGCAACCCGTAGCCAGCCAGCCGGAGCACTCCAGCCAGATTAACCCGCAACCGATGCGCGGTTCACTGGTGCCGGGTGTCAGCAATCAAATGCTGATGATTGGCGCGCTGGGTGTCTGTGCTGTTGTCCTGCTGCTGAAAAAGTAAGGGGGCATCATGTTTGGCTCGATGACCTCGCTTACGGGTGGCGGTGGGCTGCAAGGTGGCAGCGCGGGACCCTCTGCCGCGCACAACACCACCACGCACACCACCAACAGCGGCTTTACAGGGGGCGCGATTAATTTCGGCAGTAACAACGGGATTCCCTCTTGGGCGCTGTTGTTAACCGGGCTCGCGGCACTGTATGTCTACACCCGCAAAAACTGACCTGTTTCCGCTCCCTTTTGAGGTGGCCGCGCCTGCACTGGCGCTCAGCCTTGGGGATTACATCACGGACGCCAAAGAGCAAACCGCACTCGGTAATGAGTTTATTTTTGGCTGTAACGGCGCTGTGATGTGTCTCCGCCCCGAAGGGCGCGAACTGGTTGTTGTCGGGTTTACCGGGAGGCACCGCCTTGCCAGTGTTGCACCTCACATCGTGCAAACGGCTGAAAGGGTTGGTTGTACTTCTATTCGGGTGCACACCCAGCGGCGCGGGGAGCTGCGTTTTCTCAATATGTTGGGCTTGCCGTTCCATCTTGTCGAATGGCGTCCGGACTCCAATGAATACGTTTTAAGGATGGTTTTGCATGGGCGGTAAAAGTAGCTCCAGTAACACCACAACCAACACCACCACGACCACCAATCTGAATTCGAGCGTGGGGATTCAGGGTGCCAATAATGGCGTCGTCCTAAGTGGTGTCACAGATTCCACGATTCACGCTACCATGACCGACCACGGCGCAGTATCGGCAGCACTGCAAGCGATGAGCAAATCAAGCTCTGAAGCACTGGAAAGCAATGAGGCCGTTTCACGTTTGGCAATCAGTGAAATGGGGGATTTGTCACGCGACGTTGTTAGTCAATCTCTGACCGCCTCAGCGGGTGCCACAAGTGCCGCGCTGGATGTGGCAAAAAACCTCTCCCTGTCCAGTGAAGCGGGTTCTGCGCAAACCATGACTAAATACGTCGCTTTGTCTCTGGCAGCAGTAGGCGTGGCCGTCGCGCTGCGGGGTAAGTTCTGATGAGCATGTTAAAAATCAAAGCGGATACCCTGCCTAAGCCTTATGGCCTGACCGGAACTTTTTTCAAGGTGGTCAGTGCGTCAGGCTCAGTCAATGTGCGGTTTGAGTACCACGACGACAGCGAGCTGGAAACGGTGCTGTACCAGGGGCTTGCCATTGAGCACCCAAAGCCGTTTAAAAGCTTTTTTATCTCGTCAGGCACCCCGCAGGATTTAACGGTTTTTGCGAGTCTCGCAAAGTTGGTTGATGACCGTTTAGAAACCGTTCTCACTGGTGCCGCCACCCTGCAAAGCAGTAAAGCAACATTAACGGCCAATCAAGCGGCGGAAATCGTTCCTGCGAGGCTTGGCCGTCGAAGTGTGCTGATTTTCTGCGATGTGTTGACCTATATCGGCGGGACGGGGCTGGATGCAGAAACAGGTATTCGTGTCGATGCTGGCGAAAGCCTTGAAATCAGCACACAGGCGGCGGTGTTTGGGTTTTCCCCAACGGCGGCAACCGTTCGCACCTTAGAGGAGCTGAACTGATGCCACGGCTAAATGCAGGCGGTTGGAAATCGGGGGATGTAAAAATCCATTCCGGTACGCTGAACGACATTCCGAGCGGGTGGGTGTTGGCCGCCGATATGGTTGACCGCGCCGTGGTGGGTGCGGGTCGTGCTTACAAGGCTGGCCAACAGTTTGGCTCAGATGAAGCTAGGCCAATTATCACAACAAGAGTTTGGGTGAATAATCACACGTTAAGCAATGCGCAAATGCCAAGTCATACGCATGGCATGCAGCAGTCAAAATCCAGTGGTAGCGGTTCATTACCTTATTCACCGAAATCGGGAAACCTTTCCGGTGGTTATTCGACCAATACAGGCTCCAATGGCTCTTCACATGCACACAGTCACGGTTCGGGGGCGTCCAGTTCATCAACCACGATTAATACCCGTCAAAAATCAATCGCCGTTATTTGGATTAGAAAATTATGAAAATCACAGCCATCACACAAGACCAACTCATCATTGTTAACGGCGTAGGCGTTGACATGAGGCCGCATGGCGGCTTTGAAATGCGTCGCGGGGAATGGGCGGTGCATTTTGACACCGTGACCGGACGCGGCGAGGTGGAATACACCGACGCCCGCAATAATAGCGCCCTGACGCAGACAGAGTTTGATAAGCACTATGCGTGGCTGTTGGATGAACATCAACGCGCCGTAGAAAAGGAAAAGGCCGATGAAGCAGCAACACCTGTTGATTCTGGCGGCACTGGCGGGGGTGTTGATGCTCTCTAAATCATCCAGTTCGCCGCGAGGCATCCGCAACCATAACCCGGGCAACATCGAAGACAACGGCACACCGTGGAAAGGCTATCGCGGCAATGATGGCCGTTTTATCATCTTCGACGCGCCACAGTGGGGGATTCGTGCGCTTTACCGCGTGCTGATGACTTACCGCCACAAGCATCAGATTCACACGGTGCGCGGCATTATCAACCGCTGGGCGCCATCCCATGAAAACAACACAGAGGCGTATATCCATCATGTGGCTTCTAGACTTGGTGTCTCGCCTGACGCGCCGTTGGGATTGGGTCACTATCCGCTATTGCTGAAAACCATTATCAAACACGAAAACGGGATGCAGCCTTATGACGATGACCTCATCACTCAAGCTATCGCCCTCGCTTAATCGGCGTCTGGTCGATTTAGGTTTCGTCGTCTTGGGTGGCGTGGCGGTGTGGTACCTCACGCGAAAACTGGCAGGTAAGGCCGTCAGTGCGGTCAATGACGCAGTGAGCGACGCTACCGCCCCGGCGGGCTCGCTGCTCGCTGAGTTCACCCAATGGCAAAGCGGCTCTTATGAGGTGGAATTACGCCCGTTGATGATTCGTGATTTCTACCTCACCAGCGAGTACCGGTTAACCCCAGAGGCAGAAGCAACGCTTTGGAATTGGGAGCCGTGGCAACCTGCACTGACCAAACTTTTCGGGGAACGGGGCGGGGCGATGCTGCCCCGTTACCGTCCGCTCATTAATCAGGAGATTTCATTTAATGGCTAACTATCTTGAGGCGTTAAAGCGCCGTTTGAAACAACCCTCCACGGTGCGCGGGCTGGCGCTGATTGGCTCAGGCGTGGCACTGGCAAGCGGTCAGGGGCATTTATTCACCGCGACCGTGACTGATGCAGGCGTCAGCTATGGCGGCATTGTTGGCGCAGCGATTCCGTTTGCGGTCGGTTTCTGGGAAACCGTTCGCGACCAGTTCAAGGGGGCGTAATGGGTCAAACGCTCATTGAACTGAATCAAATGGGGCTTTCTCCATTGCTAATTGGGGTGGGGCTGCTGATTTGGCGTATGGAGCGACGCATTACCGTCATTGAAACCCGGATGGAGGTCGCATGATACCGAACGAATTTGGCGTAAACGTCGCCACCCCGGAGCCGCTGAAATTCACCATAGACGTGTCTGAACGCACTATGTTGCTGGCAGGGTTCGTCGTGGTGATTGGTGCGCTGGCCATGAAACGATTGAAAGGATAAAACATGAACGTCAAGCAGGCAGGTAAAAAGGGCGGTCAGGCCACCGCGCGCAAGTGGAAGAATGACGCCAAATTTCGCACCCGGATGAAAAAGGTATTGAGCGCCGCAGGCAAGAAAGGCGCAAAAGCCAGAAAGCAGAGAAAGCTGTTTTAGTTAGTGCTAGGTTCGAACACAAAGTCGCCACAGTGCGGCTTTTTTAATCAATTGAAAATAATGAAAATATTTTCTTAGTAAGCATTGAAAATTATGCAATAACCCCCATATATGTATGGCTGTTTAACATATAGGAGGTATCAGCAATGTCTTTAGAAGAGTCCCTAAACAAAATTGATGCACAACGAAAAGCCAATATTGAATCTGACAGGCTGAAAAAAGAAAAGGCAAGGTTGGAGCAGGAAGAAAAGGACAACATCGTGCAAAAGCAGGCAGACGCTCTTTACAATGCAATGCAAAATGCAGTTGAAAAAATCAATAAACAGTCTCGTGACGTCAAGTTTGAAGCTACTAGCGTCCTAAATTCAGTTAAAGTCTGTTTAGGTGACGTGAAAGTTTTTTCAATGATACCTCGCAACAGCACCGTAGCGCTCGTCAAACTCCCCAAAAAAGAAGAGTTTCAAATTAAATTTTCAGACATCGAAGAGCACACCGAGACTTGGGTTGTTCAAGTCTATCAATTCATGTCAGATAAAATTGAAAAACGTTAACTACAAAGAAGCCCGCAATCGCGGGCTTTTTTATTACTTCACTTCATTTTGTCCCTTGTGGGTATCCACGGCGCGGGCTGCTTGCGTTTCCCTCCTCGGTAGATTGTGACAGGCGCGGCGGCAGGTTTGACAGGCGGGCGCTCAATCAGGCCGTAGCGGTCTTTCAGCGCGTGGTACTGGTCACGCCAGAGCGGAAAGGCTTCCAGCTCACGCGGTGCAAACTCGCGGCCATCCGGGGTGATAATCACGGCGCGGGCTTCATTGACTTTAAAGCCTTGCCAGTTCAAATCGTTCGGCAGGTAGCCGCGGGCTTTGATAATCAGCAGTTTTTCAGCCATCGGATTGGGTGGCGTCGAGCCATCCAGCCAGCGTTTGACCGTCACAGGTCGCACATGAAAATAGGCCGCGCCATCGTGTATCGAGTTGAATTCACGCCAGAACAGCGCGCGGAACGCATCAAGTAACATGGGTTTACCTCACACAACTAACCGTTGCTTGAATGTTTTTTTCGATTAATGACGGCGCGCACCATCGGCAAAGCAGATTTAACCGGACGCACGAAGGCAACAGGGTTAAACTGCGTAAAATAGTATGCAGAGTGTGAGTGAAACGAGGCAAGGTAGCGCAGGTGAAATGTATCGGGAAAAAATGTCTAAAATCAGTAACATGAAGTGATACCGAATCAGGAAACGGGCATTTGTTAAATATCAGGCTCTCAGTGCGCATTATGTATATTATGTTAAATACTATCTATAGCTACGCTAAATCTGCCCCTCCTATGTCTGTCATTACCCGCTTTCTTCAAGGATTTCAGTATATTGAACGTAATTATCTATTTACCATAAAATAGATAATTACCAATTCTCTAAGACGCTCATATCGGATCATTCTGTTCCAACAGAGTTCTTCTAGCTTTGGTGAATTATCGTGAAAAGCTTTTGCACTGGAATCCGCTTAGCCGTTGCTGGATTTGGTCAGTTCTCCAAGTTGCTTCATTGCTACTTCCAACTCCGAATCCCAACCTCTGGTTTCCGAAATTGAAATTTCCTTGGTGTCCTTCACCAAATTTTTGAAAAGCTGAAATGCTGCTTGTCGATGTTCAGGGCTAACGACATCTTCACTCGTCATTTTGCTCAACAGTTCAGCCCACTCAATGTTGGCGACCGCTATGAGTAACTCGATTTCTAACCTAGCTTTGGCGTAACGTCGCCAATTGCTACTAATCAAGAATACCTGGTCACAAATCCCCAGAATCCCGGCTACTGCCATTAGTGCCAAGCTAAGCTTCTCGCTATCTTTCGCCCCAAACGCTGTAACTGTCGCTATCAAAAATGCGGATACGGAAAATACCCTGATAAAAAATGACGCCCGCCGAAATCGACCTTGCCATTTTTTGTAATAGTCGGCTTCTGCCTGCGCAACTTCGACCGCAGCTTCGAATTCTTTCCGTAGTTCTTGAATACACATAGTTCACGCAATATCAATAATATAGACAAGAAAAGCTTAGTTCGCCCCCGTAGATTCTATGCCTATATTATTAGAATTCGTATCTAAAACTCTCAAACAGTAGAACTCGGAACCTTCCTCAAGCTACGAAAGAAATGGATCAAGATAATCGCGCCATTGTCTAAACAGATCCGGATAGGTTGCTCCGATTACCGCCTTTGAATGCATGCTGTTATCAAAAATCTTTGTACCATCAAAAGACGAACAAGCACCACCCGCCTCCTGCAGGATCAAACTCCCAGCGACGTAATCCCAAAGCTTTTGATTGCCGTGAAGGTATAGTTGACAACGATTAGCAGCAATCCAACACCAATCTAGAGCGCTAGCACCAAAACTGCGCTGTGAGCGATAAGGTGGATGAGCTGCCAGATGGGATGCCAATTCTTTGGGCAGGCGTTTAAAGTCGATCAACGCCATAGAACTCTTCAAGTCGTCGCATGCTTTCAGTTCAGTAAAGTCTAAATCAATACTGTTCAATGTTGCACCTCTGCCCAAAGTGGCATAAAACAACTCGTCTCTATTCGGGTCGTAAACCAGCCCCAACCAAACCTGACCCTTGTAAAGCAATGCGAGCGATGTGCAGAAGTAAGGAATGCCAAAAGCAAAGTTACTGGTGCCATCTATAGGATCTAATACCCAAAAAGGCTGATCTTGTTCTTCGAATATCGAGAATTGAATAGCCCGGGACTGTTCTTCTCCCAGGACTGGTATTTGCGGCCAATATGTTCTTAGTGCCTCTATTAGCAGCTGTTGCATTTCCAAATCTGCACCTGTGACAATGTCACAATTAGCCTTGTAGTTGATGTCTGATGTCGCTATCCCTCGGTGGAATTTTGGTAAAACCGCTTTGATTGCTGCACTTCGCACTATATCGGACAGAAGAGATCTGACATCTATTTCCGTCATTTTCAATAAAGTCTGCAGTGTGTTTTTTTCATGGGTATCTGACGGTTCCATCTTCATTCTACTCCCCTTTCCTTTTGGTCATCGACGCTTTAGTGCCATTTGGTTTATTCGCAAAAAATGGCCCATTTTTGTGGGCCTTTTCCGGTACTAGCCAATGGTGGTTTGCGGGGATTCACTCTGTAATTTATCCATTGTCAGGTGATAGCGCTCTACCCGCTCAACCTCCTCTCTTGCACCAATAATGACGGGGATGCGTTGGTGTAACCTTTGTGGCTTTACGGAAAGGATCCGCTCTCTTCCCGTTGATGCCGCACCTCCAGCTTGCTCAATGATGAAGCTCATGGGATTCGCTTCATAAAGGAGACGTAGGCGCCCTTCTTTCACATTCTCTCGGTTATCTTTGGGATAAAGGAAGATGCCACCCCGCATCAGGATTCGATGGACTTCTGCGACCATGGATGCAACCCAGCGAGTGTTGAAGTCCCTTCCTCTTGGCCCTTCTTGTCCGGCTACCACTTCGTCGATATAGCGTTTCACTGCAGGTTCCCAGTGGCGCTGATTCGACATATTGATGGCAAACTCGTTGGTTTTTTCCGGGATAGTTAGCTTTGGATGTGTGAGGATAAATTCGCCAATGTCTCTATCCAGGGTGAATCCATTCACACCCTGACCCGTCGTCAGCACCAGATTGGTAGCGGGTCCATATAGAACATACCCCGCACAGACTTGTTTTGCTCCTGCCTGAAGGAAATCATCTTCGGTAGGCTCGACAATACCCGGCGGGCAGCGAAGAATGGAAAAGATTGTCCCAATCGACACATTCACTTCGGTATTTGATGAGCCATCAAGCGGGTCAAAGACCAGCAGGTATTTTCCCTTAGGGAATTTGGCCGGGATCGGATACGCTTCCTCCATCTCTTCTGACGCCATGCCACCAAGATGGCCAGACCATTCAAGGGCGCGAATAAGGATATCGTTAGAAATGACATCAAGTTTCTTTTGGGTTTCACCCTGAATGTTTTCAGTTTCCGCGGATCCTAACACGTTAATAAGCTGTCCGCGGCTCACATCATCAGCAATCTCCTTACATGCAGTGACGATTGTGCTTAACAAAAGCGTAAAGTCTCCCGTTGCTTCCGGAAGCTTTCTCAGATCTTCGATAATAAACCGGGTAAATGTTGTCCCTTTCCTGATCATATTGCCTCCTTAAAGCGCGGGGACGCGCTTTGAAAAGCGGTCATGAGTGGTTTCAACACTTACTCGGTTTGAGCCATGCAGCACTAGCTCCTCAATTAATGGCTGCATGATGAGCTCCATCGCTAAACCCATTTTCCCACCCGGCACTACAATGTTATTGCGGCGTGACATGACTGAACCATCAATCATGTTAAGAAGGTATTGGAAATCGACACCGGCTTTCTTTGGATCGCGGAAACGGATCACCACCATGCTTTCATCCAACGTTGGAATATCTCGGGAGATAAAGGGGTTTGATGTATCTACCATGGGAACACGCTGGAAGTTGATATCCGTCAGCGAGAACTGTGGTGTGATGTAATGAACGTAATCGTGCATACGACGCAAAATAGTGTCCGTTACCGCTTCTCGGCTATAACCACGCACATTGGTATCTCTATGGATTTTCTGAATCCATTCAAGATTAACAATCGGCACGACACCAATAAGCAGATCCACGTATTGCGCTACATTACTGTTAGAGGTTACAACACCGCCGTGCAGACCTTCATAGAAGAGAAGGTCTGAGCCTTCTGGAATTGACGACCACTGAGTGAAGGTGCCAGGTTTCGAACCGTGAAGCATTGCTTCTTCTTCATTGTGGATGTAGTAACGTCGCAGTCCGGTGCCTGTTTCAGCGTATGCACGAAATGTCTTTTCGAGCTCGCAGAAGTCGTTACCTTCAGGGCCAAAGTGACTTAGGTTTTTACCCTTTTCCTGGGCGCGTTTTAGACGCTCGCGCATGTCGGCACGGTCGTATTTGTGGTAGCTGTCGCCTTCAATAACTGCAGCTTGAAATTGGTTACGACGGAAAATTTGCTCCATCGCATTTTTTACTGTGGACGTTCCTGCTCCAGATGAGCCAGTTACCGCCACAATAGGATGTTTTACAGACATAGTTTTTCTCCTTCAGATGGAATGTGAGTAACAATCAGCTAGAACTCATCTGACGGAAGGGTCTAATTCACCCGAAGCATATCGCGTTGACATGTCTTCAAGGTTTATTGGCTTGATCTGCGATGCCATACCCGCACAGCCAAAGGCTTCATAACGCTCCTTACAGAGTGCCTCCATGGCTTTCGTTGCGGCAGCAAGAAACTTGCGTGGATCAAAGTTACTTGGATTCTGAGCAAGGAAACGACGGACTGCTCCAGTGCTCGCCATGCGGAGGTCGGTATCGATATTCACTTTGCGTACCCCGTGGCGGATGCCCTCCACAATTTCGTCTACCGGCACACCATAGGTTTCGCCCATGTCGCCGCCAAACTCATTGATAATTTGCAACCAATCCTGAGGAACAGAAGATGAACCGTGCATCACGAGATGTGTATCAGGGATCCTTTCGTGAATTGCTTTTACTCGGTCAATCGCAAGAATGTCACCCGTTGGCGGTCGGGTAAACTTGTACGCGCCATGGCTGGTGCCGATTGCGATAGCCAATGCATCCACCCCAGTTTGTCGCACGAACATCGCGGCTTCTTCTGGGTCGGTCAGAAGTTGATCATGACTTAACACACCCTCAGCGCCGGAGCCATCTTCTTCACCAGCAGTACCTGTTTCCAATGAGCCAAGACAGCCAAGTTCTCCTTCAACCGATACGCCGCAGGCGTGGGACATTTCCACTACCTTCGCGGTCACGTCGCAGTTATATTCGTAACTTGCAGGTGTTTTCATATCTTCATGCAATGAGCCGTCCATCATGACGGAGGTGAACCCCTGTTGGATCGATTGCAAACACACCGCAGGTGAAGCGCCGTGATCCTGGTGAACCACAACTGGAATTGAAGGCCACTGCTCTACTGAAGCCAGCATTAGGTGGCGGAGAAAACTCGCACCGGCATAGGTACGCGCGCCGGCAGAAGCTTGAAGAATCACAGGTGCATCGCAGGCGGCAGCTGCCCCCATAATGGCGTGAACCTGTTCCATATTGTTCACGTTAAAAGCAGGGACGCCATATCCTTGCTCTGCAGCGTGATCTAGCATTTGTCTCATACTAACGAGTGCCATAACTCTCTCCTTGCATTTCAATGATTCAGAAGTCGTTTAACGCTGTGACTTGGACGGGCGTAATTGCTTGACCATGCGTTCTGCGCGTCGGACGATTTTTTCTACCGTCAGGCCAAAGTGTTCAAATAGCGCAGCGGCAGGTGCGGATTCGCCAAAGGTGTCGATACCTAAAGGAAATCCGTCACTTCCCACATATTTGTGCCAGCCCAACGTGGAACCGGCTTCGATTGATATCCGGCATTTTATGGATGATGGAAGTACGCTGTTCCGGTAGTGGGCAGGCTGCTGGTCAAAAACATCAGCGCAAGGCATAGAGACCACGCGGGCATGAATCGATTTACGGTTCAGTAAAATAGCGGCTTCAACAGCGAGTTCGATTTCAGAGCCTGTGGCGATAAGAATCATGTCAGGTTCATCACCCATGCGTCCTTCATGTTCTTGCAGGATGTAACCGCCCCGCTCGATGAGTGGAAGTTGGTCAGCACGGCGAAGCTGGTATGAAAGGCTTTGACGTGAAAACACCAAAATATGAGGACCAGACTGATCTTCAATCGCCTTCTTCCATGCAACCGCCGTTTCAACCGCATCACAGGGTCTCCACACTTTCACGTTTGGCATCGCCCTAAAGCTGGTTAGGTGTTCGATTGGTTGGTGTGTTGGGCCATCTTCACCCAGCCCAATGGAGTCATGAGTGAAAACAAAAATAGCGTGGACCTTGGAAAGCGCAGCTACCCGGATGGCATTTCTCGCGTAGTCAGAAAACACCAAAAACGTCGCGCAATAAGGGATAAATCCGCCGTGGAGTGCAAGGCCGTTTGCTATTGCGCTCATACCAAACTCACGCACACCAAAACGTATGTAGTTACCGTCTGGTGACTCAGGGTTGTTATCGGTAGCGCCTTTCCAAAACGTATTGTTTGAAGGACTGAGGTCGGCAGATCCGCCTATCAGTTCTGGTAAAATCTGACCAAAGGCGTTTAGCGATTGCTGAGAAGCTTGTCTGCTGGCGATGCTTTGGGCCTGCAATGCCGCTTTTCTAACGAATTGCTCCGACTCCTCTCCCCAATTTCTAGGCAGTTGCCCTTCTATACGACGGGTAAATTCCGCTGCAAGCTCGGGATATTCATCTTTGTAGGCTGCAAAAGTCGCATTCCACAGGTTTTCCCTTAAAGCACCTTGTGTTTTGTCGTTCCAATAAGTTTGGATTTTCTTGGGGATCTCGAAAGGATCATGATTCCAGGACATGGACTTACGGGTCTTGGCTACCTCATCATTACCCAGCGGCGCACCGTGCACATCATGCGATCCTGCTTTGTTTGGTGATCCTTTGCCGATGACAGTTTTACAGCAAATCAACACTGGCTTATCTTCAACCGCACGGGCATCCATGATGGCTTCACGAATGGAGTAATGGTTGTGCCCATCGATATCTTCAATCACATGCCAACCATAGGCACGGAATCTCTGCGGTGTATCGTCGGTCATCCAGCCTTCTACGTCACCGTCAATAGAGATGCCATTGTCGTCATAAAAGGCGATGAGCTTTGACAGCTTCATTGTGCCTGCTAATGAGCACACTTCGTGCGAAATGCCTTCCATCAGACAGCCGTCACCAAAAAAGGTATAGGTGTAATGATCAACGATGTAGAAACCGGGTTTGTTGAACTGTGCCGCAAGGGTTTTCTCTGCTAGCGCCATGCCCACCGCATTCGCAAGCCCTTGCCCAAGGGGACCAGTAGTTGTTTCTACGCCTGGCGTTACACCAATCTCTGGATGCCCTGGCGTTTTACTTCCTAATTGTCTGAACTGCTTAAGGTCATCAATGGTGACGTTGTATCCGGTCAGATTCAGAAGACCATAAATCAAACAGGAAGCATGACCATTTGAAAGCACGAAGCGGTCCCTGTTTGACCAATCTGGATTCCGTGGATTGTGTTTCAGAAATTCACGCCACAGGACTGTCGCAATATCGGCCATCCCCATGGGAGCACCGGGGTGTCCTGAGTTGGCGTTTTGAACCATATCGACGGCCAAAATACGCAAAGCGTTAGCGCAATCTTCATGAATTTCGTCGGATGTGGGTGAAAAATGTATCTCGGCTTCAGCCGTTTTGTACTCCTCAGATAACTGACTTACCTTGCTCATTGAAGTATTCCCTATCTTTATTTCCTGATAATTAGCGTCAACCGGAATGGGTTGTCGCTTTTATTCTTTCTTTCCAATGCGTTAGCGTGATAAGTCATTATTTTTTAGTTTCAAATTAATCACGCAAAACCTTACATATAAAAGGTGATTGAATTTGAAATTAAACAGATTGGATTAAACTCTCCAATCAGGAATATTTCTGAAAAAGATAAGAAAAACTTATTTCTTTCTATTTGATTGCTTCCTTTGATTTTTTCCTGACGCAAAATTAATGTATGAATATGTTATTTAAAGATTTTATTTTTAAAATACAGATTAAAATATTTCTTTTTCATTCATGATGGCCATTAAAAACAGCATGCTAAATAATAGTTATCCTTGTCATAAAAACTTCCAATTTCACTTTAATTTAAAAATAACAACACTAAATAAATGGCAAGCGCAGTTCGCATTTATACTGCGATGATATTTAATTCAACGGCAATAAATAAGGAAATTGGTTATGGCAAAGAGTTATCAGGCAGGTGTAAAGGAATACCGGGAAACCTATTGGATGCCCGAGTACGTCCCCGCCGACACCGATCTTCTGGCCTGCTTTAAAATAGAGCCTCAAGCAGGGGTTCCTAGAGAAGAAGCAGCCGCTGCTGTGGCTGCGGAATCTTCTACAGGAACTTGGACAACAGTATGGACAGACTTACTGACCGACCTGGACTACTACAAAGGCCGCGCTTATGCGATCGAAGATGTCCCAGGTGACGATACTTCTTTCTATGCATTTGTCGCCTATCCCATTGACCTATTTGAAGAAGGCTCAGTAGTTAACGTATTGACTTCGCTAGTGGGCAATGTATTTGGCTTTAAAGCAATTCGTGCTTTGCGCCTTGAAGATGTCCGTTTTCCAATTGCCTATGTGAAAACTTGCGGTGGTCCGCCAAATGGTATTCAGGTTGAACGCGATAAGCTAAATAAATATGGCCGTGCTCTACTGGGTTGTACCATCAAACCCAAATTGGGTTTGTCTGCAAAAAACTATGGCCGTGCTTGTTACGAAGGTCTTCGTGGTGGGCTCGACTTTACTAAAGATGATGAGAACGTTAACTCTCAACCCTTTATGCGATGGCGAGATCGCTTTGAGTACGTCGCTGAGGCTGTTCATCGCGCAGAACGCGAAACCGGCGAACGTAAAGGCCACTACCTGAATGTGACTGCGCCTACCCCCGAAGAAATGTATCGTCGCGCAGAGTTCGCCAAGGAACTCGACATGCCAATCATTATGCATGACTACCTCACAGCAGGCTTTACCGCCAATACTGGTCTTGCAAATTGGTGTCGTCAGAACGGTATGCTGCTGCACATTCACCGCGCAATGCACGCCGTTCTCGACCGAAATCCACACCATGGCATTCACTTCCGAGTGCTGTCGAAATGTCTGCGCCTATCCGGTGGTGACCATCTTCATTCAGGTACCGTAGTGGGTAAACTCGAAGGCGATCGTGAAGCAACGCTGGGCTGGATAGACATCATGCGTGATCGTTTTATTAAGGAAGATCGTTCTCGTGGAATCTTCTTTGACCAAGACTTCGGCTCTATGCCCGGCGTATTACCGGTAGCTTCTGGTGGCATCCACGTATGGCATATGCCTGCTTTAGTCTCCATCTTTGGCGATGATGCCGTACTCCAGTTTGGTGGCGGTACCTTGGGACACCCGTGGGGTAATGCTGCTGGTGCGGCGGCTAACCGGGTGGCGTTGGAAGCCTGTACACAAGCACGCAATGAAGGACGCTCACTTGAGCGAGAAGGCAAAGATATTCTCACTGCTGCAGCGAAACATAGTCCCGAGCTAAAAGCAGCGATGGAAACCTGGAAAGAAATTAAGTTTGAATTCGACACAGTAGACAAGCTGGACGTGGTTCATGCCTAGTCACTTGCGACAACATCAAGGAGATTCTCATGAGTGAAGTTATGGATTATTCGTCGCGATTGACGGATCCGCACAGCCGAAAGTTCGAAACCTTCTCTTACTTACCAAGAATGACCGCTGATCAAATTCGCCGTCAGGTTGAGTTTATCGTCAGTAAAGGCTGGAACCCTGCCATTGAGCATACCGAGCCAGAAGAGGCAACGGGTTCATTTTGGTACATGTGGAAACTGCCCATGTTTGGTGAAACCAATGTCGATAAGATCCTGAACGAGGCGCAACTATGCCATAACCTCAATCCGAACCACCATGTTCGTTTGATTGGATATGACAATTACCGCCAAAGTCAGGGGGCATCGATGGTTATTTACCGCGCCCCAGGATTTGAGTAACCCCGGATCTACCCAGGCTCTCTCTCCGGTGTAGTTTGGCTTTGGCTGGGAACGTTTAGTCCTGTGTATCCCAGCCCTTTTTCTTTTACCTAACAAGAAACATGGAGTTAGTTATGACTCAGGCAATTCAAAGTATGCCTCGGGAGAATCAATATTTGATTCCCAGCGAGCCGTATTATCAAGAATCCGGCGACGAAATTTCTCTTTACCAAGCGGCTTATGATTCACGCATTCCAATGATGTTAAAAGGTCCAACAGGCTGTGGTAAAACCCGTTTTATCGAACACATGGCGTGGCGTTTAGGTAAACCGCTTATCACTATATCTTGTCATGAGGACATGACGGCATCTGATTTGATTGGTCGCTATCTCCTCAATGCTGATGGCACCTATTGGCAAGATGGCCCTCTCACGACCGCAGCGAGAATTGGTGCAATTTGCTACCTCGATGAGGTGGTGGAGGCACGACAGGATACGACTGTTGCTATCCATTCTCTAACAGACTATCGCCGAACGTTGTCATTAGAGAAAAAAGGTGAGCTGCTTCAGGCTCATGAGGACTTCCAGTTAGTGATTTCCTACAACCCGGGATACCAGACGCTGATGAAAGATCTTAAGACGTCTACCAAACAGCGTTTCGCAGCATTAGAGTTCGAATATCCGGACGAGGAAACCGAAGTTTCTATCGTGTGCCATGAAACCGGGATAGGCAAAGTTACAGCGGGCCGGCTAATTCAAATAGCAAAACATGCCAGGAACCTGGTTGGGCATGGACTCAACGAAGGTATATCAACCCGACTATTGGTTTATACCGCACAACTCATTCAAAAAGGAATTCCCCCTGTGGCTGCTTGTCACATGGCCTTGGTTCGCCCTTTGAGTGATGACGCTGATATTCGGGAAACGTTGGAAGCGACGGTTCAAGGTTGCTTTTGATACGATATTTGGGGCTGGTTATGGACGATAAAATGCGCGCGAATAAACGAAGAGTTGAAGCGCAGTTGGTAGAAAAAACGGATGGATTAAAGCTCGCTTTTGAAACTGGCTTTCAGGAAGCTGAAGCGCTGATGAACGTCATTGATTTGAATGAATACCTGACGGCCGTCTTAGATTTATTCTCAAAATATCAATCAGATGAATCAGTTTCTGCGTTCCTGTTATCCGTTCCAAATATTCAGAAGCAATTAAGTGACAGTGTCACTGTTGATGTGAAAGATACCATTGTTATCTTGTCTGAATGGTTAGGTTCGGAGCGCCTATCGCAATATCTGAATACCCTGCCTGCTGTCGCGGAAAGGCTTTGCTCAAAGGACGGCTTGAACATCTACCAAAAGCTTGTTGAGGAATTAGCTCGAACTGCGCCTAGGTGCCTTAAAGTATTTCTCACGCGATCTCCCAGTTTTCTCACATCGTTACCCATTTTAGGCTTACGTCACTGGGCACTCATTGGCGCTAAAGCACATGCAAACCAGATAGATTCCCTACACAGTTACTTCACACTCGCGTCACCGGAAAGTCAGAATATTTTTCAAAGACAGCGCCGCGGTACCCTTTTTGTAGATACCCAGCGCCAACTTAATTTTTACCTACGTGCCATCTGGGGCCGCGATTTCTTTCTCCGTCCCAGAATCATCGAGATCAATGACGCCGAAAATGAAGAAAATTCTTCGCCACTATCTGCTATTCACAGCGGCACTATTTTGTTGCCGGATGCCATGGAAGCTCAGGATCCCAGCAATCCAACACTTTCGGCGAAAAATTTATACCGGGCGTCTGTGACGCATGCCGCAGCCCACTTGATGTTTTCTCGACCAAAACCACACGGCGGTTTCTCTGACATTCAGCGCTACTGTTACGGACTCGTAGAAGATGCCCGCGTCGAAGCGTTAGCAATCAGAGATTTTCCTGGATTGCGCCAGCTATGGATGCCCTTCCATCTTGAGCAAGTCAAAAAAAGCAACGATGAAACCAACCAACTGTCACTGGCATTGCTATCAGGTAATGCTGAAGATGCGCCAGCTCATCTCACTTACGTCGTTAATAGGTTCAATGCTTTGTTGAGCATAGATAACTCTTTAGAACAGGAAGTCCATAAAGACACGCTAGCCCGACGTTTAGCTTCTGATATAGATATCAATGATGAAGGCAATTTGCCTAATCAGCTTTTTTATCGTGACGATAATACTTACCTCTGGTTTGAAAACGGTGATGAGTTTTATCAATGGCCGCTTCTTTCCGAACCTCAGGTTAAGAGAACCGTCAATGTGATGGAAATGGTCAATGAAATAGACAACGAACTGGCTGATGATAACGCGCAGGAAGTGTGGATTCTTGAGTCTGAGTTTTTTCGGGATGGCGATCCTGAAAACGTCAGCATGAATGAATTGGAAGGCAAACAACAAATATCATCCCCCTTCCACTATCCAGAATGGGACTATACGGCAAATCAAATGCGCCCTGCATGGGTAACACTCACAGAGCGTTCGGTAAAAAAAAGCACTGCTTCTAAAATCGATGAACTCGTAGAAAGCCGACAAGCTCAACTCAGGAAAATCAAAGCCATCGTTGAAGCGCTTCAACCTAAAGGGCTTCAGCGACTGAGAAAACAGTTTGAAGGTGATGAATTAGATCTTGATGCGGCAATTGATGCCATGAAAGAAATTCGTCGTGGCGCGCTGCCGGATATGAACATTGACCAAAGGCTTATTCGGCGCGAGCGGGATTTAGCTGTATTGGTTCTACTGGATCTCTCTCAATCGACCATGGATTCACTGCCTGGAGATCACGGGGATCTTAGAGTGCTGGATATTGCCCAGGAAGCGACAGTGATGTTGGCAAAGGCGATTGACGGTATTGGAGATCCATTTGCCATTCATGGGTTCAATTCCAACGGACGAAGTGATGTTCGTTACCAACGCTTTAAAGATTTTGATGAAGCATACGATGACATAACAAAATCCCGGTTAGCTGCTATGGAAGGTGGTTTATCGACACGAATGGGCGCAGCGTTGCGACATGCCAAAACATATTTGGCTCAGCAACCCCAGCGAAAAAAGCTACTATTAATGATCAGCGATGGCGAACCCGCTGACATAGACAGTCGTGATCCGCTTTATCTTCAGGCTGATACCAAAAACGCAATAGATGATGTGTTGATGCAAGGCATCACCCCCTTCTGTTTGACGATTGATCCAGAAGCAGACAGTTATGTTGGTCAGATATTTGGTGAAGGACATTACTCAGTATTGGATGATACAAGTAGACTTCCAGAGGTTTTACCGCATTTATTCGCGAGCATTACCCGAACGTCTTCCTAAAGCCCTCTCTGCATAAGTAACAAGGAAGGTTGTTATGCATTTGACGTTAAGACAGCTCAACATATTTCAGGCGGTAGCAACGCATTTAAGCTTCACGCGCGCAGCCGCTGAACTGCACCTCACTCAGCCTGCCGTTTCTATGCAAATCAAACAACTCGAAGATAACATTGGCCTCCCACTGTTCGAACATTTGGGGAAATCACTTTTTCTTACTCATGCCGGTGATGAACTTTTAGGTTATTGCGAGCGGATATCTGAACAACTGCGTGATGCTGAAGATGCTTTTGAAAAAATGAAATCGCTAACCTGCGGCAAACTTAAAATAACCGTCGCGAGCACTGCGAATTATTTTGCTGCCAAACTTCTGGCTGAGTTTTCCCAGCAACATCCTGACGTTAAAATCAGTCTGAAAGTGACAAACAGAGAACAATTGCTCAAAGACATTAAGAGCAACGATTGTGACTTGGTGATCATGGGTAAGCCCCCGGCTGAATTTGATGTTGAAGCGGTGGAATTTATGGAAAATCCTTTGGTTGTTATCGCTCCTGTTAACCATTCACTTTGCCAACAAAGAAATATTCCCCTGTCCGTCATCGCCAGAGAGCCCATGGTTGTCAGAGAAAAAGGTTCTGGCACACGATTTTCTATTGAGCGCTTCTTCCATCAACATGGATACGAGTTAAATGTCTCCGCAGAAATGAGTGCCAGTGAAGCGATCAAACAAGCGGTATCTGCGGGATTGAGTCTGGGCATCGTGTCCAGTCACACGATTTCTCTTGAGCTCGAAGCCAGAAAACTGAAAGTGTTAGATGTGGAAAATATGCCGATTATCCGACACTGGTATTTAGTGCACCGAAGCGATAAAGCATTATCACCTATTGCCAAAGCGTTCAGTAACTATCTGTTAAGTAGAAATAATCATGAGGATATGTTCGCCGAACAGCGCATTGTTAAAATCTGACATTGTCACTTTTATCTCTAAGGTAAAGGCGATTTCCTCGCTTTGCTCAGCTTTCAACCTTCACGTGACGGCGTAACGCCTGTTTAAGTACGACTGCGCGAATTGGTTTGGTGACAAAATCATCCATCCCTGCTTCCATACAACGCTCTTTGTCTTCGTTCATTGCATTTGCGGTCAAAGCGATAATTGGCAATGTGTATCCTTCAGCACGTAATTGTTTTGTTGCTTCAACACCACAAAGTACCGGCATCGACATATCCATCAAAATCATGTCGAATTGCACATGTCCGTCGTGAACAAAATCGATGGCTTCTTTTCCGTTGTTCGCAACAACGACATGATGCCCTGCTTTCTCAAGCATCAACTTCACAACCATCTGGTTAGCCTTGCTATCTTCCGCTACCAAAATATTTAATGAGTCTAGGTCGTTGTCGTCAGTATTATCTTTCTTCACGTGCTCAGTCGGTGAGGATTCGACTAATGGGATATCAATATAAAAAGTGGTGCCTACTCCAAGCTCGCTTTCAAAATCAATACTGCCCTTCATCATGGAAACTAACTTCTTACATATAGACAGCCCCAATCCGGTCCCACCGTACTGACGGGTAATGCTTCCATCTGCCTGCGTGAAAGGCTGGAATATATCTTTCTTACGCTCAGGCTTAATACCAATTCCTGTATCTTCCACCGAGAGTATCAGTCTTCCGTTAAAGACACGCAGAGAGACCTTTACTTTGCCGTGATTGGTAAATTTCACAGCGTTCCCAACAAGGTTCAACAGGATCTGAGTAAATCGATTTCCATCCTGATAAATACTCTCTGGAACATCATCTGCAATGTCCATTTCCATCTGAATATCTTTGCGGGATGACACTTCATGTAGTTGATTAAACACAACAGTGACACTGTCACGAGGATTAATCGCCTCAGGATGCAGTGAGAATCGCTCCGATTCTATTCTCGATAGATCAAGGACATCGTTGATGATCGTGAGCAGTAATTGTGCTGATTTATCCATTTGGGAAACCCAAACAGCCTGTTCTCCATCAAGCGGTGACTGCTGTAGCGTATCCAATAATCCCATCACTGCATTCAATGGCGTGCGAATTTCGTGGCTCATCATTGCCAAAAACTGAGATTTCGCGGCGTTGGCCGATTCGGCTTGTTGTCTCGCCTGCTGGAGTTCATGAACACGCTGCTTACGAGCAGTAATATCTTTTGCTGTACCGCGAAAACCCATGCAATTGCCGCGTTTGTCGTAATAAGGACGTCCGGAAAGGCTAATCCACTGTTCTCTTCCTTCTTGGTAAACCTTCCACTCTACTTCTGAGAAAGGCTGCTCCAGTTGGATGAGATCCAAAAGTCTGTGCTTCACATCCGGCTGCCGGTTAAATTGGTTCATGATCGCCTGAGGCTCAGCGGTAAACGATTCATTGGAAGGTGACGACAAATAGGTAAACTGAAGATTGTTGTTAATTTCCCAGAACCAGTCGCCAGCGGTTTTGGCAAAGTCCCGGAAACGTTGCCGACTCGCTGTCAGTTCTTGGGTTTTAACCGAAACCAAGCATTGAAGACGTTCACGGTAATCAATATCAATGATAGTACGTTCAATAAGTGGCCGAAAGCGTTCGACAACTTGCTGCGCTTTGGTATCGAAACGTCCCTTCTCTGCTGCGAACAGGATTAAAATGGACTCGCTGGCATTCACCGTCATGCCAGTAATAATTGCTGAGCGACAGGAATCAAAATCCTCGCTTTGTAGCCGTTCGAACTCTTTTACACGCTCTGGCGCGTAGAGCACCACTGTCTGCCCATTCACACAACGCGAAAACGTGCCGCCATCCTGCCAAAGGAAATTCTCTACGTTGTGCGAAGTTGAAACCAGACAGGAATACGAGTCTTCTGTTTCTTTGTTTCGGGTGAGTACCAAAGCATTATCAAAGGATACATAACGTTCAATCACTGTCAGTAACGTATTGAAGACTTCAATTTTATTGCTTGCACCAGACATGGCTGATATTGCCGACAGGATTGCGCGGTTTTCTTCTTTAAATTTCTGCTCTCTCTCTTCAACACGGTTCAGTTCAAACAGTGTTTCCTGCAATTTCTCTGAGATTGCTCCTGTCATAGCTCTTCCTTGTGGAACAAAACGGCGGATATCATCAAATTACCGTGGGCAATTTCCCCGCCGAGAAACTGTCCCTGCTCGCCAAATGTGAACGGGCAAATAAAAGGAGCATGATGCATAGAAAGACGCATGTTCGCTGCGACGCTGTGCAGAGAATCACTAACATGTAACATGCATCCTGCACAATAAATTGCTAATCCACCGATTGGATCGCAAGTATTTTTATCGTGGTCATTGGCTGAATCGACAACGCGTCCTGCCCGGGAAACCAACATCTCTGTCGTACCCGACATGAAATGCACTGTTTCACCCTCCTGAATGTTACAGAACATCTGGATTCCACCTTCCGATGATACAGTTGCCGGGTGAGAAAGCGTGTAATAAGGCATGCCATGAATGTTGCCCGTCTGACGTCCCAGCGGAAAGAGTGTAGATCGGGCAAACAAAGCTTCGGTATTTATCTCAGTGCCTGTAGCGTCGAAATACCACTTAGCATATATATCAAAAGCGGGCATCCCGTCTAACTCGACCAAAGTTCTGCCATCAACTCTAGTGGCTACGGCACTTGGCCCCATTGCTGCATAGCCATTATGGAAAGAGTAACTGACACGTGCAGAGGGAAAAAATACAGCCATTGAAATGCCGCACGACGTGACACGCTGATTATCCATTAGCGACCATTTGCCGCTGACGCCATCGTCCGCAGCGGAGCCACCAATAATGGGGATATTTATGCCAAGTTCTTCGCGAATTGCAGTGAGGATGGTTTCCTCATGACCAGGTGTTGCATGAAGCGTGATGAGCGCCGGAAGTTCACCGGGTCTACCGCTGCTGTCGATGGCGCGACTAAGAACTGCCCTAGCCGATTCTGCTATGTCATCATCTGGATTTAATTCGCAAAGCGCTGATCCATAAGCACCTTCCACATCTTCTACTGCCCAAACAGCCAAGGTGTGTCCACCTACATAGCCTTTATCCGTCATAGTGCCTTGGCATGATGAACAGCCAATAACACATGTGTTGGGAAAATGCCGATTGAGTTCTCGCTTGATACATTCTGCATCCTGCGTCTCGGTGTAATAAACAAGCATCAAAGAAGGGGTCGAAATCTTTCTCGAAATCTCTTCCGCGATGGCTTGAATAGCTTCTATGGCACTAGGAGCACTCGATGATGATGTCGCAATTCTCATTTAGATCTACACGGCTATTTGCGGCAATGCCTTAAATAATAGCTCCCCCACTTCTGTAAATACCAGTTTTTACTGTAATTCTTTACGCTTAATCACTGAATTCTCTATTAATAGACGATAGAATCGTCAGTATCTTTCCAAAAATCCGCGCGCGCTATGGACAGCCAGCTTTATATTGTAATTAATGCGAATCTCCTTTTAGGACAAATAATTAGCAAACGTCTCGCCCAAAAAGGTAATAACGTGGTTTATCTGGCAGATAATGAGCAGGATGGATACGCTATCGCAGCAGATGAACCCCGGGTCCGATATCGCCACTGTTTTCCCTTCGTTCATTCCAAGATCGCAGAAGAGTTTAAATGGGTCACAAGGAATGTCGCGCCGGTCAATGGTATTATTGTCCTCGTCTCTGAGAAATCGATTGACCAGTTAACAATGCCACTGGAAGAGAGCTTCTTTGCGGCGTTATCCTATGACATATCACAAGCAGATTGCGAACTAACCCTAACATACGTCATCGTCCCTGATAATGACAAAGAAACCAGTCACTCTCTTGAGGACCTTCACTTAAAGCTTTGTCAGCTTTCACACAAAAACAATACCAAGGACAAAGGAATAAAAGTTAATCACATCGTCATCAGTTGCTATCAATACACCCAAGGCGAAAAGTGTGTCGAAATAGCAACTAACGCCTCAGATCTCATCCATTACCTCTCCTCTAAAAGTGCTAACGCGGTACGTCACCAAGCTTTTTATTTTAGTAATTCAGAAGACTAGTTGTCAGTAAAA
The DNA here is from genome assembly GCF_900060185.1 of Grimontia marina. Taxonomy (GTDB): domain Bacteria; phylum Pseudomonadota; class Gammaproteobacteria; order Enterobacterales; family Vibrionaceae; genus Enterovibrio; species Enterovibrio marinus. Next base: position 78,999 of record NZ_FIZY01000006.1, on the reverse strand, counting down.
AAGCAGCTTATAGCTACTTTGGTATGAAATTTGGCGCGTTCGATTAAATTGAGTGTCCAAATGATAAATTGTTAATCCATATCGCACAATTATTAATTCAATGTTAAAAGTTAATTACCAATTGATCTCGATCAATGATTAAAATCCATTTTTGCGTTGACTCATATTTAACATCATCGGGTAAAGCATAAATATAGGCGCTTTTTTCCCCAGCACTTTTCATAATTTTCTGAGAAGTTATGACAATTTCAGGGTCACCTAACAAACGAAGCTCACCTGGTTCGTACACTGAATTTACTACTAAAACCCGTGAATTATCATCTTGATTTTCAGTCTTAATCTCGATCGTTTCAGCGTTTAAAGAAACGCTGCAAGCACCCACCACAACAGAACATTTCACCATGGTGGCGGGTTCATTGTGTTCTAGCGTTCTCCAGATAAATGCAGTTATGAGTACAGCCATAACGACTAATATTTGAACTAAACGACCTGTGGTTAATTTTTCTGCTGCCATAAGAACTATACTTTTCCCGTGTTACAGAGCTCAAAGTTTTAGTAGAAATGTTACCCGAGCGTAAATCGAGTGAGAGTGCGACCCTGTATTTAACTGAATAACTGAAGTATTATCACTGTCGAAAATGCCACTTTTACAATGAAATAGCAATGGAATGCATCAAGTGGATATAAATCAATCACTATTTGCATTGCATTGATTCTGGGGTGGCATTGTGACATTTGAGTCACTTTGTAATACGTGAGTGTAGTAATCAAAAAGTGGAAGCATGCAATATGAGCCAAGAAAAGCAGCTTGAACTGGAATACAATTACCGCGTTGTCCGTCAATTCACCCTGGTAACTATCCTGTGGGGAATTGTGGGCATGGGTGTTGGTGTTCTAATTGCCGCTCAGCTGGTATGGCCCGCGCTGAACTTCGACATTCCTTATCTGACTTATAGCCGTTTACGCCCACTGCATACTAATGCGGTGATTTTTGCGTTCGGTACAAGCGCACTGTTTGCGACGTCTTATTACGTTGTGCAGCGCACCTGTCAGACAAGGCTGTTCGGAGGCAAGCTGGCCGAGTTTACCTTCTGGGGATGGCAAGCAATCATTCTGTCTGCAGCAATAACACTACCAATGGGTTTCACCAGCGGTAAAGAATATGCAGAGCTGGAATGGCCAATCGATATCGCTATTGCGGTTGTATGGATCTCATACGCCGTTGTGTTCTTCGGAACGCTAATCAAAAGAAAAACCTCGCACATTTACGTAGCGAACTGGTTTTTCGGTGGATTCATCATCACCGTCGCTGTCCTGCACATTGTGAACAGCATGGCTATTCCAGTATCTGGAATGAAGTCTTACTCGATATATGCAGGCGCAATAGATGCCATGATCCAATGGTGGTACGGTCACAATGCTGTAGGCTTCCTTTTGACTGCAGGTTTCTTGGGTATGATGTATTACTTCGTACCTAAACAAGCAGGTCGTCCGGTTTACTCCTATCGCCTTTCTATCGTTCACTTTTGGGCGCTGGTATCTTTGTACATTTGGGCGGGTCCTCACCACCTGCACTACACAGCCTTGCCTGACTGGACTCAGTCACTGGGTATGGTGATGTCTATTATCCTGTTTGCTCCATCTTGGGGTGGCATGATAAACGGTATCATGACGCTGTCAGGTGCTTGGCACAAACTACGTTATGACCCAATCCTCCGATTCCTGATTGTTTCTCTGTCTTTCTACGGTATGTCTACCTTCGAAGGCCCGATGATGGCAATCAAGACAGTCAACGCACTGTCACACTACACCGATTGGACAATCGGCCACGTTCATTCAGGCGCGTTAGGCTGGGTGGCTATGGTCTCTATCGGTGCAGTTTACCATCTGGTACCTAAGTTGTTCGGGCAAGAGCGTATGTACTCTATCAACCTGATCAACGTCCACTTCTGGCTAGCAACTGTTGGTACCGTGCTGTACATCGTTGCAATGTGGATTTCCGGCGTAATGCAGGGTCTGATGTGGCGTGCAGTTAACACTGACGGCACACTGACTTACAGCTTTGTAGAGTCTTTGGAAGCTTCTTATCCGTTCTACTTTGTTCGTTTCGTTGGTGGCGCAATCTTCTGGTCAGGCATGATCTTAATGGCTTACAACACCTACAAGACCATTGCCGCACCAAAAGCAAGCCTCAAATCCGTCGAGCAAGCAGTATAAGGAGACCAACGAATGAGTTCTAGTCGTCATGAAATAGTTGAAAAGAACGTTGGTCTTTTCGCCATTCTAACGGTCATTGCTATCAGCATGGGCGCGCTTGTTGAAATCACGCCACTGCTGTTCCAAAAGCAAACGACCGAGCCTGTCGATAATCTGCGCCCTTACACTGCGCTTGAAATGGAGGGGCGTGACATATACATCCGTGAAGGTTGTAACGTATGTCACAGTCAAATGATCCGTCCATTCCGCGCAGAAACTGAGCGTTATGGCCACTACTCTGTGGCGGGTGAAAGTGTTTGGGAACACCCATTCCTGTGGGGTTCCAAGCGTACAGGTCCAGATTTGGCGCGCGTTGGTGGCCGTTACTCTGATGAGTGGCACCGCGTTCACCTTATCGATCCTCGTGCGGTTGTGCCTGAGTCAAACATGCCTGGCTTCCCTTGGTTGGAAGAGAATGTTCTGACTGGCGACAACACAGCTAAGAAACTGACTGTTTTCCGCGATATGTTCGGTGTCCCATACACTGATGAACAAATCGCAAATGCGAAAACAGACGTTGAAGGTAAGACTGAGATGGACGCCGTCATCGCTTACCTGCAGTCACTCGGCCACGCGATGAAGTAAGGAGCTCTTATGGCATCTTTTCATGCCCTATGGACGCTAGCGATTTTCGTCTGCTTCATTGTGATTGTGCTTTGGGCCTATAGCAGTCGCCGTAAAAAGGAATTCGACGAAGCTGCTAACCTCGTCTTCGCTGATGAGGAAAAGGGCGATAAAAAGACAGGAGAAGATAACAAATGACTACGTTTTGGAGTCTATTTATCACTGTCATTACTATCGGTACGTTAGTAGGTTGTGCCGCACTGATTATTTGGTGTGGCAAAGACCTTGATGGCGTAGCTGATGGTGAAGATATGGGCCACGAATACGATGGTATTCGTGAGCTGAATAATCCACTGCCTAAGTGGTGGTCGTACATGTTTTGGGCGACCATCGTATTCGGTGCAGTTTACTTCGTACTGTATCCTGGTCTGGGTAACTGGAAAGGCGTATTTAACTGGCAGAGTTCCGCGCAGGACGTTGCAAACATTGAAGAGTCTCGTCAGAGACTCGCAGACAGCGATGTTATTAATCAATACGCGCGTGAGTTAACCACTGCAAATGCTATCTTTGGTGAAACCTACCGTAAGCTCGCTTACAAACCAGGTTCAGATGAGCTGTTGGAAATTGCTGAAATTGCTAAGAATCCAGAAGCAATCAAGGTAGGCCAGCGTCTGTTCATCCAGAACTGTGCTCAGTGCCACGGCTCTGATGCACGCGGCCAGTCGGGCTTTCCTAACCTGACTGATAAAGCATGGCTGTATGGTGGCGAGCCAGATACTATCAAGGCAACTATATTGCACGGTCGTGTGGGTAACATGCCTTCATGGATCGACGCTTTAGGTGATGACGGCGTCCGTGAAGTAGCTTCTTACACACTGAGCCTGTCTGGTCGCAAGGTTGATGCCCAGGAAGCGGCGAAAGGTAAAACACGCTTTGTAGTGTGTGCAGCCTGTCACGGCACTGACGGTAAAGGTAACCCAGCCTTTGGTGCACCTGACCTGACAGACAACGTATGGTTATTTGGCGGTTCGCGTAAAGCGGTTGAAGAAACCATCCGTTACGGACGTCAAGGCGTTATGCCAGCATGGAAAGACATACTGGACGAAGATAAGATCCAGTTGCTTTCTGCTTACGTTTGGCAGCTAGGCACACCACAAAATCAATAAAATTATTATTTTATTTGTTAAGCCCCTGCTTATAGGGGCTTTTTTCCCCAAGAATTTCAGTACACACAGGAAAGCGATATGAATAAGCCATGGTATAAGCAGTTCTGGCCCTGGTTCCTGATTGCCCTTCCAGGCAGCGTTGTAGTTGCTAGTCTTTTTACCTTTACTCTTTTCAGTAAAAATCAGGTATCTCTTGTAGCGGAAGACTATTACAAAGAAGGCAAAGGAATTAACCTCGATATATCCCGCTTAAAGAAAGCCGATGAACTTTCCATCTCCGCTTTCCTGTCTGCACAGAATGACACTGCAGTTTTCACCTTGGATAAAGGTGAGCTCATGCAATATCCTACGCTAAAAATTACATTCCAACACCGTACACTTGCTGATAGAGATATTGAACAAATGGTTAATGCCGACGCTTCTGGCCGTTATCGACTGCCTTTGAGTGAACCGCTCTCTGGCCCCTGGTATGTTGAAGTAAACGCATTTGATGGAACATGGGCCTTGAACGGCCGAGCGAATTTCCCCTCTGAAGACCCTGTTAAGTTGTATGGTCAGAGCAAGGAATGACAAAAGACTGTTATCACTGTGGAGAGCCGGTTCTCACTGGTGACTCCTATAAAGTCGAAATTCAGGGTGTTTACCGCATCATGTGTTGCCCTGGGTGTGAAGCGGTCGCCACTACGATAGTGGCAAGCGGCCTCACCTCTTACTATGAATACCGCACGGCACCAGCTGAAAAAGCCAACCTTGTTCCAGAAGAACTTCAATCCCTTTCACTTTATGACAACGAAGATGTCCAACAGGAGTTCGTGCGTCATGAAGATGGCATCGACGAGGTGGTGCTGTCCGTTGATGGTGTATCTTGTGCAGCTTGTGCATGGCTGATTGAGAAGCAGTTGAACAATCAGGAAGGTGTATCTCGTATTCGCGTTAACACCACCACAAACCGTGCCACACTTCGTTGGGAACCATCTAAGACCAAGCTAAGCACCCTACTAAACAAGATCCATGCACTTGGCTACAAAGCAGCTCCTTTTGAAGCGGACAACCAGGAAGCACAGTATCATCACACTATGAAGCAATACCTGTATAAGCTGGGTATCGCAGGGCTCGCTACCATGCAAGTCATGATGCTTGCGGTAGCAATGTACTTCGAAGTGTTTGGCGATATGGATGAGTCTTTTCGCGACTACTTCCGCTGGGTTAGTTTGATCTTCGCCACCCCCGTTCTTCTTTATTCTGCGATGCCGTTTTATGTCAATGCCTGGCGGAACCTGAAGGCAAGAACGCTGGGGATGGACGTCCCTGTCTCTATAGCGCTCCTGTTCGCTTATTTCGCCAGCTTGTATGCCACCATGACTGGTAAAGGGGAAGTCTTCTTTGAGTCTATCGCCATGTTTACTTTTTTCCTGTTGATAGGGCGATTTCTGGAAATGCGAGCACGAAGAACAGCTGCAGCCGCCAGCGCGAACCTTCTCAAGCTGATACCGCGTTTGGCAACGCTATCATCAGGTGAACAAATTCCCGCGAAATCCTTAACTATTGGTCACGTTGTCCGTGTTCTTCCCGGTGAACCCTTCCCTGCTGATGGTTTAGTCGTTGACGGTGTGACAACAGTCGATGAGTCTATGCTCACTGGCGAATCTATGCCTGAGTCTCGACAAAACGGAGATAAAGTCTTTGCGGGCACCATGAATATCGATGGAAACGTCGATGTTGAGGTTATCGCTGAGAAAAAAGACTCGCTTATTGCGCATATCGTTCAGCTTCAAGATGCTGCACAGCTCGCCAAGCCAAGAGTGGCAGAGGTCGCCGATATCGTAGCGCGTTACTTTGTTGCAGCAATTCTGATTATATCAGCCTGCACCTGGTGGTATTGGCAAAGCCACCGCCCAGAAGATGCTTTCTGGATTATGCTTTCTGTTCTGGTAGCTACCTGCCCTTGTGCATTGTCATTGGCGACACCAACCGCACTGACTTGCTCGACATCAACCTTTGGCAAATTAGGTATTCTTCTGCGTCGGGGTCATGTATTTGAAACGCTGACGCACATTAACCGTGTAGTCATTGATAAAACCGGCACACTAACCGAAGGTAACGTTTCGATTTCTGAGACCCAGCTTTACGCGAACATCGATGCGAAGCGGGCAACCTCAATCGCTGCGTCTTTGGAATCCTATGCCAACCACCCTATCTCGGCAGCCTTTTGCGATGTCGACAAAGCTGAAGGCGTAGAGACCGTAGAAAACGTCATCGGTGAAGGTTTAAAAGGTCAATTCGAAGGCGATGAATGGCGGATCGGTAAACCTGAATTTGCACTAAGCAACTCAACCATTGCTGAACATAGTCCTCACCAAATCTGGTTATCACGAGATGGCGAAGCAATTGCCTCTTTCCTTTTGGTTGACCCGATCCGTGAGTCCAGTAAAACGCTAATCGATAAATTCCACGAAGCGGGCATCAAAGTCACGATGTTGACGGGTGACAATTCAGCCACCGCCCAAGCCGTTGCTGACAAACTTGGTATTGACGAGTTAGTCGCAGGTGTTTCTCCGCAGGGTAAGCTCGAGTATTTGAACTTCCTCCCGGGCGACCAAATCACTATGATGATTGGTGACGGTGTGAATGATGCACCAGTTTTAGCCGGCGCACACCTATCGGTTGCTATGGGAAGCGGCACGGACGTCGCCAAGGCTTCTGCCGACATGGTCTTACTGGGTGATGACCTGACAAAACTGCTTGATGCACGCAAATTGGCGGCTTTTACACAAAAAATTATTCGGCAGAATCTGGCCTGGGCTTTAGGATACAACCTGGTGATTTTGCCACTGGCGGTGATGGGATTTGTCGCACCATATGTGGCCGTAGCAGGTATGTCCGGCAGTTCGGTAATCGTTGTTACAAACTCGCTCCGTTTGTATAAAAAAGATTTGATTGAAACGCTGAAGGGAGTGTAACAGTTTGGAAAGTCTCTATATCCTCATCCCTATTGCTATTGTTCTGGTGTGCTTTGCCGTCGGTATTTTCATTTGGGCGGTGAAATCAGAGCAATTTGAAGATTTGGAAAGACAAGGCATGAATATTCTTCTCGACGACGACGATTCTTCTTCCCAGTCCAAGAGAGAGGATGGCATTAACTCGGACGATAAGTAGATGCCCGTCACTGATCTTTTTGCTGCCTTCACGGTTGGCCTGCTTGGCGCAGGTCACTGTTTAGGCATGTGCGGCGGCGTCGCCGCTGCCGTTTCTATCGGTACTCCACAAAACCAACATAAACTTCCCTTCCTGCTTTTCTATAATGGCGGTCGCCTGTTTTCTTATGGAATAATCGGGGCAATTGCTGGCGGTTTAGTTTCTGGAGTGATGAGCGTTACTCTAGTAACACAAGAGCTTCTTTGGCTCAGATTGGTCGCAGCCATCATGATGATTCTTCTTGCGCTTTATATAGGCCGTTTCTGGAATGGTCTCGCCTACATAGAGCGTTTGGGACAGCTACTCTGGAAGCGAGTTTCTCCACTTTCGTCTAAGTTGCTACCGCTGAAATCGCCTTTTGCAGCTCTGCCGTTTGGTATGCTGTGGGGATGGTTACCATGTGGGCTCGTTTATTCAGCTCTGAGTTGGGCCGCAGTGGCCGGAAATGCGTTAGATGGATTGTTGATAATGCTCGCATTTGGTTTAGGTACCCTCCCCGCAATGATTTTGGTTGGCTCTGCTGCAGAAGTAACAAGAAACCTACTTAACAACTTGATTTTTAGAAGATTATCATCATTGATACTATTAATGTATGGAATTATTACCGCTTATTCTGTATACAATCAGTTGTACTAAGTCTCGCTTTCTTTTTAGGAAATGGTAAAATATTGACTCAAATCAATTCGGCTAAGCAGGCTCATGATTCAAGACAAAATTCCTACTAAACGTGTTCAATCTGGTGGTTGCGCAATCCATTGTCAGGACTGTAGCATCAGTCAGCTTTGTATCCCTTTTACGTTAAGCGAGAGTGAACTGAATCAGCTTGACCAAATTATCGAGCGTAAAAAGCCGATTCAAAAAGGTCAGCCTTTATTCCAAGCCGGTGATCAACTTCGTTCTCTGTATGCCATTCGTTCAGGCACTATCAAGAGCTACACCATCACAGAACAAGGTGATGAACAAATTACAGCCTTCCATTTAGCTGGTGACTTAGTGGGTTTTGATGCAATTAACCATATGTCCCACCCTAGTTTTGCTCAGGCGTTGGAAACTTCTATGGTATGTGAGATTCCATTCGAAATACTCGATGACCTGTCAGGTAAAATGCCCAAGCTACGCCAGCAAATCATGCGTTTGATGAGTAGTGAAATTAAAGGCGACCAGGAAATGATCCTGCTTCTCTCTAAGAAAAATGCTGAAGAGCGCCTTGCAGCATTCCTTCATAGCCTGTCTACCCGATTTTCTGCACGTGGTTTCTCAGCGAAAGAATTTCGCCTTACCATGACACGTGGTGATATCGGTAACTATCTTGGCCTGACTGTTGAAACCATCAGCCGCCTGCTGGGTCGTTTCCAGAAAAGTGGCATGCTGAGTGTAAAAGGCAAATATATCACCATTCTTGATCATGAAGAACTGAGCCGTTTAGCAGGTGTATCCAAGTAAACCCTTCTTTAAATATAGATCTCGAAATGGCGCTATACGCGCCATTTCTCTTTTTTGGCTTATATCTATCTGAATTTATCGCAAGATCCTGCCACAATGAGTTAAATTAAAGTATCGGCATCACAAAGCTGGAGGTTGTTATGAACAGATATACCAACTTGCTCGTCGCTATAGATCCCGACCATGAAGAACAGCCTGCTCTGTCCCGTGCGAAGGACATCGCAAGAAAATCCTGTGCACCAGTGACAATCACCCTGTTCCTTGCCATTTATGACTTTTCTTATGAAATGACCTCTATGCTTTCTGCAGAAGAGCGTCAGGCAATGCGAGCAGGAGTGCTTAAGCAACGTGAAGAGTGGATAGACTCAGTCATTGAAAAGAATGCGTCTGAAGAGCTTGAGATCGTTAAACACGTTGTTTGGCATAACCGTCCATACGAAAGCATGATCGCAAAAGTGTTTGATGGCGAACATGATCTGGTAATCAAAGCGACACATCAACACGACAAGCTCGGTTCACTGATCTTCACTCCTACCGACTGGCATTTGCTCCGCAAGTGCCCTTGTCCGGTTCTTTTGGTTAAAGAACATAGCTGGCCTGAAAACGGAAAAATTCTTACTGCGGTGAACGTCTCTTCTGAAAATGAAACCCATGAGCCGCTCAACGATAAGCTCATCGATGAAGCCAAGGCCATGAGCAAACTTCTCACCGCAGAAGTGAATCTGGTCAACGCATATCCTGCGACACCGGTGAATGTCACCATTGAACTGCCCGAGTTCGATCCTGCTTCCTATACCGATGCTGTAAGGGGCCATCACTTGCTTCAAATGAAAGCGCTGCGGCAAAAACATAGCATTGATGAAGATCAGACTTTCTGTATGGAAGGCTTACCCGAGGATGTTATCCCCGCCGTTGCCAAAGAGTTAGATGCCGAATTGGTGATACTGGGAACTACAGGGCGTGTCGGCCTGTCCGCTATCTTTATAGGCAATACAGCAGAGCACACCATTGACCAACTCAATTGCGACGTATTGGCTATTAAACCTGACGGCTATATTAGCCCACTCGCCCCCAATGTTGGATTGGGTTAATTTGAATATTTCCAAAAGCGCCGAAAGGCGCTTTTTTCAACCCTAAACGACCTACCTCAGTAAGTGTTAGATGTTTACTTTTCGCTTCTACCTTATGTATCCAGTCCCGCTTTAATCTTTGTTGCTATTTCTTTGACTTCCTTCTCCGCCATCTTCAGGGACTGCTTTAGCGTCATAGCCTCTCTTGTCCAAACCATAGAAACGCATGCGACGACCCGACCTGATGAAAAAACAGGTACCGCGAACGATGACGTCTTTGACTGAAACTCTTGACCAATACGCGTTGCATAACCATTAAATTGAACCTCTTTGATCATGGCAAGCAAAACATGGTCGAGCAAAAACGGAGGATCAAGGGGATCTTGGAGTCGCCGAATATGCTCAATAATCATCCTTCGTTCTTCCGGAGGACAAAACGCCAGATAACAACGTCCTGGTGAAGTTCTTAGCATAGGTAATCTAAAGCCAGACATTCCTCTATCTATGGATAAAGGACTCCTCATATGCGTAGTTTCTTGTATCACCATTGCCCCGTTGTCATAGGTAGACAAATCTAAAGGCCATACTAGCTTTTTCGAGTACTTGGCAAGCAGTGGGCCAGCCAATTGACAGACTTCAGTTGTGGCGGCAAACCCATCACTTAGCGAGGCAGCCATCCGTGTCACCCGAACACGTTTCGAAGTGGAGGAAAATGCAACATAGCCCTCCTCTTCCAGCGTTTCTAATAAGCGATAAACGGTAGGTCTGGGTATGTCTAATGCAGTTGCGATTTCAGACACTTTGCAAACACCTTGACGATTGATGAACTTTAATACGTCCAATCCCCGCTTTAATGCCCTGACTGTATCTGAATAACGTGTATGCATCGCTTCTCCTGACTAAATCCTACTTCTCTGAAATAACGCGGTTTTTCAGTATTCCAATACCCGAAATTTCAATTTCACAAACATCACCTTCTTTCATAAAGACTGGCGGATTACGACGAGCACCCACGCCACCGGGCGTACCAGAAACAATAACGTCACCAGGTAACAATGGAAGAATAGTTGAACAATAAGCAATGAGCCTTTGAACAGAAGCAATCATTAAATTCGTGGTGGTATCTTGCATCACTTCTCCATTCAATCGTGTTTGCAAATACAGTTTTGAAGGGTCCGGTATTTCATCCGAGGTCACCATCCAAGGGCCAAATGGGCCTGTTCCGTAGAATGTTTTACCCGGCATAAACTGATGGGTATGCTTCTGCCAATCACGTACTGACGCATCGTTGTAACACGCATAGCCAGCCACTACATCTAGTGCTTTTTCCTCAGGAACACGTCTGCATTCTTTACCAATAATGACGGCTAACTCACCTTCATAGTCAAACTTATCTGATTCTAATGGTTTGATAAGATTCGCATTATGGCCAATTTGGCTACCAGAAAAGCGAGCAAATAAAACAGGATTTGGGGTTTCTTCCCTGCCCGTTTCGCTAATGTGATCATGATAGTTAAGGCCTACACATATAATCTTATCGGGATTTGGTATCACAGGCAGATGCTCGACCTCATCGAAGGCATAATCAGAGGGAATTTTGGTGAGAGCGTCGATGTTTACCAAGTCCCCCATAGCAATAAAGTCCTTCAGAGAACAAAAATGTGTACGTTTGCCTAAATCAACAATGCCAGAGTCTTTCACTATGCCAAAAGACTCTCTTCCTTTTGCTTTAAATGAACAAAATTTCATTTTATGCCTTCTCCATTTTTAATGTCATACGGTAGGAGTGATATCAGTTCAACGATCTCATCTACCGTATTTCCCGTGCCCAATATGTATCTGTCAGGGCGTAACAAAACACCTTTAGCATCGAGCCCATCGAGGTAGTATTTGAGTGACGGAAACTCTGAAGTCGATGCGACATCAATACCTGTAAGTTGTTTAACTTCATTTTCCATTGCGTTCTCAACGACAAACAAACACTCGTATGGATACAAGTCGTCCATTCGTTGACCAAGATGATTTTTGGGCTGACTAAACTGTTTCCCACAATGCACGCCGTCGCCAAGCCCTTGGCCAAGAGGAGGATAAAGTGATGTCATCTCTCTATGTCCATCATCACTTTTTATTGCAGCTTCTAGCGCAGGCTTGCCATTTGCCGTATTTATCAAATGTCCAAGCCTGATAGCCGTTTCTATAAAGGCCTCTGCATTGGGTTTTCTTTCAGTTTGATAAGTGTCTAAAAGTGTTGGGTTATGTCCGTGGCGTAAACAGGCAACCAACTTCCATGCCAAATTTGCGACATCTCGAATACCTGCACACATTCCCTGTCCCATAAATGGCGGCGTCTGATGGGCGGCATCCCCAGCGATGAATAAGCGTTCTTTACTCCATGTTTTAGCCACAAGAGAATGAAAGGTATAAACAGCACTTCTTTCAATTTCTGCCTCATCTGGTGTCAACCATGGTGCAAGAAGATTCCAGACACTTTCTTCTTTCGCTATATCAACACTATTTTCGCTAGGATTAACGGATATCTCCCAGCGTCGGCGCTTGCCAGGACCTCTTATGTATGTCGCTGGCCGGGTCGCGTCACAATACTGGATGGAGTGATCACCAAGGCTTGGTTTGTTTGTTTTCAACACAGCGTCAACGACCAACCAACGCTCATGAAACCCAAAGTCCTTCATTGGAGATTCAATAAAACGCCTTACAAGAGATCGCGCCCCATCACACCCAACGAGATAAGAGGCCCTAACGTGTTTGATTTCTCCGTTGGACATGTTCTCAAATCGAATAGACACTTCGTCCTGCAAACCATCGATCATGAAAGCTTCGCAACGATTCATTATCGTCACGTTTGGGTAAGTCTCTAGCGCTTGCCTCAGTGAGGCCTCTAAATCCGGCTGATGGAACCGCCAACTGGGATGCCAGGCATGCTGACTTTCTTCCTGTGGCCTTGGCCAGTCCAATAAAAGCTCACCATCGCCTGAAACAAACTTCATCCCAGGGTTGATGCGTATCTTAGGCAAGAGCTTTTCTGCAATACCAATCCATTGGAAAACCCTCATCACTTCATCGTCAAAATGAACGGCTCTTGGTAAGTGATAAGCCAATGCCTCTCGCTCTAGTACGAGCACTTTGGCACCCGACATACCGAGTAAATTAGCCAGCGTTGCTCCCACTGGGCCCAAACCAACTACCACGACATCATAAATGTCATGTTCAGCAGCGATTTTCATTGTGATTTACCTTTGAGAAGTAAGTTTGTTGTATAGCCAGGGGCAATCGATAATGGGGGGCGCTCTTAACCCTTCGGCGGCAGCTTGAAGACGCATGTCTCGGAGCCTTTTGCGTCCGCCATCTTCGGGAAGGTAAAGGCGTTCATGACCCCAGAAGCTCGGTCCGACCGTGGTTTCATGTGGCTTCCATGTGGAAGTATCAATGACTCTCCCCCCCCAACCACTTTCTACAAAAAAACCGGAAGGTGAGTAGCCATAGTAAGACGTCATGTAGTCGTTGGTGTGCCGTCCAAGCGTGTAAGCAATGCTATCTTCTCTAAGTTGCGCAAGATCGTAGCCTTGTCCGACGTCATCAAGATTTTGGTATTCGACCATAAAGTGATGAAAGCCAACCTGGCCAGATCCAATCATCGCAAAACTATGATGTCTCCCATTGACGTGGAAAAAGTACATGCCGTAAGGAGACAGGCCGTAATCAGAGACATTAAAACCCAGAAGATCTCGGTAGAAAGGCAACATGACTTCAATATTTTCCACGTGCAGCACAGCATGCCCCATACCGAGGGGACCTGTATTAAATCCATCAATTGGGCGGCCAGGAATAAAGGGGTCTGAAGTAATTGCAGGTTTAAATACGAGCTCAACACGGTTACCCATGGGGTCGAAAAACCAAATGAGCGCATCAACAAAGCGTCTGTCTGCAAGTTCTTGTGTACCCAGATTAACTTGATACCCTGCAGCATCTAGCTTTGCAGCGAAAAATGTTAAATCATCAACAGACTCTACTTCCCAACCAATGAAAGCGAGTGTATCTCCTTTTTCACCTGAAATATGGAGACGCTGCTCTCTATCATCCATGCGAAACGACAATGAATGACCTGCTCGGTCAACTTTCTGCATCCCAAGGATGTGACTGGCAAAAGAAGCCCAGTCATCCAATTTGTCAGAGCCAATGCCGAGGTAACCTAAAGCACATATCGCCAAAATTCAGTCCCCTTTTTTCTTTAACTAACAATGTCTAGAAAGGTACTCACTCATTCTTCGGCAATCTCAATTGCCCTTTTTAGTACTACTTCAGCGCCATCTGGCTTTCCTGATAGCCACAAGTTTCTCGCATCGACAAAAGCATCAGTCCATGCTGCGTTTTGCTCTGTATTAAGCTGTATAAAGTGAAGCTCAGGTTTAGCTTTCATCTGCGCTTCAATATCTGTCTCGCTAGCATCGATACGCTCAGCTACCCAGGCGCTTCTTTCGCTTAAAGACATAGAATCGATAGCTGCTTTATCCTTATCTGGCAGACGCTCATAGGTTTTCTTGTTCATCAGAAAAGCCAATGGTGTCGCAATAAAGCGTGTGTTTGTCACATTCGGAGCGACTTCATACAGCCGAAAGCTCTTAAACGCATCCATTGTCCATGCTGCACTGCTTACAACATTTCTCTCCATATTTTCATAAACTTGTGGAGCTGGAATAGGCACTCCAGAAGCCCCCATTTCATTAAGTAACTCGGAGCCGTAAGGTGAAGGAGACCGCATTTTGATGCCTGATAAGTCGCTCGGCACTTTGATCTGTTTATCGGCGCTGAAGATCCGATACCCAGGTGTGGTAAACAATGCGATCACCTTAAAATCTGCGAATTCAGTGCCCAACAGGCCTTCTTGTTTGAGGGTGTTGAGTATTCGCGTACCCGTTTTCGAGTCTTTGACTAGTCCGGGTATTTCGGAAACTGTAGTCATGGGAAACAAGCCTGAGGTGTAAGTGGGAACAACGAAAGCAACATCAGCGACGCCCTTTGCCACTAACTCGGCCTGAGCAGGTGGAGCGCCTAGGATCGAGCCGGGATAGAGTTTAAATCTATTTCCTTTTGTTAATTTGGGGTTTACCTCATCAATCCAAGCCTGAAGTGTTTGAGAAAAAAAGCCTTTGGCTGGTTCAAAGGATGACACCCTCATTTGTTTTGCAATAGCGTCAAATCCCGTCAGCGAAAGCAAAACGGCAAGCAAGCCTGATTTTACGAACAAAAAGTGCATTGTCTTTTTCATAAAACGACCCTCCTTGAGTCAGATGCTATTTGGCAGCATCGGGCAACCACATAACCAGTACTGGAAAGGCGATAATCAAGCCTATCCGTATAAAATCTGCGGCGACGAAAGGCAGAACCCCTTTCCAAAGAGCAACCATGGGTATGTCTGCATTCGTCGCCTTTAAAACAAATAAATTCATTCCTACAGGTGGTGTAATCAGCCCCATTTCTACGACCATAACCACATAAATACCGAACCAAACCAGGTCTATACCTGCGGCATCCGCGACAGGGACAAATAGCGGAACGGTCAATAACAACATTGCCAGGCTATCCATCAGGGTTCCTAAAACCAGATAGATGCATGTCATTAAGAGAATCACCATCAGTGGTGAATCGAGAACACCGGAAAAAATCGCCGTCAATGAGAAAGGTAAATCGGAAAGCGCGAGGAAAAAGTTGAATAAATTTGCAGCGATGAGCACGAGATAGAGAGCACCGCAAGTTTTGGCTGTATCCGTTGCGGCTTCAACAAACCCATTTTTAGAAAGGCGTCGACTGAGCACGCCATATCCGAGCACAAGCACTAACCCCACAGCCGCCGTCTCGTTAGCCGTAAAGTAGCCACTATATAGACCTAACATAATCAAGCTGAAAACACTTACTGGCGGCCCCAATTCTTTCCAAGCATTCAATCTTTCCTGCTTAGAGGCTCTTGGGCGTTCAGTAGCGCTTGAGCGGCTAATTTTTAGTGAAAACCAGATGGCAGAGAAGTAAAGCAGAATAGCAATGGAAATGGGGCCAGCAGTGGCTAAAAGGAGTTGACGAATAGACTGCTCTGCGAGAAACGCATAAATCACTAACACTGTCGAGGGAGGAATCAAAATGCCTAATGTGCCGCCAGCTGCTACTGTGCCCGAAGCCAGACTTTGTGAATAACCTGCTCGCGCCATTTCCGGCAATGCTATTCGCCCCATTGTTGCTGTTGTAGCAAGAGAAGAGCCAGAGATCATACCGAAACCTGCAGATGCGCTGATCGTCGCCATGGCTAAACCACCCCGCTGATGGCCTAACAACGTTCGCATGGCCTCATAGAGTCGACTCGATAGCCCGCATTGCACTGCAATATTACCCATAAAAACAAAAAGGGGGAGCATAGCGAGGGTGTAATTAGTCAGAGACTCCCAAACGGTAGTTGCCCCAATTGTCAGCATCCCTTCAGTACCGATGATATAACTGCAACCTGCCAGTGCGACCAGTCCCATTGCAACGCCAACTGGCACTTCGAGGAGGATAAGCACCAATGTCGCAGCAAAACCAATCCCACCGATTACGATCCCCGCATCCATTTAGTTGACTCCCTTCAGCGCTTTGGTCAAACGCATAGATGCCGCTAATATTGCGATAAAGAAAGACAGGGAGATAAGCAAGAGCAGCAAATCTTTTGGGAGACCCAAATCAGGCGTGGATTCTGGTGTGCCCCAACTTTCTATGACATACGTTGTCATGATGTAGAAAAGCGAAATGGCAAACACAAGTGAAAAAGCGCTACCCAAGATAAGAAGTGGGCGCTCGAATAATTTAGGTTTCAACTCACTAAGCAGGCGCGCCGTAACATTGGAATCCTTAAGATAACAAGCCGGCATTGAGAGCAGCGCCCCTAAGCCGATAGACAAAGCAGTAGCTTCGATGACTCCTGGCAAATTAGCGTTCCAAATAGCACGGAGAAAGACGTCTAACACTGTCATCATCGCACCAAGCATAAAGCACAGTGCCGACAAAATAAGTGAATAACGGTTAACAACTTCGCCACTCATGCACACCACCTCTACGACGCAGTCTAGACCTGTAATATAACGGTAATGTTGTTAACAAAATGTTTCCACAGAAGGGCTTACTTTGTCCGCCTGTCGGACACTTAGAGTCGTTGATACTGAAAGAAGCAAGACTTTATAGAAATAGCTGCCATCCATTGAATTTGATATGGCAGTTTTTATTCATACGAACTTCAGGAAAACATCAGGGATAATGTTCAGGAATGGATACAGAAAGGGAGCCCGATGGCTCCCTTCTTATATTGCAATTTATAAATGAAGTACATGACTACACGTTAGTGACGTCAATACAAAGTGATTCGTCAATGTTTGTCGATGAAACTACTGCCTCACTGAACTCATATTCACCGCGGTTGCCTTCACGATCCAGAGGCAAATTAACAAAATCGAAGAGCTCTCGGTCTGCCAATTGACTTGGGCTAACATTTTGGATGGACTTAAAGATACTCTCCACGCGGCCAGGTGTTTTTCTATCCCACTCGTTTAGCATCGATTTGATTGCCTGACGCTGGAGATTTTCTTGCGACCCACAAAGGTTACAAGGAATGATTGGGAAGTTTTTATGCTCAGCGTACTTAACTAGATCTTTCTCTCGGCAATAAGTTAGAGGCCGGATAACAACATTTCTTCCATCATCTGAGCGCAGTTTTGGCGGCATTGCTTTCAATCGGGAGCCATGGAACATATTGAGAAACATAGTTTCAACGATATCATCCATGTGATGGCCAAGTGCTAATTTGGTCGCACCAATTTTCTCTGCAAATGAGTATAAAGTCCCTCGACGTAAACGCGAACAAAGACCACAGGTCGTCTTTCCCTCAGGGACCTTTTCTTTAACAACTGAATAGGTATCTTTATCAACAATGTAATAAGGGATATTCAGGCTTTCGAAGTACTCAGGTAGAATATGCTCTGGGAAACCAGGTTGTTTCTGATCTAAGTTGACCGCAACTACGTCAAACTTTACAGGTGCTGCCGCCTGCAAGTTCAGTAAGATATCGAGCATAGCAAATGAATCTTTACCACCGCTGATACATGCCATCACAACATCATTTTCTTCGATCATGTTATAGTCGGCGATAGCACTACCAACATTCCTCCTCAGGCGTTTTTGGAGTTTGTTGAATTCAAGTGTCTCTTTTCTCGTATCTTTCTGATTCATTGGCGTTCTCAAAGTGTCGACTGAGTCAACGGTGTATTTTAACAGGCGGTGGATTATACGTATCTTTTAGAAGCGTTGAAATCCCTGGGTGAAAAATCCGAAACCGCCTATGTCCAATTCCATTCAGGCGACCTGATTAGTGCCTCCCTACAACCATGGCTAACGAGGCGACTAAAGGTTTAATGTTGCGGGATCCAAGGCGTGACTTTCAGTGGCTTTTGCGGAAAGAAAACACGTTCTCCAGTTTTCATCTCATTCAAACGGATAATGGCAACTTTCCCTTCCACATTAATAGCGCGTCCTTCAGAGGTTTTTAGTTCGGGTTGGACATTAGCAAAATGAACGGTCACCCCTTCAACTTCCGGCATAAACCAGGAGGAAAACATCCCCCCTAAATCCTTCATCATGGTCGTCATCTGAGGAACAAGATTATTGACCTGTTCTTCCGTCACTTCTGAACCGAAACTTTTCTTTGCCATTACCTGAAATGAAATATCACAGGCTTGAGTGCCGGCGGTCTCAATAAACACGTCCGGATTCACTTTACGAAGGTGACTGTCGATAGGAAGCGGGAGTTCTTGCGATGCCGGGATCTCAAATTCTTCGTAATGCGCTTTTTTGGTCATCCAGGCTTTGGTGATTTTGCAAGTGTCCCCATTGCTAGGAGAAATCATAAAATATCCAATTTTCACATCTGGATGGTTTTCACCATAGTTATGCTTAAGCTGGGTATATAGCTTGCTGTAACTGAATTTCACCTGCGCCGCAGCGACAGGTGATGAAATTACAGCGGCCAGTAAGACTGCCGTAAGTCCTCTAATCATCCTTGGCTCCAATACTTCTGGTTATATCGAATCATGCTTTGCACTTCTTCGACGTAAGTTTGTCCGCGTTCAGAGTAGCTTTTCAATCCATTAGCCAATGCAACGCCGATAACCGGCTTACCTGATTTTCTCAGTTCAGCACGAATATCTCGCAACGGGGCATACGCTTTATTACGGTTGACGTTAAGGAAATACGCTCGAATTGATTGATAAGTGTCTTTGAACACGGCGACTTCATGGGTTTTACCCTGCGAACGTGCGCTTGGCACAATGCCGCAGCCAGAAGTGTAACACCACTGTCCAAAGTAGTTATTTCCTTCACGGGCAAAGCGTGATGTACCCCATCCAGATTCTTTAGCTGCCTGAGTTAAAACAAGATCTGCAGGTATCACATCAACACGTTTAAGTGCTTCTTGATACCATTTTTGATCAGCACCTGCTCCTGGAAGCGTCAGATTAAACAACTCGGCGACACGGGCAATGAACGCTTTGTCTTCTGTCGTTGGCGTTTTGCCTTTTTCCAATTCAACCAGTCGTGTGCGCGCGTTTTCGATCAGTCCGTTGATATAGTTGATGCCGGGTTTCATAAAATCCACAAACGCTTTTTTCTTCTCATCAACAATTTGGTAAGAACCAAAATCAGGCTTCTCGACCATCGAAGGTGGCGGAGAAGCCTGTTGGAGTGTGTCTACAGTGAGAGGGGGTTGTGGGGCGTCGCTACACGCAGAAAGAAATAGAGCCGAAGCCAATACAGCATGAGAAAGCTTCATTTACGCGTTGAAAACCTCTTTATTACCGTCATCAGAAGAAGAATCATCATCGCCTTCTTGTGACACGGTCACTTCAATACCAACACCGAACATTTCTCGGTAAAGCACGCCCTTAACATTGAACATGAATGGTAGCGCCCAGACCAAGGCCAACCCTGCTGTCGCATAAGAAAAGACAAACAAGATAGCAATGACGATGTAAACCAAGGTCAATGGTATCAGTTTTTTTATAATCGCCCTAAATGAAACGATCATCGCCTCCACCGGGCGCAACCGCTTTTCACAGATAAGCAGAATGGTCATGGAGAAGGTAATGCCGAGGAAGATTCCCAGCAACGGGATGAGTTGGCTGCTGAAGCTTTGTAATGCGTTGATAAAGCTCATGGCCAGCGTTACGGCAAGTGCATAAGCCAAACCCTTAATAATGTGTCGTGGCTTGGTCCGAAACCCGATGGCATGGCTTAGGCCCATCAGGCTCGCCCCTGCATATAGCGGTGCCGATAATACTGTTGCAGCGAAAACAGCAATTCTGGCTGACGCCATAAGATCAGGTGTCATTTGCCGTTTCCCGATAAAGGCTTCCATCACCGTATAGGGTGTGTCCTGCATAATCGTAAGCGCAACCAGGAAAATCAACACATGCGCTATGGTCAAAACCACTGTCGCAGGTAGGAATTGCCAAAAATGCTTCTGCGTCAGCTTGACCGCTTCTTGAACCACACTGGAAGCACTTAGCGTATAATTGCCACTCAGCGCATTTTCTAGGGTGCCGCCAACGTGAAGTGCGTTGCTCAACTGTTGTTTATTCATAGCAAAGTAACTTTTGTCTTTAGCCTAAGAAATCTCCCCACTCTTAAAGTTATAGGTGATATTTTTTGAACACGTCTCAAGGTGTCGCATTTTTAGACGTCACCTTAACGGTCTATACTACCGAACGCCTTCGTCCCTAATTTATCGACGCAGGTCGCAAGAATCGGATTTGCTCGCGGTTTCTACAAATTCCTGCACCGCGTCAATTTTAGGGTGAAAAATTGCCGATAAAACATAAAAAAACGCTTTAACTTCATGATTCGCGCGTCTATCATGCGCCGTCTATTTTTAGGGGAATTTTTACTTAGCTAATCGCCCACGGTGTAAGGAGTGAGAGTAGAATTGAACGCAACACAACCAATTAAAAAACCCGTTGTCCAGTTGAAAGGGCTGTGTAAGAGCTTCGATGGCAAAGAGATTATTTCGAACTTTGATCTTGAAATAAACAACGGTGAGTTTTTAACGATTCTAGGTCCGTCAGGTTGTGGCAAGACCACAGTACTTCGTTTGATTGCTGGTCTTGAAGATGCAGACGATGGCCAAATTATCATTGATGAGCAGGACGTGACTGCTATCCCCGCAGAACAACGTCATGTAAATACCGTTTTCCAGAGTTATGCACTGTTTCCGCACATGACTGTGTTCGACAACGTTGCTTTTGGCCTGCGTATGCAGAAAGTGGCTGAAAGTGAAATCGAACCACGTGTGATGGAAGCCCTTCGCATGGTTCAACTTGAGAAATTCGCCCCCCGTAAACCACACCAACTTTCAGGCGGTCAGCAACAGCGTGTTGCAATTGCACGAGCCGTGGTTAACAAACCAAAAGTACTCCTATTGGACGAGTCTCTCTCAGCGCTGGACTACAAACTGCGTAAACAAATGCAGATGGAGCTGAAACAGCTCCAGCGTAAGCTTGGCATTACTTTCATCTTCGTTACTCACGATCAGGAAGAAGCCCTGTCGATGTCTGACCGTATCATCGTAATGAAAGCAGGTGATGTGGTTCAGGATGGCAGCCCTCGTGAAATCTACGAAGAACCTTCTAACCTTTTTGTGGCGCGCTTCATTGGTGAAATCAACGTGTTCGATGCTGATGTCGTTTCGCGTATTGATGAACAACGTATTACCGCGACTATCGAAGGCCGTGAATGTCAGGTTTACTGTAAATTGGACGTCAAAGCGGGTGACCACGTAAAAGTTCTGCTGCGTCCTGAAGACCTGCGTATCGAAGAAATCGAAGCGGCAGATTCAGGCAATGGCATTATCGGTTACGTTCGCGAGCGCAACTACAAGGGCATGACGCTGGATTCAGTACTTGAGCTGGAATCAGGTATGTCTGTCATGGTCAGTGAGTTCTTCAATGAAGACGATCCAGATGTAGACCACTCATTGGATCAGAAAGTTGCGATTACCTGGGTTGAAAGCTGGGAAGTGGTACTGCCTGATGAAGAAGCTTAATCTCCAAAACGCCATCATTGGCGTGATTGTAGGTTGGTTGCTGCTGTTCGTGTTTATCCCGAACCTGATGATTATTGTCACCAGTTTCTTAACCCGCGATGACGCTAACCTGATTGAGATGACCTTCACCTTGAGCAACTACGCCAAGTTGATGGATCCGCTCTACGCGAAGGTGGTTTGGCATTCGTTTTACATGGCAGCCATTGCAACCCTGCTCTGTTTGCTGATTGGTTACCCGTTTGCGTACATTATTGCGCGCATGCCAGTGAAATGGCGCCCAGTGATGCTGTTTATGGTGATTATTCCTTTCTGGACTAACTCACTGATCCGAACTTACGGCCTGAAAATTTTCCTGGGTACCCGTGGTTTGCTTAACGAAGGCCTGCTGACATTGGGCATTATCGATAAGCCTCTGCGCATCATGTACACCGAGTATGCGGTAATGATTGGCCTGGTTTACATCCTTTTGCCATTTATGATCTTGCCGCTTTACTCAAGTATCGAGAAGCTGGACAACAGCTACCTCGAGGCAGCGAAAGACTTGGGCGCAAGCAAGCTTCAGGCATTCATCAAAGTCATTCTACCTTTGACCATGCCGGGCATCATTGCAGGTTGTCTTCTGGTTCTACTTCCTGCACTGGGTATGTTCTACGTATCAGACCTGCTGGGCGGCGCAAAGAACCTGTTGATTGGTAACGTCATCAAGAGTCAGATTCTCAATGTTCGAGACTGGCCGTTTGGTTCCGCAGCGAGTATTTCACTGACCGTATTGATGGGTCTACTGCTGTTCGCCTACTGGCGGGTTGGAAAGCTGATTAACAAGAAGGTAGAGCTGGAATGAGTCAATTTTTCCGTACCAGCTTTATGTCGCTGGTTTATGCATTCTTATACATCCCTATTGTCATTCTTATCGTTAACTCGTTTAACGAAAGCAAGTTCGGGATGGAGTGGAAAGGTTTCACCACAAAGTGGTACACCCTACTGCTTAATAACGACAGCCTGGTTCAGGCCGCATGGAATTCACTGACAATCGCGGTGTTTTCGGCAACAGCCGCAGCAATTATTGGCAGCCTGACGGCAGTTGCCCTGTTCCGTTACCGCTTCCGTGGTAAAGGCTTCGTTAACGGCATGCTGTTCGTGGTAATGATGTCTCCTGACATCGTAATGGCAATCTCGCTGTTGTCATTGTTCGTGCTGATGGGCGCGCAACTGGGCTTCCTGACCCTTCTACTGTCACATATTACCTTCTGCCTGCCGTTTGTTGTGGTGACGGTTTACAGCCGACTGAATGGTTTTGATGCGCGTATGCTTGAAGCAGCGAAAGACTTGGCTGCAAGTGAGTGGACGATTCTGACGAAAATCATTCTGCCTCTGGCTGCACCCGCTGTTGCTGCGGGCTGGTTGTTGAGCTTTACCCTGTCTTTGGACGACGTCATCGTCAGTTCGTTCGTGACAGGTCCAAGCTACGAAATCTTGCCACTGAAAATCTACTCAATGGTTAAGGTTGGCGTTTCTCCAGAAGTGAATGCTCTGGCGACGCTGATGCTTATCGTCTCTCTCGTGCTGGTTATTTGCTCTCAAATGCTTGCACGCGACAAAGTGAGATAATAATACGAGGGAGCAACCATTGCGGTTGTCCCCCTCTGTTGTTTTCGCATTTTTCAGTCACGGATGGCTTGAACCACCCGTTATTCTCAATAATACCAATGAAAAACTACAGGAGTTGTCGATGAAACCCTGGTCTAAGTTTGTGCTGGGAAGCGCCCTGTCCTTCTCTCTTTTCTCTAACACTGCAATCGCAGAGGAAGAGCTCTATTTCTACAATTGGTCTGAATACATTCCTACCGAAGTGCTTGAGCAGTTCACCGAGGAAACTGGCATCAAAGTCATTTACTCAACCTATGAATCAAATGAAAGCATGTATGCCAAATTGAAAACACACCCTGACGGTTACGATCTGGTTGTGCCATCGACTTACTATGTGAAGAAGATGCGCGATGAAGGTATGCTGCAAAAAATCGATAAAAGCAAACTCAGCCACTTTGACGGCTTGGATCCAAACAACCTGAACAAACCGTTTGACCCGAATAACCAATACTCTATCCCTTACATTTGGGGCGCTACAGGTATTGGTGTAAATACAGACTTTATTGAAAAAGACTTTGTTAACTCATGGGCCGATCTGTGGAGCCCAGACTACGAAGGCCAACTGCTGATGATGGATGACGCTCGAGAATTCTTCCATATCGCGCTCACCAAACTCGGCTACTCAGCAAATACGACCAACCCGGAAGAAATCAAAGCCGCTTACGAAGAGTTGAAGAAAATCATGCCAAACGTGCTGGTATTCAATTCTGACTTCCCGGCAAACCCTTACATGGCCGGCGAAGTCGCGCTGGGTATGTTGTGGAACGGGTCGGCATACATCGCACGTAGTGAAGGTGCACCGGTAGACATAGTGTGGCCGAAGGAAGGCGCAATTTTCTGGATGGACAGCCTATCAATTCCTGCGACTGCGAAGAACGTAGACGCAGCGCACAAGATGATCGACTTCTTGCTACGTCCTGAGAATGCAGCGAAACTGGCTATCGATATTGGTTACCCAACGCCGGTTAAAGCGGCTTACCCGCTCTTACCAAAAGCATTCAAAGACGATCCTAGCGTCTACCCACCACAAGATGTCATGGAAAAAGGCGAATGGCAGAGCTCTGTTGGCGAAGCGAACGTACTTTATGAAGAGTACTTTCAGAAGCTAAAGGCGGGACAGTAGAACACGAAAAAGCGGCCATTGGCCGCTTTTTTCACTCATTGTCAAACCAGCTCAAGCCTGCAGTGCAAGAATCTCTTCAACCAGTTCCGGAACCAAAACGCTCGCCTTCCCATAGCGCTTTTCGTCAAACTCACTTTCTACTGCACTCGGTTCCAAATTCACTTCAATCGTTTTTGCGCCATTAATGGCAGCCTCGTGCACAAAACCCGCAGCAGGATAAACAGACCCAGACGTACCAATCGAAATAAACAGGTCTGCTTCTACCAAAGCTGTGTGTATTTTATCCATATCCAACGGCATCTCGCCAAACCAAACCACGTGTGGGCGCATAGAGGAAGGTATCTGGCAGCAATGGCACAGTTCGTCAACCATAATGTCATCCTTCCAATCCAACACTTGGTTAGAGCCGCTACAGCGCGCCTTTAGAAGCTCACCATGCATATGAATGATGTTTTCGCTCCCCGCCCGTTCATGAAGGTTGTCGATGTTCTGAGTAACGATTATCACCGACCCTTCCAGTTCACGCTCCAGCTTTGCCAGTGCTTCATGCGCAGGGTTCGGCGCAACACCGGACTGCAGCTGTCTTCTTCGCTGGTTATAAAAAGTCTGAACCAACGCTGGATTTCTGGCGAAACCTTCAGGCGTTGCCACATCTTCGATGTGATGCTCTTCCCATAAACCATCTTGGGCCCGAAATGTACGAATTCCGGATTCGGCCGAGATACCTGCCCCCGTCAGTATGACAATGTTTCTATAAGGAAATTGCATATAAAGCTTCCTTTCTGGTCTTGGTTCCTGCGCACTTCTTCTGTATTGGATTTATGTGCTTTAAACCTTTATATCACTGTTGGTATTGGCAAAACAGCAGAGTGGGACTAGACCATGGTCGAAATCCTACATAAAACAACATTTAACAAGAGAAATCCGAAATATGTCTTATATTTAATAAGTGTCCCAAGCATGATTCGGAATAACTCATTGCGACCGCTCAAACTCATATTATTCGCTGCCTCAGTAGCTACATTAGCTTCAGTTAATGCTGTGGCTAGTGAACACTTGCAGCTGAGTGGGTTTGGTAACCTATCCGCTATTCATTCCGGTACAGATGACTTTGGCTATGTTTATGATCTAACTAAGGACCCTATTTATGGCGAATTGAGCCTGGATGCAGGCTCCTCCATTGGGCTGCAACTCAACGCCAGATTCTCCTATGACTGGGATTTTGTCGTTCAGGGCGTTATCAAAGACCGCATCCAAAACAATTTAGACAAGAGTATTACCTGGGCCTTTCTCCGTTACAAAGTCTCTCCAGCAGTTAGTGTACGCGTTGGTCGTATCGCCACCCCCATCTACATGTTGTCAGAGTATCGCGATGTGGGCTTCGCATACCTTTGGACCAAACCTGTTACCGATTTCTATGCCAATATTCCTGTCACTAGTCTTAATGGCGGCGATATCGCATATACCACACCTCTCAGTGACGGGATCATAGAAGCAAGAGTTTTTGGTGGCCAATCCGAGGTCTCTATCAACACGATATTTAGCTCTTATGAAGTGACACTGTCACCCATGATAGGCACAAAACTCAGCTTTTATTCTGACCGATGGAATATCTCGGGTTCAGCGGCAACAGCCAAAGTTGATGAGGGAAACCCAGCGTCATCTCTAATCACTTTTGCATCTTCAAATAGCCAAATTTTGGGGTTATGGCCTTCGCTTCAGAATACATTACATGATTTTGAAGTCGAAACGACACGTTTCTATTACTACTCGCTTGGCGCTCAATATGAGACTGAAGATTGGAGCATCCAAGCTGAGCTAAGTTACACAGATGCTGATTGGCCGTTTTTCCCCGATTTGATGGCTGGTTATACAAGCCTAGGGAAAACGATTAATGATCTCACCATTTACGGTTTTGCTTCAAAAGCCAAATCTGTCGGTGATTTCTACGAACTAGAACCGCCTTCTATCACAGCTCTAACAATACCTGAGATCAGTTATGCGTATGGAATAATCAAAAGCAACCTGAATGCACGAGTCATCGATCAGGAAACACTGGGAATAGGGGCGCGCTATTACATTAATTCACAACTCTCACTAAAAGGACAAATTGAAAGATCTTGGTTGAACAACGATAGGATCGGCAGTTGGTCAGTTAATGAAAAAGCCCTGACAAAGCCTGTACCTGACTATATCGATACCATCTCTATTGGCCTGAGCTTTGTGTTTTGATATGAAAATATTGGCATTAACACTACTCACTTTAATTTGGCTAGCATGGTCGCCTTGGACCCGTGCAGAGTTAGTTGTGGTCGTTAATGCAGAAAATCCACTGAGCTCTCTGTCCTCCCGTCAATTAGTAGATCTGTATATGGGCCGTTCCAACTCCTACCCAAATGGAGAGTCAGCATATACAACAGACCTTCCAGAACAAAGCCAAGAGCGCGATTACTTCTATCGGACGTTAGTCGGTAAGTCATCAGCTCAAGTCAATGCATACTGGGCAAGGCTGCTCTTCACCGGTAAGTCAGAGCCCCCTCAAACGCTACGCTCTTCCGCAGATGTTATCGCTTTGATTAAACAAAACAAAAACGCGATTGCATATATCAGCAAAGGCGATTTGGTTCATGGTTTAAAAGTGGTATATAAATTTGAAGATTCTCAATAGACGTGTCCATATTCGAGTTGCAACGGGTGTTGCCGCAGGCGCACTCATTTTCTCGATCTTCGCGTCTATAACCTGGTTCTACATTTCTTATCACCAAGAAGTTGACCGCTCGCGTAGCCAGATTAAACAGGTTATCACCACCATCGAACAAACTGCTTCTATTGCGATGTATTTGGGTAACAAAGAACTGGCCGAGGAAGTACTACGTGGACTTGAAGCCAACGACATTATCTCCGCTGCTCGCTTAACCAGTCAGGATGGGCTATCTGCCTCTTTCTCAGGTAGCAGCGATTTGGAGCAAACTGACACCGCGATCATTTTTCCTATCCTGTCACCATTTAACGAAAATGAATTCGTTGGTGACCTTTTGGTCTACCCAAATCAAAAATTTATCGAAAACACCGCAATCTCACTGGCAAAGATCCAGGTAATCGTGCTGGTGTTCTATTCCGTTATTACCGCCTTACTAACGCTTATCATCGTTAACCGCATCCTTACTGAACCAATGAAAAAAATCGCTAATCGCTTTCACTTGATTACACCGGGTGATACCACACGAATAGATGTGCCTGTTGGCCATAAAGAAAACGAGATCGGTGCATTAGTCAGCGACATTAATGGTCTATTGGATGCGGTAAACAATCAGATTGATAATGAACGTGACCTGCGATCTGAAACCGAAAACCTCTCTAAGAAATTCCGCTTTATCTTTGAACGTGCAAGTGCAGGTATTGGCCTCATTGATTCGAGTAACCGGCTAATCGTCGCAAATCCTGCGTTACTGAGGCTGCTCGGCCAGACATTTATTGTCGACACTGACCGATTCTCCAAAACAGACTTCACAGGCTATTTTAACGATCCGGCAGAGATTAAAGAGTTTATTGACGAGTTCTGGCTCAAGCCTGGAAATCAGTTCAGTGCTGTAGATATTCAGCTCAAACACAAAGTCCGTGCTGCTGACCGTTGGGTGCACTGTCTGTTTTCGAAAGTCGAAGACATTAATAACCCAGATGATAGTCTGCTCGAGGTCGTCCTGTACGACATCACAGAGCGCGCAGAGCGTGAACAAAATATTATATATGAATCAGAGCATGACCCGATTACACAGCTCCTGAACCGACGTGCAGGCATGGCCAAACTCGAAGTCTCGCTTCAAGAAGCCGACAAAAAACAACGTAAATTTGCCGTTCTCATGATTGATCTCGATGGTTTTAAACATGTCAACGATACTTACGGGCATGATGCTGGTGACAAGGTGATTATCGAGGTCGCTAAGCGCATCAAACAATTCTTCCGTGGCTCGGATGTTGTGGCACGCTGGGGTGGTGACGAATTCTTGATTGGATTCTCTTACAACCCAAATTACGAAACCGCCGTTTCAGACATTGCGTCTGATCTGCAATTCCAGGTAGCCCTTCCTGTCGAAATAGGCCATGAGCAGACAGCGACTGTCGGCTCTAGTATTGGTATTAGTGTGTACCAAAATAACGATGAAAAGATCAGTGCGCTTATCGAGCAAGCAGATGAAGCCATGTATTACGTGAAAAACAATGGTAAAAACTTCTTCCGTTTCTACCAAGCGGAAGAAACAACAGCATCGGCAAATCGCTAGTCAAAAGTGACAACATATTGAATCCTTCCCCAGCAACTCTGTATGCTGTTGGTTCACATCGTCAGGAAGGGATACTTACCAATGCATCCAGTCAGAGTTTCTGTTCGCGCAGTCTGCTATCGGGACAACGCAATTTTACTCGCTGAACACCGCGACGAACGTGGCCTTTGGTACATTATTCCCGGTGGTGGCGTCAGACACAATGAAACGCTGGATATCGCTTTTAAGCGCGAGTTGTTAGAAGAAACCGGTGGTGAAGCGGATATGGGGGATATCCTTTTTGTCCGAGAAGTTATTGCTGATCAATTGGATACCACTTATCTTCCAAAACACCTTCATCAAATCGAACTCTTTGTGGAAGCAACCAATTTTCGACAAATCACCCAAGCGTCAGAACCAGATAAAGATCAGATTGGCATGGTTTGGATGTCATTAGATAAATTACCGGATTTGCTTTTCTTCCCCAAGACCATGGTAGAAGCGCTTCAAACAAAATCATTCGACCGAATCTATCAAGGACACATTATATAACTGGCTAGACCATTTACCCCTGGTCGCTAAGTTACAATGCCCGACAAGATTAACAGTGGACATCCACCATAAGAGATCATGAAGTTAGATAACTATTTCAGCAAGAAAGACGGCCAATTCGTTTTCACTCGCCAACAAGCCAGCCATTTCGCCAAACTCGTTGCGGGCGATTTCAACCCAATACACGACGAAGATTCAAAGCGATTCTGTGTGCCGGGTGATCTGCTGTTCTCTGTTCTTCTTGCTAAAGCAGGTATTAGTCAGAAAATGCGAGTCAGTTTTTCGGGTATGATTTCCGATAACCTCGGGCTCACCATTCGTGAAGACGAAAATGGACATTTGGATGTTATTGATTCGAATGGCAAATGCTACCTGACCATGCAGCGTGAAGGTGAGAATCTGGTGAATGAGAAACTCGCCGCCAATGTTGCACAAAACTATGTGAAATTTTCCGGCATGAACTTCCCTCACATCATGGTTCCCCTTATGGAACAAAGCGGTATGATGATTAATCCAGACCGTCCCCTTGTGATGTATGAAAGCATGGAGCTCAACTTTAAACATCTGGGCTTTTCTAACCCGACCGTCGAACTGACCAATTCTACGATGGAAGTGTCCGGCAAGCGCGGTGCCGTGATTCTTGCCTTCATATTCAAAGAGAATGGCCAAGTCATCGGTGAAGGGAAAAAGAAAATGGTATGTAGTGGTCTACGCGGATACGAAACAGCTGCTGTTGAAGCACTGGTTGATAAATTCAATATTAGGAAATCTGAATTCTTGTCAGCGCAACTCGTATAATTAGTACGACATACCATATGAAGCCAGTCTCATACTGGGTTTTTCAGTTGCTTCAATGTCTTATGATCAATATTTGGTACCACTTTTCATACATTGTTCTATATTTAATTTATCAATATTACGTTGAGGTTAAATATGGCAACTGCAGATCTACTTTCTCATATCGATAGGCTCCCAAAGATTCCCAAAGTTGTTCAAGAATTGATGGACTTGGTGAATAGTGAAGGTTCAGACATGAACCAAATTTCCGAAAAAATCGCGATGGACCAAGTAATCAGTGCCCGCGTTTTACGTCTGTCAAATTCAGCTCACTTTGGTCGTGGCCGAAGTGTTGCCTCTGTTGATGAAGCGGTAATCCGGTTGGGTCTTGGGCCGATCCGCACGCTAGTTACCGCTTCAGCGCTGATGAGTACTTTCCCTAAAATTGAAGGGTTGGATATTAATGAGTATTGGGCTGCCACCTTCGAAGTCGCAACGCTTTGCAAAACCGTGGCTAAAGAACTGAAATCAGATCAAAACGAAGCATTTACAGCAGGTATGCTTCATAACATTGGCGACCTCCTGATTTACACCGTATATCCAGACAAAGCCCAGAAGGTTGAACTTCACATAGAAGCGGGTAAAACCAAATCAGAAGCCCAACAAATTGTGCTAAGCACCGATAACGCACAACTCGGTGGTGAATTAGCGCGAAGCTGGAAATTCGCCGATACGCTTGTCGATGCCATTGCGCACCAATACGGGGCTGTTCAGGGTGACAGCTTTTCCCAACTGGCTGCTATCATTAATTTCTCTGCCAAGGTTGATGATAACTGGGATAGTCTTCCAGACGAAGAAGCCAAAATCACCTGGCTTAATCACCAACTCGAATACAGCATGCTTGGCCTTAACGAGGGCATTGTTGATTCGCTTGATGATATTCGAGGAGCAGGTCGTGAAATGGCGAGCTCTTTGCTTTAAAACCCCCTGCTCTCCCCTGCGAAAAGCGCCAAATTGGCGCTTTTCTTTTGCCTGAAACAACCAAAATCCTTGTCATTATATTGTTTTTGGAAACAATAAATTCATTCAATGCTATTTATCGAACTATCGTGTACGCATTATTCTCAAATTCCAATAATAAGAAAATCCAGTCGCTGAAAGACTGACTAGATCTCAATGAAAGCAATGTCGCGAGGACAGCACATGCAACAACCTCGGATCTACCCTGCAAAACCACGGAAGATTTACCTCTACGCTACTTGTCTGGTGGATGCTTTTGACCCGGATACTGGATTAGACGCCATTTCTCTGTTAGAGCAACAAGGCATAAACGTCGAGTTTGTTCCTAAACAAACCTGTTGCGGACAGCCTGCTTACAGCTCGGGCTATACAGAAGAAGCCAGAGCCGTCGCTGAACACCAAATGTCTCTGTTTCCAGAGAACATTCCCGTGGTCATTCTATCCGGCTCCTGTGGTGGCATGATGGTTCATCACTATCCTCGCCTGTTTAAAGATCATCCCCTTGAAGCCACAGCCAAGTCTTTTTCATCACGAGTCTTTGAGCTCACAGAGTTTCTGACCAATATCTGCCGCGCACAATTCAAAGACCAAGGTGAACAAACCACCGTCGCTATGCATACCTCTTGTGCCGCACGACGAGAAATGAACGTACACATTTACACCGCACATTTGCTGGGACAACTCGACAATGTGGAAGTGAAACATCCCCAGTATGAAGAAGAGTGCTGCGGATTCGGTGGCACTTTCTCTGTTCGTCATCCGAACATCAGTGAAGCTATGGTGGAGGACAAATCAAACAACCTGAAAAACACTGGCGGCGTTGAATTCGTCAGCGCAGATTGGGGTTGCATGCTCAATATCAATGGCGCACTGGAATACAAAGGAGAAACCTTCAAGGGTAAACATATCGCCCGTTTTTTGGCCGAGCGCACTGGAGTGGCAGGAGGTGAACAATGAGTCACAATACACCGGAAAATTTCCACCTGCAGGCGAAAGAAGCACTGGGTGACAAAGAGCTTAGACAGAATTTCCGTGGGGCGATGGACTACCTTCGTGGTAAACGGCGTGACGCCTTTCCTGATGCAGCCGAAGAGAAAGCCGTGCGCGACCGGGCAGAAGCCATTCGTCAGCGCTGTTTAAGCAAGCTGCCAGAGCTTTTGGAAAAGCTAGAAACCCAGCTCACCCGTAACGGCATTCATGTTCATTGGGCACTTAATGCAGATGAGGCCAATGCCATTTTCAGTGACATTGCGGAGAAACACCAAGCCACGCTCATGGTGAAAGGAAAATCTATGGTGAGTGAGGAGATTGGCCTCAATCACCACATGGAAAAGCAAGGTATACGCTGTTTAGAAAGCGACATGGGCGAGTACATTGTACAATTGGACGGTGATACCCCTTCGCACATCATCATGCCCGCCATTCACAAGAACAAGCAGCAAGTTTCGGACACTTTCGAACACAACCTAAACGATTTCAAGCCAACGACCGATGTCGATACCTTAATTCAAACTGGCCGCAACGCTCTTCGTGAGGCCTATCAAGAAGCAGAGGTTGGTGTTTCAGGTGTTAACTTTGCCGTGGCTGAAACGGGCACCCTTTGCTTGGTTGAGAACGAAGGCAATGGGCGTATGTGTACCACGATTCCTAGCGTCCATATTGCTATCACAGGTATCGAAAAGGTGGTTGAGTTCCTGTCTGACGTACCACCCCTTTATAGTGCCTTGACCCGTTCCGCCACTGGCCAGAACATCACAACATACTTCAATATGATCAGCAGCCCTCGCAAAGAAGGCGAGTTGGATGGCCCCGAAGAAGTCCACCTTATTTTGTTGGACAATGGCCGGACTCAGGCTTATCACGATGAGGAACTTCGCAAAACACTCCAATGTATTCGCTGTGGTGCCTGCATGAACCACTGTCCGGTTTATACCCGCATTGGCGGCCACGCCTACGGAACAGTCTATCCTGGCCCCATAGGGAAGATTATCTCTCCGCATCTGATGGGTATCGACAGCACCAAAGAACTGATTACCGCATCCAGCTTATGCGGTGCCTGTGAGGAAGTGTGTCCGGTTCGCATTCCTATCCCTTCCCTGCACCAGCGTTTACGTCAGGAATCTAAGAACAAGCCGGAAACAGGTCATAATGCTTTAATGGGGCAAAATGCGGCCAGCAATACGCTAGAGAAGGCTGCGATGAAAAGTTTCGCTTTCGCCGCCACTCACCCATCGCTCTACCACACAGGCCTCGATGCCGCGAGAAAGATGAACGGACTCATCCCGAATCATCTCGGCAACTGGACGCAGTGTCGCGTGAAGCCGAAACTCGCCAAAACCTCGCTTAAAGCCAAGCTCGCACAGCGCAACGGAGGCCAAAAATGAAAACACAGAGTCAACAAGCCCGCGCTGAGATCTTCGCCAAATTGAACGCGGCACCTCGCGCGCCGCAAAGCAATGAATTGCCAGCGTGGCAAGCTTGGACATCGGATAACAGTCAAGCCCGCGTTGAGCGTTTATTGGGGTGTATGGAAGCAAGCCACACGGAAATTATCCGTACCGAGAAAGGAAGCATTGAGACGGCATTGATAGAATGCATTCAAAGTAATGGATTCGGCAAAGTGCTGTTTTCGAAAAGTAGTCCCTTGGCGGAAGTTATCGCAAACCAATGCCCTGACACAATGGCGCTCAAATATGACCAAACCATGGAAGCGCTGAAAACCACCTTGTTTCAAGAGGTCGATGCCAGCGTTAATGTGATTAAAGCCGCTATTGCCGATACTGGCACCCTCGCGATTGTTGCCGGCGAAGACGAACCGCGAGCCCTGTCACTGGTTCCCCCTGTTCATATTGCTATCCTTCATGAATCTGACATTGTGTCTAATTTCAGCGAGTTAATGGCTTCTCCTTTTTGGAAAGAAGCGGGATGGGAAACCCAACCACCAACAAATTTGGTGTTAATTTCTGGCCCGTCAAAAACGGCAGATATTCAACAGACACTCGCCTACGGCGCACACGGACCGAAGCGCCTGATCCTGATTTTGGTTAAGGAGCAACCATGAGCCAAACATTGGCTGACTCAATCTACAAGACCCTTCATGAAGCGTTACAACTAAGGATCCCGCAACAGCGACTCATCACGGATGAAACCCGTCGTTTGGCTTATGGTACGGATGCCAGCTTCTATCGTTTAATCCCTAAAATTGTCGCGCAGGCGGATGATTTAGAGGATGTGGTATTCATCATTCAAACCTGTGGCGAACTGAACGTTCCGTTTACCTTCCGCGCAGCAGGCACCAGCCTTTCCGGTCAAGCGGTGTCTGATTCGGTGTTAATTACGCTTACAGATAACTGGCGTAACCACACCATTCTCGAAGACGGTGAGAAAATCCGGCTACAGCCAGGTGTGATCGGTGCAGATGCCAACCGCTACCTCGCCCCTTTTGACCGAAAGATCGGGCCGGATCCAGCCTCCATCAATAGCTGCAAAATCGGCGGTATTGCGGCGAATAATGCCAGCGGTATGTGTTGTGGTACCGCGCAAAATACCTATAAAACCGTCGAGTCGATGAAGATCGTTTTTCACGATGGATCCCTTCTCGATACCGCAAATAGCCAATCGGTCGACCAATTTAAACAAAGCCACCAGCATTTGATTGAAGGTATTCAGTCGCTCTGTGATGAAGTGAACGCGAATCACGAGTTGAAGTCACGTATCGCTCATAAATACCGCTTAAAAAACACCACTGGCTATGCACTCAACGCTTTGATTGACTTCACTGATCCTATCGATGTGCTAACGCACTTGATGGTGGGATCTGAAGGCACATTGGGCTTTATTGCTGAGATCACTTACCACACAGTGGTAGAGCACCCGAACAAAGCATCAACCTTGTTGGTGTTTAACGATATCGAAACCGCATCAAATGCCGTCACCGCACTTTCTAAAACGCCAGTTTCTTCGGTAGAAATGATGGATGGACGTGCATTGCGTTCCGTCGCCGACAAGCCCGGCATGCCTGACTTTCTGCCACAACTCACACTCGAACATTGCGCATTGCTGGTGGAGTCCCGCGCCGCGGATCAGGAAACACTCGACCAACAGTGCGACGCTATTCTCTCGTCCATCGCGCAATATGAGGTGCCGCATCAAGTCGCATTCACCTCAGACACTCACACCGTCGCGACGCTTTGGGGCATTCGTAAAGGTATGTTCCCTGCCGTCGGCGCTGTTCGCGAAGCGGGCACCACTGTCATTATTGAAGATGTCGCCTTCCCTGTTGAACGTTTGGCATCGGGCGTACGAGAGCTTCAGGCGTTGTTTACCCAATATGATTACCACGAAGTTATCATCTTTGGCCATGCGCTAGAAGGTAATCTCCACTTTGTCTTCACACAGGGATTCGATAGCACAGAAGAAGTTGAGCGCTACGGTCAGTTCATGGACGACGTGGCACAGCTCGTTGCGGTTAAATATGGCGGTTCTTTGAAAGCAGAGCATGGTACAGGTCGCAACATGGCACCTTATGTCGAACTGGAATGGGGAGCTGATGCCTATTCACTGATGCACTGCATCAAAACCTTGTTCGATCCCAAAGGGCTGCTTAACCCAGGTGTGATCATCAATGACGACCCGCATGCACACGTTAAGAACCTGAAACCGATGCCCAAAGCCGACGATCTCGTCGATCGTTGTATCGAATGTGGTTTCTGTGAGGCTGTGTGTCCTTCAAGGACGCTTTCGCTGTCGCCTCGCCAACGTATCGTTATTTATCGCGAGTTGAGCCGTCTCGAGCGCGAAGGCAATACAGATAGACATAAAGAGCTTCAAAAGGCGTTCGACTACTTGGGTGTGGATACCTGCGCGGCAACAGGTTTGTGTGCCGACCGCTGTCCTGTCGGTATCAACACCGGCGATCTCATCAAGAGAGTACGAACAGAAAAGTACAAACGCTTTACGCCGATAGCAACTTGGACCGCGGATCATTTCTCCGCCGTCACTGCAATGACGCGGTTCGGTTTAAGCACCAATAAGATCATGCAGAAAACAGTGGGCGAAAAAGCGCTCGGTTCGGCTATTAACGGACTACGTAAACTGACAAAAGGCAAAACACCTATCTGGTATGAAAGCTTTCCTGTTGCTAATAGTGCCCCGGTCGAGCCATCTGCCATCGCTAAAGAGAAAAAAGTCGTTTACTTCCCTTCTTGTGCCTCACGCAATATGGGCAATGAAGTCAACAGCGATGACAAACGCTCATTAACTGAGGTGACATTGTCACTTCTCGAGCGTGCGGGATATCAAGTCATTATGCCAAACGCGCTCAAATCACTTTGTTGTGGTATGCCTTATGACAGTAAAGGCATGAATTCTATCGCCAAGAACAAAAGCGAGGAGCTTCAAGCCGCGCTTTGGCATGTAAGCCAGCATGGAAAAGTACCAGTGCTGATGGACACCAGCCCTTGCACCAAACTCAGTAAGGAAACCTTTTCCCAGACCATGAATATCATGGAACCAGCAGGCTTTATCATGGAACATCTGATTGATGAGTTGGATATCAAGCCACTGGATGAAACCG
The DNA here is from genome assembly GCF_900060185.1 of Grimontia marina. GTDB lineage: Bacteria > Pseudomonadota > Gammaproteobacteria > Enterobacterales > Vibrionaceae > Enterovibrio > Enterovibrio marinus. The sequence continues at coordinate 42,228 of NZ_FIZY01000006.1, read as the reverse complement.
TGATGCTTCATATCACCTGCAGTTCGAAACGTATGGGATTAGCAGAGACTCTGCTGAAAGCCACTAAAGCGTGTGCAAAGGAAGTGATTGTGCCTGAGCATATTGAGTGTTGTGGTTTTGCAGGCGATAAAGGCTTTTTTACCCCAGAGCTCAATGAATCTGCCCTTTCACCGCTCAAAACCCAGATTCCGGATGGTTGCACGCGTGGATTCAGCAACAGTAGAACCTGTGAGATTGGATTAACTCATCACAGTGGTATTCCATACCGCAGTATCTTGTACCTATTGGATGAGGCTTCGACGCCAAACAACTGAACACCTCGATTTTTACTCAATCACAGAGCAGCGGGCACATTCCCTGCTCTGTATCTTTTTCCAGAATATCCTCATCATCATTACGCCTGATTACTTAATATCCATACAGATCTCGCAAGTACTACAAACATCCTTTCGTTTTCTGGTATGCTTTAAAGACCAGTTAACAATCAGTCTGCTTTTGTTTTCAGTCGACACTCCCGTGAATAAAAGTAAAAGGCTTGCCTATTATGTCTCTGTTATTTTTAGATAATGAACACAAACTAAGAAACAAAACCAAAAAAGAAATTCTCGCTGAAAAGATTTTAGAAATGATTTTCACTGGACTGCTGAGAGACGGTGACGAACTCCCAAGTGAACGAGAACTCTCAAACACTTTTGGTGTAAGTAGAGAAACGGTTCGCGGTTCATTGGGGCTGATATCTGAGTTCGGCTTGCTTAACATCTCACACGGTGCAAAAACAACCATTAACAGAACAACAGACCTTCTAGAAAAGTGTCAGGAACTGAATCCAAGTCTGTCAGATCTTCAGATAAACAATCACGATATAGATACGGTATTTGAAACCCGAAAAATCATCGAGCGGGCGATCGTTAGAAAAGCGACTCTAAATATTGATGAGTTTGGCCTCAAGAGCATGGCGTCGCTGCTTGAACAACAACAAAAGCTGTTCGATCAGCCCGTTCATTTTCAACTGTCTGATAAACAGTTCCACCGTTTAATTGCCGAATGCGTTCCTAATGAATTGCTCAACAAATATGCTCAAGAGCTCTATGCATTTGGCCTTCAATTCAGGCGCGTTGTACTGTCTGTCGATGGAAGCATTGAAAAGAGTTACAAAGAACACGTGAGGATTTATCAGGCTTTAGAAAATCGAGACCCAGATAGAGCAGAAGAGATGATGGTCAATCACCTCAATAGCGTTTACGACACCACGCTAGAGGTCATGCGTGGTAAAAATGGTTTCTAAAAAGTGTATTGATTACTCTTTATAAGGCCGCTTGCTAAATCTATTGCCAGGGTGAGAGCGGCTAAAGCCCCATATAGCATGGTAAGTATCTATCCAACGGTGTTGGAGACTGAAAAGCACATACGCACCAACCATGAGAACTTCCATAACAAGCAACAGAATATACGCCCAGGCTCCAAGGTTGAAGAGAAAGAATCCTGTGTACAAACACAGATGTGAAGCTATTAGCACTACATAGCCCATCGATTTGTGTAACCACTCAAAGAGCCGACGATACAGCGTCATGTTATAGTGATCACCATACCACATGTTTCTGGGCACTGGATTCCCATGATCATCAATAGGCCCTCCTTTTGTTCCCCTTGCCCAGCCATATCCTCCCTGGATAACTGATAGTCCCAACACCACTATACCTACCTTTGCATGTAGGGTTGAGAGGTCAAAACCGCCAATACTCCAAACACTTAATCCAAATGCAATGATAGACAATACAATAACACCAGCATGACCTAACCAGTGGGTGACCCACCAAAACTTGTTATCGAGAGAAATTGGAAAATTTTGCCCGGGGGTGACCTTAAAATAACGAGTGACTGTAATAATGATTGGAGACAAGATCCCCCAGCTCAATACCAGTAAAAGCGCATGGAGGATAATGAGAACCGAAAAGCTTCTTTCTGCTTGCGCGCCACTCCCAAAATGAATTTGCTGCACCCCATATTCTGGGTGAAGGCCAAACGACTTATTCCCACCAACAGCCCACAACAAATCAGTAAATTGAGATGGATTAATCACCGCGTCCCTGATGTCGCCGGTATCCAGAATGCGTTCAAATATCAGGGTGGTATCATCGTTGTTAAACTCAATAGATGAGCCGGTGATATTCTGCTCTGGATCGTCATTGATATCGACCTGAAGCCTGCCCGACATGTAGCTATCAATAACGAGAGCTTTATCTATATATCCAATGACCGCGTCAGCGTTTGTCATTGTCTTACCGAAGCCAAGTCCTATCCAGACTTCTCCTGGATGAATAGCTTTGACTTTCAAATCATCATCACCCACTGACCAGCAGAGAATAAGATCGCTGTCGATGAGACGCGCCTGATGCTGATACGTATTACATAGCGCTGGCTCATCTGCACTGGATACAAAAGAAAATAATATGAGAAGTGATAGTAACCATTTCACCTTTCATCTCCCCCCCGCAGTGATTGAAAGTATACTGTCATTGCATCCGCGTCTTCATCGCTGAGCTTAGAGGTGATCTCGTCGACAACCAGAGCCATCTCTCCGCCAGTGTGATTTCCGTCTGGTAACAGTCCTGCTTTCAGAAAGCGACGCCAATCCTCTTTGCTCCAATCTCCCAGTGCATCAGGAGAGTTCAATAGACTCGGCGCAGGATTGAATTCTCCGATCTCCACACCATACATCCATTTATCACGCAAAATACCGCCCAAAGCATCCCTTGGTGTATGGCACTCTCCGCAATGCCCTAATGCTTCAACTAGATATGCCCCACGCCTTAATTCTGGAGAAGCTTCACCGTCAGAAGTAGGAACAATGTTGTCATCATCCGCATAAAAAATATTCCATATTCCAAGTCCCGAACGGATACTGAAAGGAAACGGGAGTGTTTTCTCTTCTACGTTTTCAGCTGCAGGTGCAATACCGGCATCGATATATGCTTTGAGATCCACAATATCTTGATCGCTCATGCGCGCATATGTTGTGTATGGAAAGGCTGGATAATAAAAATACCCATCCGGAGAAATACCCTTTCTCATCGCCCCTTCAAACTCAGCGATACTCCAGTCACCTATCCCGAATGTCTCATCCGGTGTGATATTGGAAGATAAAAGCGTTCCAAAAGGCGTTTTTATCCTCTTACCACCCGCTGCTGCTTTCGAGCCATTACCCAAACTTGTATGACAAGCCGCACAACCGGATAAGTGATAGACATACTCACCATTTTTTATATCTACGGTGAGTGAGGTTAGATTAGATTTTTCCGCATCTAGCGCGATATGAGGGTAAACCAGCAATGTAACGAATATGCATGCCCCCATCGCTATCAGAACCGCTCCAAATGCGAAGGCTCTTTTCTGCCAACGACACAGCGGCTTGATAGCAAGCTTGTTTAACAGCCACCTCATTGCTACCCCTTCACAGCACCGGCTGTCATCCCCGAAATAATCTGTTTAGATGCAATAAAGGTAAAAATGATGGGAGGAATCGCTAAGAGGACGCCCATTGCCATGATTGCACCCCAGTCAATATTGTATTCCGTCAACGAATTTACGATATACACTGGTGTTGTCCTCGTACTTCGGTCAGAGATCGCGTTGGCAATAAGAAATTCATTCCACGCTATTCTGAACGTAAAGATGGAAGCCGCTGCTAAACCTGGTTGAATCACAGGCAAGATGATGTGGAAAAAGACCTGAAAGGGATTTGCCCCATCCATCCTTGCTGCTTCCTCTAACTGAATCGGTATCTGCGTAATGAAGCTCTGCAATATCCAAATCACAAATGGTAAGTTCATCGCCGTATAGATAAGGACAATGCCGTTGAGTGTCCCATCTATCTGATAGTCGAACGTCCATATACCGAACACTGGAACTAGCAAGACGGCTGGCGGCACCATCCGCATCACCAAGGTCGTCATTGAAACCACATCCCTGCCAAAGAACCGATAGCGAACAATGGCATACGCTGCCATACATCCCGCGACTAACGTGATCACAGTTGAAACGATAGCCACATAGAGAGAGTTGCTGACATTGTTTACCAACGAACGATCGTCAAGCATGGTGGCATAGTTCTGTAGGGTCGGAATGAAAAACCACGCAGTGCTGTCGCTCATGATGTCGACTTTCAACTTGAAAGAAGTGATGAACATTAGGACGATCGGCCCCAATGAAAATACAACCAGTGACAGAAGTACTGAGTAATACAGGACTGTGTTTACTGTGCTTCGTTTCATACCCAATCTCCCTAATACTTCTCTGCTGCAGTTTTCATTCTACTGCTGCGTGTTGCACGCATTTTATTAAACACAAACATCACAATGGTGATGATCAGCACCAAGCCCAAAAGCATATTTGAAAGTGCAGCAGCAAGGCCAAGCTCTTGGCTGTCTGTGACCGTTTTGAAAATCCTCAGGGACAGTATTTCTGTTGATAGCCCAGGCCCGCCGTTAGTGAGGATCATAATGACCTCCAGCACTTTGAATGCATCGATCAGCCTAAGTAGTAGTGTGACGATGAGTACTGGCAACATCAGCGGGATTTTGATATGCCAGATTAAATTCCAGTTATTCGCCCCATCCAAACGCGCCGCTTCTACAACCGAACTCGACAGTGACTGAAGTGCCGCCAAAGAAAGGATCATCACAAAAGGCGTCCACTGCCAGATATCCGCGAGAATGATGGAAAAGAGCGACCAAGAAGGGTCTGAAAGCCAGGGAACACTCTCAAATCCCATGGCATTGAGCATCTTATTGAAGATTCCAAATTGCGGGTTATACATATAGCGCCACACCAAACCCACGGCGATAGGCGCGATCATCATCGGAAGGATAAATATCGTCCGGTAGACCGACATCCCTTTCATCGGTCTTTCGAGCATCAGTGCCAAACCCACACCCAAGGCCATTTCGAGCAGCACTACCGTAAAAGCAAATGTCACTGTCACGAAAAACGACTCTAAGAAACCAGGATCTTGAAGCAGCCAGATATAATTGTTCAGCCCCGCAAATTCAGCGTCAGAAAATGGCTGACTGGGCCTCCAATCATAGAAACTGGCAAACATCATGTAACCAACCGGATAGACAAGTGCAAAAATGAGAATAATTGCTGCGGGTGCCATGAATAAGTACGGTGCAGCACTATTTAGAACGTGGCGCAGTGTTCTCTGCTCTGTCTTTTCGCTTTTTCCCAATGACAATGAACGCATATTTTCCATGTTCCAGTTCCGTTGGGTATCCGGAGGCAGGTGGTTAACCTGCCACCCTATTTTTACTGATAAGTGTAATAACCCGCTTTTTCCATAATCGATTTGGCGGTGTTGTTGGTTCTATCGAGCGCTTCCTTAATCGTGATTTCTCCCGTCATCGCTTTTGATAGATTGGTGCCCAACTCAGTGTTGATTTGACCCCATACGGGAATAATTGGTCTCCAGTCAGGATCTGCATCTTTGAGCGCTTCGCCGAAGATTTCCATTTGAGGGAACTTAGCGACGACGTCCGGATCTTTGTGGGTAGAGAATCGTGATGGATTCCCCCCAGCAAGCGCGATCATCTTGTCAGCCTCTTTCGAAGTCAGCCATTGCATCAACAAGAAAGCCGCTTCTTTGTTTTGGGCATTTTTAGGAATAGCAAGACCAAACCCACCTGTTTGAGAAGCCCTGCGTACCCCCACTGGATGTTTCGCCCAACCTACTTTTCCAACGATTTTAGATTTCTCAGGATCATTCACTTCGCCTGCAACAATTGTGGTGTCGAGATACATGGCTGCTTTGCCTTGCAAGAAAGCATTCTTTGCTTCAGACAGACCGAACGACGTACCGCCTTCAGGACCACACTCCAAAATTCTCTTAAGTGCTTCAGCGGCTTTGATTCCTTCAGGGCTGTTTATGGTCGGATTCCACTCGTCATCGAAAATTCTTCCACCCAGAGGAGCTAAGTGCAGAAGGTAAGCGTGGGAGATCTGGTGACCTGATTTTCCGCGCGTTGCTAAGCCAACCATGCCTGGCTCCAACTCTTGTATTTTACAAGTAGTCTCAAGTAGCTCCTCATAGGTCTCAGGTACTTTCAGGCCATGCTTATCGAAAATGTCTTTTCGATAACCCAGTACTGAGGTTTCAGAGCCAAAAGGAATACCAAACAGTGCACCCGTCGGGCCCGGAAGATACCCTTTTTTACCACCCGCAACACCGATGTTTTGAACATATCCGTCGATGAGATCATCAGCATCGTAGTTTGGATCAGACAGCTTTGGATTCATGAAAAAACGAGCCAGGGGTTCAATTTGAACCGCTGAAACGTAATCTGCTTTCGAAAAAACAACATACGCAATCAGGTCATAGTCACCCTTTTTCTTCGTCAGCTCCAACGTTTGCTTTTGGCGCATTGCCAAGTACTGCAGTTGGTCCACTTCTACTTTAATTCCAGTTTGCTTTTCAAACTCTGGCAGCACCTTCATCACCGCATCATAATGAGGATGCGCTGGAAAATTCACGACCAACGTTTCTCCCTCATATGGTTGGTAAGGGTTCGCTAATGAATTGGCCGAAAACAACATTCCTGTGCAAGCCAGCAATGAAATGGCGCAACTCTTCAGATTTTTTGCATTCCTTAACATTTCTCCTCCCGCATAACTGCTTGGGGTAATTGGTGAGTAATGAATAACACTTCCCTATCTACGATCAGTTGTCTGGGTAAAGTGCTTTTTCGGTTTTTGCATCGAAGACATAGAGGTCCGAATACTTGAAATAAAAATCAACGTATTCGTCCCGTTTAGGCAAGCTTTCGGAGGTCACTTCAATAGCAACCCGATTGCCGCCGATTTCAGAAACAATGATGGAGTTAGAGCCGCAGTACTCTGTCACTAATACTGGGAGTCTAATTTTGTTCGAATATTCTAGAGGCTGTGTCGAAAATGAAGATGGACGGACACCAACATACACTGATGAAGATGACAGTTGTTTTATTTTGTCTTCAAGCGTTGGGTCTACTCGGAATTGGAAGCCATCCCCTTCAATGAAAACCCCTTCCTCTGTGTGGTTCACATCACCCGATAAGAAGTTCATAGAAGGTGAGCCCATAAAGCCCGCAACGAATTTGTTCACTGGGCGGCAAAAAAGTTCTTCTGGTGTGCCGTGCTGCTGAACATATCCATCATTCATTACTACGATCCTATCTCCGAGGGTCATGGCCTCTATCTGATCGTGGGTAACGTATATAATGTTTTTGTTTACCTTTTTTCTCATCAGGATGAGTTCAGCCCGCATCTGTGCTCTCAGCTTCGCGTCAAGATTAGACAAAGGTTCATCCATTAGTAACGTAGAAGCGTCACGAGCTAAAGCCCTGCCCATTGCGACTCTTTGCCGCTGTCCTCCAGACAATTCGCCAGGTTTACGGTGAAGTAAATGGTCAAGGCCAAGCATCTCTGAAACGTTTCTCACACGATTGTCAATTTCTGCTTTGTCTACTTTTGCCAGACGGAGTGCGAAAGAGAGGTTTTTCTCGACATTCATGTGGGGGTATAGCGCATAGTCTTGAAAAACCATGGCAAGGTCTCTATCTCTCGGTTCAAGTTGGCTAACCTCCCTCTCGCCGATGTATATATCGCCAGAGGACACTCTTTCCAGCCCTGCAATCAATCTGAGCGTCGTTGACTTCCCGCAACCTGATGGGCCGACCAGCACAGTGAATTCGTTGTCTTCAAAGGTGAGATCTAAACCGTGGATGACTTCTACATGTTCGTAACGTTTGACGAGTTCTTTAATTCTAATTTGAGGCATGTTCAATCCTTGAAAATGTGAAAGCTATCCTTCGTTACTGTTGTCACGAGAAGAAACGGAGCAACGTGTAGCATCAGTCAGCTGAAGGTATTTAACTTATAACCCTCCAACCAACTGGTATGATAAATGTACCAGAAGAAATCCAAATCAGATCGCCTGTTGATCATTTTTTGTTCATAGTTTGCTTTTTATCAAACAAGTTAACGTAATAGATGAATGAAATATTACTAGTGAGACAATAAGGGAATTTATTTATCGCAGTTGAGTTTCTATTTAGCCTAACATCTTTAAGTCTTTATATATCAATAACATAAATAATTTTACATCCCAAAATTACATATCTTTGGCTAATTTACATCACTAAAAATCAATAAGTTACAGGAAAAAATATCTTCAAAAATCTACATCTGTTCAAATTGAAATTAATATTACCTCCTCGTTCACCTTGTAAGCTGAAAAACCAACTGGTACGTTTTAAATACCATTTATTGTAAACATTGAGCGCTCAGAAGTGTTCTATCGGCTCACGGACACGCCGTACCCCTTAAACTAGCGTTCCGTTTAAGTAGAAGACGAACGGGCAAAGCGAATCACAGGAAAGTAGAGATGGTGAGAACAGAGCCAGTAGTGGCAGTGACATTAGGTGATCCATCAGGCATTGGTCCTGAACTGGTTGTAAAAAACTTTGCAGAGCCAAACTTCGAGCGAGGAGCTTGCAAGGTTGTTATTGTTGGTGACGAATGGCTTTTGAAGAATGCGCAGAAAACTGTTGGCGTAAATATAGAGGCGACGCGCATTACAGACTTTGGCGAGACCAGCCAGAGTTCCGGCGAAAAGATTTATTTTCTACCAGTCAACACAATGCCTGAGGAGTCTCTGGAGGTAGCAGTTGCGAACCAAGCCAGCGGGAAATCAGTGCTTGATGCACTATCTTTTTGCCTAGATGCGGCACAGGGCAGGAAGATAGATGCCATTTGCTTTGCACCACTCAACAAGCATGCAATGAAAATGGCAGGAATGGCGTTTGAAGATGAACTCCATTTTTTCGCTGATTTTCTGGGTGTTAATAGTTACTTTTGCGAATTCAATACCTTGGATGGAATTTGGACTTCCAGGATTTCTTCACACGTTCCTCTGAAAGATATCTCAAAGTACATTACAACCGAACGTATCGTACAAGCAGGTTGTTTAATCAGCGACAGCCTAATCAAAGCCGGTATATCCAATCCAAGAATAGCCGTTGCAGCGCTTAATCCACATGGTGGTGATGGCGGTACGTGTGGTCGAGAAGAGATTGAGATCATAACCCCAGCGGTAAGTCTCCTGAAGGAGAAGCGAGTCAACGCACATGGGCCTTTTCCTGCGGACACCATATTTCTCAAGGTCAGAGATGGTAAATACGATGCGGTTGTCACTATGTACCACGACCAAGGACAAATCGCGATTAAGCTGTTGGGCTTTGAAAATGGCGTGACCGTCCAAGGTGGGCTCCCTATTCCTATCACTACTCCCGCTCACGGAACGGCTTTCGATATTGCCGGTGAAAACAAGGCTAATTTCAATGCTATGCGCAAGGCGTTCAATTTAGCTTGTGTCATGGGTGAATCACAATTTAGGGAAAACCCACCTCCAATCGATGATCTTAAAGAGGGAAGTAAATGAAAATCACATCGATAAAAACCCGAGTTTTCGAGTGGAAAGGCCATACTGTCCCACCCGCTTCTAATTTCTGTTCTAACGCTACAGATATGCTCTGGAGAACAGGCGATTCAATGGGGACATTTCGTTTCCATGATTGGGCAGTTGTCGAGATACAGACGGATACCGGTATTGTCGGCATTGGTAACGTGGCATTAGCACCCCGTATCGCAAAAAACATTATCGACCATTATCTCGCTCCACTCGTTATAGGACAAGATCCTTTCGATTATGAACACATCTGGCAGAGCATGTATCGCTCGACCATCGCCTGGGGACGTAAAGGGATTGGTATGGCAGCAATTTCTGCCATTGATATAGCCATATGGGATGTTATGGGCAAAGCCACTAACAAGCCGGTCTTTAAACTGCTTGGAGGAAGAACGAAAGAAAAAATCCCTGTTTATGCCTCCAAGCTATACCGAACTGATTTGGATGAAATGCAGAGAGAGGCACAGTCTTATCTCGATCAAGGCTTCAACATGATGAAAATGCGTTTCGGCCACGGTCCCAATGATGGGCACCAAGGTGTTAAACAAAATCTAATGGCCGTTGAAGCCGTCCGGGAAGTTATCGGTTACGACAATGATCTGATGCTCGAGTGCTACATGGGGTGGAACCTAGAGTACGCAAAACGTATTTTGCCAAAGCTTGAACGTTTTGAACCCAGATGGCTTGAAGAACCAGTAATTCCAGATGATATCGACGGCTATGCGGAGTTGAACCAGTTGACCAGCATCCCGATCTCCGGTGGAGAACATGAGTTTACCAGTCATGGTTTCAAACAGTTGTTAGACAAGCGAGCAATTTCCGTCATTCAGTATGATACCAACCGCGTTGGCGGAATAACGGCTGCACGTAAAATTAATGCCTTAGCCGAAGTGTATAGTGTCCCTGTCATTCCTCACGCAGGTCAAATGCACAATTACCATCTAACTATGTCGACACTGGCTTCTCCCGTCGCCGAGTATTTCCCTGTTCATGATGTAGAAATTGGTAACGAGCTGTTCTATTACATCTTTGAAGGCGATCCCGCTCCGGTTAATGGCTATGTGGATTTAGATAACACCTTACCAGGGCTGGGTCTTTCGATTTCCACCAAGTATCTAGATCACTTCAACATCATCGAATAGGTAACAAAATGACTCATTACCGTGTAATCCAATACCTGTCAGATCAAGGGCCCAGTTTGGCAAAGGTGCTCAGTGCAGATGAAGTGATGCCACTTAAAAAGACACTGACTACTTATGACGTAGCCCTCATGGCTATGGAAAGCTCTGTACCGTTAACATTCGTGATTGACAGCTTGTTATCAGAAAAAACCCTCAGCTACCAGAAATTGATTGAAGACGGTTTAGTGCTTTCTCCCCTGCACCACCCAGACCAAGCCCATACCTTTGTCACTGGTACAGGTCTGACTCACTTAGGCAGTGCAGACACACGTGCGTCGATGCACAGCAAAATCCAGCAGGATGATTCGACACTGACGGACTCCATGAAGATGTTCAAGATGGGTATAGAAGACGGCATAGCAACCGAGTCGCGCTATGCCTCTCAACCAGAATGGTTTTACAAAGGAAACGGCAGTATTGTTCAAAAGCCCTTTGGTAAAATGCCTTCTCCCTCATTCGCACAGGATGCGGGTGAAGAGCCAGAAATCGTTGGCGCATACATTAATGACAGCGTTGGCAACCCTCATCGAATTGGGTTTGCCATTGGAAACGAGTTTTCTGACCATATCACTGAGCGCCATAATTACCTCTGGCTAGCGCACTCCAAGCTTAGAAACTGCAGTTTTGGACCAGAGTTACTGATTGGCGACATTCCGCAAAGCCTTGAAGGAACAAGTAAGATTCTGCGCGACGGTGACGTCATCTGGGAAAAGCCTTTTGTGACGGGCGAAAGCAACATGTCCCATAACATCCGTAATCTAGAGCATCACCACTTCAAGTACAGTCTTTTCCGTCACCCCGGAGACGTCAACATACACTTTTTCGGCACATCAACACTCAGCTTCGCGGATTCTATAAAGACCATTGATGGTGACGTGTTTGAGATTGAAGTGCCTCAGTTCGGCCGAGCACTCAGCAACAGGTTGGTACAGGAAAGCAAAAATATAGACTCAGTTGTAGTTGTTGATGTGATGTATTAAATGGAAGTAGACATGAAAAAAGATATTTTGCTCTTAAACCAAAAGAGCGCACACACAATTGGTTTCTTTGATGTCGAAAACGGTGAAGCCATTAAGCAAATCGAGGTGGGCCAGTTTCCCCATGAGTTTGTTGTCGATTCAAAAAGAGAGTTCGCGTACGTAGGACACTATGGTGTTCAAAACTCAGGAATTACTGAGGACCACGGAGGTTGTAGTATTTTCGTGATTGATTTGAAAACCAAGGAGCATGTCCACACCATTAGCACTTGGCCATATTATCGTATTCATGGCTTAGCGCTTGATGACAAAGACCGCCTTTATGCCATGAGCGAATCTCAAAATGTCATGGTCATTTTCGAATCTCCCAGAACGGCTAACGCTCCAGACCGGGCGCTACCTTCAGGTGGTCTAAAAACACATTTGTTTTCACTGACCAGGGACGGTAGCACTGCTTATTGTTTGAACCTTCTTAGTCATACTGTGACAAAAATCAGACCTTGGGATCCAGTCTTTTTGCCCGTTGCCATGTATCCGGGCAAAAAACCAGAAGGCAATTGCCTATCTGATGATGAACAAACTCTATTCGTCACTAACCGCCTCGATAACCAAGTCGTCGCCATTGATACAGAGTCGCTAGAGGTTACTGCGCGCGCAGATACAGGTACTGATCCTACTAGAGCCTATCTGTCTCCTGATGACCTTCTCTATGTCACGAACTACGGTGGGCAGTCCATCAGTATTTTCAGTTTATCCCTTGAGAACAAAGGAACGATTGACCTCCCTGCTGATCCTATTGCTGTCAGTTTTCATCCGACCAGCGGCGATGTATTTGTCTCTTTGACCAATGACACCGTTGCCGTCTTAGACCCGAACAACCTCAACGTGAAACGCTCATTCTCTTGTCTCGCAGAACCGGACGTTTCATTCATCCTGCAATCCTCTTCACATCCAACGGGAGCCTGATCATGTCAGTTAAGGGCGTAATGTTTATTGGTGGTCAAGACGTTTTTGGTCAAACTGGTCAGATGTATTCGATGAATCCTGCCACTTCTTTACCTATCGAACCGCTATTTGCTGGCGCTTCTCCAGAGCAGGCGATGCTTGCATGCACCGAAGCAGATAAAGCGTTTGAAAGTTACAGACAAACATCACCAAAACAAAGAGCGGCATTTCTAAGAACAATCGCAGAAAACATCATGTCTCTTGGTGACGAACTTCTTGAACGAGGTACGTTAGAAACAGGGCTACCGCTAGCAAGGCTGACCGGCGAAAGAGGAAGGACTTGCGCGCAGTTGAACCTATTTGCTGATGTCCTTGAAAATGGTAGGTGGCAGGATATTAGGATTGACACTGCTCTGCCAGATAGAACACCACTTCCCCGCCCGCATCTTGGTATGAAAAAAGTACCTTTAGGACCGGTCGTCGTTTTTGGATCCAGTAACTTTCCGCTTGCTTTTTCTGTTGCAGGTGGCGATACCGCATCAGCATTGGCAGCGGGTTGCCCTGTCATTGTAAAAGGACACCCAGCACACATGGGGGTTTCTGAATTGGTTGGGCGCTGTATCGGCGAGGCGGTTAAATCATGTGAATTACACCCCGGGACCTTCTCTCTGGTTTTTGCCAATAGTAACTCCATCGCACACGAGCTTGTTGCCCACCCTAGTGTTAAAGCTGTTGGATTCACCGGCTCTCAAGCTGCAGGTTTGGCGTTGATGCAAACAGCACAATCAAGGAAGGAGCCTATTCCTGTCTACGCAGAAATGAGCAGCATTAATCCGGTGGTGTTGATGCCAAAAGCACTCGATGCAGACCCGGAAGGTTTAGCTAATCAGTTCGCCGCTTCCTTGACGATGGGCGCAGGACAATTTTGCACAAACCCTGGGCTGGTTTTAGCGACTCCGAGCGCTTCATTGACCAAGTTTATTGAACAGGTCAAACAACAACTGAAAGACAATAGTGCTGGCACCATGCTCACGGGCAACATTCAACAAAACTATGCTGCAGCCAAAAATGATCTCGTTAATCACCATGATGTTAGCTTGGTTGCTGAAGGGCTATCTGGTGGAGTAAATCATTGTACTCCAGCACTTGTTGAAGTCGCCAGCAAAGCCTTCCTGGACGACGACAGTCTTCATGCTGAGGTCTTCGGGGCGTTCTCCATGCTGGTTACCTGCCAGAACACGGCGGATATTATTGATGTCATTCAACGACTTGAAGGTCAGCTGACGGGTACTGTACATGCTAACTCTGAGGATGATCCCGAGTGTGTTCATGGCATCGTATCAGCGATGGAGCTAAAGGTTGGACGAATCCTGTTTAACGGCTTCCCCACAGGGGTAGAGGTATCAAGCGCGATGGTCCACGGCGGTCCATATCCTTCAACATCGAACAGTCAAACGACATCGGTGGGTACACTCGCGATTGATAGATTTGTTCGTCCTGTTTGCTACCAAAACGTTCCAGAGGCATTTCTGCCTGATGAGTTAAAAGCAGATAACCCACTAAATGTCAGTAGAACGATAGACGGTCAGCCAGAATAAATAAAGAATCAGGATAGTGCCTCATGGATTACACCATTCATTTCGACGATATTTTCGCTGAAGGTAAAATACCGCAGAAACTTTGCTCAGGCGTAATATGGGCTGAAGGTCCCGTCTGGTTGAGAGAAAGCAATGCAGTACTTTTTAGTGACGTCAAAGGTTGTAAACTCTACCGCTGGAGTGAGGCCGAAGGCCTAACGATAGAAAAAGCTTACTCTCATTTTTCTAACGGGAATTATCTCGACTTAAATGGCAATCTCATTAGTTGTGAGCATGGTAGGCGTTGTATCAGCAAAACTTCACCTGATGGCGTCACCACTATCCTTGTTGATAATTTTGATGGCAAAAGATTGAACAGCCCAAATGATGTTGTGGTTAAGCGAGATGGAAGCATTTGGTTTACCGATCCGCCATACGGCATTTTAGGGAATGACGAAGGCTTTCAGGCTCAAAGTCAAATAATAGGATGTCATGTCTATCGTTTCGACCCCCAAACGGGGGATCTGGACATCATGACAACAGACGTGCAGAGGCCCAATGGGCTCGCCTTCTCGCCGGATGAACAGACGCTTTACGTTGCCGACATGTCGATCGTCGAATTTCCTACCAAGGGCCGACGTGAAATCCGCCAGTTTACTGTCGATGAAGACGGTTCACTCGGTAAAGGGGAAACCCTCTGTATTGTGGAACCTGGGATCCCAGATGGGTTTCGAGTAGACATACACGGGAACATCTTCTGCAGTTGTGATGAAGGAATCGCTGTCTTTACACCAACTGGTGAGAAGCTTGGACTAATACCCGTTCCTGAGCGGGTCAGCAACTGTACATTTGGCGGTGAAGATCAGTCTTACCTATTCATCACGGCAACAACGTCACTTTATGGTATCAAACTGAATACGAAAGGAGTCCAGTACGCCCAAACGACCTAATTTTTTAGGCCGTTTGGGTTGATTCAAGAGCTAAGGCTCTCTCCTTCATCAATGTCAAAACCAAGCGGTTCTATGTCAATTTGGGCGCCATGAATTTGACTCAATAGAGCTAGCGCAGCATGTTCCCCAGTTTCTCTATCAGGCGTAATGACACTGGCTAATTTCGGCATCATAGATTGCCCGATATCGAGCGCATGTATGCCTGCGATCCCAATTTGCTCAGGAACAGACAGCCCCTGATTTTGGCATTCAATCAATACCCCGGCAGCAAGCTCATCATCTGTGCAGAAGAAGGCGTCAGTATCTGGGTACCGGTCAAAAACCTTAGTGGTCATTTTACGGGCTAGTGAAACTGACGACTCCGCTTTCGCCGTTATACTTCTTGGCGTCAATCCAGCATCTTCCATTGCATCCACATAACCTTGAAGCTTATTTGAAGTGCGAATCCCCTTTTTCACGTTAAGGCAGACAATGTGCTCGAACCCCCGTTCAATCATAAGCGTCACCATTGAAAATGCAGCAAGCTCATTATCAATGCCCACGCTTTGTGCTGTATTTTTCGGTGTTGATTCCATGATTTCTACGTAGGAAATACCCGCCGTTTGAATCATTTTTAGCGATTTCTGGGTATGGTCACTGTCAGCCAAGATAAGTCCATCAACATTGAAAGAGAGCAACGATTCAATGCGCTGCTGTTCAGTCTCTGCGCTATAGCTACCGTGTGCAAGCATCACTTGATAGCCATTTTCTTCAGCCACAGTTTCTATTCCCGCAATCACTTGTTGAAAAACCGAATGGCATAAGGAAGGAAGAATAACGCCAAGCGTTTTACTGCTGCGGTTTGAGAGAATGTCAGGCACCCGGTTGGGAATATAACCCAGTTCATCTAGCGCAATCTGGATTTTTTCGCCGGTCTTTTTTGCCACTTTGTGAGGATATTTGAGATAGCGACTAACGGTCATTTTGGTCACACCCACACGTTTAGCCACATCATTCATGGTGGGACGGCGATTCTTTTCCATAGCAACCTCCTCAAAAATCTCTTGATATAAGTTTTTGAGCTAATTCAGCTATTCGCCACTGAGAATATGCAAAGTGTGACCCATAACATTAACTCTTAGACGACAAATGAAGGTTATTGCTTACTGGCATCTACTCTCATAAAACGCGCAAACTTGGGAATGCCGTTTTTGGTGAAACCGTTGTGGCGATAGGTCACCATATCACCCAATTCTGGCGGATTTTCCCTTTGAGCATCTGAGAATCCCGTGCCGATTTTGAATTCCTTTCCATCTGGCATTCTCACCAGCAAGGCGCCCATCCTACCCTTATGCTTTCCCTTCCCTTTCACATATCCAATCACTTCCGCTTCCGCATCGTCGACGAGCTTCATTTTGATCACATTCGTTGAGCGGCCTGGCTGATAAATTCCGCTGCGCTTCCTAAGCATAAGGCCTTCTCCACCTGACTCGTTTACAGATTCAAGCAGCGCTAACAGAGACGCTTTGCTTTCAACCGGTTTGTGTTCAACATAACCTAGATGAGGAATGTTCAGCCCCTGCGCCATACTCTTAAACTGCTTGTAGCGAACATCAAAACTATCCAAGCTGGCAGGAAGATCGAAAACCATAAACTTCACCTTATCCCATTCTTTATCATCGGGCTTGCCATCCATCACCGCTGCCATGGTTTCTTCAAACCGGTTACGTCCTATCCAAAGCTCACCTTCCAGCGGTATTTGCGGTAAGGCATCAATAAACCATTTCGGCGCATAGATAAGTATACCCTGACGGGTGAAAAGGTACTCGCCGCTCCAGTAAGCACGAATACCATCGAGTTTTTCACTGAAGAGATAGTTTTCCCAATTGTTGATTTTTGCGTTTTCATAAGGGATAGCAAGTTGCGGCTTATAGTGAAGGCAGGTAGTAGCAGAGACGGTTGTAGTCGCGAATAGGCCTAATGAGATGGCTAATAGGAGTGGCGCTGTTTTCATGGTATCGACTCAATGATTTCAGGATGTTGAATCCATTTTTCCTCCTGTTCGCCCGAATACCAGTTTGAGTGAGCTATTTGGGATGCCTCATCAAAATCTCATCCTGTTGTTACAGAGAAAAACAAAAAAGCGGCGCATCCGTCTGAATGTACCGCTTCTTATACTGGATTGACTCATCAAGCAAAAGCGTAGATGTAAGTTCCATCTTTAATGGTATTAATCACCTTCTTCGATAAGTATTTTGGCAGTGCCGGGCAACCCCAACTACGCCCAAGTTGGCCAGTTTTGGCAATGACATTGGGATGGGCGTACGCCGCACCATGGATAACAATCGCTCTTTGGCGTGCGTTGTCGTTTACGCCTTTAGACAAACCATCGAGACGCAATGAGTAGCCGTGTTTCCCGTAGTAAGTCTCCGCAGCACGGAACACGCCAATGGAGGTTTGGCGAGAGTTCACCACGTTAGAAAATGTCTCCGCATACAGTGAGCCGCTGTTTTTGCCATGGGAGACATAAGAAGCAAACAGTACTTTACGCTTCGCTGCATCAATGACCCAAAAACGCTTTTCAGAAGAGGGCTTGCCATAGTCAATGAGAGTAAAAACAGATTTCCCTGTTCTGTGTGTGCGGAAGTGATTGTAGGCTTTCTGGAATTTATCAAAGGTCACTTCATCAGAGAGGTTAAGTTGCCGATACATCGAATGTGCATCTGGCAGAATGGCTGCAAATACGTTCGCAGAAAACAGTAATAAAATGAGCGCAAAAGTCGCTTTCAACGCCTTAAACATAACATTCCCCGTAAATGGTATGTGATTAAAAAATGCGTGCCGAACAATGCAAATCGGCTAATCCCATTTATGTCACACCAAAATTCGTGCCAGAGCCTTATCTGAAACGATTAATTATATTTTTTCAGTAAGTTAGCTTTTTCAGTTTACAAGCTGCGCATTCTTCCTTTCGTGCGTAACCTGCATGTGGTCGGTGAGAAAGGCATATGCTTGCCGTTTGTCATCACCTGTATGAAGGAATGTTGCCATAGCGGCAAAAGGTGAGAAAGCCAGCGACAACGCTGGCTTTCTATTTTTATAGATAAGTGACTCTAAGATGAAACGTGACTGTAAAGAAGATCTAGATAGCGTCGATAGCGTTCTTGATTCGCTTATCTGAAATCGGATAAGGCGTACCAAGTTGCTGGGCGAAGTAGCTGACACGAAGCTCTTCAATCATCCAGCGAATTTCCTTCACCGACTCAGGAATACGCTGCCCTTTCGGGATTTTGTTCAGCAGCTCTTTATAGTCGTTAGTGACAGATTCGATCTTGAGGATGTGCAGACGATCCTTATTAGGATCAATCGGCAGCTTCTCCAGACGACGCTCTACCGCATTGAGATAACGTTGGATGTCCGGCAGACGCTTCCAGCCACATTCCGTTGCAAAGCCTTTGAAGATCAAGCCTTCAACCTGTGCTTTGATATCCGACAGGGCGAACGCCATAGTGAAGTCGATTTTACCTTTCAGCTTCTTGTTGATGCTGAATGCGGTCGTCAGGATCTGCTCTACCTGTTTGGCAATGTCTACTACAGTGTCACCAAGATCTGCACGAACATATTCCTTGAGCGCTTCAAACTCTTCAGGCTGCCACTTCAAACCGCCCTGCGACTCAATCAGCTTATCGACACCACAGGCTATGCAGTCATCAATCAAATCCAGTACGCGGCCGTAAGGGTTGAAGTACAAACCGAGTTTGGACTTATTCGGCAAGTTGTCGTGCAGGTATTTGATTGGCGATGGTACGTTAAGGAGGATTAAACGACGCTGACCTTGTTGCATCGCTTGACGCTGCTCTTCTTCGGTTTCGTAAAGCTTAATACCCACCGAATCTTTGTTATCAACAATCGCTGGGAAAGCTTTTACTTCAAAACCATCGCGTTTTTGCTGATACATTTTCGGCAGCGTGCCGAAGCTCCAGGTCGTCAGCCCTTGTTGCTCGATATCGTCATCCGCAACCTGAGACAAAGTTTCCTGCACTTTCTCTTTCAAGCCATCTTTCAGCTCATACAAATCGTAGCTTTCGTTCAACTTGCGATTCTTATGGTCCACCGCGCGATAAGTGATCTTCAAATGCTCAGGCAATTGGTCTAGTTGCCAGCTTTCACGAAGCACAGTCACGCCCGTCATACGTTTGAGCTCTTTCTCCAGCGCATCTAGCAACGGCATTTCCATTGGCGTAACACGCTGCAGGAATGCAGAAGCATAGTTTGGCGCCGGCACAAAGTTACGTCGTAACGTTTTAGGTAGCGATTTAATAAGCGCAACAACCAGCTCATGACGTAATCCCGGGATTTGCCAATCAAACCCTTCAGGTTCAATCTGGTTCAACACCGGCAGCGGAATGTGAACTGTCACACCATCGTGATCTTCACCTGGTTCAAACTGATAGCTTAACTTGAGCTTCAGATTGCCTTGGTGCCAGAAGTTCGGGTAATCAAGCTCAGTCACATGGCTGGCATCGCCTGCCAGCAGCATGGCCTTCTCGAAGTTCAGCTTTTCCGGTTCATCACGGCTGGCTTTTTTCCACCAGCTGTCGAAATGACGACCAGATACAACGGTATGTTCGATACGCTGATCGTAGAACTCGTAGAGCGTGTCATCATCAACCAGAATATCGCGGCGACGTGATTTCTTCTCAAGCTCCTCGACTTCTGCCAGCATTTTACGGTTCTGATGGAAGAACTTGTGTTTGGTATCCCAATCCCCTTCCACCAGCGCAGAGCGGATAAAGATCTCACGGCTGACCACCGAATCAATGCTGCCGTAATTGACCTTACGCTTTGGAACGATAGGAATGCCGTAAAGCATGACTTTCTCAAACGCGAATACCGCTGCCTGTTTCTTCTCCCAGTGCGGTTCAGAATAGCTGCGCTTGATAAGATGTTTCGCCAGTGGCTCTACCCATTCAGGCTGGATCTTAGCGGCAACACGGCCCCAAAGCTTAGAGGTTTCAACCAGCTCTGCCACCATCACCCACTTCGGCTGTTTCTTGAAAATGCCTGAGCCTGGGAAGATATTGAAACGGGCATTACGCGCCCCCTGATATTCGTTCTTCTCCTGATCTTTCAAACCAATGTGCGAGAGCAAGCCAGCCAGCAACGACATATGAATGGACTGATAGTCAGACGGTTCCTGATTGATCTTAAAGCCCAACTCATTCACTACCTGACGAATTTGATAATGAACATCCTGCCACTCACGAACACGAAGATAGTTCAGATAGTCTTTCTTACACTGCTTGCGGAATTGGTTACCGGAAAGCTCTTTTTGCTGCTCTTTGATGTATTCCCAAAGATTCACATAAGCGAGGAAATCTGATTCCTTATCATTAAAGCGGCGATGCTTTTCATCAGACTGCTGCTGTTTATCCGATGGACGCTCGCGCGGATCCTGGATTGATAGCGCAGACGCAATCACCATGACCTCGTGCAATGAGCCAAGACGGGCTGATTCCAGCACCATACGCGCCAAACGCGGGTCGATTGGCAAACGCGCCAGATTACGTCCCGTTTCGGTCAAGCGTTTGTGATCATCGCCTTTCTTACCTTCTTTTAGCGCACCGAGTTCTTCAAGCAGACGAACACCGTCAGAAATGTTTCGGCTGTCAGGCGGCTGAACGAATGGGAAGGCAGAAATGTCACCCAGACCAATGGCCGTCATTTGAAGAATAACGGACGCCAGATTGGTACGCAGAATTTCCGGATCGGTAAACTCAGGACGCGACAGGAAATCTTCTTCTGAGTACAGGCGAATACAGATACCGTCAGACACACGACCACAGCGACCTTTACGCTGGTTCGCGCTCGCCTGAGAAACGGGTTCGATTGGCAGGCGCTGAACCTTGGTGCGATAGCTGTAACGCGAAATACGCGCCGTACCCGGGTCAATCACGTATTTGATACCTGGTACTGTCAGCGAGGTTTCCGCGACGTTGGTTGCCAGGACAATACGTCGACCAGAGTGAGATTGGAACACGCGGTTTTGCTCTGCCGATGACAGACGTGCATAGAGCGGCAAAATCTCACAATCACGCAGATTGCGTTTATTCAACGCATCGGCCGTATCACGGATTTCACGCTCACCGTTCATGAAGATCAGAATATCGCCCGGGCCTTCGTCATGCAGCTCATCGACTGCATCGAAAATCGCCTGAAGTTGGTCTCGATCCGTATCTTCACTGTCTTCGACTAGTGGACGGTATCGCACTTCCACGGGATAGGTACGGCCAGACACTTCAATGATTGGCGCACCGCGGAAGTGGTTTGAGAAACGCTCAGGGTCGATAGTCGCTGATGTGATGATCAGTTTGAGGTCTGGACGCTTTGGCAGAAGCTGTTTCAGGTAGCCAAGGATGAAGTCAATGTTCAGACTGCGTTCGTGCGCTTCATCGATGATGATGCAGTCATACTGATTCAGAAAACGGTCATGCTGGATTTCCGCCAGCAGAATACCGTCCGTCATCAGTTTTACACGGGACTCTTCTGAAACCTGATCGTTGAATCGAACCTTGTAACCGACCGTTTTACCCAGTTCAGTTTCCAGTTCTTCTGCAATACGGGTTGCTACTGAGCGCGCTGCCAGACGGCGGGGTTGGGTATGACCAATGACGCCTGATACACCAAGCCCAAGCCCCATACAGATTTTAGGCAACTGCGTGGTTTTACCCGAACCGGTTTCACCGGCGACAATCACCACCTGATTGTTGGAAATCGCCTCTGCAATGTCGTCTTTTTTCTGACTGACTGGCAGTTGCTCAGGGAAAGTGATGTTTGGCTTATTGGCCAAGCGTTGCATGCGCACTTGCATCGACTTAGCGATGTCCAGCGCGATCTCATCGAAGACAGCCTGACGGGCTTCGTCTTTCTTAATGCGTTGTGCTCCCTTGATGCGTTTGCTGAGACGGAACTTGTCTTTCAGCATGCAATCATCAAGCGCAGCGAAAAGCGTTTTAGCGTTGTTTTGATGGATTGAAGCGGTCAAATCGATATCCAAAGAAATGCTGTTTTGAAGAAAATCCACTCACGATACGAGCGTAAGACTCATTAAGGCTCAGTACCGTTTTAAAAATTGCGAAGATTCTACCACAACACACCGCAAGCTCGATCGGCAATCTTACTTCTCGTTTCCACCCTTGCGGCATAGAGATAGTTAGGGAGAAAAACTTGGTAGGATTGGCGAAGAACCGCAAGAGGCTGCATTTTATGGAGAGTCTACGATCTAACGGAAGATGCTTGGGTATACCATCTTTCTTAGGCTATGGTACACTCCGCGCCCAAATCAATCTAAGTGGTCGATTACCATGAGCATTAAACAAGAACTTCAACAACTGAAAAACCGTCTGAACAAAAGCCAAGTCAAACTTGATGCCGCTAAGTCTCGTGGTGACGACGTGATGGTGACTAAATTCACTAACGACATTGAAGACTTGAATAAGAAAATCAGCCAACTGGCACACAAACAAAACTTCACCATAAACAAAGAGCGCAAAGCGCTACTTGATATGCCTTTTTCTCGTGAAATCACTAAGCAAGAACAAGCTGACATGGGTAAACTGAAGAAATCTGTTCGTGGTTTAGTTGTTGTTCACCCATTGACAAAACTCGGTAAAGAACTGAAGTTGGAAGTTGTAACAGGTTTTGCACCTAAGCAATTCTGATTTCTACCAATTGATGCCATTCTCTTTTATAAAAAAGAATGGCATCACTTAGCCAAAAACTCTCCTGACGCGCTTTCCCTTCACTAAAAACACCTCATTCCTCGTGGAATTTGCCCCGAGTTGAACGCATTGATGATCTCTGAAAAACCATCGTCAGGTTATTTGAGTAAAATTATCTTAGATAGCTCCCAACTTTATGATTTTTCAGCCGATAACTTTATGTTCCTACAACGTTTAAGAAAAATCACCTAAGTACACTACTACGTCTACGACTTTAGGATAATGTCTTTATAGTGAGAAAATAACTCCTCATAAAATATGGCGAAATAGAGCGCGTTGAGTCCAAAATCAGTTTTGTAGTGCGGTCGTCTGCCAATGCTACGTTGCGCGCCTAATGGCGCGTTTTTTTATTCCCCACCGACATATATATCCTCTCTTACCGGGCAACTTTTCATTGTTTGTTCTAAGCTCCCTGCACTGAGACAATCTAACTGCAACCTAAGGTCAGTAGGTTAAGACCCTGTAGCTGGGACAAGTTCCCGATTGACTGGGTAAATTTAAACTAGGAGAAAAAAATGCCAACACAAAAAGCCAATGCAGTATGGGAAGGTACGTTAAAGTCAGGCAAAGGCGTAATGAAATATGGTGATGTCACGGGTCCGTTCACTTTCGCTTCCCGTTTTGAGAATGGTGAAGGTACCAACCCTGAGGAGCTGTTAGGTGCAGCCCACGCTGGATGTTACTCAATGTTTCTTTCCGCCCTTCTATCGGAAAAAGGGCTAGTTCCAACCATTTCCACACAAGCCAAAGTTCACTTAGGTGATGACGATGGTCCAAAAATTACGCTTATCGAACTGGAATCTCAAGTGTCGGCTGATGGACTGGAAGACAACTTACTTCAAGAATTGGGAGCAATTGCCAAGCAAAAATGTCCTGTGTCTCGTCTGTTCACTGGTGCTGAAGTGACACTTCAATTGACCCTCGCTTAAGCTTATTGACGCTCCTTTACGGTTTCATTGAGGAGCGTCTTTCCCTCATGCTTTATAAATACGGTTTACATCACGTTTCTTTGTCGCGTACTCTTTGATAGACAGCAAATCAGGAGATGCGGCGGTTATGTTTTCAAAACTGTCTTCGATTTTAAAAGAAGTATTTTACGAAGAAGGTGGCAGCGCCACTTCAAATGAAATGCGATATCAACGCGCAATGGCAGGTCTGCTATGTGAAGTAGCTGGTGCAGATCATCAGGTAGACCCCAGGGAGGAAACGGCCAAGGTCAGTCTACTCTGCTCACTACTTGATATAGAGGAAGACGAGGCAGATACCTTGGTCGAGGATGCTAGAAAGGATAGTCATCAATCTGTTTCACTCTACGACTACACCGACAAACTGCGTCAGTTAGAGCAAAGTCAGCGGTACGATTTAGTCAAAGCGATGTGGGAGGTCGCGTATGCGGACGGCGAGCTTGATCCACTGGAGGATTCAGTAATACGTAAAACGGCAGAGCTGCTATATCTGGACCATGCTTTGTTCATAAAAGCAAAGCTAGAGGTGACTGGACAACAGTAATTGCTGTTCCTCGAAAGTCACTATCGCATACTCACCATATATACCCAAACAACCTGAAGATGCAGGATTCAGCGAGATTGACTGGCGTTGTGATCGCGGCGTTCCTTTGTAGGTGTTGTCATCTCCATCAAAAAGGAACACCAAAGAGCACGGCGTCAGTCAACTCGCCCGAAGGGAGGCCTTAAATGCGCCCACTTCTTCGTTAAATCCCACGGAAATAGAACGACTACTTCTCGTGAAATTTGCCTCGAATTGAACGCATTGAAGACCTCTGAATGCGCGCATCTTCAGGTCGTTTGGGTATACAGTTCCTATATCGCATCTTTTTAATGGTTAAGTATCAACACTTGCCCATCTACTTCCACACGGCGAAGTTGAGCACCGAATGTTTCCTCAAGAGTTTCCACATCCATTACGTCACCGGGTATGCCTTGGGCGACGATATTACCGCTTTTTAGCAATATCACCCTGTCAGCATCCGATAGCGTGCGGTTGAAGTCATGATTCGACATCACTACTGATACACCTTTATCCGCAATATTCCTGACCATTTTGTACATGACACTTTGCTGGGCGATGTCCAAAGCAGTTGCAGGCTCGTCAAGGATCAATAACTTGCCATCAGGATTAATGTCTGGCCAGATCTGTAAACATATACCGGCGAGGCGAACACGTTGCCATTCCCCGCCAGAAAGTTGTTCAATGTTGCGGTTCAGTTTGTCGGCAATGCCCAACTCTTCACAAACTTCAGCAACGGCACGCTCTACTGTTAGTGAATTCTGTTGAGAAATAGCAGATAAACTGAGGCTTAGATACTGATAAACACCAATAGCAAAAGCAGGTCTCTGCTGTTGGCTGAGATAGGCTCGCTGACGAGCAAGTGACAAGCTGTCAATATTGCGTACATCAACCCCTCCAAGCTCAACGCTTCCCTGCCCTACGGTTAGACCAGATATCAGTTCTAGAAGCGTACTTTTCCCGCTTCCATTCGGCCCTAACAGGTGAATAATCTCACCTTCATTGATACTGAAATTAAGAGGTAGCAGTCGCGTACCAAGCGCAATATCTTTTGCAATAATCATACGCGTCTTAACAACATCCAAATAAACAACGGCGCGCCGATGGTGGTCGTTACCGCACCCACTGGCAACTCGGCTTCCGCAATTGCTGTTCGGCCGATAGTATCAGCAACCAACATCAATGCAGCGCCTGCAACTGCCGAAAGCGGCAGCAAGAACTTGTTTTCTGTTCCCAGCCAAAGACGAAGAAAATGTGGAACAACAAGACCAACAAAGCCAATAACACCTGCCATGGCTACAGACGCCCCCACCAACAGACTAACCAAGAGGATCAAACGCCATCGCAGTGAGTCTGTATCGAGCCCCAATTGCTTTGCCTGGGTTTCACCTAACATCATCAGGTCTAGCCTTTTTCCTTGAAAGCAAAGCCATATCAAGGCCGGAACAACAATGGCGGTTAGTGTCAGTTGCGGCCAATGGACGCCGGACAGGCTTCCCATCAACCAATACATTAGCTGGCGCAAATTGAGATCAGAGCTGAAATAGAATGCCCAAGTCACGATAGCACTAGATAGTATTCCCAACGCCACACCAATCAACAATAATCTGGCAGTGGACATGGTTCTCTTTCTGGCCAGCATGACCAAAATTGCTGTGAAAGCCAAAGCTCCCATCATCGCAGATGCCATTAAACCATAAGGTGTGGCAAGTGTTGGAAAGAGAAATAGCACCAAAACCAAAGCCAAGCTTGCACCACCGGATATTCCCAACACTCCCGGTTCAGCCAAGGGGTTTCCGAGCAGGACTTGCAATACCCCACCAGAGACCGCCAGAGATGCGCCAATTATAATAGCGGCAATAACGCGGGGAATCCGCAGTTCAGTCAAGAGCTGCTGTTCCAGAGGAGAACTAAAAGAAATTGGAGATATCCAGATTTCACCGGCGGACAACGAAAGAAGTACACTGACAGTGAGAAGGCAAAGAGAGATGATAAGTGCTGCATGCCAGCGCCTTTCCCGGCGCTGGACAAGTTGAAATAAATGCATGGTTTCGGGTTTTGATCACAATTGCCGCCAACCATACATAGAACAGATGAAAATGAAAAGCGCTAACTTAAGGACCTGCTGTGATTGGCACTATAAGCGATAGGCCCTGGCTCCCGCTCTACGTTGACATAGAGCGGTTCCGACAGGTCTGGCTCGAATGGCTGAACCAATAGCGCTGCACGCTGACCTATAGCCACTTTTGAATTTGGGAACACCACTGCTTCACCGCCTGCAATTGCGGAAAATACAGTGCCATTTTCTTCTGCTAACTCTTCACCCTCTGCAAAATACGTAAAGTTAGCAGCGTCATCACTGAAAGCGAGGTTAAAAGCATCATCGGTTTTAGTAATAGTTCTCGTCACTTTATAGCTGGAGAACCCCTTCTCTGAAGATGGAGCGGGAAGTGCCTCACTACACATCAGCGCCACTAATGCTTCGCGTAATGGCACAAACTCCCCCATGTCGTTTTCGTAAAGGCGTGCAACACGTCCCATTTCAAACGTGGCAGCCATTGCGCCGAACTTTTCAGCGCTATACCAACTGAATGTTGATGAAGGTGTTCGACTAAGCATGACGGCATCCATATGGGATGCTTTGAGGAAACCTACAAGTGGCCTGACATCGGTCGCTTTTGAAGACGCCGGCACCACACCAAACATATAGTGTTTAGATGCCCTGATGGCGCTGTGTAAGTCAAAATGCCAAGGTTCTTCACAACCCTTTGCAAAAAAGGTCTGAACTTGTGCCTGCAGCTCATTTGCAAGCTCACATTCTTTGTTTCTGACAGGGTTTTTAACGGCAAACAAACGGTTCAAGTTTTCTTCAATGAAGCGCGTATGGGCATGAATAGCGTCTGGATGGGCGATGATGAACAGTAAGCGAGTTGTAGGCCGAAATGCTTCATCGAGAATACTGGAAACCAAGTCGTCTACAAGCTCGATAGGTGCGGTTTCGTCACCATGAATACCCGACGATACCACAATGGCTTTATCAGCCTTTGGTGGCGTGATTTCAACAACACCAATTGCGTTATGACTGACGTTAATACCGTTTGAAAGGGTTATGCTGCTAGGGATGAAATTACTGGGTGGAAATAACGTGTGCTTTAGAAAGCCCCCGGAGAGTTGACTGTCCATTTCAAGCTGTCCTTTTTATTTTATGTGCTCTTCGTATCTCGCCCCAATATACAAATTAAACACACTGATAACAAACGTAATTAGGCGACTATATAGCAATCCGACGAGGTCATCAGACCCTAACTTACAGGCAATAAAAAACCGCGGTTAAATAACCACGGTTCTTTGGAAAACTCTCGTACGACGATTAATTGTCTACTTTGGCTTTTTCGACACGCGCCTTCAGTTTTTGGCCCGGACGGAACGTAACAACACGACGTGCCGTAATAGGAATATCTTCACCCGTTTTTGGGTTACGGCCAGGGCGTTCGTTCTTGTCACGAAGGTCAAAATTTCCGAAGCCAGACAACTTAACTTGTTCGCCAGTTTCTAACGCTTTACGAACCTCTTCGAAAAACGCCTCGACAGTTTCCTTGGCGTCCCGCTTGCTCATCCCGACGTTCTCAAACAAGTTCTCAGCCAACTCGGCCTTGGTGAGCGCCATAGGTTATTCCCTCAAGAAATGTTGAACACAAATGTGATACGTCGTATCTACACCATGATTGCACTACATAAAGAATTATTCACTTGCTCCTTCGCCGGGCAGCATAATCTCTAGCAGCAACTTACAAATAGTGTAAGCCAACTGGCTGATTTGCGCCAACTTTTTTCCATATCAATATTTGGAACAATGCTCTGTTTGTGAGCTTTTCATTCTTAAACTATGCATAAAAACTGAGACATACCATTGCGAATATAATCATTAAGTAATGTTTTTACTGGGGTTTTAATCGTTTACTTGACACAACAAGTTAAGATTATGATAAAACACAGATTTATCAGAACAATATGTGTTAGAACTTTTAGACATAAAAAAAGCAGCCACATGGCTGCTTTTTATTAACATCTTTGTAATTAGTCGCGAAGATGCGCACCAAACTTGTCACCAAGCAGAGCGACAACCGATGCAACCGCCTCAGAAATATCACTTTCTTCCAGTGTACGCTCAGTGGATTGCAGGCTCAAAGCGATAGCCAAACTCTTCTTGCCTTCTTCTACGCCCTTGCCCTTGTAAAGGTCAAACAGCTTAGAACCAGTGATCAGTGCATTATCGGTTTCCAAACAAGCACGAACCACAGCCTCTGACTCAACGGCGTCAGAAACAATCACAGCGATGTCACGGCGGTTAGCCGGGAACTTGGAGATAACAACCGCTTCTGGAATGACTCGAGTGTTAATCGCTGACCATTCGATTTCGAATACGATGGTGCGGCCGTTCAGGCCAAACTTACACTCAAGTTCTGGATGAACCGTACCGATGTAGCCCACGACTTTGCCATCGACTTCAATTGCTGCTGATTGACCGGGGTGCAGTGCAGGGTGTTTCGCCGCTTTAAAGCTGTAGTTGAGTTCGTTAGAAGTCAGCTCCAGAATCGCTTCCAGATCACCTTTCAGGTCGAAGAAATCCACTGTGTTAGTGGCAATATCCCAGTGCTCTTCAGAACGAGGACCTGCAATCACCCCTGCCAGCATCATTTCTTGCAACATGCCGTTCTCAGCACCTTCTGCAGGGATAAAACGTAGGCCAGCTTCAAACAGACGAACGCGCGGCTGCTGTCGCTTCTGGTTGTAAGCAACAGTGTTCAACAGGCCAGTCCAAAGACTCAGGCGCATGGCTGACATATCTGCAGAGATTGGGTTAGGCAGAACCAAAGGCTCTACATCTGGCACAATCAGCTTCTGTTGGTTTGGCTCGACGAAGCTGTAAGTAATCGCTTCGAGATAACCACGGTCAACCAATAGATCACGAACACGCTTCAGAGACTGATTGGCTTCTTTGTGCTCGTTCATGTTCAGAGACGCAATTGGTGCTTGGTTTGGAATGTTGTCGTAACCGTAGATACGGCCAACTTCTTCAATCAAGTCTTGCTCAATCGCCATGTCGAAACGCCAAGACGGTGCTTTCGCAGACCAGCCTTGTTCACTCGTTTCAACTTCGCAGCCCAGGCGGCTCAGGATTTCCACTACATCTTCGGAAGAAATGTGGTGGCCCAGCAGATTGTCCAGCTTGGTGCGACGCAGCGCAATAGTGTTCGCCTTAGGCAGGTGTTCGTCAGACTCCTGACCCACGATCTCCCCTGCTTCACCGCCACAGATTTCGATAAGCAGCTGAGTAGCACGCTCCATCGCGTAGTTTTGCAGTGTTGAATCAACACCACGTTCAAAGCGGTGTGAAGAATCAGTGTGTAGGCCGTAGTTGCGCGCGCGGCCGCGGATAGCGTCTGGTGCAAAGAATGCCGCTTCTAGCAGAACGTCGGTCGTGGTTTCCGCGTTTACGCCAGAATCCTGACCGCCAAAGATACCAGCAATAGCCAGCGCCCTGTTGTGGTCAGCGATAACCAGTGTATTTTCGCTCAGTTCAGCTTCATTACCATCCAACAAAACCAGTTTTTCACCTGGTTTCGCCATACGTGCAACAATACCACCTTCGATCTTCGCCAGATCGAATGCGTGCATTGGCTGACCTTGCTCCAGCATCACGTAGTTGGTGATGTCTACAATTGGGTCGATAGAACGGATACCGCTACGACGCAGTTTTTCCTGCATCCACAGTGGCGTGGCCGCTTTAACGTTCACGTTGCGAACCACACGACCCAGATAACGTGGACACGCTGCTGGCGCTTCGATGGCAACAGAGATTTTGTCGTCGATTGCCGGAGTGACTTTCTCGAACGTTGGCTGACATACTTCAGCACGGTTCAGAACGCCCACTTCACGTGCCAGACCTTTGATGCTCAGACAGTCTGCACGGTTTGCAGTCAGATCCACATCAATAGTCACATCGTTCAGCTTCAGGAACTCACGGAAGTCGGTACCGATCACTGCATCCGCAGGCAGCTCGATGATGCCGTTTGATTCAACATCAATGCCCAGCTCGGAGAACGAACACAGCATGCCGTGAGAAGGCTGACCACGCAGTTTCGCTTTCTTAATTTTGAAGTCGCCTGGCAACACAGCGCCAACAGTCGCTACGGCTACTTTCAGGCCAAGACGGCAGTTCGGTGCACCACAAACGATGTCCAGCAGTTCTTCGCCGCCAACGTTCACTTTGGTGACACTCAGTTTGTCTGCATCAGGGTGCTGGCCACACTCAACCACCTCACCAACAACAACGCCGGTAAAATCACCTGCAACGGCTTCAATGTCGTCTACTTCCAGACCCGCCATGGTGATTTGGTGTGCCAGTTCTTCGCTGTTTACTGCAGGATTAACCCACTCGCGAAGCCAGGATTCACTGAATTTCATTTATCAATTACCCCAATGCTTACTTGAATTGTTTCAGGAAACGCAGATCGTTCTCGAAGAACGCACGCAGGTCATTTACGCCGTAGCGCAGCATGGTCAAGCGCTCTACGCCCATACCGAATGCGAAACCTGAGTATTTTTCTGGGTCAATGCCAACAGAACGCAGTACGTTCGGGTGAACCATACCGCAGCCCAGTACTTCCAACCATTTACCGTTTTTGCCTTTAACATCAACTTCTGCTGAAGGCTCGGTGAATGGGAAGTATGAAGGACGGAAACGTACTTCCAGATCTTCTTCGAAGAAGTTACACAGGAAGTCGTGCAGGATACCTTTCAGCTGTGCAAAGTTTACGTTTTCGTCAACCAGCATACCCTCGACCTGATGGAACATTGGGGTGTGAGTCTGGTCGTAGTCGTTACGGTAAACACGGCCCGGTGCGATAAAGCGCAGTGGCGGCTGGTTGGTTTCCATCGTACGGATTTGAACACCTGAAGTGTGCGTACGCAGCATCAGATCAGGGTTAAAGAAGAAAGTGTCGTGATCAGTACGTGCTGGGTGATCTTCCGCAATGTTCAGTGCATCGAAGTTATGGAATGCGTCTTCGATTTCTGGGCCAGTTTGAACGCTAAAGCCAAGCTCACCAAAGAAGCTTTCGATACGTTCGATAGTGCGGGTCACTGGGTGAATACCACCGTTTTCGATACGACGCCCCGGCAGAGTCACATCAATGGTCTCAGCAGCCAGTTTTGCTTCAAGCTCTGCACTTTCCAGTGCAACTTTACGCTCGGTCAGCGCTTGTTGAACTGCTTGCTTTGCTTTGTTGATGCTTGCACCCGCTTCACGGCGCTCTTCCGGCGGAAGTTTACCCAACTGCTGAAGCTGGAGGGTTAGCTCGCCTTTTTTGCCCAGGTACTTAACACGTACCTCATCCAGAGCCGCAACTGAATCAACTGCTTCGATAGCAGCCGTTGCGTTGGATAGAATCTCTTCTAGTTGTTGCATCGTTTCCTCATCTGCCTGTCCAGACAGTGTCCTACGGGGGAGTAAAAGATATACCAATTCTCGTAGCAGAATCCGTCTTTCCAGTACGAATTCGCATCGGCAGATCACGCTCTGAGAATTGGTATAAGACGTAACGATACATAGTAATTAAACCGCGGCTTAAATCCAATCTGAAATACACGATAAGTGCCTGTCATGCCTATTTCATCGCCATATTTATTTATGAGATTGGACTTTATGGAGGAAGATTGTGAATTGTTGTAACGCCTAAGCAATTTTCTTGCTTGAATGATTCCTTAAGTTTCATTCAAAAGTGGAGTTGAAGTGCATGCAACAACTAGGCATCGCATAAATTAAGCATTTTAAGTTTGGTTAAGAGAACCACCTGCTAAGCAGATGGTTCTCCTATTAAGGGTTAATTAACACCCCAAATCTTTTTGTACGCATCTTGGTAGCCGTTTTCAGGATCGTATACGTTTCTGTCACCACCATCAAATGCAATATTCTCCTTGGTGACAAGGTGCACTGGCGTAACGTATCCCGATGGCGCCTCTCCTGCTAATGCACGATTGACTTCATCAAGGATCTGCCATCCGTGAAGGCGAAGTGGTTCAGGTACAGTTGCGGCTTGAGAATTACCCTCTCTAATCCTTTGAAAAGCGGAGACTGAGCCATCACCAGCAGAAATATTGTAAGGTGCATCTACGCCGCCTTTACCAGCCGTTTTCAAAGACGCAGCCATAAAGTCAAAGTAAAGGTCATTAATCCCGAGTGCATATTCGAAATCGTCGCCATATTTTTGAAGTAAACTAAAGGTCATTGCTGGCATACGATTTGAAGTGTCAGATAGCGGTGTGTCAATAAACTCAACCACTTCACATTTCTCACATTGTTCGATAACAGCTTTCATTGCATTCGCTTTATCAAGGGCTATCTGATAGAGCGAGTCAGTAAAGAAAATCGCCTTCGCTTTCCCTTCCGACTCTGCAACTGCATACATCGCAGCAATTTTTGCAACGTCTTGTGAATCTGACGTCACGTTATAAAACATGTCAAACTCGGGAACTGGGCCAGGGTCAGTCACCGCATGCCAGCCAACTAAAACAATATCCTGTTTTCTTGCCTTTTTTAAAGGAAATTTTGCAACATTCGGGTTCCAGCCACCCACGATAATCGCATGAGGTTTTTTCGCTATAGCTTGGTTTAGCGCAGCTAGTTGATCTTTTACCGAGCCAGCTCCGTCAAAAACATCCAGTTTCCAACCAGCAGCTTTTGCTGCTTCCTCTAAACCATCTTTCACACCCAAAACACCACCATTCTTCATGTCAGAGGCAATGTATACAATGTACTTATCTTTTTGCAGTGATGGACCTGTTGTTGGGCCAGTCCAAGGTGCATTGGGTGCTGTTGCTTTTTCTACAATCTCCTTCGCATTGTCTACGAAAGTATCAGCTGACGCCTGCCAAGGGATATAACCAAGAGATATGCATAACGCTAAAGCAACTGACTTTCTAAGGCTTACCATAACTTACTCCTTTCGTTTGGATTACCATTTTTTAGTGAAATGATGGATGTTTGGACTATGCCTACTGCATCCATCAACAGCATCTATAGATAACGTCATTCAACATCACGATTCCTCGTCTTGGGTATGGGGAACCTTGCCGAACGCTACCCTTTCTTTGGTTTTTTCCGACTACTCATTCTGCGGCGTTGGGCATAACCCGCCAAAGAAATCGATAACAACAAAGTTGCCCCGTTAAAAAGCGGTTCAACCCAAAATGCACCGCCAAATTGCTGGATACCCGCAATACCAATGGCCAGAATGCTTATTCCAATAACAGTTCCCCAGACGTTAACCCGCCCTGGACGGATAGTTGTTGAACCGAGAAATGCCCCCACTAAAGATGGCAACAGGAAATCTAAACCAACGCTTGCCTGTCCAACGCCCTGCTCTGCCGCTACTAAAACACCCGTGAAACCAGTAAGTAGGCCAGAGCCAACAAAGGCGCCGATCACATAACGGTTAACCGAGATGCCATTTAATCTAGCGGCAGTAGGATTACCACCTACTGCATACATGCAACGACCAACGGGTGTTCTTTCAGTCAATAGCCACAGAATGATTGCAGCCGCAACTACATAAAATGCTGGGAGAGGAATGGAAAAAAGCTCGGTATGGTGCAGTGCATAAAAGCTGTCAGGCAAATCAGCGACGATCTGCCTACCTCCTGAATACCATAGTGCAATTGCATAAATGACAGTTCCAGAGCCCAACGTAGCAACAAAGCTATCTATGTCCGCTAAAGCAACAAGCAAACCATTAAGAAAGCCATATAGCGCTGATGCCGCTAATACAACCAACATGGCAGCCTGCCAAGACAATCCATGTTCATGTTGAAGGTTAATTGCGAGTATGTGCCAAAGAACGATACCGAAGCCCACATTTAAATCTATCTTTCCAACGATCATGGTGATTGTTGCTGCTAGCGCCAACAGGGCAATCTTTGATTTGCTTGCCAAGATAGCCTGAACGGTTAGCATTGAAGCAAAAGAAGGGGTCAATGCAGAGAAAAGTAAAACCATCAGAATACAAAGAAAAAACAGCCCGTATCGTGTCATTCCCTGTAGGCTCCAAGCTGCGAATCCATCTTGAGCGATATTGACGTTCGACTCCAAAGCTGTAGATTTTATTGATGTTTTAGACATAACACTTTTAATCCTTTATACGTGTCAACGATGTTTAAGCCTTGTTATTCAGGTTGGGTTTTAAGCGCTGCCCATAGACATCGCCAGCAAATTTGAAAACGAAACGTCACTCTCCGTGAGTTCGCCAACAACTCTACCCCGCTCAAACACCAATGCCCGACGACATATCTTCGATACCTCCTCCAGATCGGAAGAGATAACAATGACAGAAATACCCTGCTCCAGCGCTTTGTCTAAAAGGTCATAAATCTCTGACCTAGCTCCAACATCCACGCCTGTCGTTGGGTCTTCTAAGATGAGCAACGGATTTTCAAGGTCCATCCACCTTGCAATAACGACTTTTTGTGCATTTCCACCCGACAACGCACTGACTTCTATGTCGACATCCTTTGGGCGAATATCAAAAAGCTGCACTTTCCACCACGCCTTGCCTATTTCCTCTTTACCGCCGTAAAAACCGATAGCGCTATCAGACGTTAGTGCCGGATTAACAAAGAGGTTCTCACGGACAGACATAGAGGGAATTAAGCACTCGTTATTCCTGTCACCTGCGACTAAGGAAATACCATTAGAAATGGCTTTCAACGGGTCAGAAGGGACGTAATCCTTACCGTTGAAAAAGATGTGTCCACCTTCATAAGAACATTCACCAAATAGGCCCCGACCGATGTCTTCTTGGCCAGCCCCACGAAGCCCGACCAAGGCTATCATTTCTCCTTTCCTTAACGAGAAAGACACTGGGCCTGTATTTCCAAATACCACATTGGTGCAAGTGAGCGTTGTAGGAGAGTTTGGCGCGCAATGGTGTGGTACACGCTCTTTTGTTTCTTCACCAACGATTAAATGAACAAGCTGGCGTATATCATAGTCTTTGGCATTACCAACCTCTATGCGGTTACCATCACGCATGACGCATATCTTGTCCGCAATTTCGACGACCTCATCAAGCCTGTGTGTAACATAAATCATGCCCACTCCCTCATCCCGTAATCTATTGATAACGCGAAAGAGATGTTGGACGTCATCCGCAGGGAGACTGGCCGTTGGCTCATCAAGTACGAGAATTTTTGCATTCACTGCAATAGCCCTCGCAATTGCGAGAAGTGACTTTTCTGTTCTCGAAAGGTCAAAGACTCTAGCTTCTGGGTCAATAGAAATGCCGGCATTTGCCAAAGCATCAGAGGCAACGATGTTAAGTTTTCCCCAGTCAATGAAACCTAGCTTCTTGGGAAAGCCCATCACTAAAGCCATATTTTCAGCAACGGTCATCCATTCGACGAGACCAAGATCCTGATGAATAAACGCGATAGGTTGTGATTTCTCATTAATAAGAGATCGCGCAGAAGAAATTCTTTCTCCTTCCCATCGAATAGTTCCATGATCGGCCTTATAAACGCCAGCCAAAATCTTTATGATAGTGGACTTACCAGCGCCATTTTCTCCAAGCAGCGCAACAACTTCACCTCGGTCTATGTCTAATGACACGCTCTTGACCGCGTGGTTACCTCCAAATCGTTTATCAACGTTTTGAAGCTGAAGTAATGGTACAGCTGTGGTCATCGTTCCTCCTTCGACACCAGTGCAATTCTAAACTGGTATTTATTAAGTACCAGTAGTCTAGTCTAGTTATGATCACCTAGTCTCTTTGGATTTTGATAACACATCTAAAATCTCATAATTAAAACATCTTTAAGTTTGGAGCAATAAAGACATTACGTAATTATATTCATATATAACAACATCTTATATTCATTTCTTGTCACTTAAAGATGAAGTATAGACGAGGACGCGCGCATGGCTTAATAACAATATTTTACTCTCGTATGTAATCCCGCAGAAATTTGGCCTAGTATTCATACCAGTTTCAAGTCAAATATCTAGATATCTGGTCAACATTTTCATGAAAACTAATCTTAGACTTCTATCCTGCGGACGATAGTGAAAAATGAGAAGGCAACACTGTGTATTGAAATGCTTAAAAGCCTTGAAAGATGAAACTAATTTTGCCTAAACCATCGGACAGCAATGCGAACGATAAGAGTTCTAAATAGCTGGATAGTGCATGAACAAACGACCTGAAGTTGCTGCATTCACGCATCTTGAGGGGGGTGGATATATCGCTGGTAGGAAAAAAGAAAGAAAAAGGGGAGCCTAAGCTCCCCTTTCTCACAAAGTCTATTCTGTAATAAATTACAGAGCAGCTTTCGCTTTCTCTACCAAAACAGAGAATGCAGCTTTGTCGAATACAGCGATATCAGCCAGGATCTTACGATCGATTTCGATAGACGCTTTCTTCAGACCGTTGATGAAACGGCTGTAAGACATACCGTTTTGACGAGCCGCAGCGTTGATACGTGCAATCCACAGTTGACGGAATTGACGTTTCTTCTGACGACGGTCACGGTAAGCGTATTGACCAGCTTTGGTTACTGCTTGGAAAGCTACGCGGTAAACACGTGAACGTGCACCGTAGTAACCTTTAGCTTGTTTCAGAACTTTCTTATGACGTGCACGAGCTTGTACACCACGTTTTACGCGAGGCATTATGTCTCTCCTAAACTAATTCGTTAAAAATACTAAGAAAATTATGCGTATGGAAGCATACGCGCAACTGCACCCATTTCGCACTTAGGCAGAATTGAGTTAGGACGCAGTTGACGTTTGTTCTTAGTAGTACGCTTAGTCAGGATGTGACGCTTAGTTGCGTGCTTGAACTTGAAACCGCCACCAGTTTTCTTGAAACGCTTAGCAGCGCCTTTGTTTGCTTTCATCTTAGGCATGATGAATAACTCCGCATTGTATGCAATTAATAACAGTGTAATTTGGCGAACAAAGAGGCTATGCCCGAAGGCATAGCCTCTCGTTACTTGTATGCCGAAATTACTTCTTCTTAGGGGCAAGAACCATGATCATTTGACGACCTTCAATTCTTGAAGGGAAACTTTCTACTGAAGCGATTTCAGCAGTGTCTTCCTTCAGTCGGTTCAGAACGTCAACACCGATATCCTGGTGCGCCATTTCGCGACCACGGAAACGGATAGTAACCTTGACCTTGTTACCCTCTTCAATAAAGCGAACCAGGTTGCGTAGTTTTACCTGATAGTCGCCAATATCGGTTCCAGGACGGAATTTAACTTCCTTGATCTGGACAATCTTTTGCTTTTTCTTCTGCTCTTTCGCAGCCTTACTCTTTTCGTAGATGAACTTACCGTAGTCCATCACACGACATACTGGCGGCTCGGCATTAGGGCTAATTTC
This sequence comes from Grimontia marina, assembly GCF_900060185.1. Classification (GTDB taxonomy): domain Bacteria; phylum Pseudomonadota; class Gammaproteobacteria; order Enterobacterales; family Vibrionaceae; genus Enterovibrio; species Enterovibrio marinus. The sequence goes on along the minus strand of NZ_FIZY01000006.1, from coordinate 4,374 downwards.
TACCAGATCAACACCAGCATCTTCTGCCGCTTTAATCGCTTCATCATATGAAACAATACCAAGCTGATCACCATCAATACCAGTCAGACGTACTTCACGCAGACCACGAAGTTCTTCGTTAAGACGGTGAGCATTTTGTTTAGCCGGGACTTTTCTTGCGCCTTTAATACCTTAATCCTCCAAAATATTAAGAGTTCGGGTGCGAACTTCGTTCTCGAGCAGAGAAACGAATTCGTCAATTTTATATTTACCCAAGTCTTTACCTTTGCGTGTACGTACCGCGATTTCGCCAGCTTCCATTTCCTGGTCGCCACAAACCAACATATAAGGTACGCGCTTCAAAGTGTGTTCGCGGATTTTAAAGCCAATCTTCTCGTTTCTCAAGTCTGCAGACGCTCTAAATCCTGCTTTTTGCAGTTTTTTCGCTACTTCCTGAACATATTCCGCTTGATTGTCGGTAATGTTCATCACTACAGCTTGTTGTGGAGCTAACCAGCTTGGGAAATGACCCGCGTATTCTTCAATCAGAATACCGATAAAACGTTCCAGTGAACCCAGAATTGCACGGTGAATCATCACAGGGGTGTGACGTTCGTTGTCTTCGCCAACGTACGTTGCGCCCAAACGCTCAGGCAGAGCAAAATCGAGCTGCACAGTACCACACTGCCACGCACGATCCAAACAGTCATGCAAAGTAAATTCAATCTTAGGACCGTAGAATGCACCCTCGCCTTCCAGAATCTCGAACTTAATGTCCATAGATTCCAGTGCTTCAGCCAGTGCTTTCTCAGCGCGATCCCACATTTCATCAGAACCTACACGCATTTCAGGACGGGTAGACAGCTTAACCACGATCTCGTCGAAACCGAAAGTCTGGTAAGTGTCGTAAACCATCTTGATACAAGACGTCACTTCCTGTTGCACCTGCTCTGGGGTACAGAAAATGTGTGCGTCATCTTGCGTGAAACCACGAACACGCATCAGGCCGTGCAGCGCGCCTGATGGCTCGTTACGGTGACAGCTGCCGAATTCAGCCATACGCAGTGGCAGGTCACGGTAAGATTTCAAACCTTGGTTGAAGATCTGAACGTGGCCAGGGCAGTTCATTGGCTTCAGTGCGTATTCACGGTTCTCAGATTGAGTGGTGAACATGTAGTCGGCGTACTTGTCCCAGTGACCAGAACGTTCCCACAGAACACGGTCCATGATCAGCGGACCTTTCACTTCTTGGTAATCGTATTCGTTCAGTTTTGCACGAACAAAAGTTTCCAGTTCACGGAAAACAACCCAACCGTTGTGATGCCAGAACACCATACCCGGTGCTTCTTGTTGCATGTGGTAAAGGTCAAGCTGCTTGCCCAGTTTACGGTGGTCACGTTTTGCGGCTTCTTCCAAACGCTGCAGGTGAGCTTTCAGTTCTTTCTTGTCGTTGAAAGCCGTGCCGTAGATACGTTGCAGCATCTTGTTATCGCTGTTACCGCGCCAGTATGCACCAGCAACGTTCAGGATTTTAAAGTTTTGGCAGAAACCCATGTGCGGTACATGCGGACCACGACACATGTCGATGTATTCTTCGTGATGGTAAAGGCCTGGACGATCATCGCGAGATACATTTTCATCCAGAATTTCCATTTTGTACGGTTCGCCACGTGATTCAAAAGCATCACGCGCTTCCTGCCAGCTCACGTTCTTCTTGATCACCTGGTATTTGGTTTTCGCCAAATCCTTCATGCGCTTTTCAATCGCATCCAGGTCTTCTTGAGTCAGAGAACGGTCAAGGTCAACGTCGTAATAGAAACCGCTGTCGATGGTTGGACCGATCGCCATTTTCACGTCAGGGAAAAGCTGCTTAATCGCATGACCCAGCAAGTGAGCACAAGAGTGGCGAATGATCTCAAGACCGTCTTCGTCTTTTGCGGTGATGATTTCCAGATTCGCGTCGTTTTCAATCAGGTCGCACGCATCAACGCGTTGACCGTTAACACGACCCGCGATACATGCTTTAGCAAGACCTGGACCAATGTCCGCAGCGACATCATAAGTAGAGACAGGGTTGTCGAATGAACGTTGACTACCGTCAGGAAGAGTGATTACAGGCATTATTTCGTCCTATCTTACAGTGGTGCTACACACGAAGTAGCACTTGCTTAAAGTTTTCTCATTAATAGCAATGCATTATGGATAATGAGTCTTTGGGAAAGTTCTGACAGTACAAATTTTGGTACAAATCAAAATGTGTGTACGAGAACAGAAGGAGGATTGTAACTGTGTGGAGGAATAACGCAATACCAAGAGCTCGCTTAGAGAAACAGATAGTCCCATCGATTACCGTCTGTCAAAGAGCCTTAATGCCATGCTGAACAGAATCTTCCAACATCTACAAGATCTACAAGCATCAACGCCCGAAAACAGACGGTGTAATGAATATACTTTTTATGTAAATGCTAAACCGTAAACCGTGAAACAAGGCCGTTCAGCTCATTGGCATACCCATTGAGTGTTGCACTGCCTTGTCGGTTTTGGTTCGCTAAGTCAGCTGATAGAGAGCTCTTATCAGAGATAACCACAATACGTTCTGAAATCTCTTGGCCAACAATACTTTGTTCCTCGGTTGCCGTTGCTTTCAAAGCATTCATATCCAGAATAGTGCCGACTGAGTCTTCTATCCTTCCAATGGCTTCTCTGGCTTTTTCTGCCTCGCTGACTGTCTCTCCTCCTCTTGTCTGGCTCGATTCCATCGCGTTTACAGCAGAATCAGATGCCTGTTTCAGTGACTGAATCATTTCATGGATTTCCCCAGCACTGGTCTGTGTTCGGCTCGCAAGCGTTCGCACCTCATCGGCCACAACAGCAAAGCCCCTACCCTGTTCACCTGCCCTCGCCGCCTCAATCGCTGTATTGAGAGCCAGAAGGTTAGTTTGTTCAGCGATATCCTGAATCACAGATAGGGAAGATGTAATGTTCTTTACGCTTCCTTCCAGTTGCGACATGACATTGCTGGCGTGTGACAGTTCTTCGGCGAGCTTTTCTACTGAGTTCACCGCGTTACCGACAATCATTGCAGCATCTTTCGCGTTGATATCAGCATCTTTTGCCGATTCGGCTGCGTGATTTGCATTGTTTGATATTTCAATCGCCGTCGTTGTCATTTCCGTCATTGCCGTCGCGATTTGCTCTGTTTCTTGTCTTTGTTCCAGCGCAGAGTCATCAACCTGTTTAGCCCTGTCCTTGATTGAATCAGTTTCAGCAACCACGTTCAGGCTTACCTCATTCACACTCGTAATGATATCCTGGAGACTGGCCACGAACTTGTTGAAGTTTGCACTGAGCCTTGCGAACTCAGGAATAGTGAAAGGTTGCACTCTTGCTGTCAGATCAGCTTCGCCTTCTGCGAACGATTGGATAGAGTCATCAAACATTCGCAGCGGATTGATAATGGTCCTAGAAATAAAGATGGCAACAATCATTGATAATAACAGAATTGCTACAGACAACGCAGTGACTTTAATTAACCCTTCTTGCATCAGGGCTTGTGCCTTTTCATCCATCAAACTGATTTGAAGATCAACATCGTCGGTGTAGAAGCCTGTTCCAAGAACAATATCCCACTCAGGTAAGTACGTTGAAAGGCTAAGCTTTGGCAAAGGTTTTTCTTCGTTTAGTTTAGGCCTATGATAGGTCGTAAAAGCACCTGTTTTGGCATTTTTGATAAGGTCCCTAACGTGGTAATTACCTTTCGTATCTTGAGCATCGTAGAAGTTTTTTCCAATCCCCTTGCCTGTGTCCCCTAAAAATAAACGGTTCCCTTTAGAGTCCAAACCAAACATGTAACCGCTTTCACCAAAGTTAATGGATTGAAGAACAGATACCACCTCTTCGCGAGACGCGTCTCTGGCTTTTAGAGGTGCAATGGCAGAAGTAGCCACATCTAAATATGATGAAAGCTCTTGTTTCTTTTGCTCCATAAGTCCTTCGTGAGTGACTTTGATTTGCGATGCCGTGAGGGCAGTCGTTTCAAAATAAATGGCTGCATATTTCGGAGCATTCCGATCAGTCATTTCGGGATTATCCGATCACCCATTTCGGTTTAAACCGATCACTGATTCCGCGATTATCCGATCACTTTTAGCCTCACTCCGAAATCGGTGATCGGAATAGCGAAAACCGTGATCGGAATGCCCGAAATCCTCCATTTTTCTCTTTTAAATCAATCGCTCGCTATCCTTACCCTTCTCACAGTGATGGTTAGGACGCGGCAATGGCAAAAAAGAGAACCCCTATGAACAAAATCAAAGAGGTGTTACGCCTCAAATTCGACTGCGGCCTGTCGCATCGCAACATCGCGCTCTGCCTCAATCTTGGTGTTGCCACCGT
>NZ_FIZY01000005.1 GCF_900060185.1 Grimontia marina | reverse complement strand
ATCGGTGCTATGATGGCCATTACTCAGTCCTTTTTGTGGGTTTTCTCTGTTTGGCGATAGATCAGATCGCGCAAACTGGACTGAGTTTCTCTTACCTTTGAGATCTACTATTAGGAACAGCTATTTAGTATAAACATAGCGGAAAAAAGCCCCATTACGGGGCTTATGGAATTATCGGGATATTAAGGTCTGTAGCCTTTCCCTGAGTACTTCAAGTTCGTTCCTTTCTCTGTTTTCTTCAAGACAGCGTTCCAGTACAAAGTCGATGGTACTGATAACAGTGCGCCAACGAGGGGATTTAGGGACAGTTTCAACATGGAGGTATTTGTCCAGCGTACGGGTCTGCAAGGTACTTCTGTCTAGGTAGACTCGCCAAAGCCCGCTTTCCTCTGCAAGGTCAAACTTGGTTTTGCCGGTGGAGTTCTGCCAAAAGTTCAAAGTGGCAGTCATCACTTTGACTAGCGTATCTCTGAGGATATCGGCTTTATCTGGTTTGCTGCCTGAGAAGCGGTCTGCCATTCGTGTGAATTCCCCGCCAAGCTCACGAAGTTGCTGAAGCTTCTCCATATCACCGTCATAGGCATAGTCGGACAGTGCCGAGACGGCATTTTCCAAGAGCTGTACGCGGTGTGAAGAAGCTTTCTTTCCGGTATTGAGGATTAGCATCATTTGCATGCCAGAGGACTCGGGCAGTGTGATTAAATCGGTGTCGATTTCGGCGATATCCCCGTCGACTTTAAACCTGAACTGGCCGCTGTAGTGACCTCGTGAGCAGTCTGGTTCAGGCAGCGCCATTGCCAAGAAGTCTTCGAGTTGGTGGCGCTCGATTTGTTCGGCACTGAGACGGAAGATTTCACTGCAAGCATCATTGGCATAACTTATCCGGCCATTCTCTTGCACACAGATAATGCCTTCAGACGCGCTATCCAGCATGGCAAGTAGCCTGTTTTGCACTTCACGAAGGCCAGCTTCCACTTGCTCGCGGAAGTGAATTTCTTTTTGTAACGTGCGATTGTGCTCGCGCTCCTGCTCGGTCAGCGAGGCATTAATATAGGCTCGGATACGGGCACTGAGTTCGTTTTTATTGAAAGGTTTGGTCAGGTAGTCATTGGCTCCCGCATCAAACCCTTTCACCTTATCCTGAACCTGACCTAACGCTGAAAGCATGATGATAGGTAGATCGGCACGACTGTGTCGCTCTCGAAGGTGAGTACATACTTCATAGCCACTAAGCTCCGGCATCATGACATCCAGCAACATCAGCGCAGGTTTTTCCATCGTGACAGACTCAATAGCCTGGCGGCCATTTTCAACGGCTTTCACTCGATAACCTTCGAGACGCAGAAAGTTATTAAGAACCTGTAGGTTTACAGGTTCGTCGTCCACCACCAAGATGAGAGGACCATCTGGGTTTTCCGGCAGCTGGGTGTAATCTGTTTGATCCAGCTCTATACGGGGAGCGGCGAAGTGCGCATTATTGGCAAGACGGGTTTTTGCTTTATCTTCTTCGGTTGCTAGTGGCAAGGTGAAGCTGAACGTCGTTCCTACCATAGGCTGGCTGGATACATAGAGCTGACCGCCCATGATGTCGATAAGCTGGCGACTGATAGATAAGCCAAGTCCTGCCCCCTGACGGTATTGAGCCGCGTTGCCACTGGCTTGGGTCAGTGGCTCGAAGATGTACTCGAGTTGGTCGGAGGGGATTCCCTGACCAGTATCTACCACCTGAATGCGAAGCTGACCTTCTAATACGGTGGCAGAAATGATGATCTTGCCCTCGTCTGTATATTTGATGGCGTTACCAATCAAGTTGTACAACACCTGCTCTAGACGCTGCTCGTCGGCACGCAATAATGGCAGGTCGATGGGGACCTGGTTGATAATACGCACCGGCTTTCCGCCCAGCAGATGGCTGGAAAGCTCAATAACCAACCTCACTGCATTTGCGGTATCTACAGCTTGAGGAGAGATTTCAAGCTCGCCGTAACGCATCTTGTGATAATCCAGCAAATCATCAACGAGGTTGGAAAGGCGCTCTCCACTATTGATAATCATCTGAAGCTGATGCTTTTGACGTTCTGGAAGCGGGCCTTCTGCGCCGGCAAGTATGGACTCAGCAATCCCTACCATACCGTGAAGTGGTGTGCGGAGCTCGTGGGAAGTCGTTGCAAGAAAATCATCTTTCATGCGGTCGGCTTGCTGCAGCTCTTCGTTCTTTTGCTTGATGACTTGAATGTTCTGTTCAAGCTCTTTGTTTTGCTCCCGGATGAGTGCGAGTTTGTCTCGGACTGAGCGCTGCATGCGCGCAAAACTTACTGCCAACCGCCCGATTTCATCTTCGCGGTCAGTATTGTTTATCTTCTGATCCAGATCGCCCGCCGAGACCTGTTCTGCAGCCCAGGTTAGTTTTAGAAGCGGGGCTGTGATGGAGTTAGACAGCATGTGCGAAGCAATGACCACCAACAAGATGGCGATTACCATCACGGCAATGAAGATTTTCTCTAACTGATAAATACGGGCAAAAGCCTCTTCTTCCGGCAGCTCGAGAACAATCGCCCAGGTTGTACCGGTGATGTTGACCGGCGCATAGGCACCTAACACACGTTGGTTGTCAGAGCTTAAGAAGCTGCCAACATCGCGAAGCCCTGCAAGTGCAGCCTCAATGGCGATGCTATTAATTGGCCTTAAAGTGTCTTTGGTCACCAAATTTCGGGGGATCAGGTCATTTCCAACTAGCAGCGTACTGATGTAACCCTTTTCCTGTGGCGTCTTGTTAAGCATTTTGTCCAATGCCGTATTAGGCAGTTTGAACAAAACATAACTGTGTAAATAGCCTTGTTGCATGATCGGCGCAGCAAACCACGCCACCATTTCACCGTCGGCTTGTTGGGTGTAGTCGGTAAACGCTATCGGGGTGTTATCGCCATCGACCAGCGGTGCATCCACTGTTTTCTGTATATCAGCAAAAGTTTTGCCAATGGCAGTATGACGCCACTTCTCGTCGAGTAAGTTAGAACCAAAAACGTCATCCTTAAGTGCGGAATAAACGACATTACCCTTGATGTCGACCAACAAAATATCTGAAAAGTCAGAACGTTTAAGATGCTCTTTGTAAGCCCAGTCGTAGCGCTTGTGCAGGAGGCGGTAGCGCTCGCTGCCAATGAAGTTGCTGTCATTTGTACCTGGAGGAAGCGTTGAGTTGGCATCAGCACCATAGCGCTCACGTGCAACATTTCGGGCAATTTCTTCCGTATCTCCCAATTGGTGGAAGGCGGCAATTAATCCATAGAAGCGTCCACCACTGGCGGTTGCCAGTTCAGAGCGACTGAAGGATTTCACCTCTGAGTGACGGGCATCAAAGTAGCTGATTATTTGCTCTTTTTTGTTATCACGAAGGAAAGATAGGTGTGTGGTGCTTTGTTGTTCGAGATCGCTGCTGTGAGATTCAAGGAAGAAAATCGCCAGCAGGCTGAGAGGCGTAATACTCAGCACCAGAAAAGCCAACATCAGCGTGTGCTGAAGTCGTTTAAATTTCTGCTTTTTTTGCATGTTTCTGCCTGAGAAATTAGAAATCAAAAGGCGCTTTGCTTAGCCGAAATGTTGGAATTTGGCGATGGCTAAAATGGGCGCATATGAAAAACATCTTCAACTCTTATACGGAGTTAATTTTTCTTGGCAAGCAACCTTTGTATGAACTTGGTGTCAATGCGCAAAATTAACGTTTTTGACGAGATGTGTAAAAGTAAAAAATGAAAGGGTGCCTATTGGCTCCCTCGTTTTACATCGTATTTAGTGTCACTTTGATGCGTGATAGATAGCGAACTTGTTGCTCTTAGCTGGCGTTTCACAGTGACCAAATGCTTTCTCAATAAATGGTAAGTAACGAAGGAAACTGTTGGCAACAATTGTTAGACTACCGGAACGGTTCAGGTAATCAGGTGCACGCTCAAGCAAGGTTTCAGTTGCGGTGTAATGCGTTTTAAGGCCAGCGTGAAATGGCGGGTTACTCACGATATGATCGAAGTATCCGTCAATATCGCTATAAACATCTGAGGCACAAACCTCTCCGTCAAGATTGTTAAAACGCAAGGTTTCACGTGCAGAGGCAACCGCCAGCGCACTGATATCTACCATGGCGATCTGCGCGTCAGGATGGCGCAGTTTGATTACTGAACCAATTACCCCTGCTCCACAGCCAAAGTCCAGCACTTTCCCTTTCAGTGCTGGTAGGTTATCCAAAAGCAGTTGGGTACCAGCGTCGAGCTCACCGTGGCTGAATACACCAGGAAGAGAGCGGATGGTCAGTGACTGCTCCCCCACATTGAGTGGATAGCTTTTGTACCAGTCTTCCAATACAAAAGGTGCTGGCTGATTATCACATTGTCCCCAGTAGAAGCTACAGCGGCGGGCTGAGTCAAATTTGGTGACACGGCCGTAGGGCGCAAACATTTTCTCAATGCTTTTTACGCCGCTTCGGTTTTCGCCTACAACTGCTATCTCTGTACCCGTGCCAAGTTCTGCCATCAGCATCGCCAGAAGGAACTCGGCTTCGGCTTTGGCTTTTGGCCAGTACAGCAAAACCATATCGATGTTTGGGTTTGCCTGATAGCTTTCGCCAAACTGCACTTCGATGTTTTGGTAGCGACGCATTTGATTGGCGTAAGCAAGGTTGGTTGTGAAGATGCTGACGCTTGCGGCAGTGTCTTCAAGCTCTGTTGCAAAGGTATCTTCCAATTCACCGGCAAGCAGAACGTGTTTGCCTTCGAAATACTCGATCTGGCGAGCTGCAATTTGGCTAGGAGCAGAGTAGGACATGGATACCTCGGGGCTATCAAACAAAGAGGCGCGGATTCTCCCATAAAGTCACCTGTGAGGGAATATGCCGCGCCTTAGGTTCCTTAGGGTCAACAGACCCTAATATCAGCAGTTGTCTTGCTTCTCAAGGAAGCTGTGGAATTCTGTTTCGTACATTCGGAACAGTACCAGTGTGAGCGAGAAAATGATTGGGCCGTAAATCAATCCCATCAGGCCATACACATGCAGGCCACCAATCAGTGAGAAGAAAATGAGTAAGGTGTTCATCCCTGAATTACCCTGCATCAAAAGCGGACGCAAGATATTATCGACTGAACCAACAATGATAACTCCCCAACCTGCGAGGAATGCAGCCCACTCCCATTGGCCTATCAGGAGCAGATAACCGGCTGCAGGCAACCAGATCAAAGCGGTACCGACTACTGGGATAAACGAGGCGAATGCCATCATAGTGCCCCAGAACAGGCCTGCAAAACCTGCCAGCCACATGGCGAAACCACCCACGATGCCTTGAGCGAGTGCAGTGAGGAAAGACCCCAGCACTGCTGACTTGGCCACTTTCTCAGCTTCATCCAACAAAGTATCTTCCTGACTGCGGGAAAGAGGGCTGACGTGACGGAGCATGTTAATGATCTTGTCGTGATCGCGGAGCAGGAAGAACAGCACGAATAGCATCAACAGGAAGTTCACGAATACACCGGTGACATCACCAAGGATCTTTGAACTCATTCCTAACATTTGAGAGCTCATGGATGAAAGTGTCGATGCTGCTTTAGCAATCAGCTCTTGCGGATTGATAGAATCTGTCGGTAACCATTTATCCACCAAAGCCAACCCTGTCTTCATAATAGGCGCAGCCAGAATCTCCTTTGCTCCTCCTTTGGTGAGCCATTCATAGGCGCCGGTAAAGAAAGTTACCCCCTGACTCAAAATGGCCGCTGCGACAAAAATCATCGGGATGATAATTATCACGGTTAACAACGTACATGAGAGTGCCGAGGCAACGTTAGGGTAAGAAGGTAGCTTGTTTTCAATTTTCTCATGCAGAGGGAAGAACAGTAGGGAGACAATAAATGCTAACACGATGGATCCCAGATACGGCGCGATAAGCATATAGCAGGCGTATGCCGCAAGGAGCAGTGCACCTATCAGTGTCCAGTGTCTCGGTTCGGCCTTGAATGATGCCACAGCATGGCTCCTTAGTTTCTCTCCACGAAGGTCTGGAGAACAGTGTAGTGTGAAGCGTATGATACGTTGTGATAATCCAACGAGAAAGGACAAAAAAGATGGCGTGCTGTGAAGGCAAGTGCGAGTTCAAAAAACGACGCAAACTGAGTCTGCCGTTACTTTGTGTTGTCGTCCTTGTGGTACTTGTGGCGATTTACTGGCAATAAAAAACGGAGCCGAGGCTCCGTTTTGTGGTTCTCTGGCAGTACTTATTCTGATGCCAGCTTAGCGAAGGCGCGGTCAGCGGCTGCTAATGTCGCCTCCAGCTCTTTGTCGCCATGTGCCAAAGAAGTGAAGCTTGCTTCAAATGCAGATGGTGCCAGATACACGCCCTCTTCGAGCATCAGGTGGAAGAAGCGTTTGAATTTCTCGATGTCACACTGCTGAACGTCAGCAAAACAGCTGATGGTGTCTTTGTCGGTAAAGAAGAAGCCGAACATACCGCCAACTTGGTTTACCGCCAGAGCAACGCCGTGTTTATCAGCCGCGGTTTTGAAACCTTCAGCCAAACGCTTGGTCAGCTCTGCAAGATGCGCTTCATTGCCTTCTTTTGACAACTCGGTCAGCGCTGCTTCACCGGCTGCCATGGCGACAGGGTTACCGGAAAGCGTACCTGCCTGATAAACTGGACCCGTTGGCGCGATGTATTCCATCACGTCACGACGGCCACCGAAAGCACCGACAGGCATACCGCCACCGATAACTTTACCCAGAGTCGTCAGATCCGGCTTGATGTTGTAATGTGCCTGCGCGCCACCCAGTGCAACACGGAAGCCTGTCATCACTTCGTCGAAAATCAGCAGTGCGCCGAATTCATCACACAGCCCACGAAGACCTTCCAGGAAACCCTCCTGCGGCGGAATACAGTTCATGTTGCCGGCAACAGGCTCAACGATGATGCAGGAAATCTCGTCAGGGTATTGCTCGAACGCGGCACGCACTGAGTCCAGGTCGTTGAAGGTACAAGTGAGCGTGTGTTTGGCAAAATCTGCAGGCACGCCCGGAGAGGTAGGCTCACCGAGTGTCAGTGCACCAGAGCCCGCCTTCACCAGCAGGCAGTCTGCATGACCGTGGTAGCAGCCTTCAAACTTAATGAATTTGTCGCGGCGGGTAAATCCACGCGCCAGACGGATTGCGCTCATGGTGGCTTCTGTGCCAGAGCTCACCATGCGAACCATTTCCATTGATGGAACCAGCTTGCTAACCAGCTCAGCCAGCGTGATTTCGCGGGCAGTTGGTGCGCCGAAGCTCAGGCCATTTTGCGCTGCGGTGATCACTGCATCACAAATGCTTGGGTGGTTGTGACCCAAGATCATTGGACCCCAAGAGCCGACATAGTCGATGTAGGCTTTTCCATCTGCGTCATAAATGTACGCGCCATCAGCGCGCTCTATAAAAATTGGGTCGCCGCCTACACCTGCGAAAGCGCGAACCGGAGAGTTCACACCGCCAGGGATGGTTTTGCGGGCTTGCTGAAATAGCTCGGCTGATTTTGTCATGCTTCTTTCCTAGGGTCTGTTGGCCTTTGGTGGTTAAATTTTGTTCTTGCGAAAAGCGTTTTAGGCGCGGCGAGCTTTATAACGCTTAGCATTCTAAGTAAATACAGCTCAACAAAGCATAAAGCGCTTTTAGCTGAACCCTTCGGGCGGCGCTTGTGGGGGCTTTCTACCGCGTTATCGGCTTCTCGTGTAGGCCAGCTACATGTCGAAACCTCTGCCTTGTATAAAGTCCCCACAAGCGCCGCAAAAATCATCACCAAAGGTCAACAGACCCTGGACTATTTGATCATTAATTCACTGTCGGTGCGTATTGTACGGGATACGTTGAAAGGGTGCGAGATGGATGATGAGGTAAGCATCACATCCGACTTAAACTTGGTGTATATTGCGGATAAGTTTCCGTGCGAAGAGCAATACTTGAACGAATTAGTCAGGTATTAGATAATGCGGTCAGAATATCAAGAGTTAATGTGAGGTAATAATGAGTGATGCCGCTTTGCCACTGCAGTTTTCAGAAACCGCAGCGAACAAGGTAAAAACGCTGATTCAGGAAGAAGAAAACCCGAATCTGAAGCTGCGCGTGTATATCACTGGTGGCGGCTGTAGTGGGTTCCAGTATGGCTTCACGTTTGATGAAAACGTCAATGACGGTGATATGACCATCGAAAGAAGTGGTGTTACCTTGGTGGTCGACCCAATGAGCCTGCAATATCTGATCGGCGGCGTCGTCGATTACACAGAAGGGTTAGAAGGTTCACGTTTCTTCGTAAATAACCCAAACGCAACCACTACCTGTGGTTGTGGCGCCTCTTTCAGTGTATAAACTATAAGACACTTTTAAAGCCGCGGCAGTTCTCAACGAAGCTGCCGCGTCTTTTTCATTGGGCCAGTCGGATCAGCGTCCACTTTCTTTTACTGCAGTAACTACGTCAGGATGGAACGATTATGACGAATGCAGGCGCGAAAACGTCTTTCCTCTCCCAGCGTCCCTGGGTTATTTCTCTTGTATTACTTTGTGGTTTGTTCTTTTGGGTTGGCAGCGGCCACAGCAATGAAAAGTCTGACGCTGACAAAAAAGAACCTGCGGCAGCACCGTTGACGAAAGTCGGTGTTGAAACATTCTATTCAGAGCCAGTTACCCGCTCTATTTCGTTGTATGGGCGCACAGCACCTGATCGTTCTGCCACCATTTCGGCGGAAGCAGCTGGTCGGGTCACCAAAGTGTCCGTCCGTAAGGGGGCTTTTGTTAAGAAAGGCGATTTACTGCTTTATATCGACAAAGCCGACCGTCAGGCGCAACTTGAACGCGCTGAGGCACTGCTTTTGGTGCGTGAAAAAGAATATAACGCGGCCCAGTCATTGAAGAAAAAAGGACTTCAGGGGGAAGTGGCATTCTCCTTAGCCCAGGCCAATTTGGTGGAAGCCCGTGCGACGGTGAAGAATCTGAAACTCGCATTGTCTCATACTGAGGTGAAAGCACCGTTTGATGGCATAGTTGATGCTCTGAATGTGGAAGTCGGTGACTATCTTGGCATTGGCGATCCTATGGCGACTTTGGTCGATCTCGATCCCCTTGTCGTAACTGCTGATGTGAGCGAAAAGCATATCAGCGATATAGATGCGGACTTGCCAGCCAATATCCTGCTGGTTAATGGCACTATGAAAGAAGGGCGCCTTCGCTACCAATCCAGTATTTCCTCTCCGGCAACCAACACCTTCACCATTGAGCTGGAGTTTCCGAACCCAGAGCAAAAACTGCCTGCAGGTATCAGTGCAGAAGTGGATCTGGCGCTTGAGCAGCAAAGTGCTGTGAAGCTGAGCCCTTCAATGCTGGCACTGGATGAAAAAGGGAATTTGGGAGTGAAAACCTTAAAAGGAGACAAGGTTGCTTTTGTTTCCGCAAAGGTCGTTAAAGCTGAGCAAAATGGCGTATGGCTGTCTGGTCTTGGCGAGACGGTGGACGTCATCACCAAGGGACAGGGTTTTGTGCGTGACGGTGATGCTGTTGAGGCGGTGCGTCAAGCGTCGGCACAATAGGGGGGCATCTTATGAGAACATTGATTGATGCGTCACTGGCCCGCACCCGCACCATGGTCACCCTGTTGCTGGTACTCTTGGTAGCAGGTTTTTACACCTATCAAACCATTCCAAAAGAATCTGATCCTGACATCACCATTCCGGTGATTTATGTCTCTGTTAGCCATGAAGGCATTTCTCCGGAGGATGCTGAGCGTCTTTTAGTGCGTCCGGTTGAGCAAGAACTTCGCTCGATTGAAGGCATCAAGGAGATGACGGCAACGGCGACGGAAGGCCACGCGTCTGTGACGCTTGAGTTTAACGTCGGTGTTGATCTCAATGAAGCCATGGCGGACGTGCGTGAAGCGGTAGATCTGGTGAAGCCGCGCTTGCCGGACGACAGTGATGAGCCAACGGTCAACGAAGTCACTTTTGCCAATATGCAGCCCGTGCTCTCCATAGCACTTTATGGTGATGTTTCTGAGCGCGCAATTGTAAAAATTGCCCGTGAACTTCAGGAAGAACTGGAAGGCTTTAAGCAAATCCTCGAAGTGGATATTGCCGGTGACCGTGATGATGTGGTGGAAATTATCGTCGAACCGCTGTTGTTGGAAAGCTATGGGCTGGATCAGCAGGACATATTTAATCTGGTATCCCGAAACAACCGTGTAGTTGCGGCAGGTTATGTTGATACCGGCTATGGTCGCTTTTCTGTCAAAGTCCCTTCGGTTTTCGAGACAGTGCAGGACGTATTAACCCTGCCAATTAAGATCGAAGGTAATCAGGTAGTCACAGTGGGCGATGTTGCAACCGTTCGCCGCGCGTTCAAAGATCCTGAAAGCTTTGCCCGTCTGGATGGTAAGCCAGCGGTCGTGCTGGATGTCAAAAAGCGCGCTGGCGAGAACATCATCGAGACCGTCGAGCTAGCCAAGGCGGTGATGAATGAAGCGCAGAAATCACCGCTTTGGCCGGGAGCTCTTCAAGTGAAATACACTTGGGACGGCTCTGAAGATGTGCGTTCGATGCTGACGGATCTTCAAAACAACATCCTCTCCGCTATTTTGCTGGTGGTGATTGTCATTATCGCCATTCTGGGGGCGCGTACTGCGCTACTGGTGGGCGTTTCCATTCCTGGCTCCTTCTTAACGGGTCTAGTGGTGCTGTCATTGGCCGGATTGACGGTCAATATCGTTGTGCTGTTTTCTCTCATCATGGCGGTTGGCTTGCTGGTAGATGGGGCGATTGTGGTAACGGAATATGCCGATCGCCGGATGCGTGAAGGTGTGGGCCGTAAAATGGCCTTCCGGGAGGCTGCACACCGCATGGCATGGCCGATTATCGCGTCAACAGCCACCACTCTGGCGGCCTTTGCTCCGCTTCTGTTCTGGCCGGGTATCACCGGTGAGTTCATGGGCTATATGCCATTAACCCTGATAGCAACACTCGCTGCTTCTTTGGCGATGGCACTGTTGTTTGTGCCAGTGCTGGGCAGCATGGTGGGCAAGCCGCTTCCTCTGACATCAGAGCAACAGGCCCGAACCCATGCGCTTGAGCAAGGTGATTTCTCCCAAGCCCGCGGTATCACGCGTGCTTATATAAAAACACTTTCTATTGCGATTAAGCACCCGATTAAAATTTTGATTGCGGCTTTGATCGTGGCAGGTGGTGTGTTCTTCGCTTATGGGAAATCAGGCCTTGGCTCAGAATTTTTCCCTGACGTCGATCCGGCATTCTTCAACATCAAAGTGCGCTCGCACGGTGATCTTTCTATCTTCGAGAAAGACGCCTTGATGGCCGAAGTTGAAGAGCGTGTCATGGGCATGGATGAGATTGAATCCGTTTACACCAAAACCGGTGGTCAGGATGAAATTGGCGTTATACAGATGAAGCCTGTTGATTGGCAAGAGCGTCGTAAAGTAAAAGAGATCATCGAAGAGCTTCGCGAGAAAACGGCGGATTTGTCGGGTTTGGAACTCGAGTTCAAAAAACCTGACGCTGGCCCGCCGAGTGATCACGATTTGTCGATTGAGGTCAGTGCGGCAAACCCTGCGCTGATCGCGCCTGCTGCCAAGCAAATTCGCAGTCTGCTTGAACAGGACCCTGCATTTACCAACTACAGCGACACCTTGACCAAACCGGGCATTGACTGGTCGATTGATATCAACCGTGAAGATGCTGCCCGCTTTGGTGCAGACGCCCTGCTGGTAGGTAACACGGTACAGTTCGTCACCAATGGCCTCAAGATTGGTGATTACTTGCCAGATGATGCCAGTGAAGAAGTGGATATTCTGGTGCGTTATCCGGAAGAGAAGCGGGATATTGGACGCTTTGATGAACTTCGGGTGATGACGCCTTATGGGTTGGTGCCTATCACCAACTTTGCCCAAATCAAGCCAGAGCCGAAGCAAGGTAATATCGACCGAGTTGATGGCAAGCGTGTGGTGAAAGTCATGGCCGACATGACGGAAGGATATAACCTCAGCTTGGCGTTGCCCGGATTGAACGAGCATATCGAACGTTTGGGGCTATCTCCAGAAGTCAAAGTCACACTGCGTGGACAAAATGAAGAGCAGGATGAAAGTTCAGCCTTCCTGATGACAGCCTTTTTGGCAGCATTAGCGGCAATGGCTTTGATCCTCATTACCCAATTCAACAGCTTCTATCAGGCGTTCCTGATTTTGAGTGCAGTCTTGTTCTCGACAGTGGGTGTATTCCTTGGCCTTCTGGTGTTCCAACGTCCGTTTGGGGTCATCATGTCTGGTGTTGGGGTGATTACGCTTGCGGGTATCGTGGTGAACAACAACATCGTACTGATTGATACCTATAACGTGCTGCGTCGCCAAGGCCTTGATAAAGTCGATGCGATCTTGCGCACCGGTGCCCAGCGTTTACGTCCGGTAATGTTAACCACAGTAACGACGATTTTGGGTCTGCTGCCAATGGTGCTGGAAATGAACGTTGATTTGGTGAACCGAGGCATTGAGTTTGGTGCACCGAGTACTCAGTGGTGGTCACAACTTGCCACTGCAGTAGCTGGTGGGTTGGCATTCTCTACAGTGCTTACGTTGGTGCTTACCCCGTGTCTTCTGATGCTGGCTCGTGAGCCAAAAGGGGCGAACAAAGAAACCAATACGATTTGGCGAACCGGAGAGAAGGAATCTACACTCCCAAAGCCACAACGGGAAGCTGAGCCTCAGCTTTGAGGCGGAATTCCGACGTACAAAAAAGCAGCGCATAAGCGCTGCTTTTTCTTTTCTATTAAACCACTACAATCAAACCGCTAGGAATAAACCCGCTCTAGAGTTCCGATGGAGGCTAACAGTTGTTCTAACTTGTTTAGCTGCGCCATGCGGTCTTTCGCCAGCTCAATAAAGGCTGTTTTCTCCTTACCTGAAAGAGATTGAGCTTGTGGCAATTTCACGGTACGAGGGTTCTTATGTACGCCGTTAACGAGAAACTCATAGTGTAGGTGAGGGCCTGTCACGCGACCTGTACCACCGAGAGTACCTATGGTTTGTCCCTGTTTGACACGCTGACCCGTTTTCACTTTACGCTTGGTGAGATGAAGGTACTTGGTGATGTAGGTTGAGCTATGACGAATGAAAACATAATGACCGTTGAACTTGTTGTAGGCCGATTTCATTACGACACCGTCACCAGCAGACCAGATCGGTGTACCAACAGGCGCAACATAGTCCGTTCCTCGGTGCGCTTTCACCTGGCCTGTCACTGGGTGCAAACGACGGGGATTGAAGTTTGAACTGACATAACGGAAGTTGACTGGCGAGCGAAGGAAGGCTTTTCTCATCGCGCGGCCTTTGTCATCGTAATATTTACCTGACTCTGAGCGGATGGCAGTAAAGGTTTCGCCCTGGTTGGTAAATGTCGCGGCAAGAATATTACCTCGACCAATTATTTCACCTTCCACCAACTGCTCTTCAAACAGCACCGAAAACTTGTCGCCTTGACGAATATCCAGGGCAAAGTCGATGTCCCAGCCAAAAATCCCCGCCAGCTCCATGATTTGATTGGCGTTGAGCCCTGCGCTGACACCTGCGTTCCAGAAGCTAGAGTTGATGGTGGCCGAGGCAAAGTTCACCTGAGTATCAATTTGCTTGGACTCTGTTTTGGAGAAGAACTCATCACCAATGCGGGTGACGACCAGTTTTTCATTGGCATTTTTCGGCTGCACGAGTTGGGTAAATAAACCTTTTTCGTCAAAGCCAAGGTGAATTTCATCACCCACTTTCAGTGAAGCCAGAGATTTGGTGCCTTTATCACTATTGATCAGACGATAAAGGGTGGTGGGGCTTATGCCTACGCGGTCAAAAATAACCGCCAGACTGTCGCCGGCTTTCACCTTGAACTTGTGCCACTCGAGCGGCGCATAAGCCTGCACGGGCTGTTGCTCATTTTCAGGTGGAAGCAAGGAAACCGTATCAAGGGGAATTGAGTAAAGCTTACCGACTTCGAATTTGGCATCCGGATGAGAAGCTGGCGTTTCAGTGGGGAGCAAAATCAGCAGAACCACGAGGGCGCTGAGAGCCATGATTGAGACTTGGTGTAGTCGAGGTAGCGCAGCAATATGTTTAACAGGCATTAAAAAACAGTCGTTAAGAAAATGAATTTAATTGGGATGTGCCAACTTTCTCGTAAAAACTGATTGGCGTAAGCATTCCTTTTCGCGTGTGTTAAGTCTAACTGGTTTCAAAAACCACTGCTATTCAAGTAGTATGTCGGCTTACGAAAAAATGCCGATTCTGTGGGAGCGATAAAATATGGCGAGCATTGAAGCCGCGCTAGCTGAAATTAAGCGTGGTGTTGAGGAGTTGATTCCCGAAGCGGAACTCATTGCAAAACTGAAAGAGAACCGTCCTCTTCGTATCAAGTTGGGCGCGGATCCAACTGCACCGGATATTCACCTTGGTCACACAGTGATCATGAATAAACTGCGTGCCTTCCAGGAGCTGGGCCATGAAGTTATCTTCCTGATCGGTGACTATACCGCGATGGTGGGTGACCCAAGCGGCAAGAACGCAACGCGTCCTCCGCTGACGCGTGAGCAGGTTCTGAGCAATGCTGAGACTTACAAAGAGCAGATCTTCAAAATTCTGGATCCAGAGAAAACCCGCATTGAGTTCAACTCAAGCTGGCTGAGTGAGCTGGGCACGGATGGCATGATCCGTCTTGCTGCGAGTTCTACCGTTGCACGTATGCTTGAGCGTGACGATTTCAAAAAGCGTTACAGCAACAACCAGCCAATCGCGATCCACGAGTTCATTTATCCGCTCCTGCAAGGTTATGACTCAGTAGCGCTGGAAGCTGATGTTGAGCTTGGTGGTACTGACCAGAAATTCAACCTGCTGATGGGTCGGGAGCTGCAAAAGCAAAACGGCCAATCACAGCAAGTCGTGATCACCATGCCACTGCTGGTGGGTCTGGACGGCGTGAAGAAAATGTCGAAGTCAGCGAACAACTACATTGGTATCAGCGATGTACCGACCGAGATGTTCGGTAAAATCATGTCTATCTCTGACGATCTGATGTGGAACTACTACGAACTGCTATCTTTCCGTCCACTGGAAGAGATTGCGGGCCTTAAAGAAGAAATTGCTAACGGCCGCAACCCACGTGATGTGAAGATCCTGCTGGCAAAAGAAATCATCGCTCGCTTCCACTCTGAAGCGGATGCAGAAGCGGCAGAAGCAGAGTTCATCAACCGTTTCCAGAAAGGCGCGATGCCTGACGAAATGCCAGAGTTTTCTTTTGAGCAAGGTGTGGCTATCACTAACCTGCTGAAAGATGCAGCACTGGTAGGTTCAACCTCAGACGCAATGCGCATGATCCGCCAAGGCGCGGTGAAAATCGACGGTGAGAAGTTGGACGATATCAAGCTGGTACCAGCAGCCGGCACTGCCGTTTATCAGGTCGGTAAACGCAAATTTGCCCGTATCACGCTGGCATAATCACGAAAAAGGCGCCGAACGGCGCCTTTTTACTAACTTTAGATAGCAGCTATCGAATCAGCTCCGCAACCCGCTCACCCAGTCGCACCGCAGTTTTTGCATCCACCGGATGAAGACCACTCTCTGTATCTGCCAGTGCAACCACGCCAAGAGAAGCATTGAGGCGGTTAAAATCTTTTCCAAGCAATCCTTCCGGCGCGTCAATGCCTACCCAAAGCATGCTGTGTTGGGACGCCAGTATGTTGAAGTATTCCACTGTGCTTTGTACTTCGCCACAGGGGCTGCCGCCAATAGTAAAGCCTGCTGCCAGCTTGTTTCTCCAACGCTGTTTGGACCAACTTTCACTGCTCGCATCAGCAAAGGCTTTGAACTGAGCTGCAGGGCCACCCATGTAAGTTGGGGAGCCGAAGATGATGGCATCCATGTCACTGAGCTCTTCGAATAGCCCATCGTTTTTGAAGCGCCCCTCAACGATATCTGAACCTAATATGCGGTAAGCAAACACCTGTGCACCTTGCGTTTCGGCGCCGCACGCCACGGCTTTGGCGAGCGCGTCTGTAGTGCCAGTTTGTGAGAAATAAACAATGGCGATTTTTTTCATAAAGATACCTCTAGCCTGACGTTGATTGCGAATAGCGCTTCGTCCAGTTGTAATTCGTTATAGATCCGGGCGCAGCTGTAGATAAGTTTGATGGTATGGTCGTCTTGTGTTGTCAGTGCCTGTTTAAACCAAAGTTCCCAATCAGTTTGGATATTTCTGCGTTCAGGAGCGACAGGCTCACGGTATTCCGCAGTGCATGCTGCGCCGACATACGCTTGCCAGAAGCAATCCAGAGCAAAGTCAAAATTGTCGATAAACGGGGCGAGTGATAGCAATGCCTGAAAGCCGGTTACGCCATGGAGCAAGGTGAAATCATTGCTGGCGGCATATTGCGAAAGCACCACAATGGCAACGGACTCCTTAGTCAACGAGGCAGGCTGTGTGGAAACAGCGTGGTACTTAGCAAGTTCCCGTAATTCTTCGACATGATCGATGATGATCCCTTCTCGATATGTGTGATCTCGCATTACCCCAAGAGCCTCATTGAGATGGGAAACGGCGTCTTTATCTGTGGCATATTGCAGGTCCCCTAGTGGCGTAAATCCGGAAGACCAGTAGGCGAGCGCGTGACTGATTTCAGTGAAATCCTCACTTTCCACCGCATAGGCGAGGCGAATTAAAGCGTGGAAAGAACCTGCCGCGATACCGGGTAGTAAGGTTGGCAAAGCCTCCTTCAATGTCGCATCAATGCCTTTGGCTTCCAGCTCCTTGCTGAAATCGAGCACAAAATCCGCATTGTGTGTTTTCTCCCCAAGCTTTAATACTTTAGGGGCAACAGGAACTTGCTCTGCTTCCAGGTGAAGGGCTGCCCGTTGGAACTCGTTATGTAATTCAGCAGATGAGGCCCCTAGCCGGGACATGGCAATCAGCGCCATGGGTAAGTGGTTGGAAAGCCTTGGCCCAAAGACTGGAGAATATCGATGTCCCTGCCTGATGAGTGACAGTGCTTCTGACGTTATTGGTTTAAACATGACTGCTTCTCTCTATTTTTATTCTTTCTTCGTTCTTAAAGCAGGTAATCGTTACGGCTTTCGATGGAATCGGTCAGGTATTCGATGAATTCCCATTCCATACCATCGCTATCGAAAAAATATGCACGTTTGCGGGCTGGATGGCTCTTATCAAAAGAGGCCTCTTGATAGCCCGCTTCACGCAGACGTTCCGCCGTACCTTCCGCATCTTCCACCACAAAGCCAATGTGATTGACGCCAAGTTGACGGTAAGGGACTCGTTCGACAGCCTTGTCGATGACCACTTCCTGAAGGGCGATGTAAGAGGTGTCAGTACCCAGATGACACCAGCCGTAATCATCATTCTGGCCTGAGCCACGAATGGAGAACTCCGGCATGGCTGTCTGCAAAAACTGGATAGCGTTATCGAGATTGGTAACTGTGATATTGGCGTGTTCGACATAGCTGCTCATGGGATGCTCCTTGTCATTAAGTAAAGCTATATGTTTACATAATAGATCTGATTTCCATTAAATAAAGTAAAAAGTTTATTTAATGGTTTGGATGGATGAGATGATCGCCAGATCGAGATCTGTGGCGCGGAAACGATGAAACAGAATGAGAGAAGGATGTCATACCAATCACAGTAGCTAGGATGAGCAGATATTGACTACGATTGGTATTACTGAATCAGAACAAAAAACGCGCCCAAGAGGCGCGTTCTAAATGATTGAAACTGCGTTTACTTTCCTGAACCGAATACAGGTAGAGATAAGTGCCAGCGTATTGCGGCAAGCCTGATAAGCAGTGTGGTGATCATTCCCGCAATTGAAGCATATTCGGCGTCAGCATTGGCAGCGAGTGCGAGAGTATGAATCATCCCGCCTGCAATACAGGCAGTAGCATAAACTTCAGTTCGGAAAATCATTGGAATTTCTCTGGCCAATACATCGCGGATGATTCCGCCGCCACAACCGGTGATCACCCCCATGATGACTGCTACCATTGGCGAGGCACCATAACTTAGCGCCTTATCTACGCCAATAGCGACAAAAACGGCAAGCCCGATGGCGTCTGCAACAGGGAGTAAATACCAAGGCAGACGGCGTGGCTGGCGGATCAGTAACATAGAAAGCACGCAGGTGATGAGAATAACCCAAAGGTATTCAGTTTGGGTTATCCAGCCAACAGGGGTGGCTCCCAAAATCATATCGCGAATGGTGCCGCCGCCAATGGCGGTGACCATAGCCAGAACGATCATCCCAAAGGGATCCATTCTTAACTTACTGGCAAGTAATACGCCTGATATGGCGAAGACTGCCGTACCAAACATGTCTAAAATATACAGAAGCATAAAGCGCTATTTCATCCCTTAATCAAACATCCAATCTGACGTCTACTACTGGTATTACTCTGGGTCTTATTTTTTTATTGTGACACTGATACCCAGCAATACGGATTGGTTAAGCGCGCGCGATTTTACGTGAAACTTGGTTCTGGGCAATCCAGCCAAGAGAGCTAGTGTAATCCACGCTTTGAATTAGTGATCGAGATCGCTTCTTACCTTATCCATCGCGAGGCATATTTGTCTGACAGCCTTGAGTGCTCTTGGGGTTGGGCGGTTTAGCCAATCTCCAGTTATTGCAAAGATAGCCTTATTTTTTACCGCAGGGATAAAGTCCTGCCATTTTTGCCAGTGAGCCAGGGGATTTTCCGTGGTGCTCGAATGAAACACAGCCAAAGGCTTTCTGACCACAATCTGCTCCATACTGACTTGTGGGTACGGCGCTGTACTTTCGGCAAATATGTTCTCTCCACCGCAAAGGGAGAAAAGGGGCTGTGGCCAGTGTTTGCCGTTGTTTGTCAGCAGAGGGGATTCACTAAGTTGATAAAAATAAGGCACCTTGGACTTTCCCGCTTGCTCTGCCTCAATGCTTGCCAGTTCTTCACGAACGGCATCAGCGCGAGCTTTGGCTAACGCCGGGTTTTCTGACCACTCACCCAGCTTTTCAATGTTATCGGCAGCGTCGTAAAGAGAGTGTGGATTTGAGTAGAACACCTCAATGCCAAGCCTTTCGAGCTTGGCGAGCTCTTTATCTGGGTTTCCGCCTTTCCACGCCAGCACCAAATCCGGTTTAAGCGTGACGACACGTTCAATATTGATCCCGCGATAGTTGGCTACCTGCTCAAGTTCCAATGCTGCTGGTGGGTAATCGCTGTGAGCACTGACAGCAATCAGGTTATCTCCCAGCCCTGCTTCATACGCGAGCTCTGTGGTATGTGGAGAAAGGCTGATAACGCGAAGCGGTTCGGCAAAGGAGAAGGATGGAAGAAAAAGTAAAACCAGTAAAAAACGGAACATCATAATAATCCGTGGGCAAACCACATCAGGAAACTTTGGATGAGGATCCAGAGCAAGGCCTTTTGCCTCAGTTGTTGATTCAGCAGCGCTAGGTGCATAGGAGAAGCGGCAACGCTTCCGCCAATGCTGGGGCGAGTGCATTTCTCGCTGTCATAGATGGCGGGGCCACCCAGGGAAAGCTGCAGTTTGGCGCCAGAGGCGGCAAGGAGCCAGCCCGCGCCGTTCACTGACCAGCTTTGTCCATGTTCACGGATGGCCGTGAGTGCAGGCTCAAACCGGTGCCCAGCGGCAATGAGAAGTGCAAATAAGCGGGATGGCATCCAATCGAGCAAAGCAAGAAAGCCAGACGCTGCTAATCCAAACTGGGAGAACTCTTGTCGGCGGGGAGGCCAGACACGGGCAAGTTGCGCTGCCAGCGTGTAAAGAAACGCGCCAATACCACCGAAAATGGCATACCAGAACAGCACGCAGACTAGACCTCGTGCATACCCAACCAGCAGGGTTTCACAACTGGCTTTGGCAATACCAACTGGAGAGAGTGAATGGGTTTCTCGGTTCAATGTTTGTGACAGCAGGGTTCGAGCTGCAGGCTTGTCGTCACGAATGAGCGCTTGCTCGACCTGCATCGCAAGCTCAGTCAGGGGCTTCCAACTTAATGCCAGCCAAAGCAACAGAAGGTCGAATAACCAGCTAATCCAGACAATTTGCTTTAAGGCGACTAAAAGCACGGCTAGGGTCAGCCACATCACAGCGAGCGCTAAACCGCCGGAAAGGCGTTGCTGCTCCGGAGAGTCTTCTTCGTGATTGACCTTGTCGGAGATGGCTTCGGCAACGCGACGCCATATGGTGACAGGGCTGATATAGGCTGGCACTGGGAAGAACCAGTGCAAAATAAGGGCTCCCCACATCGCAAGCAATGTGGTGTGGTTTAACAGTGCTTCAAACGGTGTGGAGAGCTCGGTCATTATGCTTTCAGCAACTCGACCATTTTCTCAACCATGGCGCTTGAGCTTTTCGCTGCCAGCGGCAGGAATTCATCAAACGTCATTGGCGACTCTTTATCAGCAACGTCAGAGATAGCACGAACTACCACAAACGGTACTTTGAACTGGTGACACGCCTGAGCAATCGCTGCTGCTTCCATCTCTACTGCAATCACAGTTGGGAAGTGTTCACGGATGTAGTTTTGACGCTCAGCGGTACACACAAACGCATCACCGGTACAAATCAGACCGCGAACTGCGTGTGGCGCTGGCTCCATCGCTGCCAGTGCTTGCTCAGCCACATCCATCAGCTTTGCGTCAGAGGTAAAAGTCGCTGGCTGGCCAGCCATTTGACCCATGGTGTAACCAAATGCGGTCACGTCAGCATCGTGGTAAGCCACATCGGTAGAAATCACAACGTCTCCCAGATTCAGGCTGGTATCGAAGCCGCCCGCAGAACCTGTGTTGATCACAGCTGTTGGTTTGAAACGCTCCAGCAGGATGGATGTGCCCACTGCCGCCGCCACTTTACCAATACCTGATTGCAGCAGCACCACGTCTACGCCATTCAAGTCACCCGTATAAAATTTGCTGCCACCAATCTCTTGCAGTTGGCAGTTGTTGATCTTGCTTTTTAGCAGGGTTACTTCCTGCTCCATGGCACCGATAATACCGATTTTCATCTTGTTGCTCTTTGATAATCAGGGAATAGCGAGAGTGTATCACGGGCGAAAATTGGGGCGAAAAAAAAGTGCCTCTGCAGGCACTTTTCTGTCGGTTTTGAAGTCGGCTTATACCTCGAGGTAATCGAGAATGCCTTCTGCCGCTTTACGGCCTTCATCGATAGCGGTCACCACGAGATCAGAGCCACGCACGGCATCACCGCCCGCGAAGATTTTCTCGTTAGACGTTTGGTAAGCGTAATCAGATTGCTCTGGTGCTTTGATACGTCCCCATTGGTCGAGGTCGACACCAAACGGTTCTAGCCATGCCATTTTGTGTGGTTGGAAACCAAAGGCCATGATCACAGCATCCGCGTCCAGCACGTGCTCGCTGCCTTCAACAGGTTGAGGACGGCGACGGCCAGCTTCATCTGGCTCGCCCAACTCGGTTTTCACCACTTTCACGCCGCTCACATTGCCACTGGCGTCGAGCTCAATACCCAGCGGTTGCAGGTTGAACATAAAGTTCACCCCTTCTTCGCGCGCGTTTTTCACTTCGCGGCGGCTGCCCGGCATATTGGCTTCATCACGACGGTAAGCACAGATAACGTTTTTGGCATTCTGGCGAATCGAAGTACGGACACAGTCCATTGCGGTATCACCACCACCAAGAACAACGACTTTCTTGCCAGCCATATCAATGTATTCCGGCGGGTTTTCCGTTAAATCCATCACGCGGTAGGTATTGGCAATCAAAAACGGCAGGGCATCAAATACACCCGGTGCATCTTCATTTTCCAAACCTGCACGCATGGATTTGTAGGTGCCAACGCCAAGGAACACGGCATCATACTCATCAACCAAAGACTGCAGCTCGACATCTTTACCCACTTCGGTGTTGAGTCGGAACTCGACACCCATTTCCGTAAAGACACGCTGGCGGTTACGCATCACGTCTTTTTCGAGTTTGAATGACGGAATACCGAAGGTCAGCAGGCCACCGATTTCCGGATAGCGGTCAAACACCACCGGTTTCACGCCGTTACGGACCAAGACATCTGCACAGGCAAGGCCAGCAGGCCCCGCGCCGATAATGGCAACTTTCTTGTCAGTCAAAGTGACGCCTGACATGTCTGGCTTCCAGCCCATTTCGAACGCTTTGTCCGTAATGTATTTTTCAACATTACCGATGGTGACGGCACCAAAGTCGTCGTTGAGGGTACAGGAACCTTCACATAGTCTGTCCTGTGGACACACGCGGCCACAGACTTCCGGCAGACTGTTGGTCTGGTGCGATAGCTCAACCGCTTCAATAATGCGTCCTTCCTGGGCAAGCTTCAGCCACTGCGGAATGTAGTTGTGCACCGGGCACTTCCACTCACAGTAAGGGTTGCCGCAGTCCAGACAGCGGTCGGCCTGCGCCGACGCCTGCTTGTGGGTGAAAGGTTCGTAGATTTCAACGAACTGGGTTTTACGCGTTTTGATCGCCTTCTTTCGAGGGTCGATACGTTGCACGTCTATAAACTGGTATACGTTCTGGCTCATAGGGTCCTCCGTTACTGCGCCTGAACACGCAGCTCAGCTGCGCTTCGGCTTTGGTGACCCAGCAGGGAACGCACGTCCGCTGATTTCGGCTTCACCAGATAGAATTTACTGATCCATTGTTCAAAGTCCGCGATAATTTCCTGAGCGCGGCTGGAGCCGGTCAGTTCGAGGTGTTGATCAATCAGACCACGGAGGTGTTCCTGATGGATAGCCAAATTGTCGAGTGACAAGGCTTCGACCAGTTCAGGGTTGACGCGACCTGCAAAGTCTCCAGCTTCATCAAGCACATAAGCAAAACCGCCTGTCATGCCTGCGCCAAAGTTCACACCGGTATGACCAAGAATGGCCACGATGCCGCCTGTCATGTATTCACAAGCGTTATCACCTGCGCCTTCAACGACGGCTTGAGCGCCAGAGTTACGCACCGCAAAACGCTCACCGGCTTTACCTGCTGCAAAGAGCTTGCCGCCCGTTGCGCCGTAAAGACAGGTGTTGCCGACGATGGTAGATGCGTGGCAATCGAAGGCTGAACCAACTGGCGGCTTGATCACGATATTACCGCCTGCCATACCTTTTCCGACATAGTCGTTGGCATCGCCGGTCAGGGTGAGGTTAACGCCACCGGCATTCCAAACACCGAAGGACTGGCCAGCCGTACCCTGAAGGTTGATTTCAAGTGGTGATGCCGCCATGCCCTGGTTGCCATAACGTTTAGCTATGGCACCGGAGAGTGATGCGCCCACCGAGCGGTCGGTGTTTCGGATGTCGAGATACGCGCTGGCTGAGCGGCGCTCTTCAATCGCCTTTTCAAAGGTTTCCAGCAGCTTCTGGTTAAGTTCCGCTTTATCAAACGGTGCGTTTGGCTCACTCCAGAACACGCTTTTACCCGGTTTTGGCTGCGGGCTTTCCAGAATGTCTGAAAGATCCAGTTTGAGCTGTTTGGCGGTGAAACCATCGACCGCTTCGAGCAAGTCGGTGCGGCCTATCAGGTCAGTGAGCTTCTCAACGCCAAGCTCTGCCATCAGTTCACGTACTTCCTCGCCGAGGCCTTTAAAGAAGTTCATTACCTGTTCTGGCAAACCTTTGAAGTATTCACGGCGAAGGGTATCGTCCTGCGTTGCTACACCGGTCGCACAGTTGTTGAGGTGACAGATACGCAGGTACTTACAACCCAGCGCAACCATTGGCGCGGTACCAAAGCCGAAGCTTTCAGCCCCCAGAATAGTCGCTTTGATGATATCCAGACCGGTTTTCAGACCGCCATCAACCTGAAGGCGGATCTTGTGGCGAAGGCCATTGGTGACCAATGCCTGCTGGGTTTCAGCAAGGCCAAGCTCCCAAGGGCTACCCGCGTATTTCACGGAAGTCAGTGGGCTTGCGCCGGTACCACCGTCGTAACCAGATATAGTGATAAGGTCCGCATACGCTTTCGCAACACCGACTGCGATGGTGCCCACGCCAGGTTCAGAAACCAGCTTGACGGAAACCAGTGCATCAGGATTCACCTGCTTCAAATCAAAAATCAGCTGCGCCAAGTCTTCAATCGAGTAGATGTCATGGTGCGGCGGTGGTGAAATCAGGGTCACACCTTGCACCGAGTGACGAAGACGCGCTATTTCAGCTGTGACTTTATGGCCAGGTAGCTGTCCGCCTTCACCCGGCTTCGCGCCTTGTGCCACTTTAATTTGCAGCACATCAGCGTTAGTGAGGTAGTGTGGTGTCACACCGAAACGACCTGAAGCGATTTGCTTGATGCGTGAGTTACGCTCTGAGTTAAAGCGACGTGGGTCTTCACCCCCTTCACCGGAGTTGGAGTTGCCGCCGAGGCGGTTCATCGCAATCGCCAGGGCTTCGTGCGCTTCTGGACTCAAGGCGCCAATTGACATGGCAGCCGAGTCAAAACGTTTGAAGAGCTCTGTTGCTGCTTCCACTTTCTCAAGAGAAATTGGTTTGTCAGCAGGTTTCAACGTCATCAAGTCGCGCAGTGACGAGACTGGACGGCTGTTGACAGTTTCCGCGTAGGTTTTGTAATCCATCGCTTCGCCGGAGCGAACCGCAGATTGAAGCGTGTTGACCACATCCGGGTTGTAGGCGTGGTATTCACCGCCGTGGACATATTTCAGCAAACCGCCGTGCTCGACGGGCTTACGTTTCAGCCATGCTCTGCGCGCAAGGTTGTGTAAGTCCTGCTGGAAGTCAGAAAAATCTGCGCCTTGGATGCGGCTGGCGACGCCTTTAAAGCAAAGCTCAACCACATTATTGTTCAGGCCAACAGCTTCAAACAGCTGTGCACAGCGGTAAGAGGCCATGGTCGAAATACCCATCTTCGACATGATCTTGAACAGGCCTTTGTTGATGCCGTTTCTGAAATTCAGCATTGCATCTCCCATCGATTTCTCGATGACGCCTTTCTCGACCATCTTGCCAATGGATTCGTAAGCGAGGTACGGATATACCGCTGTCGCACCGAATCCAAGCAGCACTGCAAACTGGTGTGGGTCGCGGGCAGAGGCGGTCTCAATCACGATGTTGGCATCACAGCGAAGCTGCGCGTCCACCAGACGTTTCTGAGCTGCGCCCACTGCCATTGCCGCAGGAATAGGTAATTTGTCTTTCGAAATACCGCGGTCGGACAGAACAACAAGCACAGTGCCGTCGCGTACTACGCGCTCAACCTGATCGCACAGATCGACAATCGCTTGCTTGAGATCTTTCTCATTTGGGTCGAAGTTGATGTCGATGATGCTGTTGCGATAATGCTCATCATCCAGCTCCAACAGCTGAACCATATCGGAATACAGAAGCACCGGACTCTTGAACGCAACACGTTGGGCGTGGCCATCGGTTTCTGAAAACACGTTCATTTCGCGGCCGATACAGGTCGCCAGTGACATCACGTGATTTTCGCGGAGCGGATCGATTGGTGGGTTGGTGACCTGAGCGAACTTCTGACGGAAGTAGTCAGCGACATGGCGTTCTTTCGAAGAAAGCACTGCCACTGGGGTATCGTCACCCATGGAACCTGTGGCTTCCTGACCGATGTCACCGAGTACGCGAAGTACCTGATCCTGCTCCTCGCTCGAAACACCAAACAGTTTCTGGAAGACATGCAGCTCATCGTCATCCATGCCGCGTTGGCCGGAAGAGTCTTCTGCTTGCAGTTCTTCAAACGGTGTCAGGCGCTTAACATTTTTGTCCAGCCATTCTTTGTAAGGGTGGCGGCTTTTCAGATCGTTATCGATATCGGCAGAATGCCAGATCTCGCCTTCGAAGGTGTCAATAACCAGCAGTTCGCCCGGTCCAACACGACCTTTTTCTGCTACTTCATCCGGGGCGTAATCCCAGATACCGACTTCGGATGCCAGCGTAATGAGTTTGTCTTTGGTCACCACATAGCGGGCAGGGCGCAGACCATTACGATCGAGGTTACAAGCAGCATAACGTCCGTCGGACATTACGATGCCAGCAGGGCCGTCCCACGGCTCCATGTGCATGGAATTAAAATCGTAAAATGCGCGCAGATCCGGGTCCATGTCTGGGTGGTTCTGCCATGCAGGTGGCACCAGCATTCGCATCGCGCGGAAGAGATCCATACCGCCGGCGAGGAAAACTTCCAACATGTTGTCGAGGCTGGAGCTGTCAGAGCCGGTTTCATTCACAAATGGGGCGGCCTGTTTCAGATCAGGCAGCAGAGGTGAATTGAACTTGTATGCACGGGCGCGCGCCCATTGACGGTTACCTTCAATGGTATTGATTTCGCCGTTGTGGGCGAGATAACGGAAAGGCTGTGCCAGCGGCCACTTCGGGGTGGTATTGGTTGAAAAACGCTGGTGGAACAGACAGATAGACGCCTCAAGACGTAAGTCTGCCAAGTCTAAATAGAATCTTGGCAGGTCTGCTGGCATGCACAGGCCTTTGTAAACAATGGTGCGCGTTGACAGGCTGGTGATGTAGAAATCCGGGTCGTCCGCGAGCGCTTTCTCAGCGCGACGACGGGCGATGTAGAGACGACGCTCCAAATCGCGGGCACGCCAACCTGCGGGACCATTGATGAACACTTGCTCAATGTTCGGTACAGAGCTGGCGGCGATTTCACCCAGTACATCTTCGTTGGTTGGCACTTCACGCCAGCCCACGATAGAAAGGGTTTCGGCTGCGATTTCCTGTTCGAAGATCTCCTTAGCGCGTTTCGCTTTAGTGGGATCTTTACTCAGGAAAATCATACCTACACCGTAGAGCTTACTGAGGGTCCAGTTGTTCTCTTCAGCGATGATTCGGAAAAAGTTATCGGGCTTTTGAAGTAATAAGCCGCAACCGTCACCGGTTTTCCCATCAGCGTTAATTGCGCCTCGGTGGGTCATCCGGTCCAGTGCGGAAATTGCGGTTCGGACAAGTTTGTGGCTGGCTTCACCCTCGGTATGAGCGATCAGGCCAAAGCCGCAGTTGTCTTTCTCCAGCATTGGGTCATACAGCGACATTGCAATTCTCCCTTGCGACTGCGTTAAGCAGCGACTGCAGTTTTTCATGCCGTCCTGGCATCTGATTTTCAGTGGCCTCCCTTCCTGGGAGTGTGTTTTACCGAAAAATCAGTTTCGATTTTACGTATACCCATATGGCCTGAACTTTGTTGCGTCAGGTCACATGGGTATGCGAGCCAATCAACTTATCCGTTAATGATGAAGAGGTCAAATTTCGTCACATTACATTAACTTTGGCGATTAACAGCTATATATGTCGAAAGCACTGCCTACATGCAGCATTTTATGGCGGTTTTTTTAAGTCTGTCGCAGAGATTAACTTGGTCTATCTGGGGGCTTATTTATGAAAAGCTTTCAATTTTTGGTCGGTGAAGCTTTTATGTGGGCTCAAAACGAAAAAAGCCAGCCGCAGAGGGCTGGCAAAACTGGAAGATAACATTCGTTATTTTTATGCGGAGAGCATCAGTGAGTCCGCTTTGGCCTCGAGGTTGGTGCCGCCCATCAGATATGCATCGATAGAGCGGGCACATTCACGGCCTTCATTGATACAACGTACGACCAATGACTGGCCTGTACGCATATCGCCTGCAGCGAATACACCTTTCTGGTTGGTCTGGAAGTCCTGTGTTGCAACATTGCCGCGGTCATCCAGTGCCACATCGAGTTGTGCCAGCACACCGTGTGGTTCTGGGTGCAAGAAGCCCATCGCCAGGAATGCCAGATCACAAGGGATTTCACGCTCAGAGCCTGCAACTTCTTCGAAGGTTGGACGCTCACCAGGTGCTGCGTCTTTCCATACGATGTCAGCCATGCGCAGTGCTTTCACGTTGCCGTTTTCGTCGCTGATAAACTCTTTGGTCAGAATGTTCCAGTGACGCTCACAACCTTCTTCATGAGAAGTTGAGGTGCGCAGGATCATTGGGTACTGAGGCCAAGGCATGTTCGCGGGGCGTTTCTCTGGCGGGATCGGCATGATTTCCACCTGAGTAATGCTCGCAGCGCCATGACGGTTTGATGTACCGACACAGTCAGAGCCTGTGTCACCACCGCCGATAACCACAACGTGTTTGCCTTTGGCGTGGATTTCTTCAGTTTTCAGATCCATACCGTTTGCGCGGCGGTTGTTCTGACCCAGAAACTCCATCGCAAAGTGCACACCTTTGAGCTCGCGGCCCGGGATTGGCAGGTTGCGTGGCACAGTAGAGCCACCCGTTAGCAGCACGACGTCGTAGTCCTGACGGATTTGCTGAGCATTAACATCAACACCAACATGTGCGTTTACTTTAAACTCGATTCCCGCTTCAGCCATTAGGTTGATCTTACGGTCAATCACGTCCATACCCAGCTTGAAGTCTGGGATACCAAAACGCAGCAGGCCACCGACTTTTTCATCACGCTCAAACACAGTCACAGAGTGACCTGCGCTGTTGAGCTGCTCAGCCGCTGCAAGACCAGCAGGACCAGAACCAATGATCGCCACTTTCTTGCCTGTACGGGCAGTCGGTGTTTTCGGCTTGGCATAACCTTCGCGGTATGCCGTTTCCACGATGGTCTTTTCAATGTTACAGATGGTGATTGGGTCCTGGTTAATGCCCAGGACACAAGAACTTTCACATGGAGCCGGGCAAACCCGGCCAGTGAATTCTGGGAAGTTATTTGTCGAGCTCAGGATGTGCCAAGCTTCTTCCCAGCTGTCGCGGTAAACCGCATCGTTAAACTCAGGAATGATGTTCCCGATTGGACAACCGTTGTGACAGAAAGGCACACCACAGTCCATACAGCGGGAAGATTGTTCATTTATTTTCTCGCCAAACTCGTCGTTCAGTACAAACTCCTTGTTGTCCTGAATACGAACGGCAGGGTCTTTTTTGGCCGGTAGTTCACGGCCAAATTCTAGAAATCCGGTTGGCTTACCCATTTACAGCCTCCACTTCTTCCTTGTTAGCGGCTTCTTCTTTGCGTTTTTGCAACACAGCTTTGTAGTCGCGTGGCATGACTTTGACGATAGACTTAAGGTTCTCTTCAACATTCGCAAGGAATGTTTCTGCAACCGTACTGCCTGTCAGCGCATGGTGCTTGCTGATCATTTCTTTCAGCAGTGCGATGTCTTCTTCATCCAGCGGATCCAGATCCACCAGCTCAGGGTTGAGTTTGGATTCGAAGTCATTGAACTGATCCCAAACGTAAGCTACACCACCACTCATACCCGCAGCGAAGTTACGGCCAGTTTGACCGAGAACAATGGCAATACCGCCAGTCATGTATTCACAGCCGTGGTCACCGATACCTTCGACAACCACTTTCGCGCCTGAGTTACGTACACAGAAACGCTCACCGGCTACACCGCGGATGAAAGATTCGCCCGAGGTTGCACCGTAGAAACAGACGTTACCGACAACGATGTTGTCTTCGGCAATGATGTCGCTCTTCACGTCTGGGTAAAGCACCAGAGTACCGCCAGACAGGCCTTTACCCCAGTAGTCGTTCGCATCACCTTCAACGGTGAAGTTCACGCCTTTCGCGAGGAAGGCACCGAAGCTTTGACCTGCAGAACCTTTGAACTTCACGCTAATTGCTTCCGGCAGTCCCTGATCTTTGTACACTTTCGAAATTTCGTTCGACAGCATGGTACCGGCACTGCGGTCGGTATTCACAATCGCGAATTCGGCATCAACTTTACGACCTTCTTTCAGCGCGCTGGATGCGGCTTCAATCAGGCGGCGGTCAAGCACGGTTTCCAGACCATGGTTTTGCTCGCGCTGGCAATACATTGCATCGCCTTCACGTGGCTCTTCTTTGTAAAGAACAACGTTGAGATCCAGATTCTGGTATTTCCAGTGACCGACATCAGAGCGAACTTTCAGGTGCTGTGACTGACCAACCATCTCGTTGATAGAGCGGTAACCCAGCTCTGCCATGATTTCGCGCAGACCTTCAGCCATGTAGGTGAAGAAGGTGACGATGTCTTCTACGCGGCCATCGAAGCGCTCACGCAGTGTCTTGTTCTGGGTAGCGATACCGACAGGACAGGTGTTGAGGTGACACTTACGCATCATGATACAGCCTTCAACAACCAGCGCTGCTGTTGCTACACCCCATTCCTCAGCACCCAAAAGAGTCGCTACTGCGAGGTCACGAGGGGTTTTCATCTGACCGTCAGACTGAACCACGATGCGGTTACGCAGGCCGTTTTTCAGCAGCGTCTGGTGCGTTTCAGCCAGACCCAGTTCCCATGGCAGACCAGCGTGCTTGATTGAAGACAGTGGTGATGCACCGGTACCGCCGTCGAAGCCAGCAATCAGAACCACGTCTGCTTTTGCTTTTGCTACGCCTGAAGCGATGGTGCCGACACCCGCTTCAGAAACCAGCTTGACGTTCACACGTGCTTTGCGGTTTGCATTCTTCAGGTCATAAATCAGCTGTGCCAAGTCCTCGATAGAGTAGATATCGTGGTGTGGCGGTGGCGAAATCAGACCAACCCCTGGAGTGGAATGACGGGTGCGACCAATCCAGTCATCAACTTTGTGACCTGGAAGCTGACCACCTTCACCTGGCTTCGCGCCTTGTGCCATCTTGATCTGAATTTCATCAGCATTGGCAAGGTAGTAAGAGGTCACACCGAAGCGGCCAGAAGCCACCTGTTTGATAGCTGAACGTTCCCAATCACCGTTTTCTTTCTTGTCAAAACGGACAGGGTCTTCACCGCCTTCACCGGAGTTAGACTTAGCGCCGATACGGTTCATGGCAATCGCCAGCGTAGAGTGCGCCTCATGAGAGATAGAACCAAAGCTCATTGCACCTGTCGCGAAACGCTTCAGGATGTTTTCA
The DNA here is from genome assembly GCF_900060185.1 of Grimontia marina. GTDB lineage: Bacteria > Pseudomonadota > Gammaproteobacteria > Enterobacterales > Vibrionaceae > Enterovibrio > Enterovibrio marinus. The sequence continues at coordinate 122,430 of NZ_FIZY01000005.1, read as the reverse complement.
ACCGGTTCAACCTCTTCCAGAGGAATGCTGCCAGCAGGGTTCTTCACGAAATCAAACTGGCTACGCAGGGTTGCAGCATCATCGCCTTGGCTGTCTACTGCATGGCAGTATTCTTTAAACTGCTTTTTATCCTTGTTGCGGGTGGAGTTTTGCAGCAAGTGGATAGTTTCAGGGTTGAACAGGTGCTTTTCACCACGTTGTTTCCACTGATAAACACCACCTACGTCCAACATCTGAACAGGGATTTCACGCGTTGGGTAGCCAAGACGATGACGGATCAAAACCTCTTTCGCAATATCGTCAATCGACAGACCCTGTATACGGGAGACGGTGCCAGTGAAGTATTTGTCGACCACTGCTTTGCTGATACCCAGTGCTTCGAAAATTTGCGCACCGTGGTATGACTGTAGGGTTGAGATGCCCATCTTCGAGAAGATTTTCAGAAGGCCAGCATTGATCGCTTTGCGGTACTGTTCAAACAGCACATCCACATCCGCTTCTGGGTCCAGCTTCTTCTTACGCTGCAAATCCACCAGCGTTTCGTAGACGAGGTACGGGTTAACAGCATTCGCACCGTAGCCAACGAGTGTGGCGAAGTGATGGGTTTCACGCGCGTCACCGGTTTCAATCACGATATCGGCTTTCGCACGCAGACCTTTGCGGATCAGGTGGTGGTGAACCGCACCGACAGCCAGCATCGCTGGGATAGCAGCGTGGTTAGAGTTCACTGCACGGTCAGTCAGCAGGATGATGGAGTAGCCATCAACCACGGCATCTTCCGCGTATTGACAGATGCGCTTCAACGCACGCTCAAGTTTGCCTGGCTCACCGCTGGCACGGAATACGATATCCAGTGTTTTTGCTTGCAGGTGATCGTTGTCAACCGCACGCAGTTTTTCCAATTCAGCATTGCTCAGTACTGGCGATTCCAGCTCAACTTTGCGGCAGTGAATAGGCGACTCTGTCAGCAGGTTCTGATCTTTACCCAGATACGTTTTTAGCGACATCACCATGCGCTCACGGATCGGGTCGATTGGCGGGTTAGTCACCTGCGCAAACAGCTGCTTGAAGTAGTTAGATAGGTGCTGTGACTGGTGTGACAACACTGCCAATGGCCAGTCTGCACCCATGGCACCCAGTGCTTCTTTGCCGTCTTTTGCCATCGGCAAAATGATTTCGTTAACTTCTTCAGACGTCACACCAAACGCTTGCTGATGATGCAGCAGACGCTCTGGAGACGGCTGATGATGTTTGGTATCAGCGTCTGGTAGTTTATCAATGTGCAGCAGGTTCTTCTCAACCCACTCTTGATATGGCTGCGCTGAGGCGATTTCGTTCTTCACTTCTTCATCAGAAATGATGCGGCCTTGCTCAAGGTCAGCAACGAAAATACGACCTGGTTGCAGACGACCACGGAAATGAATGTTTTCCGGCTCAATCTCTACCACACCTGACTCGGATGCCATGATGAGATAATCGTCTTTGGTCACGGTATAGCGGCTTGGACGCAGACCGTTACGGTCGAGGGTTGCACCCACTTTCACGCCATCAGTGAAACAAACAGACGCTGGGCCATCCCACGGTTCCATGATGTTTGCGTGGTACTGGTAGAAGGCACGCAGCTTTGGATCCAGATTCGCGTTCTCTTGCCACGCTTCCGGCACCATCATCATCAGCACGTGTGGCAGACTTCGACCACTCAGAACCAGAAGTTCCAGCGCCATATCGAAGTTTGCAGAATCCGATGCACCTTCCTGACATACCGGTAGCAGCATTTTCAGCTCTTGGTCAGTGAACAGGTCTGATTCCAGCAAGGCTTCACGCGCCTTCATCCAGTTCAGGTTACCGCGCACGGTATTGATTTCACCATTGTGTGCGATATAGCGGAAAGGCTGGGCCAAACGCCAGCGCGGGAAGGTGTTAGTCGAGAAGCGCGAGTGAACCAGCGCCAGCGCCGTCACCATTGACGGGTTCTGCAGGTCGAGGAAGTACTGAGGTACCTGCTCTGTGGTCAACTGGCCTTTATAAACCAGTGTCTTGGCAGAAAAAGAGTTGATATAGAAGTCGTCGCCAATGTTTGAGACGCTTTCCAGACAAACGCGAACAGTGTAGTTACGTAGTACAAACAGTTTACGCTCAAGCTCATCAAGGGATAGACCGACACCACCTGTCACAAAAGCATGCTCAAATTGAGGCTCTGTGCTCAGAGGGTCTGCACCGATCATTGAGTTATCGGTAGGCAGAATGCGATAACCGATCACCTCCAGGTCAAGGCGTTTAGCATTGCGCTCGAAGATTTCACGGCATTGCTGACGCTTGTTCTCGTCTTTCGGGAACAGCATAACACCAACACCGTATTTGTCTGCTGATGGCAATTGAATGCCCAGCTTACGGGTTTCTTCGAGTAAGAATTCATGAGGTTTTTGTAAAAGTATACCTGCGCCGTCACCACTACACGGGTCACAGCCTTGGCCGCCACGGTGTTCCATGCGCGCCAGCATATCAAGTGCCTGAGTAACAATCGCATGAGACTTTCTGTTCTTCAGGTGGGCAACGAAGCCAATACCACAGGCGTCGTGTTCCATTTCGGGTACATAAAGCCCCTCGGTGCGTAGCACTGAATCAGTCATGTTTACGTCCTTCCAGTTGACACAAATGCAGGGGGAGCATTTGTCTTCCCTTGCTGTACCTGTTGCGGGCACAGCTGAGCGGTCGCCAAGTTTGAATCAACAAAATGTGTAAATTCGCGGTAACCAAGCCCGGCTACTGTAAAAAAGCAGTAACCATCTTATTTTGCAATCCTATGCATAAATGCTGCGCTTTCTTTAATTTGCCAGATAACGCTCTAAGTCGAGGCTGAGTTTGGCGAATTTTATTGCTCACAATTTGGGCGCAGCTGTAGCTATCCTACAATTTCGGGAAATTAATTACCATAAAAAGTTGCGCTTCGATGGCTATCTAAATGTCCACTTTAGACTTAATTTTTATTTCAAGTGAATAAAAATTCGAATTTGGCATCATCTTGTGAATATAAAGAAAAGTGCCGTAAGGTGTGACTTTTCCCTATGTAAAGGAAATGTAATTAACTTTCAGTTTGTTGATAAAAACTTAATCCAACATTGATTTGATCGAGGTTTTCTCTTTTTGTCGGATGTTAGGATCGCGCGCTTTTTTCCTTCATCCAATATTTCAGGCGGTCGACAATGGAACTTCATCAACTGGGGATACCTTTGGTCAGGATTTACAACGCAGGTATGGCGAAAAAGTTCACAAACTCACTCTGCATGGTGGGTTCAGCTGTCCCAACAGGGATGGCACGTTAGGGCGGGGCGGGTGTACTTTCTGTAATGTTGCCTCGTTTGCTGATGAAACGGCCCAGCAATTGTCTGTCACCAAACAGCTGTCTCAGCGAGCAACAGAAGTGAACCGTGCTAAGCGATACCTGGCTTATTTTCAGGCTTATACCAGTACCTATGCAGAGGTGGAAAAGCTGAAAGCCATGTACGAAGAAGCATTGAAGAGCGCTGATATCGTCGGCTTGTGTGTAGGGACGCGCCCTGACTGTGTTTCAGATGAAGTTCTGGATCTACTCGCCCACTATAAAGATGAGGGCTTTGAAATTTGGCTGGAGCTTGGGTTACAGACGGCGAATGACAACACGTTGAAACGTATCAACCGTGGTCATGACTTTGCTTGTTATGATGTTATTACACGCAAAGCAAGGGCGTTGGGCCTCAATGTCTGTACCCACCTGATCGTTGGTTTGCCGGGTGATACGAGAGCAGACCATATCAAGACTATCGAGCAGGTGGTTGAGACAGGTACAGATGGTATTAAATTACACCCTCTTCACATCGTTGAAGGTTCTGTAATGGCGAAAGCCTGGCGGGCAGCGCGTCTAGACGCTATTTCACTTGATGAATATGTAGAAAGTGCCTCTGAGATGATTTGCGCACCCCGGCAGATGTGGTTTATCACCGTGTCTCAGCGAATGCACGAAAGCCAACATTATTGGCACCTGAGTGGTGCGAAAACCGCTGGTTGGCAATGACAGATATCGCCCGGTCGTTGAATGTGAAAGGCGTTCAGGGAAGCTTGACGAGAAAGCCTTTCTATTTCCCACAATAATGTGACCGACATTAGATACCTTGCAAAATAAATTGAAGATATTCGTTTTATTTCATAGCCATATGGCAAGATTGGGTGTGATGTTTATTCAAAAAATGCTTATTCAAGGATAACGGGCAAAAGGTGGAAGGATGATTGATTGGTTACCATTAGCTGTGTTGTTGCTATTGGTAGGTTTTTTAACTGGAATGGTTTGGGTGTCCCATCGACGTGTAATGTCGATGAAAACATGGCAGCTATATCTGGCCAATCTTCACTCCCCCAAAGCGATAATCAACCATAAAAACGGGCGCATTTTGTATGCGAACCGCAGTTTTGTGCGCCTGTTTGATGTTGAAGTGGGCAGACATCAATATAAGATTCGGGGTGAACGGGAACAACAAACCATTGATACACTTCTCGCTTCCCGCCGTTGGCCGCACCCTTTTGTTGAAATGACCTCTGATTTCAGAGCGCTCTCGGATCACTGTACTCCTCGTCATGCCCGTTTCTCAGGGCTTCCCGTTTGGTGTGGAGGACAACGCATATGGATCGTGTCTCTCGAGCCAAAATCTGATGCTGTATATAGTGAGCCTTTTGCTGATAATGATAGTCAGATTTTCCGCAGTGTTATTAACTCCCTCGCCGAACTTATCTGTTTCCAAGACAAGGATGGCCGTATTGTTGGCTCTAATCTGGCGTATGACAGGTTTTGGAAAGGTCGCGAACAGGAAGGCCTGATTTTCTCAGCTGACGAAAATGCCCGGGGTCGACGAACTCAGCAAAGCTGGACGACAAATCCCAATGGAGATAGTTGCTTGCTTGAGTCCAACCAAACCGTATTGCTGGATGACGAAAACCATGCGTTTGGAACCTTGAGCATCAGCCATGACGTAACCAACTGGTATATGATGCGACAGTCGCTGGAGCAAGAAATCGAGGCCCGTCAGGAAGTTGAACAACAATTGAAAAAGCATAGTAATTTGCTGACCTCTATTTTCAAAGCCAGTGTAGACCCGATTGGTATTTACAATAAAGATTACGAGTTCCTTGGTGGGAATGCGGCTTTCGCAGAAGCGATGGGCGCACAGCATGATGAACTTGAAGGTGAGAACGCGGAAGATTTGATGGAGCCGGAAGTATTGGCACAGCACCGCAAGATTGACGTGCCTGTGCTTGAAAGTGGCGACACGGTGAAATATGAAGATCTGGTGATGAAGCGTGATGGTTCAATGGTTTGGTATGAGCTTACCAAGACCCAGTTCCGAGACCCGACAGATGACACCATTGGTGTGCTGGTGATTGCCCGCGACGTGACCGAACGTAAGGCAACTCAGCAGCAACTTGCAGATGCCATCATGGAGCTTGAGGAACTGAGCTTTGTGGATGGTCTCACCAAGGTGGCAAACCGACGCAGCTTTGATGAGCAACTGGTAAAAATGTGGCAATCACACATCCGTGAGCAAGAGCCTCTTTCTCTGATCTTCTGTGATATTGACTACTTCAAACCATATAACGATAACTATGGTCACCAGCAGGGGGATGAAGCGCTGCGCAGCGTGGCGGATGTGTTCCAACGAGTTATCAGACGTCCTCTGGATGCCGTGGCCCGTTATGGTGGTGAAGAGTTTGCAATTCTTTTGCCTAATACCACTGAGGAAGGTGCTGTTGTTGTCGCCCAAAATATAGCGGAAGAATTGAAGGTAGCGGCTCTTCCCCATGAATTCTCCAAAGTGGCCGACAGGCTGACCCTGAGTCAGGGTATTGCGACATTACATCCCGTCAGTGGCCAGGACTACGGTGATTTGGTGTCTTTGGCTGACCGTGCGCTATACAGTGCCAAACATGCTGGCAGAAACCAGGTGGCCACAAGCCAATCGCTGAAACAGGTTCGGCTTTCATCTAATGCCTGATCCTTTCTACTAGAAGGGTTGTGGGTGCAGGTAAAATGCTCCCTTTTTCTTTAGCTTCTCCGTCCCCAAGGGTATTATTTTCCCATGCTGATTCAATGCTGACTCAGCACTTCCTATTTATGTTGATCTGGACGTTCAATGAAGCAAATTAAACTCTTAGCTCAGTACTACGTGGATCTCTTAGTCAAGCTTGGCTTGGTTCGATTCAGCATGTTACTGGCGCTGGCTCTCGTTGCCCTCGCGGTAATTGTTCAAGTAGGCATCACTCTTGTGTTGAATGGTACGGTCCACGATGTCGATATTGTTCGCTCTGTTTTCTTCGGCCTACTGATCACCCCCTGGGCGGTGTACTTTCTCTCTGTCGTGGTGGATCAATTGGAAGAGTCCCGACAGCGTCTTTCAAAACTGGTTTCGAAACTTGAAGAAATGCGCGCCCGTGATATGGAGCTCAACCGCCAACTGACCGAGAACATCACCCAATTAAACCTCGAGATTGAAGAGCGTAAACGCGCAGAAGAAGCGCGTGAAGAGGCGATGCAGGACTTGGAGAATGAAGTCTATCAGCGTGAAAAAGCGCAGGTGGAACTGGCGGAGCAGACCGCGTTGCTTCGTTCGTTTATTGATGCTTCACCCGACTTGATTTATTACCGTAATGAAAAAGGCCAATTCTCTGGTTGTAACCGTGCGATGGAAGATTTGACCGGTAAGAAAGAAAAAGAGCTGGTGGGTCTGACACCTTGGGATGTTTACCGTGAAGATATTGCCAGCAAAGTGGTAGAAACTGACCAGCAGGTCTTTGATAGCAATGTTTCCCTGACTTATGAGCAGTGGCTGGAATACAAGGACGGGCGCAAAGCATACTTTGAACTGCGAAAGCTCCCGTTTTACTCCCGGGATGGACGACGTCTTGGTCTGGTAGGTTTTGGTCGTGAGATCACTGAACGTAAGCGTTATCAGGATGCGCTCGAAAAGGCGAGCCGCGATAAAACTGCGTTTATCTCCACCATTAGCCATGAGCTGCGTACGCCACTGAACGGCATTGTAGGCCTAAGTCGTATGTTGCTTGAAACCCGCCTCTCAGAAGAGCAGTTGGGTTACCTGCGTACTATCCATGTCAGTGCAATTACGCTGGGTAATATCTTCAACGACATCATCGATATGGATAAGTCAGATCGAAGCCGTTTGGAGTTGATGCCGCAACCGTTGGATTTCCCAGATTTTGTTTCCGAAATTGAAAACATCAGTGCCTTGATGGCTCAGCAAAACGGCCTGCGTTTCTCGCTGGATAGACTTACTGATCTGCCGCCAGCGGTCAAAGTAGACGCCACGCGCCTTCGCCAGATCCTCTGGAACTTGGTCGGTAATGCCGTGAAATTTACCAAGCAGGGGGCAGTGAATGTAACGGTCAGTTGCGACATTGAAGATGACATGGCTCACCTTCAGTTTGATGTGGAAGACAGTGGTGTCGGTATTCCACTGGAGGAGCAAGATAAGATCTTCGCCATGTATTATCAGGTGAAGCAAGGTGAAGATAACCTCCATGCTGTAGGCACAGGCATTGGTCTGGCCGTTTCCCGCAAGCTTGCCCGTTTGATGAACGGTGATATTACGGTAGATAGCGAAGTGGCCGAAGGCAGTAACTTCACTGTGACCTTGGCAGTGCCAGTTTGTGAAATGGTTTCCAACAAAGAGAAAGTGAATGCGGAGCAAAGTCCTCTGCATATTCTGTTGGTCGAAGACATTGAACTGAATATTACGGTGGCTACTAACTTGTTAGAAAGCCTTGGCCATTCGGTTGACGTGGCGCGAACCGGTCAGGAAGCGCTGACAATGTACCCACAGTCGCAATACGACCTCTTACTGCTCGATATTCAACTACCAGACATGACAGGCTTTGATATCGCTAAGACACTCAGAGGGATTGGTGAGGAATTGCCACCGCTGGTGGCGCTGACGGCGAATGTTATTAAGGACAAAACAGAGTACATCAAAAACGGCATGGATGATGCCATCAGCAAACCGATCAGTGTTTCTGCAGTTGCTGAAGTCATTGAGCGTCTGGCACTGCAATGCCCAGTGGCTGCTGAAGCTGCTGAAGTGAAAAAGCGAAAGAAGCCAGGCAATGAGATGCTTGAGAAGCTTCTGGATCTGGAAATGCTGACTTCGTATGTGGATATTGTGGGCCCTGAACCTGTGTTCCAGAGTATCAAGATGTTTGAAGAGCTAATGCCGGAATACATTCAAATCCTCGACAGTAATATGACGGCGAAAGATCAGGACGGTATTGCAAGTGAAGCACACAAAATTAAAGGTGCCGCAGGTTCAATTGGCCTGAAACACATCCAGAAAGTGGCGCAGAAAGCGCAATCACCGGAACTACCAGCCTGGTGGGAGAACATTGCTGATTGGGTTGATGAAATCAAAGAAGGTTATGTTCAGGATCTGGAAGTGCTGAAGCAGTGGCTTGAGGAATACTCCAAAGAGGCCTAACCAGAAATATTCACTGTAGAAAGCCTGATGAGCCAGGGTTAGCTAGAGATCACTAAACCCACCAAACCCTAAACTTTTAGATAACAAAAAGGCCTGCATCGCAGGCCTTTCTTATGTGCTTTTGGGGGAGAAATTAGATATCTTCCAGCTCACCACAAAAGCGGTAGCCTTCACCGTGGATGGTCGCGATGATTTCTGGCGTATCACCGAAAGACTCGAAGTGCTTACGAATACGACGGATAGTCACGTCAACAGTACGGTCGTGTGGCTTCAGCTCACGGCCTGTCATCTTCTTCAGAAGATCTGCACGGGTTTGGATTTTGCCCGGGTTTTCACAGAAGTGCAGCAGTGCACGGAACTCAGAGCGTGGCAGTTTGAACTGCTCGCTGTCTGGGCTGATCAGTGAACGGCTGTTGATGTCCAGCGTCCAGCCATTGAACACATAACGGTCAACAGAACGCTTGTCTTCTGGCAGGGCGCCTTGGCTCATCGCACGGGTCAGCAGGTTACGTGCACGGATAGTCAGTTCGCGTGGGTTAAATGGTTTGGTGATGTAGTCATCCGCACCGATTTCCAAGCCCAGAATCTTGTCAACTTCGTTGTCACGACCGGTCAGGAACATCAGCGCCATGTCACCTTGCTCACGCAGTTCACGAGCGAGCAGAAGACCGTTTTTACCGGGTAGGTTGATGTCCATAATAACCAGGTGAACCTGATTGTGAGAAAGCACTTGATGCATTTCTTCGCCATCGTTGGCTTCTAGAACGGTATAACCTTCTGCTTCGAAGATGCTTTTCAGCGTATTACGAGTTACGTGCTCGTCTTCAACAATCAGAATGTGAGGGGTTTGCATTGGCGTTACCTAATTTCTTTAAGGAATCTGGTACCGGGGACGACGTTAAAAAGGCGTATCCCCAATCAACCACAGTGTCTAATGACCCTGCGAAGAAAACTAACAAACAGGAAAAGTATATCAAATTGATTTGAATGCTTTTTGAGCATACCTTCCTGATACAAACGCCATCCCTAGAGAAGCTGGTTGCAGGTGCGATTTTCTGCACTGCATACTACTGGTCAACTCATTTTGACCAGCTAATCCTTTGGATAGCGCTGATTGTATTCATTTAACAGCGTGCTAACAATATTTTGTAATAAATCAACGCAACTTTTTTCAATCTTTATTGATATACGTCAATCTCGCTTTGTGTGGTCACAAATAGTGGAATTGCTGCCTAATAAACCAGCTGAATTTTACAAACTCGATTCAACTTTTTTGTACTATTACCACAGGTGTGAATATTGTGTAAAAACGATTTTATCAGACCATTTTGTCGCATACTGGTCAACTATCTCCTGTTGAGAGCTCTTGGCAGGTCACGGCAGTAAAAGAGAAAAATGAGTAAGGTTGCACACATACTTTTTCCTTCCATATCTGACAGTTATACCACTGTAGAGGCTCTTGCTGAATTTGACCGTTCCTTGTTCTTGCTTTGTCACTAACACCAAAGTTTGAGTGAGCTATGCCAGCTTTATGGAAACCGGATGAGGCGAAGCAGGAGTATCTTGCTAGCTTGATACCAAGACTTGATAGGAGGAAAGATGGAAGATTTACTGCCTGATATCAGTGATGCACATGGCGATGAGGTGATGTGGATACCTGTTCAGTGGCGCGATTTTGGCGGGAAAAAGGTCTTCTCCGGACGGGTGGAAACCTTGCGTTGCTACGAAGATAACTCCAAGGTGCGTGATATTCTGGGGAAACCCGGCGCTGGTCGCGTGCTGGTGGTGGATGGACATGGTAATTTGAACAAAGCCTTGTTGGGCGACTTGCTCGCCGAACGCGCAGTGGAAAATGGTTGGGAAGGTATTGTTATCTGTGGCGCGGTGCGAGATGCGGGAGCATTAAGTGAAATGGCCTTGGGTGTAAAAGCCTTGGGCGTGTGCCCCATCAAAACGGAAAAGCGTGGACTGGGTGATGAAAATGTTCAACTGCGCATAGAGGGAATTCCGGTATCGCCAGGAAATTACCTGTTTGCGGATCTTAATGGCGTAATGATTAGCCAACACCCGATTGAGTTTGGGGAACCATCATAAACAAAGAGTGAAGCATGAAATGAAGAAATCGCGATTGGCGATTTTTCTAGACAGAACTTCAGATTTTAGAAGCGATAACCCACGCCGAGTTGGTAATTAGCGGAGGCTGCGGGTGTTTGGTTGAGGTTGTAATCGAACTTCGCTTCCAAATTTAGCTTGTCGGTCAATCGGAGTTGGCTATTCATTCCCACCACGCCGATGGTTTCTTCGTTCACGCGTTCTGCTTGAACGGTACTACCAATGCTTAACTTCTCATTAAAGTTATATTGAATCCCACTGAGCAAACCTTTGCTGCTGGCGGTATGGTCTGTTTCTGTCGTCATTTCTGTACCCAGATACACGTTCACATTTTTCAGAACGGGATAGTGATAACCCGAAGAAATAGTCCAGCTATCAAAGCTTTGGTTGCCAGATGTAATGGAGCTCGAAAACCAAGGTTTCTGGTTTTCATCGAAGTATTCATACAGCGGTAACGAACCCTGCGCGAATGCAAAAAAAGCCACTGATTGCAGGGTGACGGCGAGTAGGTTTTTTTTCATTAAGCCACCTTCCCTGATTCGTTCTTATTAGACTAAGTTTTTAGTCTAGTTCACTTGTTTTGTTTTTGATAAAGAGAGTTTAAGATTTTCCATCTTCTCTCTCACCTGACGAATATATTCAAACGGTTATGGTGTAATTTGTTGAATTCGGCAAAATACCGTCGCTTACATGAAGCGTTTAATGTTTAAGCAAGTAGCGTGCCTGAATGGCGGTAGAAAATTGACGCCGATTGCTCGGCGTCTCATTTTTACTGATTGGTGAAGCGACAATCGTCGCTGTAAGGGAAAACGTCGTTAAATTGTCCCTGTTGAATGTTCTCCTGTAGCCCTTTCCAGTAGTCCGCTTCAAAGAGATCGGAATGAAGCTCGTCGAACAGAGCACGGATCTTTGGATTAATGAGCAGGAAAGTGCGGAATTCTTCCGGAAATACATCAAACTCTCCCACGCTATACCAAGGCTCGGCAGCCATTTCGTCTTCAGGGAAGCGAGGTGGCGGAATTTTGCGGAAATTCACTTCGGTCAGATAAGAAATCTCATCGTAATCGTAGAAGATCACCCGGCTGTGACGCGACACACCAAAGTTCTTGAACAGCATGTCACCGGCAAAAATATTGGCCGCAGCCAGCTGTTTGATTGCGTCGCCATATTCCTGAACAGCATTTCTCAACTCATCGTCATCTGCCTGCTCAAGGTAGATATTAAGCGGGATCATCCGACGTTCCATATAGAGGTGACGAATATGGACTTCATTTTTGGTCAGTTTGATCAGTGATGGTGCAACCTCAAGTAACTCTTCAATCAACGCTTCGCTGAAGCGTTCGCGGGGGAAAATGAAGTTCCGGTAGTCCAAGGTGTCAGCCATGCGGCCAACACGGTCGTGTTCTTTAACCAAGCGATACTTTTCTTTGACGACAGCGTGGGTAATGTCTTTTTGCGGCGCGAACCTGTCTTTGATGATCTTAAAGACAAAGCCATAAGAAGGCAGAGTGAACACTGACATGACCATCCCTTTGATGCCCGGTGCAATCACGAACTGATCGTCTGAAGATTCGATATGATGTAGGAACTCCCTGTAGAGCTCTGTCTTACCGTGTTTCTGACACCCTATAGCGGTGTAAAGCTGTGCCGGCGTTTTATGGGGCATCAGAAGGTTAAGAAAATCGACCAATGCTGCGGGAGCTGGGGCGAACACCATAAAATAAGAGCGGGCGAAGCCAAAGATCACACTGAGCTCGTCAGAGTCAGTGATACAGGCATCCACATACAACTCGCCTTTGGAGTTCACCAGAATGGGCAGCACCAAGGGACGAACCTGATTCGCCATATCAATACGTCCAATCAGGTAGGCAGCTTTATTCCGGTAAAAAGGCTCACGCACCATATCGATGGTGACTTCTTCAGTTAATTGCGGCCCGAGCCTGTGTTGCATGGCTTCGACAATACGGTGAATGTCCCTTGCCTTGTTGACCCACGGCATAGTGAAAGGGGTGTCATCCAGAATACGCTCTATGGTTTGGATCAGCTTTCTGTCGGAAGAGTAACGCTTGAGTAGTGGCGTTGGGTACTTTGGAATGCGGCCACCTTGAGAGCTGTTTACAAACAACTTCTCACGGCGGATGTTGCGGTGATCGAACATCCGACAATAGACAGAGTTAAAGAAGCTTTCTGCGATGTCATAACGCGGGTAATCGTCCAATAGGCGACTGTACTCCGCTTTTACCGCCATCAGGAAGGAGCGGGTGGCGTGCTGGCGCCCTAGCATTGTCTTGAGTTGCTGGCTGACAAGACCCACGTGGTGGTCATAAAAGTTAATGCGGGTTTTCAGGGCTTTTTGCACGCTTTTCCAGTCGCGCGCCTCAAACCTTTCCTGTGCCCCGGCCGTGACATCTAAAAATCGGCCATACATAGCATCAGAGCCTTGCAATATGGTCTGGGCGACCAATTCCTCCATCGCAACTGCCATGGTTCCCTCCTTCGCGGTTGCTGATTTTCTGTCCAATTCAATTAACTATGTCTGCCTTAATCATTCTTAGCAAGGAAGATGCTGGTAAATGGTGCGGTTTCTCATCTTTTAAATTCGTTAGAAATACTTGCGAAATGAAGCGTTTTTTTGAGAGATAACTTAAATTTTTGTTGACCTTGATACCCTTGTTCGGTAAAGGTTATAAAAACGCAGCACGGAAGGTTAAAAAGCCATGCTTAATACAGTCGGCACTACAACCATTATTACCATTATTACCAACACCATTGGTGCGGGTGCGGGCTGACATGCACAGAATTTTAAAAAGAAGCCCGTAGCCAACAAGGTACGGGCTTTTTTTTAACCCCTTTATTATTAAATTTGCGAGTTCTGGAAGGAATTGGAGGAAAGGATGCGAGTATTAAAGTTTGGTGGTACTTCGCTGGCAAATGCTGAGAGATTCAGCCGCGCAGCAGAGATCATCACCAGCAATACCTGCCAAAGTGAGGTATCGGCGGTACTGTCCGCCCCTGCTAAGATCACGAACCTATTGGTTGATGTGATTGATAACACAGTCAAACATGGCGAAGCCGAGATCCAGGTGGCTGAGATCAGGAAGATCTTTTCTGCTTTGTTTGACGGACTGGAAGAAATGGAGCCAAGCATCGATAAAGCTTCGCTCTATGACAAGCTAGAGCGCTCTGTGAACCAGTTAAAGCAATACATCCATGGTATTGCACTGTTGGGGCTCTGTCCTGACAACATATACTCCCGCATCATCAGTAAAGGTGAGCGCCTTTCTATTGCAACCATGTCTGCGTTGCTTGAAGCCCGTGGCTACAACACTTTCGTTATCGATCCAGTTAAATACCTGCTGTCCAAAGGCGACTATGTAGAAGGTATTGTTGATATTGAAGTGTCTTCTGAGCGCTTCAAAAAAGAGCCAATTCCAGCCGGACATATCGGTTTGATGCCAGGCTTTACCGCGTCTAACGAAAAAGGTGAGCTGGTTACCCTTGGCCGTAATGGTTCTGATTACTCTGCAGCTGTGTTGGCGGCGTGTGTTCGCGCGGAATGCTGTGAGATTTGGACGGATGTGGACGGCGTTTACAGCTGTGACCCGCGTTTGGTGCCAGACGCGACACTGCTTAAATCTCTGAGCTATCAGGAAGCGATGGAGCTTTCTTACTTCGGCGCAAAAGTGCTCCACCCGAAAACCATTCTTCCAATCGCACGTTTCCATATTCCTTGTCTGATCAAAAACACCGCCAACCCACAGGGTGCAGGTACGTTGATCGGCAATGACAGCGGTGAAGACAACCTGGCAGTGAAAGGGATCACTACCCTGAGCAAACTGAGCATGGTGAATGTGTCAGGTCCCGGCATGAAAGGCATGGTCGGCATGGCTGCCCGTGTATTTGGTGCCATGTCAGCCGCAGGTGTTTCCGTTGTCCTGATCACCCAATCTTCTTCTGAATACAGCATCAGCTTCTGTATTGAAGCTGAAGACAAGCCAATGGCACAACGTGCTCTTCAGGAAACGTTTGAGCTGGAACTGAAAGACGGTCTGCTTGAGCCGGTTGAGTTTGTCGACAACGTGGCGATTGTGTCGCTGGTGGGTGACGCAATGCGCACCTCGAAAGGCGTGGCATCTCAGTTCTTTACGTCACTGGCAGAAGTGAACGTGAACATTGTCGCGATTGCGCAGGGTTCGTCTGAGCGTTCAATCTCTGCGGTTATCCCAGATGATAGCGTGTCTGAAGCGGTCAAAGCGTGTCACGAAAACCTCTTTAACTCTAACCACTACCTGGATGTCTTCATTGTGGGTGTGGGTGGTGTAGGCGGTGAACTGATTGAGCAGGTGAAACGCCAGCAAGCGAAATTGGCTGATCAGGGCATTGTTATCCGCGTGTGTGGTATGGCAAACAGACGTGGCATGGTGCTGAACAGCAAAGGAATTGATTTGAGCAGCTGGCGCGATGAGCTGGCGAAAGCCGATGAGCCTTTCAGCCTGCCTCGCATGGTACGTCTGGTTCAGCAAAACCACATCATCAACCCTGTGTTTATCGACTGCACTTCAGATCAGGCGATTGCCGATCAATACGCAGATTTCCTGTCTGCAGGCTTCCACGTCATCACACCAAACAAGAAAGCCAACACAGCAGGCATGGCGTACTACCAGCAGCTGCGCAAGTCTGCACGTGCGACCCGTCGTAAGTTCATGTACGACACCACGGTGGGCGCTGGTCTGCCAGTTATTGAAAACCTCCAGAACTTGATCGCAGCAGGTGATGAGCTCGAAAAATTCACCGGTATTCTGTCTGGTTCTCTGTCTCACATCTTCGGTAAGCTCGATGAAGGTCAGAGCTTCTGTGAAGCAACGACAGCAGCGCGTGAGAGCGGCTTCACTGAACCGGATCCACGTGATGACCTCTCTGGTATGGATGTGGCACGTAAGCTTCTCATCCTTGCCCGTGAAGCGGGTATGCACCTTGAGCTGGAAGATGTTGAAGTTGAACCAGCATTGCCACCGGGCTTTGATGCCTCAGGCGATGTAGAAGCCTTTATGGCAAAACTGCCGGAAGCTGACGCTTACTTCGAGAAGTTGGCGAGCGATGCGCGTGCCGAAGGTAAAGTGCTGCGTTATGTGGGTAGCATCGAGAACGGCAAGTGCTCAGTGAAAATCCAGGCGGTGGATGCTGACGACCCTATGTTCAAAATCAAGGAAGGTGAGAACGCGCTGGCTTTCTACAGCCGTTACTACCAGCCAATCCCATTGGTACTGCGAGGCTACGGTGCAGGTACTGCCGTCACAGCGGCAGGTGTGTTTGCAGACTTGATGCGTACACTTGGCTGGAAACTGGGGGTATAAGATGAGCGTTGTTGTTTACGCACCGGCTTCAATCGGTAACGTCAGTGTAGGCTTTGATGTATTGGGCGCCGCTGTGTCGCCCATCGATGGCACTTTGCTTGGCGATCGCGTGAAAGTGGAAGATGGCGGCGATGTACCCTTTACCCTGAACTGCGTTGGTAGCTTTGTTGATAAGTTGCCGAAAGATCAGGAAGAAAACATCGTTTATCAGAGCTTCGTGGTCTTCTCCCGTGAAATGGAAAAGCTGGGACAGCCTGTTCGTCACGTCACCATGACGCTCGAAAAGAACATGCCTATCGGTTCAGGCTTGGGTTCCAGTGCCTGTTCTATCGTTGCCGCACTTGATGCCCTGAACAAGTACCATGATGAAGCGTTGGACGAAACCACTTTGCTGGCGTTGATGGGCGAGATGGAAGCGGCGATTTCCGGCAGCCTCCACTATGACAATGTGGCGCCATGTTATCTTGGTGGCCTGCAGTTGATGGTTGAACAAATGGGAATCATCAGCCAGGAAGTGCCTTGTTTTGACGAGTGGTACTGGGTAATGGCGTACCCGGGTATCAAAGTACCGACGGCTGAGGCTCGCGCGATTTTGCCAGCACAATATCGTCGTCAGGATGTGATTAATCACGGTCGCCATCTGGCAGGCTTCATCCATGGCTGTTATTCTGGCCAGCCACAGCTTGCTGCGAGCATGATCAAAGACGTGGTCGCTGAACCTTACCGCGAGAAATTGCTGCCGGGCTTCGCCGAAGCAAGACATTACGCAGAGGATGCAGGCGCACTGGCGACCGGTATCTCAGGTTCAGGCCCGACGCTGTTTAGCATCACGGATGACAAAGCCGTGGCAGAGCGCGTAGCGAAGTGGCTAGAGGAAAATTACGTTCAGAACGAAGAAGGATTTGTCCACATCTGTCGATTGGATTTGAAAGGATCGACAGTGACAGGAAGTGAACTATGAAGCTTTACAACATCAAAGAAAACGACGAGCAGGTTTCGTTCGGTCAAGCGGTAAAACAGGGTCTTGGCCGTAATCAGGGTCTGTTCTTCCCAAGCGAACTGCCAAAATTTGAAGACGTTGATGCGCTGCTGGACAAAGATTTTGTCAGCCGCAGCAGCGACATTCTCTCTGCATTCATCGGTGACGAACTGTCGCCAGAAACCGTGCGCAGCATGGTGGAAAATGCCTTCCAATTCCCGGCGCCTGTCGAGAAAGTGACTGACCAAATCAGCGCACTTGAGCTGTTCCACGGCCCGACACTGGCGTTTAAAGACTTTGGTGGCCGTTTTATGGCGCAATCGCTGGCAGCAGTGTCTGATAGCGGCAAAGTAACCATTCTGACTGCTACTTCTGGTGATACCGGTGCCGCTGTTGCCCATGCGTTCTACGGCATGGAAAACATCAATGTGGTTATCCTGTATCCGAAAGGCAAGATCAGCCCACTGCAGGAAAAACTCTTCTGTACTCTGGGTGGCAACATCCACACTGTGGCCATCAACGGTACTTTCGATGACTGTCAGGCGATGGTGAAAAATGCCTTTGATGATGCAGAGCTTCGCGCAGCGATTGGCCTGAATTCAGCAAACTCGATCAACATCAGCCGACTGATGGCGCAAATCTGTTACTACTTTGAAGCTGCGTCGCAGCTGACCAAAGCACAACGCGAAAACCTGGTGGTTGCAGTGCCAAGTGGTAACTTCGGTAACCTGACTGCGGGTCTGTTGGCGAAAGCGATTGGCCTGCCAATCAAACGTTTCATCGCAGCAACCAACGTGAATGATACCGTGCCACGTTACCTGCAAACCGGTGAGTGGACGCCAGAGCCAACCATTCCAACGCTCTCAAATGCGATGGATGTGAGCCAGCCAAACAACTGGCCGCGCATTGAAGAGCTTTGTCAGCGTCAAGGCTGGGGTTTGAACGAGCTGGGCGCAGGTGCAGTCACTGACGAGCAAACGGCAGAAACGCTGAAAGCGATGTTTGATGGCGGTTACCTGTGTGAGCCACACGGTGCCATTGCTTACCGTGTGCTGGACGAGCAACTGCAGGATGGCGAATACGGCTTGTTCCTGTGTACCGCACACCCGGCGAAATTCAAAGAGTCTGTAGACGAGATCCTGGGTCAGGATATTCCGCTGCCAGGCCCTCTGGCAAAACACGCGGCGATGGAACTGCTGTCTATTGAGCAGGATGCGGATTTCGCTCAGCTGCGTGAATACCTGATGAAGGTCGCTGGCTAATTTCACGCGACAGAAAACAAAAAACCGGCCAATTGGCCGGTTTTTTTATACTTCTGCTAACGCTGTGAATATTACAGAGTGTTAGTGAAAGTACGTGCGATAACGTCGCGCTGCTGTTCAACAGTCAGAGAGTTGAAACGCACAGCGTAGCCAGATACGCGGATAGTCAGCTGTGGGTATTTTTCTGGGTGCTTAGCAGCGTCTTCCAGTGTTTCACGCTTCAGAACGTTAACATTCAGGTGCTGACCACCTTCGATTTTTGCAGGTACTTCGATAGCGATTTCACGGCTTTCGTACTCGCCCAGATCTGCTGCAGGGATAACCTGATCCGCTTCGAAACCCGCTTTTGCTGCAACGCAACGTGCTTCGTTGGTTTCGCTGTCCAGCAGCCAGATAGAGTTCAGCAGGTCGTCGTTTGCCGCTTTAGTGATTTGAATACCAGTGATCATAATCCTTCCCCTTTTGATAGGCTTGGTGGTTTTAATTTTCCATCAATTGATGAGCTGGGTACTTGTATACCTTACTTTTTGTAAGGGTATTTTGATTTTAGTCAAAATACAATCAAAATATGCGAAATTTACGCCTTGGATTTTTTGTTTTGAATCAATAAAAGATCAAATATATGGTTTAAAACAAATTTTTAACAAGACGATATTCTGTTAAAAATTACAAATGTAATTTAATTACTACATTTATGGCGTGTGAATTGCATTGGGATACATGCGGATATCGCCCCAAGTCCATGTGATGGCACAGTCTGGTGGTGCTAGAGCGATATGCAAATCAAAACGGACTTTTACGGTATGAGTAACTTAAAATGTTGTCGGTTACGGTTTCGACCTGGAGAGAGAAGATGAAGTTTATCGGAGCACATGTATCCGCTTCCGGTGGGGTAGAAAATGCCCCGGTTAACGCCGCGGCAATTGGTGCCAATGCGTTTGCACTGTTTACCAAGAACCAAAGACAGTGGCAGGCAAAGCCACTGGAAGCGAAAAATGTCTCGGCATTCAAAGCAAATTGCCAAAAGCATGGCTTTGTTCCTGAGGCAGTGTTGCCACATGATTCTTACCTCATCAATTTGGGTGCACCTGAAGAAGAAAAGCTGGAGAAATCCCGCGCTGCCTTCATTGATGAAATGGAACGTTGCCAGACACTCGGGCTTCCTTTACTGAATTTCCATCCGGGCAGCCATTTGAAGAAAATCAGCGAGGAAGCCTGCCTTTCCCTGATTGCTGAATCTATCAATCAGGCACATCAAGCCGTACCAGAGGTCGTTGCCGTGATTGAAAACACAGCGGGTCAGGGGACCAATCTTGGATGGTCGTTTGAGCAACTGGCGGCGATTATCTCGCAAGTGGAAGATAAATCCCGTGTGGGTGTCTGTATTGATACCTGCCACGCCTTTGCGGCAGGGTATGATCTTCGCACTCACAGTGCGGCAGAAGCGACTTTTACGGAGTTTGATAACACAGTCGGTTTTCAGTATCTGCGTGGTATGCACCTCAACGATTCTAAAACGCCTTTTGGTAGCCGGGTTGATCGTCATCAGGCGCTGGGGGAGGGCGAGATTGGTTTACCGTGTTTTGAGGTCATCATGCAAGACAATCGTTTCAATGGCATTCCATTGATTCTGGAGACCATTAAACCGGAAGTGTGGGCGGATGAAATCCGTTTGTTGCGTCAGTTTGAAGTCACAGCATCTGAGCGTGTTTCTGCGTAGAATAGCGGACGCTGAAGAATAGAGAGGATTGGGGAAAGCATGACACAGGCGATGACTTGGCACGATGTGATTGGCCAGGAAAAGGAACAGGACTATTTCAAACACACTATGGCTTATGTGGCGGAAGCCCGTGAGATAGGCACAGTGATTTACCCGCCTAAGGAAGACGTATTTAATGCCTTCCGCTTTACAGAGCTGGAAGATGTGAAAGTGGTGATCCTGGGGCAGGACCCATACCACGGTCCTAATCAGGCGCATGGTCTTTGTTTTTCAGTCCTGCCCGGTATCAAAACGCCACCCTCGCTGGTGAACATGTATAAAGAGCTGGCTCAGGATATTCCAGGTTTCACCATTCCACAGCATGGATACCTCAAAAGCTGGGCGGATCAGGGCGTGTTGCTCCTTAATACCGTTCTGACGGTCGAGCAGGGTAACGCACACTCTCATGCCCATTTAGGTTGGGAAACCTTTACTGATCGCGTGATAGAAGCCGTAAACCAACATTGTGAAGGTGTCGTGTTCCTGCTTTGGGGCTCCCACGCCCGCAAGAAAGGCCGTGTGATTGATCGTAACCGTCACCATGTGTTGGAAGCGCCACACCCATCTCCACTTTCCGCGCATCGTGGATTTTTGGGCTGCAAACATTTTTCTACCACAAACACACTGCTTACCCAGTCTGGTAAAGCGCCGATTAACTGGCAGCCAGAACTCGACGGATAGATTCGTTTCATTGATTTTAGAAAGCCCGTGATTTTCATCGCGGGCTTTTTGTTTGTATGTACTGTAAAGGTGAAACTGAACAAAAAATGACCTTGCGCAATTTGTGAACAGTCCGGTTCGATAGACTGATCTCGTGGTGTGAATGAAGAAAGGGAGGAGCTATGTTAGTAGCCAGCATTCATAGAGATCACCGGAACATCAGCCGACTGCTTAAATTGTTGTCGAAAAAGCTGACGGCCATTCAGCAGGAAAGGCCCGTTAACTACAGCTTGATTAAGGACACGGTTAGCTACCTGCAAGAGTACGCTGAAAAGTATCACCATCCAAAAGAAGATCTTATCTACCACTATTACTTACAGCATTACCCTGATTCAGAGGGGGTGGCAAGATTGGATGATGAGCACGAAGCACTGGCAGGTTTAACCGCTGAGTTTGCGGATACTGTCGACATGATATTGATGGACGCTGTCATTCCGCTCGACCTCTTTGCCGATAAACTCAACCGATTTGTAGGCTGTCAGAAAGAACATCTGGACTTGGAAGAGAAAACCATCCTGCCTGTTTTGGAGCAAACCCTGACGACTGAAGATTGGGAGTACCTGCAGACACAATGGGAGGAAGAGGATATTGATCCGCTGTTTGGTGAGCAGGTGGCAGACAGGTTCAAAGAGCTTTCTGCTGCTCTCAAAGGCCCATAGTTACAGACAAAAAAGGCACCCCTTGTCGGGTGCCTTTTCTTTAAAATTCCAATGTTATGTTGTCAGTAAATTGACGATTTAAACCAGTGAGTACGCTACTTAAAAATCGAAATCGCTGTCGTTGAAATCACCGAGCATATCGATATCTTGCAGCTCTTTGCGCAGGCGCTGTCTGTCTTTTAACGCCTCAATTTCTCTCCACTTACGTTTTGCTTGTTTGGTTCGTCCACCGCGTTGTGGTCGCTCTTGATCGAATACATCATCAAAGGCAAAGCTATCCATAAATTCACCTCGTTTTACCGTTGCGGTCGCTAATTAAGTATCAAACCTCCGACAAAATAAAATTGAAGTGTTTCTCATTTGTTGCACCTCAGTGAAGTTTTTATGAGAACGCAATCACCTTTATTCCGTCGCTGGGCAAAATGTGTGCAGTTGCAGTGCCTTAAGTTGTCTCACAGCTACAACATCAAATTTATCTGGGGAGGTGTCCCCCAAGCCCCTGTCACAGCAAAAGACCGGGGAAATATCGAATTTGGTCACACATTGAATAAAATGCATAAAGGGTGCCAGGCAAGGTGAACGCGATGTTCTATTCCTGTTATGGAAAAGCAGTAACGCAAACGCTTGGTCTTGATGTGTGGGTATTTTTTGCTCATCAAATATGAAATTTAATTCATATTGATTTTTATCGTGGCTGATAGCATCATCTCGCGGCAATTTGCGGGATCTGCCGCAAAACCGACACATTTTGGGGTTCTTGTGACGCTTTCTTGCCGACGAGACCCGCATCATTATCGGCAGACGCTAGGCTTGCGTCAGTCGCATCAAATCGCATTTTCTCCGCATCGGAGAACAACGACACTGCGAATCAGTTTATGCGTACAGAGAGGTAGGCGTGGTAAGTCTCATCAACTTTTTAAACGACCTGATCTGGGGATCGGTGCTCATCTATCTTCTGATCGGTGGCGGCATTTTCTTTACGCTGCGTCTTGGGTTTATTCAAATTCGTCACTTTGGGCACATGTTCAAGGTGATGAAAAACAGCCGTAAATCAGACAAAGAGGGAATCTCCTCGTTTCAGGCATTGTGTACCAGTCTTGCAGCGCGCGTGGGTACGGGCAATATGGCGGGCATTGCTGTTGCGTTAACTCTTGGTGGCCCAGGTGCGATTTTCTGGATGTGGTTGATAGCCGTGCTGGGAATGGCAACGGCTTTTGCCGAGAGCACGCTGGCGCAGCTTTACAAAACCCGTGATGACGATGGCAATTTCCGTGGTGGTCCAGCGTATTACATGGAAAAAGGCCTAGGCATGCGCTGGATGGGTGTGGTCTTCTCCGTGCTGCTTATTATCGCCTTTGGCTTAGTGTTCAACTCGGTACAGGCGAATTCCATTACTCAGGCAGCTTACGTCGCTTTTGGCTTTGATCCCCTCCATGTTGGAGCTGTGCTGGTGGTACTTGCCGCCTTTGTTATTTTTGGTGGCATTCGAAAAATTGCCCGCACGGCTGAGTTAATTGTGCCGGTGATGGCGCTGCTTTATCTGGCGCTTGCCATGTACATCATGCTTACCAATCTGGAAAAAGTGCCTGATGTACTGTCACTGATTTTCCGCAGTGCTTTCGGTCTGGAAGAGGCCGCTTCGGGCGCGTTGGGTTACACAGTGGCACAGGGCATGGTGCAAGGCATTAAGCGTGGCCTGTTTTCCAACGAGGCGGGCATGGGCTCGGCACCGAATGCGGCAGCCAGTGCAACGCCGTACCCGCCACACCCTGCGTCTCAGGGGTATGTGCAGATGCTGGGCGTGTTTGTGGACACCATCGTTATCTGTTCTGCCACCGTGGCCATTATCCTGATGTCCGGCGAATACATGCCGGGCAGTGAAATCACCGGCATTGAACTGACCCAGCGTGCGCTTTCTAACGAAGTGGGTGACTGGGGGGGCATTTTTGTAGCGGTCGCAATTTTCTTCTTCGCGTTTACCTCGATCATTGCCAACTACTCATACGCGGAAACTAACCTGATATTCCTCGAGCATAACCACAAGGCCGGTTTGAACCTGTTCCGTTGCGTGGTGCTTGGCATGGTGATGTTTGGTGCGATGGCGGAACTGCCAGTGGTGTGGATCATGGCGGATACCTCAATGGGCTTGATGGCGATCGTCAATATGATTGCAATCCTGCTGCTATCAGGCACCGTGGTGACACTGGCGAAGGACTACAACCAGCAGGTGAAACAGGGCAAAGTGCCTTCGTTCAACAGCCGCAATCACCCTGACATGCTCAACCAGATTGAGCCAGGCGTTTGGGGTAAACCGCAAGTCACAGAATCGGAAAATCGCTCGCCTACGCGGTGATTCATTCGGTTTCATCTATGGCAGTTATCGGAAAAAGCCACGCTTGATCGCGTGGCTTTTTTGATGGTCAGTGTTACTCTTTGCGCTAATAAGAGATTGAAAGGAATGACACTATGTTGATTGTGGTTTCTCCGGCAAAAACCTTGGATTACCAATCACCGCTTGCGACGGAGCGTTATACGCAACCGACGCTAACCGAGCACTCTGAAGCTTTGATTGATGTGTGCCGTAAACTGACACCGGCGGATATCTCGAGCCTGATGAAGGTGAGTGACAAGATTGCAGGTTTGAACGCGGCACGCTTTGCTGAGTGGTCGCCGGAGTTCACGACCGACAATGCCCGCCCTGCGGTTTTGGCATTCAAAGGCGACGTGTACACCGGCCTTGAAGCAGAAACTTTCAGTGAAGAGGACTTTGATTGGGCGCAGAATCACTTGCGTATGTTGTCAGGTCTATACGGTCTGTTGCGTCCCCTGGATTTGATGCAGCCTTACCGCTTGGAAATGGGCACTAAACTGGCGAACCCACGCGGCACTAACCTTTATCAGTTCTGGGGTGACATCATCACGGATGAGCTAAATCAGGCACTGGCCGCACAGGGCGACAAGGTACTGGTGAACCTCGCATCGAACGAGTACTTCAAATCAGTCAAACCGAAGCAATTGGACGGGCAGATCATCACGCCAGTGTTCAAAGACCAGAAAAACGGCCAGTATAAAGTCATCAGCTTCTTCGCCAAGAAAGCACGCGGCATGATGGCGCGTTACATCATCGACAACCGCATTGATTCGGTTGACGCGTTGAAGCAGTTTGATACGGCGGGATACTGGTTCTGTGCTGAAGAGTCGAGCGACAAGGAACTGGTGTTTAAGCGCGAAGAGCAGTAATCGCCATTTAAAATCAGAAAAAAGAAAAGGTTAGCCGAGGCTAACCTTTTTTGTATCTCAATAATCTCGATTAAGCAGTCGGATTGACCGGCTTACCGGAGACTTCATCCGAAGCTTCGCTGTCTTGGGTACGACGTGCCAGGCGACGCTCCCAGTAGTCAGCGTTCTTGATACCAAGCTTCACAGGATCGAAGGTGTATTCTTCCACGCCTTCTTTCTGCTGGCGCTCGTAATCGTGTAGCGCTTTAAGGGCAGGTTTGCTCAGGAAGAAGATGATCACTAGGCCTACAATATTCAGCCAAGCCATCAGGCCCACACCCACGTCACCCATCGCCCACGCTAGGTTGGCGGTTTTCACGGTACCGTAGAATACCGCTGCCATCAGAATCACTTTCAGCACAAACATCATGCCTGGCAGTTTGATGGTACGGCGCAGGTAGGCCACATTGGTTTCTGCGATGTAGTAGTAAGCCAGAATCGTGGTGAACGCAAAGAAGAACAGTGCAATCGCAATGAACGGTTTGCCCCAACCCGGCATAGTGCTTTCAATTGCCATCTGGGTGAAGACAGGACCATTCGCAGCAATGTCTGCTGCAACGTTTTGGATGATGAAGGCTTCGCCAGCACCGTGAACGTTGTATGCGCCAGTGATAAGGATCATAAACGCGGTGGCAGAACATACCAGCAGGGTATCAATGTAGATAGAGAAGGATTGAACCAGACCTTGTTGCGCAGGGTGCTGAACGTTCGCGGCTGCCGCAGCGTGTGGGCCTGTACCCTGACCCGCTTCGTTTGAGTAAACACCACGCTTAACACCCCAGCCGATAGCCGCACCAACACCTGCCATAGGTGTGAATGCGTCGCCAATGATCATCGCAACGATACCTGGGATTTCAGTAATGTTCAGCGCAATGATAACGAATGCGATGATGATGTAAGCCAAAGCCATGAAAGGCACGACGACCTGAGTAAAGCTCGCGATTCGCTTCACGCCACCAAAAATGATGAAACCAAGCAAAATGGAGATGAGGGTGCCGGTGATGATTTTCGCCAGGCTGTAGGTGCCAATCGCGGTTTCAATCATTTCACCAGAGCCGAATGCGGCTTCAACGGCGTTACCGATACTGTTTGATTGTACGCCCGGCAGCAGAACACCACATGCAAAAATAGTCGCGATGGCAAAAATCCATGCGTACCACTTCTGACCCATCGCTTTCTCAATGTAGTAAGCCGGACCACCACGGAATTCGCCCTTGTCTTCTTCTTTGTAGATTTGTGCAAGGGTAGATTCAGTGTAAGCCGTTGCAGCGCCAAGGAAGGCAACAACCCACATCCAGAAAACGGCACCTGGACCACCGAAACCGATCGCGGCGGCGACACCTGCGATATTACCGGTACCAACACGGCCAGAAAGTGAAACGGCCAGTGCCTGGAAAGATGAAATACCTTTCTCAGAACTTTTGCCAGAGAACAGCAGGCGAGTCATTTCTTTGAACTGACGAACCTGAACAAAGCGCGTTACGATGGAGTAGAACAGGCCAGCACCCAAACAGGTGTAAATAAGCACTGGACTCCAGATAATGCTGTTTAAAAAATCAACAACAGATTGCATTAAAAGATCCCTCTAATAAAAAATATTGGATAGATGATTTTTTATCCAACGGCAGGATAATCCGAAAATGACACAAATTGTTAATATTTTGTGTTGTCAATGTGACGGATTGTGAGCCCGATCTTTAGTCTGCATTCCATTAGCAAACTAGAATTTTTATCTGCGACCGATCGCAAACAAATAAAAAAGGAGGCTTTTCGCCTCCTCTTTTAACGCTAATTAAATTGAAAATCTAGTAAAAGCTTGATTATGCGGATTTTTTCGTTGCTTTTTTCGCCGCTTTCTTGGCTTTTCCTTTTACTTCTTTGTTAGAAAGCTTTTTCTTTTTCTTCTTAAATTCCGGCTTCTTATGTTTTGGCTTCATGCCATCAACATAGCGTTCTTTCACGTCTTCTTTCATGTAGCGGCAGATACGATCCATCATTGGTTGGTCGTGTGCTTCCACCAGAGAAATAGCGTTACCTTTCTTACCCGCACGGGCGGTACGGCCGATACGGTGCAGGTACACGTCGGCTTTGCGTGGCAGGTCAAAGTTGATGACGTGATCGATATCCGGCACGTCGATACCACGTGCTGCAACATCAGTCGCCAACAGTACATTAATCTCACCTGTAGTGAAGCGCTCGATAGCGTATGTACGCTTTGCCTGAGCCATTTCACCTTGCAGCCATGCACAATTCACTTTCTCTTTGGTCAGGAATTCACGCAGTGCAGCCAGACGCTCACGGGTTTTCACAAAGATGATCGCGCGCTCAGCCTGTTCAGTCAGGATAGATTTCAATAGGGCGTTTTTATGCGCCATGTCGTCACAGCGGTAGTACCACTGGGTGATCTTTTTGCGCTCGCGACGTGGCGGTTCAGCTTCTACTTCTACCGGATCGGTCAGCAGGGTGTTTTTGAAGCCTTCAATGCCTTTACCTTCCAGCGTCGCGGAGAACAGCATACTTTGTTTACGCCAGCGACATTCGGTAGAGAGTTTATCAACGGCAGGACCAAAGCCCATGTCGAGCATGCGGTCTGCTTCGTCC
The DNA here is from genome assembly GCF_900060185.1 of Grimontia marina. GTDB lineage: Bacteria > Pseudomonadota > Gammaproteobacteria > Enterobacterales > Vibrionaceae > Enterovibrio > Enterovibrio marinus. The sequence continues at coordinate 95,195 of NZ_FIZY01000005.1, read as the reverse complement.
AAAACCAGGCTTTCAATCGCACGGCAGTCAAAGCGTTCTGCTTCGATGTATTCCATCAGACGGCCAGGAGTTGCAACCACAATGTCTTGGGTCTTACCCAGAATCTCAGCATGTTCTTGGTAAGAGATACCACCTGTGATGGTGATGATCTTTAAATCGGTATATTTCGCCAACGCGCGGGCTTGATCAGCAACCTGAATGGCCAGTTCACGGGTTGGAGTCAGGATCAGGGCGCGTGCAGGACCCGGCTTCTGACGAGGGAAGTCGATAAGGTGTTGCAGCAATGGCAATACAAAAGCAGCAGTTTTTCCTGTTCCCGTTGGCGCAGACGCCAGAATATCACGGCCATCCATACCATGAGGGATCACGCCAGCCTGGATCGCTGTTGGTCGCTCGAAGCTCATGTCATCCAGCGCTTGTAGCAGTTGAGGATCCAGTTCTAGTTCAGCAAAAGTTCGCACGCGTTGTTTCTCCACTCAAAGTTAGGGGGCGAATTATAGAGACTAATTCAAGTACGATCATCACATCTTGAGGTAAAAATCTCTTGTGAGCGAAATAAAGTCGTTTGTATAGCTTCCCGCCGCCTGGATCACCAAGGTTTTGGCATCTAAACCATGTTCTTCCTGATTCGATAGCGACATCAACTTTCGACTCACCGGTTTGTTGGCGGTTGGTTGTACGTTCAACAGCCGTTGGCAATAAAGTCCATACTCTTTGGCTTTCGCCAGCAAGGCATCAGCCTCCACTGAAGGTAAGATCAAATGCGCCTGTCCGTTGGGTAAAAGTCGAGTCTTTATCACTTTTAATAAGGTGTCGTGAGAAAGGGTGTCGGTGTGGCGCGCAGTGGCTCGCCGAGAATCGCCCGCTTGCTCGCCAGAGTTAAAGTAAGGGGGATTGCAGATAATAGTATTGAACTGCAACGGGTTTTCCCACTCGTCAATATCCTGATGCAGCACAGTTATCCGATCTGCCCAAGCAGATTGTTCTGAATTGAATAGTGCTGTGTTGGCGGCGTGCTCATCGATATCCAGCGCGGTGATTTTTACTGCGGGAAATCGCTGCGCCATCATCAGTGCCAGTAAGCCAGAGCCCGTGCCAATGTCGAGCACTTCATCAGACTCTCCCGCTTCAACCCAGGCGCCAAGCAGCACGCCATCCGTGCTGACTGGCATGCCACAGCCCTTATCTTCGACAGTAAATTGCTTGAATCTGAAGCCTTTACACACGGTACCCTCTTGAACTCTACTCGTTGCCATTGTCGACAATTGCTTAAAAAATAGATAATTATGTTGCTGCTATGTTATGGGCTATTGCAATCAAGATCTTCAACTTCTATCGCCTAAAGATTAATGGTTGGTTATAAATGCCAGTTAATGATTTAAAAATGGATTTATAATCTATTTTTTAATGTTCTATTGTCTGTGTGGTAAAACTTCGTCATTATTCTGCGTAATCGGTATTGCACAGTAAAAATAACCAAAAGGCTAACCGGTTGATTACACAATTATTAAGCAAACACACATAGGTAGTACGAAGTGAAAGAGAGTTTAAAGGTTAGCGATATACTCGCGCTAGGGTTTATGACCTTTGCATTTTTCCTCGGGGCCGGAAATATCATCTTTCCTCCTCTGGCGGGCTTTTTGGCAGGTGAACACACCTTTTCTGCAATGCTGGGCTTTTTGACCACTGCTGTAGGCCTTCCTCTTATTGGTATCGTCGCGGTTGCCGTGGCGGGTGGCGGGTGGAAAGGCCTGACCCGCGATCTGCCAGCGTCAGTGGCAACACTGATGGCGGTGCTGATTTTCATCATTATCGGTCCTGCTTTTGCAGCGCCACGTGCAGGTTTGGTGGCGTATGAGATGGGCTTTAAGCCTTTCCTGAATGCACCGGGCCAATTCGAATTGTCGCTTTTCTCGGTGGTGTTCTTTGCCATCGCAATGTTCTTCTCCCTGTCTCAAGGCAAGCTTATCGACACTATTGGTAAGCTGCTGACGCCTGCCCTGTTTGCGGCACTGGCAGTACTGGCGATTGCGGTTGTGGTGAACCCACAAGGCGATATCGTGGCAGCGCAGGGTGCGTATGTGGATCAGGCGTTCACGACAGGTTTCCTTGAAGGTTACAACACCATGGATACCTTCGCCGCACTGATGTTCGGTATGTTGATTGTTGATGTAATCCGCAAGAAAGGCGTGACGGATCAGGCGAAAACCTGTCAGTACCTGATTTATGCAGGTGTGATTGCGGCCGCGGGTCTGGCATTTGTTTACGTTTCTCTGTTCTATCTGGGCGCGACAGCGACGGGTGTGGCACCAGGCGCGGCAAACGGTGGTGCGATTCTGTCAGCTTACGTGTTGGCGCTATTTGGCCCTGCTGGTCAAATCATCCTGTCGACCATCATTGTACTGGCGTGTCTGACGACGGTTATCGGTCTGGTTTCAGCGTGTTCTGACTACTTCAGCACCCTGACAAAAATCACTTACCGCCAATGGGTCGTTATCCTGTCTATTGCTTGTGCAGTGGTAGCGAACGTGGGCCTGAACCAGTTGATCGCGATTTCTGTTCCTGTCCTGTTTGCACTTTACCCGGTTGCGATTGCGCTGATTGCTCTGACGTTCCTGCGCCGCTTTATGCCTAACCCACAACTGGCATACCGCGTGGTACTGGGTGTGTCTTTGGTGTTTGCACTGTTGGATGCAGCGAAAGTCGCGGGCGTTGATGTCTCTGCACTGAAAGTGCTGCCACTGTTTAACTATGGCATGGCATGGCTGCTGCCAACGGCAATTGCGCTGGTTGCAGTAAGCTTTGCGGGTAAGCGTAAAGACGAAACATCACACGCGTAAAGCAAAGTCATTGGAATACAAAAAACCACCGGATGCGGTGGTTTTTTTATGTCTGAAAGGTGGCTTGCAAGTCCAGGGACTATAGCGTTTCCTGAAACTCAACCAACACCTGCTCACACCAGGTCGCGATGCGCTCATCACTCAGTTCGTATTGGCTATCTTCATCCAATGCCAAGCCGACAAACTGTTTACCGTCTTCGGTCAGCGCTTTTGAGGCTTCAAAGGTATAACCTTCATTTGGCCAGTAGCCGATAAATTTCAGGCCGGTTGGCAACAGCTCATCATGCAGCATGCCCATGGCATCAAGATACCATTCGGCATAGCCTTCCTGGTCGCCAAGACCGAAAAGGGCGGCAACTTTACCTTGCAGGTTCAGGCCATTAAGTTGTGACCACACCGCTTCCCAGTCTTCCTGCAACTCACCGAAGTCCCAGGTGGAAATGCCCAGCAACAGCAAATCGTATTGATTCATTTGGTCAACCGGCGTTTCTTTGATGTTGTGAATATCCACCAAGTCGTCACCCAGGATATCGCGGATTTTCTCTGCCGCCATTTCGGTGTAACAGGTGGTGGAGCCGTAAAACAAACCTATTTTCATGTGCTTTTCCTGCTGTTGCGTCGGGGGGATTCTACTCCTCGTGGCGTTGTATCTCCACCCTGTAAACCACGAGGATTTGGCGCATTTTGCTGCAATCGTTTTGCTTAATCAGGGTAAACCTTGCATTCATGCGGGGGTGAGGTAGTTTGAGAGAAGCAACAATCGAACTTAAGTGAGTGAATCGTGGAACAAAACGCGGCATTGGTAGAGCAGTTTTTGGATGCAATGTGGATGGAGCGGGGGTTATCTGAGAATACTCTGGCCTCATATCGAAACGATCTGACCAAACTTTGCCAGTGGCTGGATAATGACAGCGTGGCTCTGGTGAAAGTGTCATCGTCCAAACTGCAGGACTACCAGCATTGGTTATTCGATCAGGATTACAAGCAAAGCAGCCGTGCCCGTATGCTCTCTGCAATGCGTCGTCTTTTCCAATACCTTTACCGCGAAAAGCAGCGTGAAGACGATCCAACGGCCACATTGATCAGCCCCAAATTGCCTAAGCGTCTGCCAAAAGATTTGTCGGAAGAGCAGGTAGAAGCGTTACTTGATGCGCCCGATGTGGAAGACACTCTCGAGCTTCGCGATAAAGCCATGATGGAGCTGCTGTACGCCACAGGTCTTCGCGTGACTGAACTTATTAGCCTGACCACTGAAAACGTCAGCCTGCGTCAGGGCGTGGTTCGGGTAATTGGTAAAGGTGGAAAAGAGCGTCTGGTGCCAATGGGAGAGGCAGCAATCGACTGGCTGGAGCGATATATGGCGCACAGCCGCCCGGCATTGCTCGGTGAGCAAAGTTCGGATGTGTTTTTCCCTAGCCGCCGCGCCCGCATGATGACCCGTCAGACTTTCTGGCACCGTATCAAGTTTTATGCGGCGCTTGCAGGCATTGATGGTGACATGCTTTCGCCACACGTTTTGCGCCATGCTTTTGCAACGCACTTGCTGAACCACGGTGCAGATTTACGTGTGGTGCAAATGTTGTTGGGACACAGTGACCTGTCGACCACGCAAATTTATACTCACGTCGCGACTGAGCGACTAAAACAGTTGCATCAGGAGCACCATCCTCGGGCATAATGCAGCCGAACGGGTGTTTTTTTACCTCACTTGGGATTTTTTTCGTTTCTGTCCGGTCTGAGTGAGTGACAGTTTGCCCGCAAACCCATTTTCAGGATCTGAACACTATGAATTTAAAACAACTGATGGCGCGTGCTTTGATTGCCTCTGCCATGTTGTCATTCGGCACACAGGCTGCGGAAGGTGCAGACAAAGCGGCAATTGCTGATGTATTGGCGAAATACCGTCTGAACGTTGAAACTATTGAAAAAGCACCAGTTGAGGGTCTCTATGAAGTGGTGACCAATGGCGGCGTGGTTTATGCCAACAAAGACGGTTCTTACTTTATCTATGGCCAGCTTTTCCATACAACGCCAACGGAATCTATCAACCTGACTGAAATCACTCAGGCGAAGCGTAATAAAAAGCTGTTTGAAGAAGCGGATGTTGAGAAAGAACTGATCGTCTATCCGGCGAAAGACGAGAAATACGTGGTTAACGTATTTACAGATACCACTTGTGGTTACTGCATGAAGCTCCACAGTGAAATGAAGGAATACAATGATCTGGGAATTACCGTTCGCTATCTGGCATTCCCTCGCTCGGGTGAACGCTCCCCAAACATCGGCCAAATGAGTGCCATTTGGTGTGCAGATGACAAAGTGGACGCAATGAACCTGGCAAAAGCGCGCAACTTCAATGAAGAAAGTAAACAGTGCACGGATCTTGTCCGTCGCCATATGGCATTGGGCAACGCAATGGGTGTGACGGGTACACCTGCCATTATGCTTGAAGATGGCACGGTTTTGGGCGGTTATCTCCCTGCAAAGGGTTTGCTGCAGAATCTTGAACAGAAATTCAAAGGTTAAATATTTCTTCTCAAAAAGCGCTGACTTGATGGCGCTTTTTTCTTTCTGTCTTCACAGCATTCAGTTCCAAAGTCTTCCGCTTTGAAAACCACCCGCTAAAATGGAGGCTCAATCCGCATTCTTAATGCTCATCGGTATAAGCGATGACTCACAGGTTCTCTCCATGATTGAAATTAAACGTCGTCATGCGGCACAGGATGCTGCTTTTCCTGCTTCAATTCCGCCATTGCTCCAGCGTATTTACGCCAACCGTGGCATCACCTCTGAAGGTGAACTGGAGCGCAGTGCTCGCGGGCTGCTGAATTACAACGAACTACATGGCATTGAACGCGCCGTAGAATTGCTGGCAGCTGCAATGGCAGAAGGGCGACGCATTATCGTGGTGGGCGACTTTGATGCCGATGGCGCAACAAGCTCAGCCCTTTCTGTGACGGCATTTCGCATGATGGGCTGCACCAACGTTGATTACCTAGTGCCGAACCGTTTTGACGATGGTTATGGCTTGAGCCCAGACGTGGTAGAGCAAGCTGCAGCCAAAGGCGCGGAGCTTATCATGACCGTGGATAACGGTGTGTCTTCGATTGAAGGGGTTGCAGCAGCCAAAGCCCGCGATATTCAAGTCGTCGTGACCGACCACCACTTACCGGGCGAAGTGCTGCCGGATGCTGATGCCATGGTGAACCCGAACCTCAACGAGTGTGGCTTTCCGTCCAAATCGCTCGCAGGTGTTGGTGTGGCGTTTTATCTGATGTTGGCACTGCGTGCTCATCTTCGTGATAACGGCTGGTTTGCCCAGCGTGGTATCGCTGAACCGAACTTGGCGGAACTGTTGGACTTGGTCGCATTGGGTACAGTGGCCGATGTGGTATCGCTGGACACCAACAACCGCATTTTGGTGCATCAGGGTTTGATGCGAATCCGCGCGGGGAAATGTCGTCCGGGTATTCAGGCTTTGATTGAAGTAGCGAACCGCAATATGACGACGCTGGTGGCGAGTGATTTCGGCTTTGCCTTGGGGCCACGCATTAATGCTGCAGGCCGCTTGGATGATATGTCATTTGGTATTGAGCTTTTACTGTGTCAAAACCTTCAAGCCGCGCGCCAGATGGCAAGTGAGCTGGATGCCCTGAACCAAAGCCGTAAGGAAATCGAGCAGGGCATGAAAGAAGAAGCGATGGCGATTTGTGAGCGTCTTCAATTTGGTGAAGGCAGCAGTCTGCCTTGCGGCCTTGCACTGTTCCAGCGCGAATGGCATCAGGGTGTGATTGGTATCCTCGCATCACGCATTAAAGACAAATTCCACCGCCCTGTGATTGCCTTCGCTGATGGTGGTGAAGGCACTATCAAAGGCTCAGCACGTTCGATTCAGGGGCTGCATATGCGTGACACCCTGGATGTGATTGATACGCAAAACCCGGGCCTGATTAAAAAGTTTGGCGGTCACGCCATGGCAGCGGGTCTGACCATCGCCGAAGCGGACTTTGAACGTTTCTCGAAACTGTTCGACGAAGCCGTAAAAAACACCATCAGCGAAGAAGAGTTGAAAGGTGTACTGCTTTCAGACGGTGAACTCCTTTCCAATGAGATCAATTTGGATGTGGCTGAAACGCTGCGTTCTGGTGGTCCTTGGGGGCAAGGCTTTCCTGAGCCACTGTTTGATGGCAAGTTCAAGCTGCTGCATCAAAAGCTGGTGGGCGGGAAACACCTGAAAATGATGTTGGAACCAGTCATGGGCGGACAAATGGTGGACGCCATCGCCTTCAACATTGACTTGCGACGCTGGCCGGATCCCTCTGTGCAAATGGTCGAGGTCGCATATCGCCTCGATGTGAACGAGTTCCGTGGCAACCGTACGGTGCAGTTGATGGTTGAGCATATGGCGGCGGTTTAGGTAAGGAAGAGCAGGTCCTAGGGTCCTAGGAAAAGAAGGTCCTAGGAGGAGCAAGAGCCAGAGGCTCTGCTAAACAGTTCAAATACTGTAGGACCCAGGACCTTTAGCCTTTTCTCTCATTTTTCTCCGAAAATTTCTCCTTTGATCCCCATCACACTCTGTATATTCCGTCCGCAATTCTGTAGAATTCGGCGGTTAAAACTCATTCCGAACATAGAAAAGTGACCATGTTTGAAATCAATCCAATCAAAAACCGCCTAGCGGACATTGCCGAGCGTGCAAATGTCCTTAGGGGGTATCTTTGACTATGACGCCAAGAAAGAGCGTCTAGAAGAAGTTAATGCCGAACTCGAACAACCTGATGTGTGGAACGAACCTGAGCGTGCCCAAGCGCTGGGTCGTGAACGCGCGTCGCTGGAAGCGGTAGTAGAAACTATCGACCAGCTGGATCAGGGTGGCGAGTACATCACCGAACTGCTGGAACTGGCAGTAGAAGAAAACGATCAGGATACGTTCGATGAAATCGAGCCGGAGCTGAGCGATCTGGAAGAGAAGCTGTCGAAGCTGGAATTCCGCCGCATGTTCTCTGGCGATCACGACGGTTCTGATTGTTATATCGACCTGCAAGCAGGTTCAGGCGGTACTGAAGCGCAAGACTGGACATCCATGATGCTGCGCATGTACCTGCGTTGGGCTGACGCAAAAGGCTTCAAGACCGAAGTGATTGAAGTGTCTGAAGGTGATGTGGCTGGATTGAAATCAGCAACCGTTCGTATCAGCGGCGAATACGCTTACGGCTGGCTGCGTACCGAAACCGGTGTTCACCGTCTGGTTCGTAAGTCTCCGTTCGATTCAGGCGGTCGTCGTCACACCTCGTTCTCTTCTGCGTTTATTTACCCGGAAGTGGACGAAAATATCGACATCGATATCAACCCGTCTGATCTGCGTATCGACGTTTACCGTGCGTCAGGCGCGGGCGGTCAGCACGTTAACACCACCGAATCAGCGGTACGTATCACACACGTACCAACCAACACCGTGGTGCAGTGCCAGAATGACCGAAGCCAGCACAAGAACAAAGATCAGGCGATGAAGCAGCTTCGCGCAAAACTGTTTGAACTGGAACTGCAAAAGCAGAACGCAGAGAAACAGGCGAATGAAGCAGCGAAGTCTGACATCGGTTGGGGTAGCCAGATCCGCTCTTACGTTCTGGATGACTCACGCATTAAAGACCTGCGTACCGGTATCGAAAACCGTAACACCCAAGCGGTGCTTGACGGTGATCTCGACAAGTTTATTGAAGCCAGCCTGAAATCTGGTTTGTAATTTTTTAAGTTAATTCAAAGGTTCACTATGACTGACCAGTTACAAGACGAAAACAAGCTGATCGCGGAGCGTCGTGCAAAACTGAACCACATTCGTCAAAGCTGCAATGCAAACGGCCACCCAAATGAATTCCGCCGTGAGCACAAAGCGGCTGATCTTCAGGCTGAGTTTGGCGAAAAGAGCAAGGAAGAGCTGGAAGCATTGGATCATAAAGTCAGCGTTGCTGGCCGTGTGATGGCAAAGCGTGGTCCTTTCCTGGCACTTCAGGACGTGAGCGGTCGCATTCAGGCGTACGCAGCGAAAGACGTTCAGAACGTGCTGAAAGAGCAATATCAAGGTCTGGATATCGGTGACATCATCGGTGTGAAAGGTGCACTGCACAAGTCTGGTAAAGGCGACCTGTACGTGAACATGGAAGAGTACCAACTGCTGACTAAAGCACTGCGTCCTCTGCCAGAAAAATTCCACGGTCTGACTGATCAGGAAATGCGTTACCGTCAGCGTTACGTTGACCTGATCGTGAACGAAGATTCGCGCAACGCATTCAAGGTACGCTCTAAGCTGATTTCTGCGATCCGCCGTTACATGGAGTCAAAAGACTTCATGGAAGTGGAAACGCCAATGATGCAAGTGATCCCGGGTGGTGCTTCTGCACGTCCGTTTATCACTCACCACAACGCACTGGATCAGGAAATGTTCCTGCGCATCGCGCCTGAGCTGTACCTGAAGCGTCTGGTTGTGGGTGGTTTCGAGCGCGTATTCGAAATCAACCGTAACTTCCGTAACGAAGGTCTGTCTCCACGCCACAACCCAGAATTCACCATGATTGAGTTCTACATGGCGTACGCAGATTACAACGACCTGATCGACCTGACTGAAGACATGCTGCGTACCGTGGCCGTTGAAGTTCTGGGTGAAACCTCTATGCCTTACGGCGATTACACCGTGGAATTCGGTGGTAAATACGCACGTATGACTATGTTGGAAGCGATCAAGCACTACAACCCAGAGCACGCTGATATCCAAGCGCTGACAGTGGAAGATGTTCAGGATCGTGAGAAGCTGGTGGCTATTGCGAAGTCTCTGGAGATCTACGTTGAGAAATTCTGGACTTGTGGTCAGCTGCTGGAAGAAATCTTCGGTGAAACCGCAGAACCTAAACTGATCCAGCCAACCTTCATCACTGGCTACCCGGCAGACATCTCTCCGCTGGCGCGCCGTAGCGATGACAATCCGTTTTTCACCGACCGCTTTGAGTTCTTCATTGGTGGTCGTGAAGTGGCGAACGGCTTCTCGGAGCTGAACGACGCAGAAGATCAGGACGCTCGCTTTAAAGCACAGGTTGATGCGAAAGACGCAGGTGACGACGAAGCGATGTTCTACGATGCAGACTATATCACTGCACTGGAACATGGTCTGCCACCAACTGCGGGTCAGGGCATCGGTATCGACCGTCTGGCAATGCTGTTTACCAACACGCACACTATCCGTGACGTGATTCTGTTCCCGGCGATGCGTCCACTGAACCAGAAGAAAGACTAAATCTGACTGACTTCTGAGACGTCTCTGAGACACCAAAAACACTGGCTTATGCCAGTGTTTTTTTATGTGCGTATGTTAGTGTGCAAACGTTTGCTCAATGTCACAAATATTGCGATGCAATTAACGTTTTAGTTCCGGTTTGATTCATCTGCAGGGATGATGCCCGCGCAATTCCTTGCTGCTTTTATTGAAGATAACCATGCTAAAAAAATCCTTCCTTTCTGCCAGTGTTGCTCTGGCAACGTTGGCTTCATCGGCAGCGTTTGCTGTTGAACATATCGACCTGTTAATTAAAGACGCGACCGTATTGACCATGAACGCTGACAAAGCGGTTTACGAGAATGGTGTAGTGGCTGTTAGTGGCAACAAGATTGTGGCTGTCGGTGATGAGAGTCTGTCGGAAGCCTATCAGGCCAAAACCGTCTTGGATGTGGATGGCGACATCGTGATGCCAGGATTGATCAACACCCACACTCATGCCTCAATGACAGTGTTCCGTTCACTGGGTGATGATGTGCCAGATCGCCTGCACCGCTATATCTTCCCATTAGAAAGTCAGTTGGTGAGCAGAGATATGGTACGTATCGGCGCGCAACTGGGTAATGTGGAAATGCTGAAAGGCGGCGTGACCACTTATGCCGATATGTACTACTTCGAAGATGAAGTGGCGAAAACCGTCGACAAGATTGGTATGCGCGCGATTCTGGGTGAAACCGTGATTAGGTTTCCAGTCGCTGATGCCGCTAACGCGGAGGAAGGCATCCAATACGCACTGAACTTTATTAAGGAATATAAAGACCATCCTCGTATTACCCCTGCTTTCGCGCCACACGCACCTTATACCAATACCACCGAAGTGCTGCAGAAAATCACCAAGCTTTCGCTTGAGCACGATGTGCCGGTAATGATCCATCTTGCGGAATCAGAGCGTGAAAACGAAGTGATTGCTGAGCGCAGTGGTGGTAAGTCTCCCGTCGAATACATGGCGGATATTGGTGCGCTGACGCCGAACTTAGTTGGCGCGCACGTGATTAATGTCGATGAGCACGATATTGCGCTGCTGAAAAAGCACGATGTGGGCATCGCGCATAACATGAGTGCCAACATCAAGTCTGCCAAAGGTGTGTCTCCGGCTTTGAAGATGTTTGATGATGGTCTTCGAATTGGTCTCGGGACTGACGGGCCAATGTCAGGTAACACACTCAGTACAGTGGATGAGTTCAACCAAGTTGCTAAAGTGCACAAGCTGGTGAACAAAGATCGCGCGGCAATGCCTCCGATCAAGGTCATAGAAATGGCAACCATGGGAGCGGCACGTGCTCTCCACATGGAAGACAAAATAGGTTCTCTGGAAACGGGTAAGCTGGCAGACATCATCGTAATTGATACGAAAGCGCCAAACATGGTGCCAATGTACAACCCTTATTCAGCCTTGGTTTACTCCGCGTATGCATCGAACGTGAAACATGCCATCGTTGATGGCCAGCTTCTGATGCAGGAGAGAGACATACTGACGGTGGATGAAGACAAAGTGCGCCAGGAAGCGTTGCAGTTTGCAGACAAAGTCAGAGAAACCGTCATCGCCAGTGGCGAAGAAGTGAGATAGTTTCTCGAAGCCCTGCCTTAAATGAAAGACCGCGTCTCACTTGGACGCGGTTTTTTTGCTTTCTCTATCAATAGATAGCCTCAATTAATCGGGTCATAGTCTATGATCTAAGAAATTTTAAAGAGAATCTTAAATTTCTCAAAATTGAGAAGTGTTTGAAATGTTGGCCATTTTGATGGCTTTTTTGGGCATCATGGAATAGTCTATCCTATTAATAATACTGATAAATATGTCAGCTACTAGATGCCTATGTTGTCAGCAAATCGAACAGCAAAAGTGTCTTATCTGGGAACTGTGCTGATTTGAGAGCTACCTTGTATCTACATTGAGACAGACCTGCTTGTCTTACAAAATATAATGATACTCACAACATTTTGAACACGTGTCGTTAATGGATGACTAAAGGCAGGCGTTATGGGTATGCAATTCAGATCTGAGGCGGTTCCAAGTTCACTCGTCGTAGTAGGCGGAACTTACGAACCTTGGCTGGCAACACTGGAACAAGCAGGTTGGCGTTGTCACCGCTGTTATGACCTCAGAGCAGCACAATCTCTCCTTCAGGACATTGGTCCTTGCATTGGTATTGTGGATATCAGCCACGATGATTTCAGTCTCAACGGTGTCGCATCACTGGTAAACCGCAACAAGCAGGTTCGCTGGCTGGCGCTGATCCGCGAAGATCAACTCAACAATGATGCAATTTGTCAGTTCATTGTGAGCTTCTGCATCGACTACTTCACTTCTCCAATTCCAGATAGCCAACTGATGAGCACCATCGGTCACCAACTGGGCATGCTGAAGCTTGAGCGTCACGTATGGCCTCAACTGGGCGACCACAGTGACATGGGACTGCTGGGTAAAACCTCTGTGATGAAGAAACTGCGTGATCAGGTTCGTCGTGTCGCACCGACTGACGTATCAGTTCTGATCAACGGTGAAAGCGGTACCGGCAAAGAGCTGGTGGGTATGGCAATTCATAATGCTTCAACCCGCGCGAAAGGTCCGTTCGTTTCTGTGAAATGTAGCGCGCTACCAGAGAAGCTTATTCAAAACGAGCTGTTTGGTGATGGCACGACAGAAGGCAAAGTGCAGCAAGCGCACCAAGGCACTCTGTTCCTGGATGAAATTGGTGATTTGCCTCTGAATCTTCAGGCAAACCTTCTGCATCTTTTGCAGGATGGTACGGTAGAAACGCACGACGACAAATATTCGAAAGAGATTGATGTTCGTGTGATTGCGGCGACGCACATGGATTTGGAAAAAGCGGTTGCTGAAGGTCAGTTCCGTGAAGATCTGTTCTACCGCCTCAATGTTCTGCGCATTTCTGTTCCTTCACTGAAAGAGCGTAGTGCAGACATTCCTGAGCTGGCTGAGCACTTCCTGTTGAAGTTTGCACGTCAGTACAACACGCAGGCGCGCACCTTCTCTGAAGAAGCGAACAAGATCCTGACCAACTATAGCTGGCCAGGTAACGTACGTGAGCTGATCAACCAGGTGAAACGTGCAGTACTGCTGGCGGATAATCTGGTGATTGAGGCTGAGCATCTGGATCTGCCACGTCAGGGCGATTACAAACAAAGCCTGCGTAAGATTCGTGAAGAGTCTGAGCGTGATGCACTGCTCGCTGTGCTGGAAAGCAACAATGGTCAGGTGTCTGCTGCAGCGAAAGAGCTGGGTGTGTCACGTGCAACTATGTACCGTTTGCTGAACAAGCACAGCTTGATTCCTGCACCGCGTAGCTTTCGCTAAGTAATTAGCTGAAATAAAAAAACCGCCTTATTAGGCGGTTTTTTTCGTCTATTAGATTACTGGGTGACTAGCTTCCCTTCATTAATAGGAAACACTTTATCGTACGCCAGATTGTAGACGTATGCGTAAACCAGATAGAAGGCCACCAGACCAATGTCCATCAGGAAAGCTTGCCACAGGCTGATGTTAAGCCACCATGCAATAGCAGGCAGCGTCACCCAAAGCAGTCCCAACTCAAACAGTACCGCATGAAGGATACGATGCTTTTGTTTCTTCTCGGTCCTGCCGGTCATTTTCACCATAGCTTTGTCAAACCACAGGTTATAAATGTAGTTCCAACCTGTCGCCAGAATGGAAAAAGCCACACCCAACACACCTGTGTGTGCGGCATCAAAACCAAACAGGGACAGAATGCTTACAATGAGGATAAGGCCTATCACCTCGAAGGCGATGGCGTGTCGAATACGGTCTGCTGCAGTTCTCATGGTGTGTTACCTCTCAATCAATGCCGACATGATATCCACTAATAAGATTGAAAATAGTTAATTACCATCCGAAATTCGGATGATTTGGAGGTAATCAAAGGGAGGCCCTTAATGCATCCACTTCATCGTTAAATCTCATAGAAATAGAACAACCATTCCTAGTGAAATTTGCTTTGAATTGAACGCATTGATGACCTCTGAATGCGAGAATCTTCAGGTCATTTGGGTATATGTCCTCATTAATAGACAAATACTCGAACAGGATGCGGTGAAATATTGCTCAAGTTGTTGAATAAAGCACATGCCACTAAATTCATGGTTATATAAAATAACGCGTTGATATATTGATCTAAATCATTAGTATTAACAGTGAATTTACAAGTGCGGAATACTCCGCAGGTTTACGCAGAAAGGAGGCAATAAGGTGACAAATCAACTGTTTACATCCGTCATGACTTGCGCCATCCATCTGTGCGCAGATATGCGAAAACCTGTACAATAATCCGCACCCTTTAGCAAATGGGCCGCGGATATGACTGCGGCTCTGACCGACACTTCCTAGTTAAGATCCCTCTCCCGCAATCTATCCAAGGCCTCCTGAAACTCAACAAGGAGTCCGTCATGAACCAATCTATGTACCTGCGTCTGGCCGTGTTTTTCGTCCGTATGGATATTAAACGTGAAGAGTCAGCCTGGAGAAAAGCCCATCGCCGAATTCGCTATGTTGGCGAGCCTTTGTCAGAGCATCTAATGCGAGATATTGGTTTCGAGAAAGATGGCTTATCTATCGGTCACACCGTTGCACCTAAATTTAAAGCCCAACGCGAAGTGGCACGAATGCGCAGAAAGTTAAGGTTGAACCTGACAACGTAATCAAAAGGGAGTCACTATCCTGGGTGACTCGCGAATTCCCTATAATCACATAATAAAAAAGCGCCTTACGGCGCTTTTTCTATTTAAAAACCAAAGGCCAGTAAGCGCTATGGACAAGGATTGGAGTACTGCTGGCCAATCTCTTCAATGCGCTTCAGCAATTCTTCCGGCAATTCAACGTCTATGGAATCGATGTTGGTTTTGAGCTGCTCAAGCGTCGTAGCGCCGATGATATTACTAGCGACAAAGGAGCGGGTATTGACGTAAGCCAGTGCCATCTGCACTGGATCGATAGCAAATTCCTTCGCCAGATCAACATAAGCCTGAGTTGCAGCCAGCCCTTGCTCGGTGAAGTATCGGGCGAAACGCTCCCAACGGGTGCAGCGTGCTCCTTCTGGTTTAGCGCCATTGAGGTATTTTCCGCTCAACACACCAAACGCGAGCGGTGAGTAAGCTAACAGCTCGACGCCTTCCTGATGACTGATCTCTGACAGACCCACTTCGAAGCTGCGGTTGAGCAGATTATACGGGTTCTGGATTGACACAATACGCGGCAGGCTGTGCTTTTCCGCCAAACGAAGATAGCTCATCACGCCCCATGGCGTTTCGTTCGAGACGCCGATGTGACGGATTTTGCCTTCGCGCACCAGTTCGGCGAGCGCATCCAGAGTATCCAGCAGGGTGACGCCTGAGTTTTCGTCCTGATGGTCGTAGTTCAATTGTCCAAAACTGTTCACATGGCGCTGTGGCCAGTGCACCTGATAAAGGTCGATGTAGTCTGTCTGCAAACGGGCGAGACTGTCGTTGACAGCCTGACGAACATTACGGCGATCAAGTGACATGTTTTCACGAATGTACGGCACGCCGCGAGGACCTGCGATCTTGGTGGCGATAATCACCTTGTCGCGTTTACCCGACTTTTGCAGCCAGGTGCCAATATATTGCTCTGTCAGCCCCTGTGTTTCTGGGGTCGGTGGCACCGCATACATTTCCGCGGTATCAATAAAGTTCACGCCATGGTCGAGTGCGAAGTCCAGCTGCTGATGAGCATCTGCTTCTGTGTTCTGTTGACCAAAGGTCATAGTACCAAGACAAATCTTACTGACTTCCAGATTGGTATGGGGAAGAGTGTGGTATTGCATCCTTTCTCCTTGGGCTGCATCTCATGGACGACGAGAAACACGTTTTCGAGATGTGCGGGGTTTACCTTCCATCTTAGAAAGTTTTCTTGTCGGTACAAGCGAAAAAGTGGGGGACTTGGTGTAGATCCGGAGGAAGGTTTTGAGATGTCGCAAATGGATTCCGTGGGAGCGATCAGAATTATCAGTTTTAAACCACACACACTATCCTGAGTCCTTATACTAGAATTAACATTCGATTAACAATGCGGGTAACGAAATGAAATTAAAGCAATTGAAGAGCTGGATACAGGCTCACCCGGACAACGTTCCCCATTGCTATGTGATTGCACATGCAGGTGGTGCACAGTATGTGGTGGAAGTGGAAGTCAGGCACAAGCTGGAGCCACTGAAAGACGACAATACGGATGAAGTGATGCATTTTGACAACATGGAACAGGTGTCAGAGAAGCTTCGCAAAGTGGGAGTGAAAAAAGCAACGTTACGTCTGCTGGATCCTTATGATGAGTTTGGGCCCGCGGATACTTCCTGCAATGAGGACATGGAAATTACGCTTTAAGGTCGACAGACCCTAGAGCTAACTTTCGCTTTCCGGCAGCATAAAGTGGCGGGCGAGTATCTTGCCCGTGAACTGAGTGCGAAGATAAAAGCCACGGGGCAAGGTTTTGATGGGTTGACCTTTAGCGCCATAGGCTTCAGTTTTGACTTTGCTGTTTGCCGCTTTAGGGCGAAGCTGTAAGAACTCACCGTGTCTGGCACTGATTTCATGCACTTTTCCCAGCACGATAAACTCCATCAATTCTTCCCAATCCGCTTTTAGCTGCGACTCTTCATCTTCTGAAGGCTTCCATAATAACGGCATACCTACATGACGCTCGCAAACCGGAATTTCCCTTTCACCTTCAACCGGGATCCAAAGCACTTTTGATAGCTTGTTGCGGATATGACTGTTTTCCCAGGTCAACCCCTGAACACCAGTCAGTGGCGCGACACAGACAAAAGTGGTTTCCAATGGTTTTCCTGTATGGCTGATAGGGATGGATTTCAGCTCGATCCCTAATTCCTGAAAATCCTGCTCGGGCTTGCTGCCTGCAGTCGCACCCAGACAGGTCTCAAGCAACATGCCTACCCAGCCCTTTTCTCGGCGCAGATCTACTGGGCATTCCAGTCCATGTTGTTCGGCCAGTTCACCGAGCGTAAAGCCCGCCAAAGCAAAGGCGCGTTCAAGGAGTTCAGCTTCTGAATTGGGTGCGGGGATCATCATGCCTCGGTGTCTTAGTTGTCTGCAGTGAACGCTATCAGCCTCACCATAATGGATCCACTAATTTTTGCACCCTTACGGAGTTATCCACAACGATCTAAGTGTCGGAGGTGTAAAAATGGATCATGGATGCTTATACAGTGGTTTTGGTCACATAAATAGGCGGCTTTTGGATCATTCTGATTGGAAAGTGAGCGAGTGGTGTGGGTAAGTCTTACTTTGATGGATCTTTGACCACTTTAAGATCGTTCTGTTTTTGTCC
Organism: Grimontia marina; assembly: GCF_900060185.1. Taxonomy (GTDB): domain Bacteria; phylum Pseudomonadota; class Gammaproteobacteria; order Enterobacterales; family Vibrionaceae; genus Enterovibrio; species Enterovibrio marinus. Next base: position 77,695 of record NZ_FIZY01000005.1, on the reverse strand, counting down.
TCCGATTTTGCTTGGGAATATGAACCTAAATTTAATTATGAATATGAAATATATAGATATAATTTAAATTCCCCGCTTGTGTGGACACTTTTCATATCGGTCAAAGAGACACTTTTGTCCCGTTTAAAGTCTGTTCTGCACAAATGTATCCACAGAAAGCGTGAATAAATGTGCGCTTAGTCTCACCGGATTGTTTATAACTTAGTGGTGACCAGGGATTTATCCATAAAGGCGGTTGAAGCCCCCAAAAAATGCGTCTCATACACAATGTTTGTTTACCACTGTGCACATTGTGTGAAAAAATCACTGGTAATAGAGATTTATATTTGAGGTCGTCCAGTGATAGATGGCGATGGCTACCGTCCCAATGTGGGGATAGTTATTTGTAACAGCCACGGTCAAGTTCTCTGGGCTCGTCGATACGGACAACACTCCTGGCAATTTCCACAAGGTGGTATTGATGATGGTGAAACACCTGAACAGGCCATGTACCGTGAGTTATACGAGGAAGTAGGGCTCACGAAGAAAGACGTAAGAATTCTGGCTACCAGTCGTCATTGGTTACGCTATAAATTACCTAAACGTCTGGTTCGCTGGGATTCCAAGCCAGTGTGTATCGGTCAGAAGCAAAAGTGGTTTTTGCTGAAGCTGGAATGTGACGAGTCAAAGGTGAACATGCAGCGCGGGGGGACACCGGAATTTGATGGCTGGCGTTGGGTCAGTTATTGGTACCCTGTGAGGCAAGTGGTGTCGTTTAAACGCGAAGTTTACCGACGAGCTATGAAAGAGTTTGCGCCAATGGCGATGCCTTTTCGCGAAAGAAAGACCAAACGAAAAGGTAAGCGGGGCACAGCAAAGAACTAAGGATGAACGTCGAGGGCGCCGATGCTGACGAAACTGAGGGATATCGTTAACAATGTAGCGTCGTCCACCGACGTCAAACAGGCGCTCAATGTCTTAGTGCGCGAGACCTGTTCTGCGATGCAAACCGAGTGTTGCTCGGTTTATATCGCGGATCATGACCGTGAACAATATGATCTTATGGCGACCCAGGGACTCAATGCCCGTGCTCGCCGCGTTTCTCTCTCTTTTGATGAAGGCTTGGTGGGCTTAGTTGGTCGTCGTGCCGAACCCATCAACCTTGCACTCGCCAGTTCGCATAGCGACTTCAAACACTTTCCTGATATCGGCGAAGATATTTTCCAAGCCTTTCTTGGTACACCCATTATTTATCGCCGAAAGGTGCTGGGAGTTTTGGTTGTCCAGCAGCGCGACTCTCGTCAGTTTGATGAAAGTGAAGAATCTTTTCTGGTCACGTTGGCGGCCCAACTTGCGGTAGTTTTTGCTCACGCCAAGGCGCAAGGCTTTTGGCCCAACAACGCAAAAGGCGCCTTACTTTTAGAAGGTGCTGCTGCATCTCCTGGGGTTGCTATAGCTAAAGCCTGGTGTGATGTATCCCAGCCACGGTTGGATTTGGTCTTTCCGGCATCTTGCCTTGATACACAAAAAGAACGTGACAGATTGGATGGTGCTATCAGCGCAGCCATTACCGAATTCCGCCGTTTGCGAAAGCGTTTTGACAGTGAACTGAATCAGGACACGCTGGCGATCTTCGATCTTTTTATCCACCTTCTGAATGATCCCATGCTGCGAAAGGCGATGAATGAGCGCATTCAGAATGGCGATTTGGCAGAGTGGGCGGTAAAGCAAACCATTGACGCGTTTTCTGAGCGTTTCCAGAACATGTCAGATCCTTATCTTCGCGAACGCGCCAATGACGTGAAAGAACTGGGTCAACGCTTGCTTTATTTCCTTGAGAATCAGGAAATCAAGCAGTGGAATTTTGACGAACCTATCGTGCTGTTCGCCCGCGAATTGACGGCAGCCATGCTGGCTGCGATCCCACGCGATCGTCTGGCGGGTGTCGTCGCAGAAGAAGGGGCAGTAAATGCGCACGCTGCCATTTTGGCAAGAGCCTTGGGCATTCCTGCTGTCATGGGCGTGGAATTCAGCCCGCAGTTGGTGCACCGCAAGCAAATCGTGCTGGATGGTTTCAAGGGGCGTTTGCTGGTTGAGCCAGCACCTCAGGTTCTTGAAGAGTATGAGCGTCTTCGTGATGAAGAGTTGGAGCTTCAACAGGAAGTCGAAAGTACCTTCACGAAGAAGACAGAAACGTCTGATGGTGTGCGGGTAGAAGTCCATTTGAATGCGGGACTCAGTGCTGATACCAGCATTGCTATCAACCGTGGGGTAGATGGCGTTGGTCTCTACCGCACCGAAGTGCCGTTTTTGATGCAACGAAGCTTCCCGTCGGAAGACGATCAGGTGAATCAATACCGTGCGATTCTGGATTGCTATCCCAAGCAGCCAGTGGTCATGCGTACACTGGATATTGGCGGTGACAAACCATTGCCTTATCTCAAAATCGAAGAGGATAATCCTTTCCTTGGTTGGCGCGGAATCCGTTTTACCCTAGACCATCCAGATATCTTCCTGATTCAGGTTCGAGCGATGCTGCGTGCCAGCATCGGGCGCGATAATCTCTCCATCCTGCTGCCGATGATTTCTGGTTTGTCTGAGCTGTTAGAAGCCAAAGCACTGGTAGAGAGAGCCTTTGCGGAAGTCACGGAAATAGCTAGTGTGCAAGGCGAGACCTTGAAGCTGCCAAAACTTGGGATCATGGTAGAAGTTCCTTCCGTGCTCTACCAATTGGACGCCATTGCTCCTCACATCGACTTTCTCTCTGTCGGCACCAATGACCTAACACAGTATTTGCTGGCGGTGGACAGAAACAACGCCCGAGTGGCAGATGTCTATGATACATTCCACCCTTCAGTGTTGGCGGTGCTTAGGCAAATTCTCGACAACAGCAAACGGCTTAAATTGCCGGTGAGTGTTTGTGGTGAGTTTGCCGGTGATCCTATTGGTGCATCACTGCTGGTGGGAATGGGATACAGACAGCTCAGTATGAATACCCGTAGTGTGGCGAAGATAAAATACGTTTTGCGCCATATTCCGAGTAAGCAGCTTGAGTCGCACGCGGCGACTGTCCAACAACTGTCATTAGCGCGTGATATAAGAAACGCTTCAGAAGCCTTTTTAGAACAGTACAATCTCGGCGGTTTGATCCGGGTAGGTAAGTAGCCACAGCGATACTCGGACGTAAAGCTCAGGGCAAATAAATAAGGTGATCTGGCTATTTAAAAAGTGCAGCACCCATAGGAATATTCCATGTTAGAAGCCACATTGTGGTTGTTTGGCGTTTGTCTTGCCGTCGGGGGCGTTGTTGGTCTGTTAGCCGGGCTTTTAGGGATCGGTGGTGGCCTGATTGTTGTGCCAGCGCTTAGCGTGCTTCTGCCCTGGGCGGGAATCTCTGCCAATCTCGTGATGCCTATGGCACTCGCCACATCGCTAGCAAGCATTGTGGTCACGTCATCCTCCTCCGCTTATACACACTATCGCCTCGGTAATGTTCAGCCTTCCGTTATTAAAACCTTGTTACCGGGTATTTTACTGGGTGGGCTGCTTGGCAGTGCGATTGCTGACAGAATGCCAACGGAGTATTTGCCGAAAGTCTTCGGGATTATCGTGCTGTTGCTCGCTCTGCAAATGGCACTGTCACTTCGGGTAAAATCAACCAGACCGCTACCTTCTCCGCTTGGCAGCATGACCAGTGGGACTGCGATTGGTATGATAGCGAGCCTTGCGGGAATTGGTGGCGGCTCATTGACCGTGCCTTATCTGAACTATCATGGTGTCGAAATGCGCAAAGCCATTGGCAGTGCATCATTGTGCGGTGTCTTTTTGGCGCTTTCCGGTGTCATAGGTTTTATCTTTTTCGGGCTGACGCAACCCGAGATATTGCCACCTTATAGTGTGGGGTATGTTTACTTGCCAGCATTGATTGGTATTGTAGTCACTTCCGTAATGACAACGCGTTACGGGGCGAGACTTGCGACCCGTTTACCGACACCCATTATAAAACGCGTATTCGCGGTATTCTTGCTCCTGGTGGGCGCAAGTATGTTTTTTAGCTAAGGAAGACGAATTCATGTCACTGACATTTCCCCAAATAGATCCTGTCTTGATTGAAATCGGGCCGCTGGCAGTGCGCTGGTATGGCTTGATGTACCTTGCCGGTTTTGCCTTTGCACTTTGGCTGGCAAACCGCCGTGCAGATAAGCCGGGTAGCGGATGGACGCGGGATGAAGTCAGTGATCTACTCTTTGCAGGTTTTCTGGGGGTGGTGTTGGGCGGCCGCATTGGCTATGTGCTCTTTTATCAATTCGACGCATTTCTTGCAGACCCGCTCTTCCTGTTCAAAGTCTGGACGGGCGGCATGTCTTTCCATGGTGGATTGCTGGGTGTGATTGCAGCCATGGCTTGGTATGCCCGCAAGACCAAGCGAACGTTCTTTGCAGTATCTGATTTTATAGCGCCACTGGTGCCATTTGGTCTGGGCGCAGGCCGTCTGGGCAACTTTATCAATGGCGAGCTTTGGGGACGTGCGACAGACATGCCATGGGGCATGATTTTCCCAACAGGAGGACCGATTGCCCGTCACCCTTCGCAGCTTTATGAGTTTTTGCTGGAAGGCATCGTGCTGTTCTTAATCCTGAACTGGTTTATTAAGAAGCCGCGTCCAGCAGGTGCAGTGTCCGGTTTGTTCCTGATTGGCTACGGGGCATTCCGGTTTATCGTTGAATTCTATCGTGAGCCGGACGCGCACTTAGGTTTGTTTGGCGACTGGATCAGCATGGGACAGATCTTGTCTACTCCAATGATTATTGTGGGTGTGTTGATGGTGATTTGGGCGTATCGCAGAGACCCAAGCGCAGCGCGCTCAGCGTAACAGTTTCAGTTTAAGCCGCAGATCCCTGCGGCTTTCTTTATATTTGTGATTTGTCATCCCGCGGCGGCGGGTAGTAAAGGAAAGGAAGAACCATGAAGCAATATCTTGATTTAATGCAGGATATCATTGATAACGGCACCGACCGTGGCGACCGCACTGGTGTAGGTACACGTTCAGTTTTTGGTCGTCAGATGCGTTTTGATCTCAGTGAAGGCTTTCCGCTGCTGACAACCAAGAAGCTTTACACACGTGCCATCATTCATGAGCTGCTGTGGTTCCTTAATGGCGATACCAACATTAAGTATCTGCAAGACAATAACGTGACAATCTGGGACGAGTGGGCAACAGAGGAGGGCGATCTAGGCCCGGTGTATGGTGCTCAGTGGCGTTCATGGGCATGTCCGGATGGTTCTACTGTTGACCAGATTGCCGAGCTGATTGAGCAGATCAAAACTAAACCAAATTCGCGCCGCCATATTATTACGGCGTGGAACCCTGCTGACCTGCCTGACGAGACTATCAGCCCGCAAGCAAACGCAGAGCAAGGCAAAATGGCACTGGCTCCTTGCCACTGTTTGTTTCAGTTCTACGTAGCTGATGGCAAGCTGTCTTGTCAGCTTTATCAGCGTAGCGCCGATTACTTTCTGGGTGTGCCGTTCAACATTGCGAGTTACGCACTGTTCACCCATATGATTGCGCAGCAGTGTGATTTGGAAGTTGGTGATTTCGTTCATACCTTCGGTGATGTTCACCTTTATCACAATCACCTGACCGATGATATCGTTTACGAGCAGCTCAAGCGTGATCCGGGTAATCGACCAACCCTGACAATCAAACGTAAGCCTGACTCCATCTTCGACTACAAACTAGAAGACTTTGAGATTGAAGGTTACGAAGCCCTGCCATCGATTAAAGCGCCGATTGCGGTTTAAGAGGATTTAGGGTTCTAGGAAAAGAAGATCCTAGGTCCTAGGAAGAGCAAGAGCAGATCCTAGGAATAGAAAAAGCGGCAACTGATCACCAGTGCCGCTTTTTTAATGTCTCGATGATCTTGAATAATTCCTGCAGGACCTAGGACCCTAAATACAAAAACGCCCGCGTCAGCGGGCGTTTTCAAATCAGTTTGTCAGTATTACTTATTGGGTTACCAGCATTACCAGCGAAGGAACCGCAATGAATACCAGACCTAAGTAAGCCACGACAGCCATCTTGTTCTTCGCTGCAGCGTCACCCAGCATTTCCGCACACTTCAGTGGGATTTCACGCAGGAATGGTGTACCGAAGATCAGCAGGGTTGCCATGATGTTGAACGCCAGGTGTACCAGAGCGATCTGCAGGGCAAACACTGCGTTAGGACCGGTCACTGCCGTTGCTGCCAGCAGGGCGGTGATACAGGTACCGATGTTCGCGCCCAAAGTGAACGGATACACGTCACGTACTTTCAGTACGTTGGTACCTACCAGTGGAACCATCAGGCTGGTCGTCGTAGAAGAAGACTGAACCAGAATGGTAACCAAAGTACCTGACATGATGCCGTGGATAGGACCGCGACCAATCGCTTTGTGCAGCATTTCTTTTGCACGGCCTTCCATCAGAGAGCGCATCAGCTTGCCCATCATGGTGATAGAAGCGAAGATCAGTGCAATACCCAGCAGAGCCAGTACGATGCCGCCCCAGCTACCTGGCAGTGTAGACAGCATATCTTTAGTGCCATTAACCAGTGGCTTGGTGATTGGACCCATAAAGTCCAGACCTTTCATGCTCAGGCTGCCTTCAAACATGAAAGGCGCCACCAACCAGCTTGAGATCTTGTCCAGCAGGCCGAACATCATTTCCAGCGGCAGGAAGATAGCTACAGCAATCAGGTTAAAGAAGTCGTGAACAGTTGCACAGGTAAATGCACGGCGGAATTCATCTTTGCAACGCGCGTGACCTAGACTTACCAATGTGTTGGTCACGGTAGTGCCAATGTTTGCACCCATCACCATAGGAATGGCTGTTTCAACTGGCAGGCCGCCAGCGACGAGACCAACAATAATAGAAGTTACAGTACTGGAAGACTGGATGAGCGCTGTCGCTACGATACCAATCATCAGACCCGCAACGGGATGAGATGCGAATTCAAACAAGGTTCTCGCCTCGTCACCCGCAGCCCATTTGAAACCACTTCCAACCATGGAAACTGCCAAAAGCAGTACATAAAGCATAAGTGCCAGGTTGGCCCAACGTACCCAATTCTTAGAGCTGTTAATCGGTGCAGCAGTAGAAGCTTGGGAGGTCATAAGAGAAATCTCCGTGACAGTTAAATGTCAGATTTGTGTCAGTGAAAGAATCTGGCGCGGATATTAGGTACGAAATATTTCACTAATATGACAGTTATAAGGTGGTGTATCAGCCATTGATAAGAAAGGGTGTAAAGACTTTGTGTCACGTGTCCTTATTCCTATAAAAAACATGAGGATAAGTTATTTTTGTGAGGGGTGAAATCGCAGTATAAAAAATAGGCACTTGAACCGTTTTAAGGCTTGATGCAGGCTGGGCTGGAACGTTTATTACAGAGTCACCGATTTTCTTTGCGAAAAAAGTAACAATTTTGATTGGATACTTCGGATATTTCGATGTTTAATCTCCGAAGAACCGATTTTTCTTTATCGATGATCGGCGCCTAGACTAGTAGAGATTAACTAATTTAACGGAGTGCTTTTAATGACTGATGCGATTCGTCAGTTTATGAAGATGGAATCAGCTGGTGGTTTAGTGCTGATCGTTGCTGCGATTCTGGCGATCATTATTGCCAACTCGCCTTTGCAACCACTGTATGACAGTGCGCTTCATAGCTACATAGCAGGTTTGTCTGTTGCACATTGGATTAATGACGGCCTCATGGCCATCTTTTTCTTACTGATTGGACTTGAGGTTAAAAGGGAGCTGATTGAAGGCGCTCTGAATACCAAAGAAAAAGCCATCTTCCCTGCTATTGCTGCTGTCGGCGGTATGGTAGCACCTGCCGCGGTATATCTGGCATTTAATGCTGGCGACCCTGTCACCCAAGCGGGTTGGGCAATTCCAGCCGCGACGGACATTGCATTCGCACTGGGTGTGATGGCGCTGCTGGGCAAGCGCGTTCCGTTGGCACTGAAAGTCTTCCTGCTCGCGTTGGCGATTATTGATGACCTTGGCGTTATCGTGATTATTGCTTTGTTCTATAGCAGTGATCTCTCCATTACAGCACTGACAGTTGCCTTCTTGGCTACAGCAGCACTCTTCCTGATGAATGCCAAAGGTGTCACTCAGACCCGGTGGTACTTACTTGTGGGGGCGATTCTCTGGGTCAGCGTTTTGAAGTCAGGTGTTCATGCGACACTGGCGGGTGTGGTGCTGGGCTTTGTGATTCCGCTTGAAGGTGGAAAGGACGGTAAATCACCACTGAAAGAGCTCGAACATGCGATTCACCCGTACGCTGCTTTCTTAATTCTGCCTATCTTTGCGTTCGCAAATGCTGGTGTGTCACTGGAAGGCGTATCAATAGAAAGTCTAACCAATACGCTTCCATTGGGGATTGCACTGGGTCTGTTGATTGGTAAGCCTCTGGGTATCTTTACCCTGAGCTGGGCGTCAGTAAAACTGGGTATTGCTCGCCTACCTGAAAACGTAAACTTTAAGCAAATCTTTGCCGTGTCATTGTTGTGTGGTATCGGCTTTACCATGTCCATCTTCATTTCGTCTCTGGCGTTTGTTGGTGTGGATGAAAGCTATATTACCTTCTCACGACTGGGCATTTTGATTGGTTCAACTATCTCGGCTGTGGCAGGTTACGCCCTGCTGAATGCTGTATTGCCGAAATCGAGTGAGGTGGAGGAAGATAGCGATGAGAAAAAAGTTAGCATTGATTATTAGCGGAGTGCTTTTTGCTACACCGGCATTGGCTGCGAACAATTACTCACACTGTTTCGATGATAATTCGACAGAAGTATGTAAAGCGTTCTTAGCCGGGTTGGAAACAACCCAACCCGAGGTTGTAGAAAAAGCATCACTGACAACAACGCCAAGCGTCGACAAAGACACCCTCTTAGGCAGAGCGCTGGAACAGCGCGCCGGAGGTCGCTATAAGACCTCCACCATTGCCAAGAAAGGATAAGCTACCAGTTCAAAACGCCAGTCGCGGATAACGTGTCTGGCGTTTTTTCGTTGAGAACACATGTCACATTTAAATTATAACCACCTCTATTACTTCTGGATGGTCTGTAAGCAAGGTTCAGTGTCCAAGGCGGCTGATGCCTTGTTTCTGACGCCACAGACCGTTACAGGACAAATCAGGGCGCTTGAAGAGCGGCTCAAAGGTAAGCTGACCAAACGTGCAGGAAGAAACATTGAGCCCACAGAGCTTGGGCAGCTCGTATTTAAATATGCGGATAAGATGTTTGGCTTGAGTTATGAAATGCTCGATATCGTGAATTACAGCCAACGTGAGCACCAGTTGTTCGATGTTGGCGTCGCGGACGCACTTTCGAAAAGCCTTGTTAGCCGTGTGCTGCTAAAAGCATTGCCGGAAGACGATGGCATTCATCTACGTTGCTTTGAGTCTACCCATGAGTTGCTGTTGGAGCAGCTTAGTCAGCATAAGCTGGATATGATTCTGTCTGATTGCCCGGTTGATTCAACACAAAGCCCTGGGCTATTCAGTGTGAAGATAGGCGAGAGCATGATGAGCTTTTTCTGCTCAGGGGATATCTCCAAGAAGCGTTTTCCTGCTGTCATTGAAGAGCATAAATTGTTAATCCCTAGTACACGCACAGCCATGGGGCGAAAGTTAATGCATTGGTTTGATAGCCAGGGCATCACGCCCACCATTTTGGGAGAGTTTGATGATGCGGCATTGATGAAAGCGTTTGGCTCGAATCATAAAGCTATGTTTGTTGCGCCGACATTTTACTCTTCAGATGTGCTGGAATTACCGAATGTGATGGAAGTGGCGAAAGTTGAAGCACTTAAAGAAGAGTACTATGTGATTTTCGCTGAGCGTATGATCCAGCACCCTGCAGTAAAACGCATATGTGAAGCTGATTTCAGCAAGTTGTTTCACTAATTCTCAACTTCTATATAGCATTCTTAATTGCGAACCGTTGTTACTGACCTGAACAGTGTTAAACTTAAGTCAAACACAAACAAACCTTTAGATGTAATTTTTGCAGGCAGTAAGTATGGAACTAGAAAAAATGCAAGAAGCTGGGCCAAAGGCAGTGCAGTTGCTAAAAGCAATGGCAAACGAGCGCAGACTCTTCATACTTTGTTATCTGCTGGAAGGGGAAATGTCTGTTGGTACGCTGAGTGAGAAGCTCCAGCTCAGTCAGTCTGCATTATCTCAGCACTTGGCTTGGTTGAGACGCGATGGTCTGGTAGCAACAAGGAAAGAAGCGCAGACCGTCTACTATTCGCTGAAGAGTGTCGAAGTGCAAACCATCATGACTACACTGCACCAGTTGTATTGCGCGAAGTAAAACATTGAACAAATAAAAAAACCGGCCATGAGCCGGTTTTTTTATTTCAAATCGGAGCGCTATTACAGAGCTTTGATTTGAGCAGCCAGAGCAGCTTTATGACGAGCAGCCTTGTTCTTGTGGATCAGGCCTTTAGTAGCCATGCGGTCCAAGATAGGTTGCGCTTCAGCAAATGCTTTAGTAGCCGCTTCTTTATCGCCTGCTGCGATAGCTGCGATAGTTTTTTTCATGTAAGTGCGCATCATTGAGCGACGGCTTGCATTGTGCTGGCGACGCTTCTCAGATTGGATTGCACGCTTCTTAGCAGATTTGATATTCGCCAAGGGTCTAACTCCCAAATCTTATATTCGGTGACAATTTAAGGCCGAGGAATATGCCTCGTTTTACCCGAGTTGTCAATTCATTTGTGCAAATATCCGCCGCACTCACCTTAAGATTGGCGTGCTGCGAACATCGCGGTTAATATGGCGGCAGATTCTACCAGCATTCTTTACTTGAAGTAAGCCTTTTATCTGTGCTTTTCGTGCTATTCAAGATGCCTTCTTTCTATTTATAACTACAGGGGGCGCGCGCGAAAGGCAGGCAGGTTTACTTCCTTTTGTTTTTTAAGGGGATATAGGTGTCAAAGCGATTACTTCGCTCTGGATTGATTGTCAGTTCAATGACCATGATTTCGCGCGTTATGGGTCTTGTACGCGATGTGGTGATAGCGAATTTAATGGGTGCAGGCGCGGCGGCGGATGTTTTCTTCTTTGCCAACAAAATCCCTAACTTCCTGCGACGTCTTTTCGCTGAAGGTGCATTCTCACAGGCTTTCGTCCCAGTGCTGGCAGAATATCAAGCCAGTGATGATAAAACCAAAACCCGGGAACTGATTGCGTATGTGTCGGGCACACTGGGTCTGTTGGTGACAATAGTCACCTTGATTGGTGTGATTGCCTCACCGGTTATCACTGCCTTGTTCGGGATGGGGTGGTTCCTTGATTGGGTGAACGATGGCCCTTCGTCACACAAATTTGAGCTGGCCTCTCTGATACTAAAGATCACCTTCCCATACCTTTGGTTTATTACCTTTGTGGCACTGGCTGGGTCAATATTAAACACCTTGGGTCGGTTTGCGGTGTCCTCTTTTACGCCGGTATTCCTGAATATCGCCATGATTTCGGCAGCTATATGGATATCACCAAACATGGACCAGCCAGAAATAGGTTTGGGTATTGGTGTTTTTCTTGGCGGTCTGATCCAGTTCGGCTTCCAAATCCCGTTCCTTTATCGAGAAGGGATGCTGGTTCGCCCTAAGTGGGGCTGGTCGCATCCAGGCGTGGCAAAAATTCGTACCCTGATGATTCCTGCATTGTTTGGGGTTTCTGTTAGCCAGATTAACCTCTTGCTCGATACCTTCATTGCGAGTTTCCTGGCAACCGGTTCTATCAGTTGGCTTTACTACTCAGATCGCTTGCTAGAGTTTCCATTAGGTTTGTTCGGGATTGCCATCGCAACAGTGATTCTTCCTGCGCTATCCAAAAAACATGTGGAGCAATCTTCAGGTCATTTTGCGTCCACCATGGATTGGGGAGTACGCATGGTACTGTTGCTTGGCGCTCCTGCCATGGTAGGAATGATTGTGCTTGCCAAGCCTATGTTGATGGTGCTTTTCATGCGCGGTGAGTTCGGCGCTGATGATGTTAATGCGGCCGCCATGTCACTTATCGCTTATTCGTCAGGTCTGCTTAACTTTATGTTGATCAAAGTACTTGCACCGGGCTACTACGCCCGGCAGGACACAAAAACGCCCGTGCGTTACGGCATCATCGCCATGGCGAGCAATATGGTATTCAATCTGATTTTTGCCTATTTCTACGGTTATGTAGGCTTGGCGATCGCGACGGCGTTATCTGCTTTGGTCAATGCAGGCTTGCTGTATCGTGGCCTCCACAAACAACAGGTTTACCGCGTCAGCAAAGATACGGTGATTTTCACCCTGCGACTTATCTTCGGTGTGGCGCTCATGGGCGCAGTGGTTTATCACGTTATGCCCGTATTTGAGCAATGGCTGGTGATGGATTTGTGGCAAAGAGTTTATACGCTGACCGGCTTAATTGCTGCGGGCGCAATCACTTACGTAGTCTCGCTGGTGATTTTGGGCCTGCGACCGCATCAACTTCGCGCGGAAGGCTGATTGCGGCTTCTGATTAGTATATAATCCGTCGGTTTTTTAAGGGGAAAGCTGTTTTACCGCTATGGAATTAATTCGGGGTATCCATAACATCCGCGACAGACATCGTGGTTGCGTGCTGACAATCGGTAACTTTGACGGTGTCCATTTGGGTCATCAGGAAGTACTGCGTCGCGTGGTGGAAAAAGCGCGTGAGCTTGGATTGCCTTCAACGGTAATGCTGTTTGAGCCTCAACCGCGAGAGCTATTTTCAGGAGAAAATGCTCCGGCACGACTCACCCGACTTCGCGATAAGTATGTTCAACTCGCCAAACTGGGTGTTGAGCGTCTCGTCATGGTTAACTTCAACGCCAAATTCGCCTCTATCACGCCGCATGACTTCGTTCATCGCTTGTTGGCTGAACAATTGGGTGTTAAGTTTCTCGTGGTTGGTGATGATTTTCGCTTTGGCGCTAAGCGTCAGGGCGATTTTTGTTATCTGCAAAACGAAGCGACAACGGCTGGCTTTGAAGTGGTAAGCACTGACAGCTTTACTGTCTCTGAGCAACGTGTCAGCAGTACAGCCATTCGTAACGAATTGGCTGCAGGGCATCAGAGTGAAGCAGAAGCGATGCTTGGTCGCCCTTACAGCATCAGCGGTCGTGTTTCCCACGGTAAAAAGTTGGGTCGGACCATCGGCTTCCCAACGGCAAATGTTCCGCTCAAGCGTCGTGTATCTCCGGTTTCCGGTGTGTATGTGGTGCGTGTTGGCGGAATTGAAGAAGAACAATGGCTGGGTGGTGTAGCGAATGTCGGTACACGGCCTACTGTCAACGGTGTGCGCCAACAACTGGAAGTACACCTTTTTGACCTGGAGCGTGATCTCTATGGTCTTCAGATCGAAGTGCAGCTCTTACATAAATTGCGCGACGAGATGAAATTTGGCTCGCTCGATGAGTTGAAAGCCCAAATCGGAATTGATGCCCAGACAGCGCGTGCGTGGCTGGCTGAGTATGATGAGAAATAATGTCTAAACGTCCATATACGGAATGAACAATCAATGAGTGACTTTAAAGATACCTTAAACTTGCCGGAAACCGCGTTTCCGATGCGAGGGAATCTTGCACAGCGCGAGCCACAAATGCTCAAGCGCTGGTACGACGAAGATCTTTACGGTGAAATCCGTAAAGCGAAGAAAGGCAAAAAATCTTTCATTTTGCATGACGGCCCTCCGTATGCGAACGGCAATATTCACATTGGTCACTCCGTAAACAAAATTCTTAAAGACATTATTATTAAGTCCAAAACTCTTTCAGACTTCGACGCACCTTACGTACCAGGTTGGGACTGTCACGGCCTGCCTATTGAACTGATGGTTGAGAAGAAAGTCGGTAAACCAGGCCAGAAAGTGTCTGCTGCTGAATTCCGTCAGAAGTGTCGTGAGTACGCTGCGAAGCAGGTTGAAGGCCAGAAGGCAGACTTCAAACGTCTGGGCGTGTTGGGTGAGTGGGACAAACCATACCTGACCATGGACTTTGATACCGAAGCAAACATCATCCGTGCACTGGGTAAAATCGCGGGTAACGGTCACCTGCACAAAGGTTTCAAACCGGTTCACTGGTGTACTGACTGTGGTTCTGCACTGGCAGAAGCTGAAGTCGAGTACTACAACAAAATTTCTCCTTCAATCGATGTCATGTTTGGGGCTGTCGATGAAGCTGCAGTGCTGTCTAAGTTCAACCTGAACGAAGGTCATTTAGGTCAAGGTGATGTGTCTATCGTTATCTGGACCACTACACCTTGGACTCTGCCAGCGAACCGTGCAGTCGCGGTTTCTGATGCGCTGGAATACGTGCTGGTTCAGGTGGAAGGTGAAACGCCACGTCGTCTGATCATGGCTGCAGAGCTTGCGAAAGATGTGATGGATCGTGCCGGAATCGAGCACTTCCACAATCTGGGCTTCTGTAAAGGTGATGCGCTGGAACTGCTGCGCTTTAACCACCCGTTCTACAGCTTCGATGTTCCTGTGATCCTGGGCGATCACGTAACGACTGAATCAGGTACGGGTGTTGTACACACGGCACCTGGACACGGTCAGGAAGACTTCGCGGTTGGTCAAAAGTACAACCTTGAAGTGGCTAACCCAGTAGGTAGCAACGGTGTTTACTTGCCAGACACAGAGCTGTTTGCAGGTCAACACGTATTTAAAGCGAACGATAACGTGGTTGAAGTGCTTAAAGAGCACGGTGCGCTGCTGCATCACCACGCTTACGAGCACAGCTATCCGCATTGCTGGCGCCACAAAACGCCAATTATCTTCCGTGCAACGCCTCAGTGGTTTATCTCTATGGAGAAAGCGGGCCTGCGTGCAAAAGCACTGGAAGAAATCAAAAACGTACAGTGGATCCCTGAGTGGGGACAAAACCGCATTGAGTCAATGGTAGAAGGTCGACCTGACTGGTGTATTTCACGTCAGCGTACCTGGGGCGTGCCAATTGCCCTGTTCGTTCACAAGGAAACGGCAGAGCTTCATCCGAACACCGTTGAGCTGATTGAGCAAGTGGCTCAGAAAGTTGAGCGGTCTGGCATCCAGGCATGGTGGGAACTAGACGCTGAAGAATTGCTTGGTGCAGAAGCGGCGAACTACGAGAAAGTGCTGGACACTCTGGACGTATGGTTCGATTCAGGTGCAACGCACTATGCAGTGGTTAACCAGCGCGAAGAGTTTGCAGGCCATGAGGCAGATATGTATCTGGAAGGTTCCGACCAACACCGTGGTTGGTTCCAGTCTTCCCTGATGACCTCTGTAGCGATCAAGAACCACGCCCCTTACAAGCAGGTTCTGACGCACGGCTTCACCGTTGACGGCCAGGGCCGCAAGATGTCGAAGTCTATCGGTAACGTGGTTTCACCTCAGGACGTGATGAACAAGTTGGGTGGCGACATCCTGCGTCTTTGGGTGGCATCGACTGACTACACCGGTGAGATGACAGTATCTGATGAAATCCTGAAACGTAGTGCAGACGCTTACCGCCGTATTCGTAACACCGCGCGCTTCTTGCTGGCGAACCTGAACGGCTTCAACCCTGAAACTGATATGGTGGCAGCGGAAGATCTGGTGGTTGCAGATCGCTGGGCAGTGGGCAAAGCACTGGAAGCTCAGGAAGAGATCGTGAAAGCGTTCGAAGAGTGTAACTTCCACGCTGTTACGCAACGTCTGATGCAGTTCTGTTCGGTTGAGATGGGTTCATTCTATCTGGACATCATTAAAGACCGTCAGTACACCGCGAAAGCAGGTGGTCACGCACACCGCAGCTGTCAAACCGCGCTGTTCCATATCGTGGAAGCACTGGTTCGTTGGATGGCGCCAATCATGTCGTTCACCGCAGATGAAATCTGGAACGAGATGCCAGGCAACCGTAACAAGTTCGTTTTCACCGAAGTATGGTACGACGGTCTGTTCGGTCTGGGTGAAGACGAGCAACTGAACAACGCATTCTGGGCTGAACTGCTTCGCGTGCGCGGTGCAGTGAACAAGGTTCTGGAAGCTGCACGTAACGAGAAAACTATCGGTGGTTCTCTGGAAGCTGAAGTGACGCTTTACGCCAAACCTCAGTTTGCCGCCAAGCTGCAGGCAATGGGCGATGAACTGCGCTTCGTATTGCTGACTTCAAAAGCTGAAGTCGTTGCTACCGATGCAGCGCCAGAAGCGGCGGTAGCGACTGACGTTGAAGGTCTGTCTGTTGCTGTTGCCAAGTCTGACGCAGAGAAGTGCGATCGTTGCTGGCACCATGTTGCGGATGTTGGCTCCATCGAAGGTCATGAAGCGATTTGTGGCCGTTGCGCAAGCAACATTGATGGCGAAGGCGAAAAGCGCCAGTTCGCGTAACAGGCAACGATAGGAAAGCTGGATGAAAGATCTAACAGCGAAACAATCAGGATTGCGCTGGCTATGGCTAGCGCTTCTGGTGTTCGTTCTGGATATTGGCAGCAAATTGCTGGTGATGAATACCATGGGTTATGGTTGGTCGAACCGCATTGAGGTGTTGCCATTCTTTAACCTGCTCTATGTTCATAACTATGGCGCCGCGTTCAGCTTTTTGAGCGATGCAGGTGGCTGGCAACGTTGGTTCTTTGCAGCCATAGCGCTTGGTGTTTCTGGCATGTTGGTTTACTGGATGCGCCAAACACCTGCGACAAACCGTATACTGAATGTTGCTTATGCATTGGTGATTGGTGGAGCCATTGGTAACCTGTTTGACCGTCTGGTGCATGGCTATGTGGTGGACTTCCTTGATTTCTTTATCGGGAACAATCACTGGCCAGCATTCAACTTGGCTGACACTGCGATTGTGATTGGTGCGGTACTGATTGTGCTGGATAGCATCATCGCATCAAAAAAGCCTCAAGCTGAAGCTGAATAACCTTCTCGCTGTGCGACGAAGAGATAAAAATTGGCGCTGACTACTCTGTGGTCGGCGCCAAGTCGTATAAAAACTTCGATAACCCAAGTGAAGTTGGGGACTTAGGTGCTGTTACTATTTGGTCAATAGCCCGCCAACAAAGGATTTGAGCGCATGGCGCAAATTATTGCAAACAGTGAAGTCATCATGCACTTCACCATCAAACTTGAAGACGGTTCGGTCGCAGACAGCACTAAAACCTCTGGTAAGCCAGCCAAACTGGTGATGGGTGATGGCAGTCTGACGGAGAACTTCGAAAAATGTCTGCTGGGCTTAACTGAAGGCGAATCTGCAAGCTTTACACTGGAGCCTGAAGATGCCTTCGGTCAACCAAACCCGGATAACGTCCAGCACATGGACCGTAGCTTGTTTGCCGGTGATGCGCCAGCTGAAGAGGGCACCATCATTGCCTTTTCCGGCCCAGGCGGTCAGGAAATCCCGGGTCTGGTCACGGAAGTGGCGGGAGAATCTGTGACGGTGGACTTCAATCACCCATTGGCGGGACATCGTGTTATCTTTGACGTTGAAATTGTCAGTGTTGCTTAAAGGGCTATCTCATGAAAGTCATGCTAGCTAACCCACGAGGGTTTTGTGCCGGTGTTGATCGCGCGATCAGTATCGTTGAACGTGCTCTTGAACTTTACCAGCCACCCATTTATGTACGTCATGAAGTGGTGCATAACCGTTTTGTCGTTGAAGGCCTCAAAGCGCGCGGTGCGGTATTTGTTGAAGAGCTCAGCGAAGTGCCGGACGACAGCATTGTGATTTTCTCTGCGCATGGCGTTTCTCAAGCGGTACGTAATGAAGCGAAAACCCGTGCATTAACTGTGTTTGATGCAACTTGCCCATTGGTGACCAAAGTCCATATGGAAGTGGCACGTGCTAGCCGACGCAATATGGAAGTAGTGCTGATTGGTCATGCCGGTCACCCTGAAGTGGAAGGTACCATGGGGCAATACGCCAGCGAAACCGGCGGCATGTATCTGGTGGAGAAACCGGAAGATGTATACAAGCTGGATGTAAAAGATCCATCCAACCTGCACTTTGTCAGCCAGACGACCTTGTCGGTGGATGAGACGGCAGAAGTGATTGAGACGCTGCGTAAAGTGTTCCCAGACATTCAGGGGCCACGCAAAGACGACATTTGCTACGCAACTCAAAACCGCCAGGACGCCGTTCGCGAACTCGCGACCCAGTGTGATGTGCTGGTGGTTGTAGGCTCGAAGAACAGCTCGAACTCAAACCGTCTGCGTGAACTCAGTGAGAAGCTGGGTACACCGGGTTATCTGACCGATTGTGCAGAAGACGTGAAAGCGGAATGGTTTGACGGCAAGTCCAAAGTCGGAATTACGGCAGGGGCTTCCGCGCCGGAAGAGTTGGTGAACCTCATTATCGCGCGTATTCAAGAGTTAGGTGGCACCACGGTGGAAGAGCTCAAAGGCCGTGAAGAGAACATGTTCTTTGAAGTACCGCGAGAGCTTCAGGTGAAAGAAATCCATTAATTAAACCTTCAGGGAGCCAAGGCTCCCTTTTTTACGCCGCCATTCCCGCGATTGACCGCGCAGAGGTTGATTCACATCACGCGGCGAAAAGGGTAGAGTGGTTATCCAGTTACGAACATAACGCGCACAAAGTGGCGTGATGACAGGAAGTTAAAAGGGGAAACAGATGGTTCGCATTGCAATTGCGGGCGCTGCCGGACGTATGGGCCGACAGCTTATTCAAGCGACTGACGCGATGGAAGGCGCGGTTCTGGCTGCAGCAAGTGTGCGTCCTGAGTCGAGCTTGATTGGTACCGACGCAGGTGAACTGGCAGGTATTGGTAAGTGCGATGTAACAATCGTTGATGATTTGGCGAAAGTGGCCGATCAATTTGATGTCATCATCGACTTCACCGCGCCAGTAGCGACGTTGGCAAACATTGATCTTTGCCGCGCACATGGTAAGCGACTGGTGATCGGTACGACCGGATTTTCCGAAGAGCAACGTGCACAGATTGATGCGGCGACCGATGTTGGTATCGTCATGGCGCCAAACTACAGCGTGGGTGTGAACCTTGTTTTCAAGCTGCTGGAGAAAGCAGCCAAGGTCATGGGTGATTACTGTGATATCGAAATCGTCGAAGCGCATCACAGACATAAAGTGGACGCACCATCAGGAACAGCAATTGGTATGGGTGAGGCGATTGCGGGAGCCATGGGTAACAAGCTGAGTGATGTTGCCGTATATGCCCGTGAAGGAATTACAGGTGAGCGTAGCCGGGATGAGATTGGCTTTGCGACTATCCGTGCAGGCGACATTGTTGGTGAGCATACTGCTATGTTTGCAGACATCGGTGAGCGTGTGGAAATTACCCACAAAGCATCTAACCGTATGACCTTCGCCAATGGAGCGGTTCGCGCAGCGGTTTGGCTGGCAGCAAAAGAGGCGGGCTTCTATACCATGCAAGACGTGCTTGAGCTGGACACCCTGTAGATTACTCGTTTTTCCAGTCAATACGTATTCATATAACTATGCAGTCTCTCTCTGTATGCTGCATAGTTTTTCTTAAAAGACGATGATTTTATTTAAATGGTCGCAGATTACAAAAATCCCACCACTTAACTGCTTTTAATTTGATGTTATTCCTGTTTTCTTTGTTAAGTCCATAAAATACTATCTAAACATTGCTAATAAAAACGGTTGCGTCTCGACCTGACTGCTTTATTTGTCTCAAATGCTACGGCGCAGAGAAAGTGTTAACCTGTTCTGCATAATTTTGCGTGAAATCCTCAGATAACCCTCACTTTTAACTGCTTGGTAGTCAAAACCTCAGTTATAGACCATAAGTAATATTCTTTTTTTTGCCACTTATTGACAGCTTGTGAATCGATCTCTAGAATGCGCGCAATTTGTCAAAATTCAGCTTTAGTGATTTTTGGCACTTGTATGGAATGCTTTGATGCAAGATTATATAGTTTTTCTGCATCTTTATTGATTTGGAGGTTGTCTTGAGCAAGTCTGCGCTCTTAGTCCTGGAAGACGGGACTGTATTCCACGGTGAATCCATTGGTGCTGATGGAACCGCTGTTGGTGAAGTTGTTTTCAATACCTCGATGACGGGGTACCAAGAAATTCTCACCGACCCTTCCTATTCCCAGCAAATCGTTACTCTCACTTATCCCCACATTGGCAATACCGGTACTAATACCGAAGACGAAGAATCCTCAAAAATCCATGCTCAAGGCCTGGTAATCCGCGACCTCCCTCTTATCGCTTCTAACTTCCGTAATCAGCAATCCCTTTCTGATTATCTGAAATCCCAAAACATCGTTGGCATCGCTGATATCGACACCCGTAAGCTGACCCGTTTGCTGCGTGAAAAAGGCGCTCAGAATGGTTGCATCGTTGCGGGCGACAACATCGATGAAGCGCTGGCACTGGCTAAAGCCAAAGAATTCCCTGGCCTGAAAGGCATGGATCTGGCGAAAGAAGTGACGACAGCTGAAGCGTACGAGTGGAAACAAGGCTCATGGACGCTGGAAGGCGGCCTGCCAGAAGCGAAAGATGACAGCGAACTGCCTTATCACGTAGTGGCTTATGATTTCGGCGCTAAGCGTAACATTCTGCGTATGTTGGTTGACCGTGGCTGTCGCTTGACTGTGGTTCCAGCTCAGACTTCAGCAGAAGACGTGCTGGCAATGAATCCAGACGGTGTGTTCCTGTCAAACGGTCCTGGCGACCCAGAGCCATGTACTTATGCGATTGAAGCGACCAAGGTGTTCCTGGAAAAAGGCTTACCAATCTTTGGTATCTGTCTGGGCCACCAAATCCTGGCACTGGCATCAGGTGCACAAACCGTGAAGATGAAGTTCGGTCACCACGGTGCGAACCACCCGGTTAAAGACTTGGACCGCAATGTCGTGATGATCACCAGCCAGAACCACGGCTTTGCAGCAGACGAAGAGACGCTGCCAGCTAACCTGCGCGCGACGCACAAATCTCTGTTCGACGGCTCACTGCAAGGCATCCACCGCACGGATAAGCCAGCATTCAGCTTCCAGGGCCACCCTGAAGCGAGCCCAGGTCCGCACGATGCGGCACCGCTTTTCGACCACTTTATTGAACTGATCAAGCAACACAGCGCGTAACCCGGAGTAGCAGAGAATGCCAAAACGTACAGATATTCAAAGTATTCTTATCCTTGGCGCAGGCCCGATTGTTATCGGTCAGGCGTGTGAGTTCGACTATTCAGGTGCACAGGCGTGTAAAGCGCTGCGTGAAGAGGGTTACCGCGTTATTCTGGTGAACTCTAACCCTGCCACCATCATGACTGACCCAGAGATGGCTGATGCGACTTACATCGAGCCAATCCAGTGGGAAGTGGTACGCAACATCATCGCTAAAGAGCGCCCAGATGCAGTTCTGCCTACCATGGGTGGCCAGACAGCTCTGAACTGTGCACTGGATCTGGAAAAACACGGCGTACTGGCTGAGTTCGGCGTGGAGATGATTGGTGCCACGGCGGACGCAATTGATAAAGCAGAAGACCGTTCACGTTTCGACAAAGCAATGAAGTCTATCGGTCTGGAATGTCCACGCGCTGACACGGCGAAAACCATGGAAGAGGCTTACAAAGTCCTCGATATGGTGGGCTTCCCATGTATCATCCGTCCTTCTTTCACCATGGGTGGTACCGGTGGCGGTATCGCGTATAACAAAGAAGAGTTCGACGAAATCTGTCGCCGCGGTCTGGATCTTTCCCCAACCAATGAGCTGCTGATTGACGAATCTCTGATCGGTTGGAAAGAGTACGAAATGGAAGTGGTTCGCGACAAGGCGGACAACTGTATCATCGTGTGTTCTATCGAGAACTTCGATGCCATGGGTATCCACACCGGTGACTCCATCACGGTTGCACCTGCACAGACTCTGACCGACAAAGAATACCAACTGATGCGTAATGCATCGCTGGCGGTTCTGCGTGAAATCGGCGTTGAAACCGGTGGCTCTAACGTTCAGTTCGGTATCAACCCGAAAGATGGCCGTATGGTTATCATCGAAATGAACCCACGTGTATCACGCTCTTCTGCACTGGCATCGAAAGCAACGGGTTTCCCGATTGCAAAAGTGGCAGCGAAACTGGCTGTTGGTTTCACCCTTGATGAGCTGATGAACGACATCACTGGCGGTGCAACGCCAGCGTCTTTTGAACCGACCATCGACTACGTGGTTACCAAGATCCCACGCTTCAACTTCGAAAAATTTGCGGGCGCAAATGACCGCCTGACTACCCAGATGAAATCTGTGGGTGAAGTTATGGCTATCGGCCGTAACCAACAGGAATCTCTGCACAAAGCGCTGCGTGGTCTGGAAGTTGGTGCGACCGGTTTCGACGAAATGGTTGACCTGGATGAGCCAGATGCACTGACCAAAATCCGCCACGAGCTGAAAGATGCAGGCGCAGAACGTATCTGGTATATCGCAGATGCATTCCGTGCGGGCATGTCCGTAGACGGCGTGTTCAAGCTGACGAACATCGATCGCTGGTTCCTGGTTCAAATCGAAGAGATTGTGAAGCTGGAAGCGGAAATCAAAGAAGGCGGTTTTGCTGGCCTGAACGCAAAAGTATTGCGCAAACTGAAGCGTAAAGGTTTCTCCGATGCACGCCTGAGCAAGCTGCTGGGTGTAAGCGAAAGCGAAATCCGCAAGCTGCGTGACCAGTACGATATTCACCCTGTTTACAAGCGTGTTGATACCTGTGCGGCAGAGTTCTCTTCTGACACGGCATACATGTACTCATCCTACGATGAAGAGTGTGAAGCGAACCCGTCAGACAAAGAAAAAATCATGGTTCTGGGCGGCGGTCCAAACCGTATCGGTCAGGGTATTGAATTTGACTACTGCTGTGTACACGCATCACTGGCACTGCGTGAAGACGGCTTTGAGACCATCATGGTCAACTGTAACCCTGAGACGGTTTCGACTGACTATGACACCTCAGACCGTCTGTACTTCGAACCGGTAACACTGGAAGACGTACTGGCTATTGCGCGTGTTGAAAAGCCAAAAGGCGTTATCGTTCAGTAC
This sequence comes from Grimontia marina, assembly GCF_900060185.1. Lineage (GTDB taxonomy): Bacteria > Pseudomonadota > Gammaproteobacteria > Enterobacterales > Vibrionaceae > Enterovibrio > Enterovibrio marinus. The sequence continues at coordinate 54,658 of NZ_FIZY01000005.1, read as the reverse complement.
GGTGGTCAAACCCCGCTGAAACTGGCGCGTGCGCTGGAAGCAGCAGGTGTGCCAATCATTGGTACCAGCCCTGATGCGATTGACCGCGCAGAAGACCGTGAGCGTTTCCAAGCGGCGGTTGAGCGTCTTGGCCTGAAACAGCCAGAAAACGCGACAGTAACTGCACTGGAGCAAGCGGTAGAGAAATCCCGTGAAATCGGTTATCCGCTGGTGGTTCGTCCTTCTTATGTACTGGGCGGCCGCGCAATGGAAATCGTTTACGACGAAAGCGACCTGCGTCGTTACTTCAACGAAGCGGTAAGCGTATCTAATGAATCACCAGTTCTGCTGGACCGTTTCCTGGATGACGCGACCGAAGTTGACGTCGATGCAATCTGCGACGGTGAGCGCGTGGTGATTGGTGGCATCATGGAACACATCGAACAAGCGGGTGTTCACTCTGGTGACTCTGCATGTTCACTGCCTGCTTACACGTTAAGCCAAGAGATTCAGGACGAGATGCGCCGTCAGGTTGAGAAACTGGCCTTTGAGCTGGGTGTTCGTGGTCTGATGAATACTCAGTTTGCAGTAAAAGACGGCGAAGTTTACCTGATTGAGGTTAACCCACGTGCAGCGCGTACCGTACCTTTCGTATCAAAAGCGACCGGCGCACCACTGGCGAAGATTGCTGCTCGTGTTATGGCGGGTCAATCTCTGGAATCACAGGGTTTCACTCAGGAAATCATTCCTCCTTACTACTCAGTGAAAGAAGTGGTTCTGCCATTCAACAAGTTCCCTGGCGTTGACCCACTGCTTGGCCCTGAAATGCGCTCAACCGGTGAAGTTATGGGTGTTGGCGACACGTTTGCAGAGGCTTTTGCGAAAGCAGACCTTGGCTGTGGCAAAACCTACACTGAGCAAGGCCGTGCACTGCTGTCTGTTCGTAACAACGACAAACAACGTGTTGTTGATTTGGCAGCCAAGCTTATCAAGCTGGGCTTCGAGCTGGATGCGACCCATGGTACTGCGGTTGTGCTTGGCGAAGCGGGCATCAACCCACGCCTGGTGAACAAAGTACACGAAGGTCGTCCTCACATTCTTGACCGTATCAAGAACGGTGAGTACAGCTACATCATCAATACCACCGAAGGTCGTCAAGCGATTGAGGACTCGAAGGTACTTCGTCGCGGCGCACTGGCAGAGAAGGTGAACTACACCACTACGCTGAACGCAGCCTTCGCAACCTGTATGGCTCATGCTGCAGCTGACCTGTCGAAAGTGAATTCAGTACAAGAACTGCATGCACGTGTGGCAGAAAAGTACGGTAAATAATTAACAAAACTGCCCCGAACGATTTGGAGCTGACGCTTTGAGTTGTGAGGGGCGACTAATGAGTCGGCAGTAAGCCGACCGTTACGATAACCTCCTTGCCCGCCTCTATGGCGGGCTTTTTTATGTTTTTAGTTTTTCGCGTTTGATATTTTTTGCCTTGTTTTTAGTTGAGTTCTTGTACGTTCCACATAGAATTTACGGGTCGCAATGCTGTGACTGAATTGGAGAAAACCATGAACGTTATCGACCAGCCTCCGAGTTGCAAGGGAAGCCTGTAATCCCAGACGGTAACATTCGTGATCATTTCGCGTTTCAACCGTCCGGTTGGAATGCTCTGCTTTAAAGCTCCTTTTTATTCCCTGTGCTTCCCGAAAATTCTGAGTGAGAAAACTGACTGTATTCGTATGTCGTTAAAAGGCTTCTGCACTTTTTCGGCTGAAATCAGTCGCTTTTCTATGGTCGTTACACCTAGCCAATCGGGAGGTTCGCTATGGCGGTAATGAACGCTACTTTGCTGGGAAACCAGCCAACCGCTTTTGCTGCGAGAGAAATTGAAGCAGCAAGAAGCGCTTTTTTATTTCATGAAAACAACGAGCGTGTTCGCCTGCTCTCTGTGATGCCTGTCAGTGAGGCGATTGCAGTATTAAATCAGTGCCCGGTGGCACTGGTTCGACGGCTGCTTGATGACTTGGCTGAAACTGGGGAGGTAGTCCGTGTCAGGCAAATTGCCACTGGGCTGGGGCTTATCAGCTCCGAAGTGGAGCCTGATGGAAATTATCTGACTAACTCGGTATTTAGCCATGTCCGTCAACGGATTGGTTGGATTGTCGGATTAGCACTGCTTGGTATTGTTTCGGGACTTATCATCTCGCACTACGAGGATACATTGAGCCAGCTTGTGTTACTGGCTATCTATATGCCAGTCATTGCCGCTGCCGGTGGTAATGCTGGTTCTCAAGCTGCGACGCTGGTGGTGAGGGCGTTGGCGATGAATGAAGTCAGGCCGGGGCAATGGCTTCAGGTGATGTGGAAAGAGCTACGGATCGCATCGATCATCGCTATTTCCCTTGCTGCTGTCATTATGGCAAGGGTCATGTTATTCAGTGATGACAGTGCGCTGCCATCAGGCATGACCTTAATTGATATCGCCACCGCTATTGGTCTTGCACTGAGCATTCAAGTCACAATTTCGACCACCCTTGGTGGATTGCTGCCTTTAGTGGCAAGAAAGCTCAAGCTTGACCCCGCAGTGTTGGTCAGCCCTGTGCTGGCCTCTGTGGTCGATATCAGTGGAATGGCGATTTACTTCGTCACTGTTAACGCATGGTTAGGCTTGACGTAAGCAGTGCCTGATATAGTTCCCGTTCGAATTGGGTGATCGGGCTGGCGACATTGGCTGGCCTGTCATCTGATTCGGGGATGTGGTAGTTCGTCACCAATTGCACGACCAAGATATCTTTACCTTGCTCGTTTTTAAGCACACCAGCGAGATTATAGCTTCCATAGAGCGAGCCTGTTTTTGCAGCGAGTCTTTGTTTTAAAGGAGCATGGCGCACACTGGTGCGGTATTTCAAGGTGCCATCGACGCCCGAAACAGGCAGCATGGAAAGCAAGCCGAGACTCTGATGTTCATAAACATAATGCATGACGTTCATCAGTTGAGAAGCCGTCATGCGGTTGTTACGTGACAGGCCAGAACCATCAACTATCACTGCATGGGTTAAATCCAGCCCTGCTTTTTCCTGTAAAATAGCCTTTACCGCTGCAGCGCCGTTTGCAAAGGTGCCAGGCTGACCGTAATAGCGGTGCCCCATGGTTTTAAGAAGATTGTCGGCCAACAAGTTATCAGAGCGCTTCAGCATGATATTTAGGAGAGCATCCCGCGAATCCGACGTGTGTCTTGCTAGCAAAGTGCGGTTTCCCTTTCCTGCACCCAGTCGAATTTTTCCATCCAATTTGATGGCTGAGCTCTTTAGCTCTGAAGCCAACACATCTTCGACATATTTCTGTGGATTCTGAATCGCAAACTTTAGAGGGAGCGGATTTGCGCGGTGTTGTAAGCACCCGCTGAGTAAATACTGGTTGTTGTTGTCGTAATGAAGTTCCAAATCACACAGCTTGGCTTCCTGTTCATTTTTGGTGACGGCGAGGGCGTCAGTACTAACCTGTACGGGCTGATGTTCAGGCACAAAGGCCCGGGTGAATTTTTGATTTTCTTCACTGTATATCGAACCTTGAACACAGTTTCTCTCCAGCGCGACGGCGCTGGAAGGGGCGCTATAACAAACCCCCAGAATATCCCATGGCCATCCTACGGCTCGCTCGTAACCAGCAAACACAGTCCCATCCAGCCAGACATCGCCTCTAATACGATTCACGCCTTTTGCTTTAAGTGCGCTCACCATAAGCTGGAGGTCTTTTCGCGTTAAAGTGGGATCACCTGAAAAGGTAAATACGATGTCATTGCCAGCCTGTTCAACTTTGGTTTCAAAGGCAAAGTCTTTAGGAAGGTAGAGGCTGGCTGCAAGCGCAGTGACTACCTTCTGGGTACTGGCTGGTGGCAGAAGAATGTCGTCACCAACGGACACAATTTCAGAACCAGAATTTGCATCATGGACAGAGAGTGCCAATTGGCTTCCTGCGGGGAGCATTGCCTGAATTTTATTGAGCGGAACAGCGTGAGTTGAGAAAGAAAGCGAGATAAAAAATAGCAGAGTAAGAAGGCGCACCATAAATTCTCCGGCAAAGAAGGCAGATCCAGTATGGTACAAAAAACGCCTACATGTAGGTAGGCGTTTTGATATTCAATATTAAGTATTTAACTTAACAGAGAATTAGAAATCGTAACGCAGGCCAACAACGAATTGATCTTCAGCATCTTTAGCGTTTTCTACGTCATTTTTGTCCAACAGGTTAAAGTTGTACGACGTGTAAGCGCGGAAGTTGTCGTTGAAGTAGTGGGTCGCATCGATTGCAATAGAATCGTAAGTGTCTGACTTGTCAGAGCCAGTTTTAGATTCTGCGTTGTTGTAAGTGGTAGTGAACTTGGTTTGGCCCATTTTGTAAGCGGCCGCAATTTCGTAACCAGTCAGGTCAGTTTTTACACCCGCAGCTTTCTCTTCGCCGTCTTTGTAAAGTGCAGCAACGTAGATGTTGTTGATTGAGTAAGATACAGCCGCTTGCAGTTGGCTTTCTGCAGCGCTGTTCAGGGTGTCTTTACCTTGGTCAGCGTAACCCAAGCCCAGAGCCAGACCGTTCTCCATCGCGTATACCGCACCCAGAGAGTAGCCACCGTCAACAACAAGCTTGTTATTTAGGTCAGTGGTTTCGCCTACGTAGTTTGCTTTAACAGTCAGGCCACCAAACTCACCCATGTAAGCCAGGTTGTTTTGAATACGGTCTGCAACAGCAATTTTACTGCTTGCGCCAGCACCGTGGTAAGACATGATATCGGTAAAGTCAGTGATCATGCCCAGAGAGCCGTCAGTTTTACCGTAAGCGATTTTGCCAAACTCGGTACCGATACCCGCGAAGCCGTAACGTACTTCGTCGGTAGTCGTTGTGTACTCGTGCTCGAAGAAACCAAAACCAGTGACGTTCTCAGCAATTTCAGTTTGACCTAGGATGTTCATACGAGCACGACTCTTGTCAGTCATGTCGCCGTCTTGCATCAGGGCGCGCGCTTCAATACGGCCACCGATAGCCATTGAAGAAGTGCCGTCGTTAAAAACTTCAGCAGCAGAAACAGAGGTAGAAGCTACAGCAGCTACAGCAAGAGCAATCAACTTTTTGTTCATTACGTTGTCCTTTATATGAATTTGATTTTCGGGACGTTATCTCCAAACGTCACGATGCCTTGTTTGTAACCGCTCCCGATTTGGGACTGTTAGTAAAACAATCAAAAAACAAATAGAAAACACTGTTTTTTGCGCGGGTGGGGATTGGTAATGCCTTTAATAACAGCCATTTATGACTTCTTCGCAAAGTTCATTGGGTGCTGGGTGATTTAGATTTTTTTATATTTAATTGCGAACTAAATCTCTAAGATGTTGGTTTGATATGTGATATGTATTTGAGAATCACACTCTAAAGTATGTTTTGGATTTTCCGCTCGCGATTTTGGGAAGCTTGGCGTTCAAATCGTTGGTGACCTGAACAGATAACTTGTTTACACTGAGATTAAAGTAATTCGTTGGCTGCGCTCAAACTCTGTCTGGGCGTGGCTTTGTTTTTGCCAAAACATATGGTTTTGGTCACAGAGGTAATGTCATTTATGGATAAAGTACCAATGACTGTGCGTGGCGAACAGCAATTGAGAGAAGAGCTGGATCGCCTGTTGAAACGCCGTCCGCTTATTACTCAAGCGATAGCAGAAGCTCGCGAACTTGGTGACCTGAAAGAGAATGCGGAGTACCACGCTGCTCGTGAAGAGCAAGGCATTTGTGAAGCACAAATCCGTGATATCGAGTACAAGCTTTCTGTCGCTCAGGTGATCGACATTGCGAAAATGCCAAATAATGGCAAGGTCATCTTCGGTTCAACCGTCACGCTGATTGACTGCAATACTGACGACGAGGTGACTTACCAAATCGTGGGTGATGATGAGGCGGACATCAAACAGAACCTGATTTCCATTAACTCGCCAATCGCGCGTGGTCTAATCGGAAAAGAAGAAGGCGACGAAGTGTCAATCACTGTGCCTGGCGGTGTGAAAGAGTTTGAGATCGACAGCGTCCAGTACGTGTGATGATTAGGTGCTTGCGAACAATAAAAATGTTAGTGATTGTTACAAGCACCAGATGTAAAAAAGGCCGCTAAGCGGCCTTTTTTATTTGCGTGGCAATTCGATCTTGCGCTCTTCGCTTTGACGGTACAGAACCAGAACTTTACCGATAACCTGTACTTTCTCTGCTTTAGTTTCACGAACGATTGCGTCTACAATCAGGTTCTTAGTGTCGCGATCTTCTGATGCCACTTTCACCTTGATCAATTCGTGATGATCAAGAGCGATTTCAATCTCAGCAAGCACGGCTTCTGTCAGGCCATTCGCACCCATGAGTACAACCGGCTTCAGGTTGTGTGCAAGACCTTTCAGATACTGTTTTTGTTTTGTGCTTAGATTCATTGATGACTCGATTTATTGTTTTATCGGGGTTGAAAACGTGACATTCTACCGCCATCTCTATCCAAACTGAACAAATATCCCCCGAATCATCAGCAAGAACTTTGCGGTGGTATTGTGGGCTAGGTAAAACATGAGCAAAAAGAAACACTCAGCGAGTTCTGGTCGCTGGTTGAAAGAACATTTTGATGATAAATATGTTCAGGAAGCCCAGAAAAAAGGCTTTCGCTCGAGAGCAATTTTTAAACTTGACGAGATCCAGGGTAAAGATAAGCTGCTGAAACCGGGCATGACTGTTGTGGATTTGGGGGCAGCTCCAGGTGGCTGGTCTCAATACGCAGTAGAGCAGGTCGGTGATAGTGGACAGGTGATTGCCTGTGATATTCTGCCTATGGACTCTCTTCCAGGCGTGGCATTCTTGCAAGGCGATTTCCGCGAAGAAGCGGTGCTTAATGCGCTACTTGATCGTATTCAACCCGATATGGTGGATGTGGTGATGTCAGACATGGCACCAAACATGAGCGGTAACTTGGCTTCAGACCAGCCACGCGCCATGTACCTTGTTGAGCTTGCATTGGACATGTGTCGTGAAGTCTTGGCACCAAACGGTTCGTTTATTGTCAAAGTGTTCCAGGGGGAAGGCTTTGATCAGTACTTGGCCGAAGTGCGTAAGATGTTTAAAGCGGTTAAAATCCGTAAACCTGATTCCTCACGTGCACGCTCACGCGAGGTCTACATTGTGGCTACAGGTTATAAACTGTAGTACTCTACCATTATTAATATAGTTTTTGCGGGGCTAACACCTTGAGTGACATGGCAAAAAACTTGATTTTATGGCTGGTTATCGCTGTCGTACTAATGTCTGTGTTCCAAAGCTTTGGACCGGGTGACAGTGCTGGCCGTCAAGTCGACTACACAACGTTTGTCCAAGAGATAGGACAGGATAAGATACAGGATGTACAGTTCGATAACCGTGAACTGAAAGTGACACGTCGTGACGGCACTGGCTATGTCACGTATATGCCTGTACTCCAAGATCCAAAGCTTCTGGATGACTTGATTAACCACAAAGTTCAGGTGCGTGGTACACCACCTGAAGAACCGAGCATTCTGGCGTCTATTTTCATCTCCTGGTTCCCAATGCTTCTGCTCATCGGTGTATGGATTTTCTTCATGCGCCAGATGCAAGGCGGTGGCGGTAAAGGTGCGATGTCTTTTGGTAAATCAAAAGCGCGCATGATGAGCGAAGAACAGATTAAAACGACATTTGCAGATGTTGCTGGCTGTGATGAAGCAAAAGAAGACGTAAAAGAACTGGTTGATTACCTGCGTGATCCAAGCCGTTTCCAGAAACTGGGCGGTAAGATTCCGACAGGCGTGCTGATGGTTGGTCCTCCTGGTACGGGTAAGACTTTGCTAGCGAAAGCCATTGCCGGTGAAGCCAAAGTCCCATTCTTTACCATCTCCGGTTCTGATTTCGTTGAGATGTTTGTGGGTGTGGGTGCATCACGTGTACGTGACATGTTTGAACAAGCGAAGAAAGCATCGCCGTGTATCATCTTTATTGACGAAATAGACGCAGTGGGCCGCCAACGTGGCGCAGGTTTGGGTGGTGGTCACGACGAGCGTGAGCAAACACTGAACCAAATGCTGGTTGAAATGGATGGCTTTGAAGGTAACGAAGGCATCATTGTTATTGCCGCAACGAACCGTCCAGACGTTCTTGACCCAGCGCTGCTGCGTCCAGGCCGTTTCGACCGTCAGGTTGTCGTTGGTCTTCCAGATGTTCGTGGTCGTGAGCAGATCCTTAAAGTTCACATGCGTAAAGTGCCGTTGGGCAGTGATGTTGAAGCGTCACTGATTGCTCGTGGTACCCCGGGTTTCTCGGGTGCAGATCTGGCTAACCTTGTCAACGAAGCAGCGCTATTTGCTGCGCGTGGTAACAAGCGCGTTGTTTCAATGGTTGAGTTTGAACTCGCGAAAGACAAGATCATGATGGGCGCAGAACGCAAGTCTATGGTGATGTCTGAAGAGGTCAAAGAATCAACGGCATACCACGAAGCAGGCCACGCTGTTGTTGGTCGCTTGGTGCCAGAGCATGACCCAGTGTACAAAGTTTCTATTATTCCACGTGGTCGTGCGTTGGGTGTGACAATGTATCTACCTGAGCAAGACCGTGTCAGCATGTCTCGCCAGCACTTGGAGTCGATGATTTCGAGTCTGTACGGTGGACGACTGGCCGAAGAGCTCATTTACGGTGTTGACAAAGTGTCAACTGGCGCATCTAACGATATTGAGCGTGCAACAGATATTGCCCGTAAGATGGTTACTCAATGGGGCTTCTCTGAGAAATTAGGTCCACTGCTGTACGCAGAAGACGAAGGTGAAGTGTTCCTTGGTCGCTCCGTGACACAGAGTAAGCACATGTCTGATGAGACTGCACGTCTTATCGATGGTGAAATTCGTGAACTGATTGACCGTAACTACCTACGTGCGCGTAAGATCATCGAAGAAAATATGGATATCATGCATGCGATGAAAGATGCATTGATGAAGTACGAAACTATCGATGCTGCACAAATTGATGACCTGATGGCAAGACGCCCTGTTCGTGAGCCAGCAGGCTGGTCCGCTGACGACAGTTCAGATAATACGCCGACCAATCCAAGCGCTGAAGCCAGCTCTAGCGACGTTCCTCCGTCTTCGGACGAAGTGGAAACTGGCAACAAGTCAGTCGACCCAGACGGTAAGTCGGAAGCGTAATTGGTGATTCAAACCGACAAAACCCCGGGATAACTCGGGGTTTTTCTTTTATCTGTAGAAGATTCTCTGCCCGAACAAAGCCCTCATATGAAACTCGTCAGCAAAAATAAAACCCTCGATCTTTCTTCACCACAGGTGATGGGGATCCTCAACGTGACGCCGGATTCGTTTTCTGATGGCGGAAAATTCAACCGGTTAGATACCGCTCTCCTGCACGCCGAAGCCATGCTAAAAGCAGGCGCAACTATTTTGGATATTGGCGGTGAATCGACCCGTCCTGGTGCCGTAGACGTTTCCTTGGAAGATGAGTTGGAACGTGTGATTCCTGCTATTGAAGCTATTCGTTCTCGCTTTGATTGTTGGATATCTATAGATACCAGTAAAGCAGGAGTTATGCGTGAAGCCGTGGCTTCCGGTTCCGATATTATCAATGATGTACGTGCTCTTCAGGAGCCGCAGGCATTGGAAGAGGCAGCAAAAGCCAATGTGCCCGTTTGCCTGATGCATATGCAGGGACAACCGCGCACCATGCAAACCAATCCAACCTACGACGATTTGTTTGGAGATGTTTTTAGCTTCTTTGATGCTCGATTGAAGGCGTGTGAAGTGGCAGGAATTGAAAAGAGCAAGGTTATTCTTGATCCGGGATTTGGCTTTGGGAAAACACTGAAACATAACTACCAGCTACTTGCAAAGCTGGAAGACTTTCATCGATTTGGCCTACCGGTTCTGGCGGGAATGTCACGAAAGTCTATGATTTTTAAATTATTAGAAAAATCCCCCACTGAGATTCTCGGGGGGAGCTTAGCTTGCGCCACCATTGCTGCTTTGAAAGGGGCTCAAATCATCCGCGTTCATGACGTGGCTGAAACCTCCGATGTCGTCCGTGTTGTGAACACAATGCGAGAAGCAGCGGGTTTATTTGGAGATACACAATGACAGAACGTAAGTACTTTGGCACCGACGGTGTTCGCGGTAAAGTGGGTCAATTCCCGATCACGCCAGACTTCATCCTTAAGCTTGGCTGGGCAGCTGGTCGGATACTGAGTCAGCAGGGCACCAAGAAAGTACTGATTGGTAAAGATACTCGTATTTCTGGCTACATGTTGGAATCCGCGTTGGAGGCTGGGCTTTCAGCTGCAGGTCTGCAGGCTGCATTTACGGGACCAATGCCTACTCCAGCAATCGCTTACCTCACACAAACATTCCGTGCTGAAGCGGGTATTGTGATTTCAGCTTCACACAACCCTTACTACGATAACGGCATCAAGTTCTTCTCATCTGAAGGAACCAAACTGCCGGATGCCATCGAGCTTGCGATTGAAGCAGAGCTTGAACAGCCACTAATGTGCGTAGAGTCAGCGCAACTGGGTAAGGCAAAACGTATTGTCGATGCCGCTGGCCGTTATATCGAGTTCTGCAAAGGCACCTTCCCGTCTGATATGAACTTGAAGGGAATGAAGATAGTTATCGACTGTGCTCATGGTGCGACCTATCACATCGCACCATCTGTGTTTAAAGAGTTGGGTGCCGATGTCATCGCGATGGGTGTTGAGCCGAATGGTACCAATATTAACGATGAAGTAGGCGCGACCGATGTACGTGCGTTGCAGGCTCGTGTTGTCGAAGAGCAAGCTATGATGGGTGTAGCCTTTGATGGTGATGGTGACCGCGTGATCATGGTTGACCATGAAGGCAATAAAGTCGATGGTGATCAGATTGCCTATATCATCGCCCGTGAGTCATTGCGCCGTGGTGAGTTGAAAGGCGGGGTGGTGGGTACCTTGATGACCAACATGGGCATGGAATTGGCGCTGAAAAACCTCGGCATTCCGTTCACCCGTGCCAAAGTGGGTGACCGCTATGTGATGGAAAAGCTGCTGGAAAACGGCTGGAAAATCGGCGCTGAAAACTCAGGCCATGTCATTTTGCTGGATAAAGTGACGACCGGTGATGCGATTGTGGCTGCGTTGCAAGTACTGGCAAGTGTTGTCGGTACCGGTATGTCGCTTAAAGAGCTGTGCGATGGCATGAGCATGTTCCCACAAGTGCTTGAAAACGTGCGTTTCAGCGGCGCTAGCAACCCTCTGGAGTCCGACGCCGTGTTGTCAGCGAAAGCGTCTGTGGAAGCTAAACTTGGCGAGACAGGTCGCGTGTTGCTGCGTAAGTCTGGCACTGAACCGCTGATCCGCGTTATGGTGGAAGGCGAAAATGCGGAGGACGTAAAAGCCTACGCATTGGAAATTGCAGATGCGGTGAAAGCAAACTGCTAATTTCCGAATCCTTACAGGGATGGTGAAGGGGCGGGAGCGTCCGGTTGGTCACAAGATGTGCAAACGAAATGAAAAGTCCTGTTTTTTTGCATTTTTCACTTGTTTCACCTGCTGGCATTCGTTAGTATTCTCCCGCTCCCAATGATGGGAGTTGCGCTGGTGAACTTGAATTGGTCATCTGGCTCAACAATTTGGAACATAGGTGGAACCCATGTACGAAATTCTACTTGTGATTTATCTGTTGGCCGCACTTGCTGTCATTGGCCTGGTACTGGTTCAACAAGGTAAAGGCGCAGATATGGGAGCCTCATTTGGGGCTGGAGCATCAAACACTGTGTTTGGCTCTGGCGGCTCTGGAAACTTCCTCACCCGAATGACCGCGATCTTCGCGACGATATTTTTCATTCTCAGCCTGGTGCTAGGTAACCTGACTGCAAAGCAGACAGAAGCAGGCGGAGAATACGATGACTTGAGTGTTCCAGTGGAACAAGTTCAGTCAGGTGATGTGCCAGCTGTTAGTAACAACAACGACATCCCTAATTAATACCTTTCGCTGAGGTGGTGGAATTGGTAGACACGCTGTCTTGAGGGGGCAGTGCCTTAACAGGCGTGCGGGTTCAAGTCCCGCTCTCAGCACCAGATTTAAAAGTCCTGAATAAGGCCATGGCACTTGAAATAGTGCATGAGGCGACGATATAATGTGCGCCGTTCGGACGCGGGGTGGAGCAGCTTGGTAGCTCGTCGGGCTCATAACCCGAAGGTCGTCGGTTCAAATCCGGCCCCCGCAACCACTTTGAGGTGATTGTTTATAGAGACCAAAACAGTCACTGGTCATGAGAAATCATGACATCAGGGTCCAGTTACATTAAACCCCGAAATTCGGGGTTTTTTGTTATCTGAAGATGACCATTCGGATGGATAACTGGGCTTTTAGGCCCTTTTTTTATTTCTGGGGTTTGTATGACCGGACTAGAGAAACAGCTTCACGCCTTGCTTGAAGCGCCTGTAGAGGCATTAGATTACGAACTGGTCGGGCTCGAGTTTGTTCGTGCGGGACAACACTCCACCCTTCGTATCTATATTGATCACGAAAACGGCATCACAGTTGAAGACTGTGCTGAAGTTAGCCGCCAGGTTAGCGCAGTAATGGACGTCGAAGATCCAATTACTGTGGCTTACAACCTGGAAGTGTCGTCTCCTGGTTTGGAGCGACCACTGTTTAAAGCAGAACATTATCAGCGCTTTGTTGGCCACGAAGTGAACATTGTGCTGAAGATGGCCATGCAGAACCGCCGCAAGTGGAAAGGTGAAATTCTTTCTGTCGAAGGCGAAACCGTCACCATCAAGGTCGATGGCAACGAAGAAGCGTTCGCCCTGAGCAATATAGCCAAGGCCAACCTGGTTCCTTCATTTTAAGGTTAAATGAGGCATTAGTTCATGAACAAAGAAATCTTGGCTGTCGTAGAAGCGGTATCCAACGAAAAAGCAGTTCCACGTGAGCGCATTTTTGAAGCACTGGAAACGGCGCTGGCTACAGCTACAAAGAAAAAATACGAAGCTGACATCGATGTACGTGTTGCTATCGATCGTAAAACTGGTGAGTTTGACACATTCCGCCGCTGGTTGGTGGTAGAAGAAGTGGCGCTACCAACGCGTGAAATCACGTTGGAAGCGGCACAATTTGAAGATGAGACACTGGATCTGGGTGGTTTCGTTGAAGACGAAATCGAATCAGTGACGTTCGACCGCATCACGACCCAAACTGCGAAGCAAGTGATCGTGCAGAAAGTACGTGAAGCAGAGCGTGCTCAAGTGGTTGAGCAGTTCATGGACAACGAAGGTGAGCTGATCACCGGTGTGGTTAAGAAAGTTAATCGCGATGTGATTATCGTCGACCTGGGTAACAACGCAGAAGCGGCAATCCAGCGTGACGATCAACTGCCACGTGAAAACTTCCGCCCAGGCGACCGCGTTCGTGGTTTGCTGTATGCTGTACGCCCAGAAGCGCGCGGTTTCCAGCTTTTCATGACCCGTTCAAAGCCAGAAATGCTGATCGAACTGTTCCGCATTGAAGTGCCAGAAATCGGCGAAGAGATGATCGAAGTGATGGGCGCGGCTCGCGACCCGGGCTCTCGTGCAAAAATCGCGGTGAAAACCAACGACAAGCGTATCGACCCAGTAGGTGCGTGTGTGGGTATGCGTGGTGCGCGTGTTCAGGCAGTATCTGGTGAGTTAGGCGGCGAGCGTATCGACATCGTGCTGTGGGACGACAACCCAGCGCAATTTGTTATCAACGCAATGGCACCGGCAGACGTTGCTTCCATCATCGTGGATGAAGACACTCACACGATGGATATCGCTGTTGAAGCAGACAACCTGGCACAGGCTATTGGCCGCAATGGTCAAAATGTGCGTTTGGCGTCTCAGCTGACTGGCTGGGAACTGAACGTGATGACCGTGGAAGATCTTCAGAAGAAACACCAGGAAGAAGCAGGCCAGTCTATCGACCTGTTCAGCAAGCATCTGGACATCGATGAAGACTTCGCAGCAGTGCTGGTTGAAGAAGGTTTCACCACTCTGGAAGAAGTGGCTTACGTACCAGCTGCAGAATTGTTGGAAATCAATGGTCTGGATGAAGACACAGTTGAAGAACTGCGTAGCCGTGCGAAAGAAGCACTGACCACCATTGCGTTGGCAAAAGAAGAAATCCTTGAAGGTGCTGAGCCTGCGGAAGACCTGTTGGGTCTGGAAGGCTTGGATCGCGAAGTTGCGTTCCGCCTGGCTGCGAAAGGCATCTGTACTCTGGAAGATCTGGCTGACCAAGGCACAGATGATCTTCTGGATATCGAGGGAATGGATGAAGTTAAAGCGGGCGAGCTGATCATGGCCGCTCGCAATATTTGCTGGTTCAGCGACGAAGCTTAAGCGCAGCAAAGGAGGAGCAGAATGTCAGAGGTTACAGTTAAAGCACTGGCGAGTGAGATTGATACGCCGGTAGAACGTTTGCTGAAGCAATTTCAAGATGCAGGCATTCAGAAATCGGCAGACGACCAAGTTAGCCAGGATGAGAAACAAACCTTGCTCGCTCACCTTAAGCGTGAGCACGGCGATGATGGTAGCGCTCCAACTCGACTGACGCTACAGCGCAAAAAACGCAGCACATTGAGTGTTTCAGGTGCTGGCGGAAAGAGTAAGGATGTTCAGGTAGAAGTGCGTAAAAAGCGCACCTACGTGAAGCGCAGTGATCTGGAAGAACAGCGTGTAGCGCAGGAAGCTGCACAACGTGAAGCTGAAGAAGCAGCACAACGCGAAGCCGAGGAAAAGGCACGTCGCGAAGCTGAAGAAGCAGCGAAACGTGAAGCTGAAGAGAAAGCAAAGCGTGAGGCTGAAGAAAAAGCTAAGCGCGAAGCAGAAGAAAAAGCACGTATTGCGGCTGAGAAAGCAAAAGCTTCGAACGAAACTGCGGAAGAAACCGCAGCTCGTGAAGCAGCTGAGGCGCAAGCAAAGAAAGAAGCTGATGAACTCAAGCGTCGCCAGGAAGAGGAAGCCAAGCGTAAAGCTGAAGAAGAAAGTCAGCGCCAGCTAGAAGAGGCACGCAAAATGGCAGAATTGAACGAAGAGCGCTGGAGTCAACAAGACGCAGCTGCTGTTGAAGTAATGGAAACAGCTGATCACCACACCACGACGTCGAAATACGCACGTGAAGCAGAAGATGAGGCAGATCGCCGTCAAGAAGCTGCACCACGTCGTCGTAAGAAGAAAAAATCAGCACAAGAGAAAGATGACTCTTCATCTTCTCGTCCACGCGGTGGTAAGGGCGGAAAGATCAAAGGCCGTATGGCTAAGCCAACCTCAATGCAGCACGGCTTCCAGAAGCCTGCTCAGAAAGTTACCCGTGATGTAGAAATCGGCGAAACCGTCACTGTTGCTGAACTGGCAAACAAGATGGCGGTTAAAGCGACTGAAGTGATCAAGGCCATGATGAAGATGGGTGCTATGGCAACCATCAACCAGGTTATCGATCAGGAAACCGCACAACTGGTTGCTGAAGAAATGGGCCACAAGGTTGTTCTTCGCAAAGAAAACGAGCTGGAAGAAGCGGTACTGTCAGATCGTGACGGCGACGCTCAGCGCGAACCACGTGCTCCTGTTGTTACCATCATGGGTCACGTTGACCACGGTAAGACGTCGCTGCTGGACTACATCCGTAAAGCGCACGTTGCATCGGGCGAAGCGGGTGGTATTACCCAGCACATTGGTGCATACCACGTTGAAACCGACAATGGCATGATCACCTTCCTGGATACTCCTGGACACGCAGCGTTTACGTCTATGCGTGCTCGTGGTGCGAAAGCAACGGACATCGTTGTTCTTGTTGTTGCTGCAGACGATGGCGTAATGCCACAGACTATCGAGGCAATCCAGCACGCGAAAGCGGCTGAAGTTCCTCTGATTGTTGCAGTGAACAAGATCGATAAAGAAGCAGCTAACCCTGACCAAGTGAAGAATGAGCTGGCACAGCACAACGTTATCCCGGAAGACTGGGGCGGCGAGAACATGTTTGTTCACGTTTCTGCGAAACAAGGCATCAACATTGATGCGCTGCTGGAAGCTATCCTGCTGCAATCAGAAGTACTGGAGCTTGAAGCAGTACGTGACGGTATGGCGAGCGGTGTGGTTGTTGAATCACGTCTGGATAAAGGCCGTGGCCCAGTCGCAACTGTTCTGGTTCAGGAAGGTACGCTGAAGCGTGGCGATATCGTTCTGTGTGGCCTGGAATATGGTCGTGTTCGTGCGATGCGCGACGAGAACGGTAAAGAGATTGAAGAAGCAGGTCCTTCTATCCCTGTGGAGATCCTGGGACTGTCAGGTGTTCCTCAAGCAGGTGACGAAGCGACTGTTGTACGTGACGAGCGTAAAGCACGTGAAGTTGCACTGTACCGCCAAGGCAAGTTCCGCGACGTGAAACTGGCTCGCCAGCAGAAAGCGAAGCTGGAGAACATGTTCTCCAACATGGCTGAAGGCGAAGTGTCTGAACTGAACATCGTTCTGAAAGCAGACGTACAAGGTTCGGTTGAAGCGATTGCTGATTCACTGGTGAAACTGTCTACTGACGAAGTGAAAGTGAAGATTGTAGGCTCTGGTGTGGGCGCAATCACTGAAACTGACGCAGTACTGGCAGCGGCATCGAACGCGATTCTGGTTGGCTTTAACGTACGTGCTGATGCATCTGCACGTAAGACCATCGACGCTGAAAGCTTGGATCTTCGTTACTACTCAGTGATTTACGCACTGATCGACGAAGTGAAACAAGCGATGAGCGGCATGCTGGCACCTGAGTTCAAACAAGAAATCATGGGTCTGGCAGAAGTACGTGACGTGTTTAAGTCACCGAAACTGGGCGCAATCGCAGGCTGTATGGTTACTGAAGGTACCATCAAGCGAAACAACCCAATCCGCGTACTGCGCGATAACGTGGTTATCTACGAAGGTGAGCTTGAGTCACTGCGTCGCTTTAAAGACGACGTACAAGAAGTGGCGAAAGGTTACGAGTGTGGTATCGGCGTTAAGAACTACAACGATGTACGTGTAGGCGACCAAATCGAAGTATTCGAAATCGTCGAAGTGAAACGTACTATCGAATAATAACCGACTGTAACAGGTTGTTTATAAACACCATGGGGGGAAGCGCTCAGCGCTTTCCCCCCATTTCTTATGAGAGAAGAGCGTTATGGCAAAAGAATTTAGCCGCACTCAACGCGTGTCGCAGCAGCTGCAAAAAGAAATTGCCCTGATCCTGCAACGCGAAATTAAAGACCCACGCATTGGTATGGTCACAGTTTCCGGCGTAGAAGTGTCCCGTGATCTGGCTTACGCAAAAGTATTCGTGACTTTCCTGACCATGGGTGAGCAAACCCCACTAGGTGGTCTGGAAGCGCTTCAAGAAGCAACTGGCTACATCCGAAGCCTGCTGGGCAAAGCTATCCGTCTGCGCGTCACGCCAGAAATTACTTTCTTTTTTGATGAATCACTGACAGAAGGTATGCGTATCTCTAACCTGGTTTCTCAAGCCGTGAAATCAGACGAAGAGCGCCGTGTGGATGAAAACGGAGAAGAAGAGTAATGGGTCGCCGTCCTCGTCGTCGCGGACGCCCTGTTGACGGCATTATCCTGCTGGATAAGCCGACAGGCATTACATCGAACTCCGCGCTACAGAAAGTAAAAAACATCTACTTCGCTGAAAAAGCAGGCCATACCGGTGCCTTGGATCCACTGGCAACAGGTATGCTGCCAATTTGCTTCGGTGAAGCGACCAAGTTTTCACAGTTCCTTCTCGATTCTGACAAACGCTACCGTGTGATTGCCAAGCTTGGTGAGCGCACGAACACCTCAGATTCTGACGGTGAAGTGGTCGAAACCCGCGAAGTAAAAGTGAGCCTTGGCGATCTGGAGCGCAGCATAGCGTCGTTCCGCGGTGAAACCATGCAGGTACCTTCGATGTTCTCAGCATTGAAGTACGAAGGTAAGCCGCTGTACGAATATGCCCGCAAAGGTATCGAAGTCCCGCGTGAAGCCCGTAAGATCACTGTGTACGAAATCTCACTGCTGCGCTTTGAAGGCCAGGAAGTTGAGATGGAGGTCCATTGCTCGAAAGGCACTTACATCCGCACTATCGTTGACGATCTGGGCGAAATGCTGGGCTGTGGTGCACACGTGACTATGCTGCGTCGTACCGGCGTTTCAGGCTATCCATACGAGAAAATGGTGACGCTTGAGCAACTGGAGGCGCTGCTTGAACAAGCGCGCGAGCAAGACATTCAGCCGCGTGAGCTGCTGGATCCATTGCTTCTGCCACTGGATACTGCTGTACAGGATTTGCGTGAAGTGAACCTGCTGCCAGTGGTGGCGAGTTACGCACTGCAAGGCCAAGCGGTTCAGATTCCCAATGCGCCAGCAGAAGGCGAAGTTGTCCGTGTGACCATGGGGGAAGACAATAGCTTTATCGGTGTCGGTGAAATCGATGCTGAGGGCATGTTGAAGCCGCGCCGTTTGGTGCGTACGCACGACGTATAAATTTATGGCGTGATGAAGCCTGCGGCGGTTGCCTTATGTTGGGAATCGCTGTAGAATTCGCCGCCTCGGGTGTCGGCTGAATCAGAGATTGGCTGACACAAATTAAAACCTTTTACATTTAGGAAAAGACTATGTCTCTGAATGCAGAAACTAAAGCAGAAATCGTTGCTGAATACGCGCAAGGCGCAAACGATACTGGTTCTCCAGAAGTACAAGTAGCTCTGCTGACTGCTTCTATCAACCACCTGCAAGGCCACTTCGCTGAGCACAAAGGTGACCACCACAGCCGTCGCGGTCTGCTGCGCATGGTTTCTCGCCGTCGTAAGCTTCTTGACTACCTGAAAGGTAAAGATGCTGACCGTTACCTGGAGCTGATCAAGCGTCTGGGTCTGCGCCGCTAATAAGCCTCTGGCTTTTAAGTATCGCATTCCGAAAAGGAGCCCTTGTGGCTCCTTTTCTCGTTTTTGCTCCCCGAAACCTCCTCCCTTCGACTAGGCTTAGCCTTCGGTGCGCTCTCCTCACAATGCCTAAAAGGGCGATTGCGGATAAACCTTCAACATCCGTAGATTTTTGTGGCATTTACGCACGAAACTTACGGTCTCACGTTACCGTTCATCGTGTAGCCGTGTATAATGTTGGCGCTTTCATCGGACTCACAGTCAACGAAGTCGACCATCAGGTCGCGACTATTGAGAAAGCTTTCCAGCCAAGGCGAAAACTTTCTCATTAGTCGCGATTGGTGAGACCTTTGAAAGAAAAGTAAAACCGCGCGTATTCGCGCACAACTACAAGGAATCTCTCGTGAATCCAATCGTAAAAACGTTCCAGTACGGTAACCACACCGTGACTTTGGAAACTGGCGTAATGGCTCGCCAGGCGACTGCTGCAGTTATGGTTAGCATGGACGATACTTCGGTATTCGTTTCTGTTGTTGGTAAAAAAGAAGCGGTTGAAGGTCAAGACTTCTTCCCTCTGACTGTGAACTACCAAGAGCGTACTTACGCGGCAGGTAAAATCCCAGGTGGTTTCTTCAAGCGTGAAGGTCGTCCTTCTGAAGGCGAAACCCTGACAGCACGTCTGATCGACCGTCCAATTCGTCCGCTGTTCCCTGACAACTTCAAAAACGAAGTGCAGGTTATCGCGACTGTGGTTTCTGTAAACCCGAACGTTAGCCCAGACATCGTGACCATGATTGGTACTTCTGCGGCGCTGGCGATTTCTGGTATCCCATTTAACGGCCCAATCGGTGCTGCGCGCGTTGGTTTCATCAACGATGAGTTGGTACTGAACCCAAGCAACACTGAGCTTGAGAACAGCCGTCTGGATCTGGTTGTTGCTGGTACTGAAGGCGCAGTTCTGATGGTTGAATCAGAAGCTGACCGTCTGTCTGAAGAGCAAATGCTGCAAGCGGTTGTGTTCGGTCACGATCAACAGCAAGTGGTTATTCAGGCTATTAACGAGTTCGCAGCAGAAGTTGCTACTCCAGCTTGGGATTGGACTGCACCAGAAGTAAACACTGAGCTGAAAGCGCGTGTTGCTGAACTGGCTGAGGCACAATTCACCGAAGCGTACCAAATCACTGAGAAAATGGCGCGTTACGACCGTGTTGGCGAAATCAAGTCAAGCGTGAAAGAGCAACTGCTTGAGCAAGACGAGACGCTGGACGCACGTGAAATCCAAGGCATGCTTTACAGCCTTGAGAAGAACGTAGTACGTAGCCGTATCATTGCTGGCGAACCACGTATCGACGGCCGTGAGAAAGACATGGTTCGTGCATTGGACGTTCGTACTGGCGTTCTGCCACGTACCCACGGTTCTTCTCTGTTCACCCGTGGTGAAACCCAGGCGCTGGTAACGGCAACTCTGGGTACTCAGCGTGATGCGCAAATCATCGACTCAATCACTGGTGAAACAACAGATAACTTCCTGTTCCACTACAACTTCCCTCCGTACTGTGTAGGTGAGACCGGCTTTGTTGGTTCTCCTAAACGTCGCGAAATCGGCCACGGTAAACTGGCGAAGCGTGGTATCCAATCAGTGATGCCATCTCAGGAAGAGTTCCCGTATACAGTTCGCGTAGTATCTGAAATCACTGAATCTAACGGTTCTTCTTCAATGGCTTCTGTTTGTGGTTCATCGCTGGCGCTGATGGACGCAGGTGTGCCAATCAAGAAATCTGTTGCGGGTATCGCGATGGGTCTTGTGAAAGAAGGCGAAGACTTTGTTGTTCTGTCTGACATTCTGGGTGACGAAGACCACCTGGGCGACATGGACTTCAAAGTAGCAGGTACTGACGACGGTGTAACTGCCCTGCAGATGGACATCAAGATCGAAGGTATCACCAAGGAGATCATGCAGATCGCTCTGAACCAAGCAAAAGGTGCGCGTCTACACATCCTGAGCGTGATGGATCAGGCTATTTCTTCTGCACGTGACGATATCTCTGAGTTCGCACCACGTATCCATACCATCAAGATCAACCCAGAGAAGATCAAAGATGTTATCGGTAAAGGCGGTGCGGTTATCCGTGCGCTGACTGAAGAAACTGAAACCACAATCGAAATCGAAGACGACGGTACTGTGAAGATCGCAGCAACCGACGGCGAGAAAGCGAAAGCGGCTATCGCGCGCATCGAAGCGCTGACTGCAGAAGTGGAAGTAGGTCGTATCTACACCGGTAAAGTCACCCGTATCGTAGATTTCGGTTGCTTCGTGTCTGTTATCGGTACCAAAGAAGGCCTGGTACACATTTCTCAAGTGGCTGATAAGCGCATCGAGAAAGTGTCTGACTACGTTGAAATGGGTCAGGAAGTACAGGTTAAGGTTCTGGAAATCGACCGTCAGGGTCGTATCCGTCTGTCAATGAAAGAAGCGGTAGAGCAAGCGCCAGATGCTTCGGAAACTGACGCACAGCCAGAAGCTGACGCATAACGGTTTACGCTTTAGCGTGAAACACGGTATAACAAAGGGGGCTATGCCCCCTTTTTGTTTTTCAGGAGAGAAGCGCGAATGCGAAAACTTAACTGGCTGCCACTGACGGTTCTAGGCTCTGTACTGCTGTTATCAGGCTGTGCGACCTCGGGCAATTCGGTGAATAATAACCAGCCTTGGCACATGCTGCCAATGGCGGTACCACTGCAGCCAACCACGCAGCAGGAAGTGCAGCTGGCGCGAATTGACCAGATTTTACTGCGTGATGATTTAACTGAAAAAGACAGGGCACAGCTTTTCTACGAGCGTGGACTGATCAATGACAGTCTGGGTCTTCGTGATCTGGCTCGTCTGGATTTCAACCGTTCACTTTCCTATAACCCAGCCCAGCCGGATGTGTTTAACATCCTAGGTGTCTATTTCACCCAAAGCGGCATGTATGACGCCGCCTATGAAGCTTTCGACTCCAGCCTTGAACTGAACGAGCAGCACCAGTCTGCTGAGCGGAACCGTGGTATTGCTTTGTATTACGGTGGTCGTTACGAACTGGCTGTCCGCGATCTGCTCAAGCATTACACTGATAACGAGAATGACGCCTATCGCGCATTGTGGCTATACCTCGCCGAGTTGGAAAAAGATGGTCAGGAAAAAGCGCAGCAAGGGCTGAAAGCGCGTTATGATCACTCAGACAAACTTGATTGGGGGTGGTTGCTGGCAAGAATGTACCTGGACGACATCAGTGAAGATGCTTTCTTCCGTGAAGTGATGAATACCAGCACCGACAATGCCCAGCTCGCGGAAAGACTCTGTGAAGGTTACTTCTACCTCGCCAAGCGTTATCAGGCGCAGGGAGATATCAACTCTGCCGTGGCCCTTTATAAGCTGGCAATGTCTGGCAATGTGTATGATTTCGTTGAGCACCGCTACTCCATGTTGGAGTTGAGCCGTATCGCTTACGATCTGAGTCACCCGCCATCTTCATGATAGTTGTTAGACAAAGAAAAGCCGCGTTTGCGGCTTCTTCGTTTTTGCAGGCGGCTTAAAGCTGTGTCGCCATCCCTTCAATACTGTGCCAGTAACCATTGCAGAAGTGACTTTTCGGTGCAAAGCCTGACTCTCCACGTTTAAAGCCAGCAAGCACGTCCAGCGTTGCTTCGCTTTGCGGACTGATGCGAACGACATCCACCAAGCCTTCCATCGATGCAGTATCTGCGCTCAGGTCATAGCAATAGCCGGACTGGGTCTGGATACCGTTCAGGGTAAACAAAGACTGGTTTTCCTGACTTTTTACTTCAAGACCTTGCGGATAATTGATACAGCAGGTCTCGCATTTATCCTTTGGACGGTTCTCAGCACGTGCGCTGAAACAGCGGGCGGAATAGGCCAGTGGCAGATTGCCGTAAGAGAAAACTTCCACCTCAAATTTATCGCGAATCCCCATCGTCTCAGCTTCCGTCAGCACTTTGTGCAGCCATTCGCGTGATAACTCAACAGGCATACACCAGCGGGTCATACCTTTTTTCAGCATCACTTGAAGTGCCTGTGCGTTATAAAGGTTAAGTGCAGGCCCTGCGACAAAGGAAAGACCTTTTTCATAGGCCAGTTGTATGGCAGAGACATCATTGGCTTCAACAATGAATTCACCATTGTCGATGTAGGTCTGCATCACTTTTACTTCACTTGGCGCTTCCAGCAGCGCCATGGTGGAAAGTGCGACTTGTTTGCCGCTGGATGCCAGCTCGCGAGCCAAGTTCATCCAGTCTGCGGGGCGAATCTCACGTCGCTTGGAGCATACTGTTTCACCAAGATAAATGATGTCGGCATCGCTCATCACTGCTTTTTGATAGAAGGTTTCAACATGGTTTTTTTGCCAGAAGTAGAGGAGTGGGCCAAGTGAGTATTTCATAGGAGTCTCCTTTACTGCCATTTACGGTGATAAGCGCCAAGGGTGGTCTGTGCACCTTCGGAAACGCTGTCCAGGCACTGGTTCCATTGAGGCTGCACCTGATAACTGCTCGGATTGCGTTGATAGCTGTCGATAGCCTGACGCCAAGTGCGGGTGACCTGCTCAACATAGGCAGGGCTGCGCTGACGGCCTTCGATTTTCACTGACGCGATGTTTGCTTCAAACAGGTCAGGCAGAATCGACAGGGTGTTTAGGCTGGTGGGCTCTTCCAGCGCGTGGAAGGGCTCACCGTTGGTGACAAAACGGCCTTTACACAGCGTAGGGTAGCCTGCGTTTTCACCGGTTTGGTAACGATCGATCAGAATATCATTCAGACGCGATTCTAAGCCTTCCGCGGTTTCCTGCCAGCGAACGTATTTAGCGGGTGAACATGCGCCGACGGTGTTCGGCGATTCACCTGTCAGGTAGGAGGATAGGTAGCAGCGCCCCTCTGACATGATGCACAAGCTGCCGAACGCGAACACTTCCAAATCCACGTCTGTGGTGCGAGACAGTTGTTTTACCTGATGCATGGAAAGCACGCGTGGCAACACAACCCGCTTAACATTGAAGTGATCTTTATAGAATTGGATGGCGGCACTGTTGGTGGCTGATGCCTGTACCGATAGGTGAATTTCCATGTCAGGATGTTTGGTGGCGGCGTAATCAAGTACAGCAAGATCGGCGATGATCAGTGCATCAACGCCAAGATCCACCGCAGCATCCACCGCATCTATCCAGCGATGAAAGCCATCAGGATGCGCAAAAGTGTTAAGCGCAACATGGATATGTTTCTTGCGGTCGTGAACGTAAGAAACGGCTTTTTCCAGCTTCTTTCCGTCAAAGTTCAGACCTGCAAAGTGACGGGCATTGGTGCCGTCTTTAAATCCAATGTATACCGCATCCGCACCATTATCGATGGCGGTTTTCAGAGCAGGAAGGTTACCTGCTGGGCAAAGCAATTCCATATTTCTCCCCACATTGTGTGGTCAGCATCAGGCTGGTTACTGTTTCGGGTGATGGTCTTGATAAGCCCTGAATTGTAGGCAGAGTTGGGGGAGAGGGTTTTGATGTAAGGCAGGTTAGCGCCAACAAACGGACGAGAGATAGAAAGAGGCGCCAATGGCGCCTCTGTGGTATTTGTTTTTTTCCGCGTTGTTAAGACGCGATTTTCGCTTTGCGGTTATTAATCAGTAAGGCTTCAAATTCTTCACGTGGCATCGGTTTATAGAAGTGAAACCCCTGAATCGTGTCGCACTTCAGATTGGCAAGCACACTGGCCTGCTTACCGGATTCCACACCTTCCGCCACCACGGACATGTTCAGCGAGCGGCCCAGATTGATGATATTTTCAATCAAGGTAACCTGCTTGGGGAAGGTCTCCATATCGCAGATAAATGCGCGGTCAATCTTAATCTCATCAAGCGGGAACTTGGCAAGATATGACAGAGAGGAGTAGCCGGTACCAAAATCATCAATCGACAGTGAGAAGCCCAGCTCCTTGATGGCATTCAGCATCTGGATCGCATGCTCGCCATCGTTCATCACCGCACTTTCTGTCAGCTCGAAAGTGATCAGTGACGGATCGGTTTGGGTTGCTGCTTGCAGCTTTTTCATGTGCGAGGTTAGGTTCGGGTTACGAAACTGCTGTGGTGACAGGTTGATGGCCACTCGGCCCGGCAGTACTTTCATATTTTGCCAGCGACGGACGGTTTGGAAGACTTCTCGCATCACATTGCGACCCAGCAGCTCAATCATACCGGAGCGCTCAGCGACTGGAATAAAGCGCCCTGGGCTGATGTAACCCTCCACTGGGTGTTTCCAGCGCACCAGCGCTTCAGCACCATTGATGGTGTAGTCTTTGGCGTTGACCTTGGGTTGGTACCAGACTTCCAGCCCATTGTTTTGCAGCGCTTTTTGGAGCTCAATTTCCAGCCATAAACGCATGCGCGCTTCTTTGTTCATGTGCTGGTTGTAGGTCACTATGCGGTTGCGGCCTTGTTCTTTGGCTTCGTACATCGCGGTATCGGCATTCTGAAGCAGGCTGCGCGCATCCTTACCGTCACCTGGGAATTTCACCATCCCAATAGAGCAGGCGAGGTACTTACTGAAATGGTAGAGGTCGAACGGCTGACTAATGACGTCTACGACGCACTGTGACAGTTCTTCAGCAACGTCAGGGCTACTTGGCTCGGGGAGTAAAACCGCGAATTCATCGCCGCCAAGGTGACCTAAAATAGTATCGGAAGGAAGTTGTTTACGGAGACGTTGTGCGATGTCCTGCAAGACGCGGTCACCAATGTGGTGTCCGAGGGAGTCGTTGATATTTTTGAAATTGTCAACATCAAGATAGAACATCAGAAGCGGCGTATTGCTTTTGATGAGCTGCTCCAGGCGTCGTGAGAAACCATGGCGATTGTAAAGTCCGGTTAGAGCATCAAACTGTGCCAGCTTCTCGATGGTTTGCTTGTGATCGGAGACTACCCCCGTGCGGGAGAGCGTAATGAGAGCACCACTGCCGCCAAGCAGGCTGATCGAGCCGTAAGAAATATTAATTGGTGCCAGATTGTCGCCAGCGCCTTTTGTCTGGCAAACCAGTTGTTGACCTGGCTTTAGCAAGGTCAATGAAGTGAAAACAGATTGCCCTTTCACCGGTGGCACCAAAAGGTTTTCGATGTCCTCGCCAAGAATTTCATTCTGGTTGTCGAATCCCAGAAGTTTCACCGCATGGTGGTTAGCACTCAGAATGATACCGCCGTCCAGCACGCAACACCCATCGCCAACCAACTGACAAAGGTTGTCAAAACGGCTTTCTGATGATTCCAAGGCGCTGGTGAGTACCTGTCGCTCTGAGGTATCAGCAGCATGGAAAATCACAGCGCCATCTGCCCATTCGCTATTGGTCAGTGGCGTGACGCTGAAGTGGAAGCTCGAATCATGAACACCATCATTCAATATGATCTCACCTTCCGACGCTTCGCCATTAAAAGCTCGCATATAGTGAGGCTTTAGTGCTTCATAAAAATTGGAGCCAAGAATTTCCCTATCCTGTTTTCCCACCAGTTCTTCTTGATCCAGACCGCTGATTTCACAATAGCGCTGGCTCACCCAGAGGTATTGGTGATTTTTATCGAGAACGGCAAAGAGAAATGGACTGTTTTGAGTAAGACGTGAAAACCAATAGGTCAACTGCTCAACTGGCATTTAGGCACCATACATTGTAGCTCGTAAAGCTTTATCTAAATTAAACTCCATAATTGAGACAACACTATATAATGTGAGAGCATAACGTTAAACCTTTATGGGAAAGAGCTTTGTTTTTTGACTCAGGGCATGAAAAAACACGCGAGCAGTGTCATAAAATGTCGATTACTTTTGGCTTATTCATATTGGAACACCACTTTGTTCGACAAACTCCATGCAACGCTGGTGCAGCAGGCACCTAATTTTCTGCGCTTTCCTGTTAAGCTCCTTCCTGCTTCTATTCAGCAAAAAGTGATGCTTGAAACGTTGAAGCACGTTTTCCATGAAGCTTTGGATGATGGTGAGTTTGAGTTTCTCGAAAACCGCTGGCTCGAAGTGCATGTTCGCGATATTGATATGAAGAGCTTTATCAGCTTTGAAGATGAAAAACTGATGGTACGTAGCCATATCGACAATGCAGATGTGCGATTTAGCGGTGACCTCAATGATCTGATCCTCATCGCAGCACGCAAGGAAGATCCAGACACTCTGTTCTTCCAGCGTCGATTATTGATCGAAGGCGATACTGAACTGGGACTGGAAGTGAAAAACCTGATGGATAGCGTCGACTTGGATTCACTGCCTTCTGGATTGCGCCAGGCACTATTTACATTGGCAGATTTCGTACAAAAAGGGCTACAATCGACACCCAATGTCAACGAGGCCCAATATGCTCATAAGATCTGAAGCGCTGGCTGATCAGCTGGCCATTGATAGACTGCTGAAAAACGTATTTCCGACCGAGGCAGAAGCTGCTTTGGTCCGTGCGCTGCGGGAGAATGGCCATAACACCTTGTCGCTGGTGGCGTGTAATGATGATGGCGAAGTGGTTGGACACCTAATGTTCAGCCCGGTGCTGGTTGGTGAAACCGATACTGGCGTTCAAGGCTTAGCGCCTTTGTGTGTGCATCCCGGTTATCGTCAACAGGGGATTGCGGCCCAGCTCGTCCGTGAAGGATTTGATACGCTGAACGAGTTTGGTTATCCCGCTTGTGTGGTGTTGGGCGACCCGGCTTACTACAGCCGATTTGGTTTTAAGCCAGCTGAGGATTTTGGCCTTAGCTGTAAATGGGATGTACCTGCAGAGGCCTTTATGGCGTTTGAATTTACGCCAGGAGTATTTGACGAAGCGCGTGGTGAAGTGGCTTATTGCCAAGAGTTTGATGCGCTGTAGATCATTCCAATGTACCCCAAAAACACTAAGGGCTGCGGTAGCAGCTCTTTTTCTTTGTGTTGTTTACTCTTGGCCTTTGATAGCATTTGTACACACGGCAGAATGAGTGAAAGCGGCATGAACGATTTACAAAGACTGAAGGAAATGGGGATCACGGTATGGGATATCCGACGACCTGAGTGCTATCCCGACTTAGCCCCTCAGCCTGTTTCTCTGCCTGAACATTGTAAACTGCTGCTGGTGTGTGATGCTCAGCCCAGTGAACAGGAAGCTTGGCTATTCAGTAAGGTGCTTGCCAGCATGAAATTATCTGTTGAACAGGCCCTTTATCTTCCGCCGCAGGCAGTTAATTTGCTTGGAAAGCACCAGCTGGATTGGTGTTGGTTTGCAGGTACTCAACAAACAGATATTGACGGGGTGAAGATGTTAACGTCACCTTCACTCGCCGTACTCGACAATGATCAACTTGCCAAGAAACAACTTTGGCAGCAGATAAAGCAATATGAATCCTGAAATCCTTCCGATGGACAGCCAGTGGTTGGACGAAGTCGTGCGTATTGAACAAACCGCTCATAGCCACCCCTGGGCTGAAAGCCTGCTTAGAAAACCAGAAGCCAAATTTGGCTGTAACCGCGTATTGGTTATAGATAATCAACTGATTGGCTACTTCTTTGCCCAATGTGTGGCAGGCGAAGCCTCATTGTTGAATATTGCTGTTTGCCCCGAGTTTCAAGGAAAAGGACATGGTAAGCAGCTTCTTCAGGCATTTCTTGATTGCATGCGCGAAGCGGGTGGGGAAGAGGCCTGGTTGGAAGTGCGTGAGAGCAATCAATCAGCTATCAGGCTTTATGAAGCTTTGGGATTTAACGAGTTTGATCGTCGGTATGATTACTACCCGACGGCGTCTGGCAGGGAAGATGCTCTGATCATGAGTTGTTGGTTCGAATAAATCGCCCAGCCGCCCTTAAAAGAGAACCCGCTGCAGCGGGTTCTCTTCGTTATGCGGTTTGCTCAGAAGGGGTTATCGGCACTGGTGGATGAATAAAACCTTGATAAGCATCGATGAAGTCGGCATTTATCCTTGCCTTGCTTTCATCGTCTTTCACGCCAGTGGCAATCACAGTAATGTTTTGTGAGTCCGCGATATTGGCCAGCGTTTCCGTGAAGACGCGGTTCTGTGCATTCTGATTTTGGCTAAGCGCCTGATCCAGCTTGACATAACCCGGCTTCAACACCGAAAGATACTCGACCTCCTGTAAATAGCGTCCGAAGTGATCGATACCAATTGTTGCCCCTGTTTGTCTGACTGCTTCACTGAAGCTGATACACGCCGTGAGGTTATTGCGTGCACTGGCTTCACTGATCTCAAAGCAAATATTTTCCGCCGGGAGTTCACTTTTCAGCAAATTCTGAAGCCAACTGATAAATTGTCGGTTTTCAAGACTGTCATCGGTCAGGTTTAAGGCTAAAGGCTGGGTGATAGGTTTAATTTTATGAAGATTTAGCAACTGTTCGACCACCACACGATCAAACTCTACGCCTTTCTCAAACAGCTGGATATAGGGCATCAATCTTCCGCCGGATTGCCAGGTTCCTTCAATGTTAGCTTGGGTAAACACTTCACTATGCAGTGGATCTGTTGTGTCTCCAAATAAGCGATACACCGGCTGGGAAAGGAGTCGAACCGCTTTTTTCTTGAGCGCATTATCCAACAAAGAGCGCCAGGTTTCGCGGTCGATGACCTGCTCTTCTGAACCACGGTTAAACACGAACACTTCATGGTGTTTGATGGCGCGTTGAAGTGCGTTATCCGCCAAGGACATCAGTTGAGTGCCTGGTAGACCATGACCATGTACCACACCAACATAGAAACCTTCATTGGTCTCAAACCCTGCCATGGTGACTTCATTATTGAGGGTACTAATCAGTGTATGAAGGCCGTTGCGACTTTGTTCTTCACTGCATTCTGGGAGGATTAGCGCAATTTCGGTTTCGCTGATGCGCGCCACACAGATATTTGGTAAAGCGCTGAATGCTGATTGCAAAGAAGTCGACAGTAAACGCCAGGTTTCGTCACGAGCGGCATAGCCATAACGACGATAAATGGTATCAAGCCAACTCATGTTAGCGATCACCACTGCACCCGGTACACCTTCATCATCGCTCATCCAACTGTTGAGCTGGTGGATGAAATACTGACGGTTTGGTAGCCCAGAGGCAGTATCGTACATCATACTGTTATTCAGGGTTTTCAGCTCTTTATGCAGCGATTGGATCATTCTCTGAATGTGAGAGGAGAGGTTATCTAGCGCCACATCCAGTGATTTCACCCCCGAACGTTGTTTAGCTTGTGATGACGTAAAGTCCTTTTCAGCCAGGCTGTTCAGTGTTTTGGTTACGTGGGCAATGGCCCTTTTGTTCCGATTGAAAGCTAGAGTGAAAACCGTTAACAAGGAGACAATGGTTGCCCCGAGCGTAAGCGCTAGCTGATTAAAATCCCGATAAATTTGCTGATTGGCTAAATCTGGTGAAAACGAAAGGGTCAAGGTCGCCACCTCTGAACCGTCGTGGTGCAGTGGAATAACCCGCTCGATAGGCTGCACCGAACCGAGTTGTTGAAACCAGTAGTCTGTTTGGGCAACCGCGTCTTTCCTTGACCAAATACCTTGCTCTGCAGTGACCTGGTCGGTCAATGTTATCTGGGTCAGTTCAGATGAAAGCGTAGCGTTCGTGATACGTGCAATCGCATCCGTGTCGTAGTAAGCCACCAAGGTAGGCAGAACTTGGGTCAACTGGGTTTCAACGGTATCAGCATGTCGGGTCAATTGTTGTTGCTGTTGACTAATGCCATTTGACAGCATGGCGAGTAGTGACAACAAGGCTAACAAAATTGCCGACAGGTAAACCCCAACCAGTGGCGAACGTCGTGTAAACATAGTGAGTCTCTAATTAACACACAATAAGTAAAGGCCGGCACAGCGCGCCGGCCTTTACCAATCAATTGACCGTGAAAATGGTCCAGCGCATGTCCGTGGTGCTGTAGCTGCCTGAGAGGGTGGCCATAACACGTCGGTTCACGTCATGTGCATACTCAGAGTCTTCGTCGTTCAATGGCACTGTGTCGCCATAGCCGATAGCATCAACGCGGGACGCATCGATATCAAAGTCGTTGACCAAAGCTTTTGCAACAGCATCTGCGCGACGCTGAGAAAGCGTAAGGTTATAAGCAGGGTTACCGACCTTACTGGCATGACCCTCAATCGTGACCGAAGCGTTCTTCTGATCATTCAGGAAGTCAGCCAATTGCTCCAATTTGGCATAGTTGCTTGGACGCAACTCTGATGAGTCATTTGGAAAAGTGACATTCAGGCGAAAGCTTTGCTTTACGGTTTTATCTTGAGGGCAGCCATCGTTATCAACGGCCGCGCCGCGAAGCGTTTCATCACACTTCTCACGGGCTTTTATCACGCCGTCATAGTCAAGATCACGCAGTTCATTCACCTGTGGTGAGGTGTCTTGCATAGTCACGATGCCTTGTGAGCTGCAGCCTGCCAAGAGCAGTACTGAAAGAATAGTGAATCCCTTTTTCATTACTTGACCCCTCCTTCGTAGTTTTCGTCTCCTTTCCATACTTCAGGGGTGGTGACGCGTAGTGATGCCAACAACTGACCCGTTGCATTCAACAGTCGATATTGGGCGATAAGGTCATCGTACTCTGCGGTGAGATACTCACGACGCGCCTGGAAAAGTTCGTTTTCTGAATCCAGCACATCAATCAATGTTCGCTGGCCCAGTTTGAACTGATCCTCATAGGCATTTCGTGTTTCGGTCGAAGCTTCAACGTGTTGGCGAAGGTACTGCATTTGTTGTTTCAGGAAAACACGGGCATTCCAAGCCAGGGTGGTGCCTTCTTCAATGTCGCGGTAGGCATTAAGCCGAACTGCTTTTGATTCATTGATACTGTAAGCGGCTTCACGTTCACGGGCTTTGTCTACGCCACCAGAGAACAGGTTGTAGTTAACGCGAACCATAGCGAGGATTTCATCATTGTTGCCGCCAACGTCGGCTGGTGAATCAAATGGGTTCGCGGTTGTTCCGTCATTACCATCCAGATTGTCATCCCAACTGGCGGACAGATCGAAAGTTACCTGTGGGTAGTAATTTCCTTTGGCTGAGGCACGCTGTGCTTTGGCAGCATTGATGTCATTGTCCGCGGCTTTTAACGTTGGGTGAGATGCTTTTGCCATCTCCATTGCTGATTCGAGCGAGGTTGGCAGCATCACAGCATCCGGCACGGGAATCCGAGTGTCTTCTGGTGCGCGGTTAACGATGCGCTGATAGGAAATTCTGGCATCAGAGAGGTTGTTCTGTGCTGAGATTAGGTTCGAGTGAGCACGAGCCAGTCGACCGGTTACCTGGGATAAGTCCGCGGTTGAGCCCAGACCAGAATCCGTTTTCTGTTTGACCTGCCCATAGATAACCTGATGGCTTTCCAAGTTATGTTGTGCGAGCCCTACTATTTGCTCTGCACGCAAGAACTCGAGATAAGCACGCGAGACTTCTAGTGCCAAGTCTTCTGCGGTGGCGTATAGGGTCCACTGTTCAGCGCTGGCTTCAAATTCGGTACGTTTGACTTCGTTTGTTGTTTGAAAGCCACTGAAAAGCACCTGACGAAGTGACACACCAATTTCCCGTCGAGTCATTTCGACTTCTTCATCGACCCCGTAGATTACAGAGTCTCGTCTGGTCGACGGACTTTCTGTCCATTCACGGCCAATGCCTGCATCAAAATCGATGGTTGGATAGTAGCCCGCGCTGGCTTGATTAACTTGCTCTTCGCTTGCTTTAAAGCGATTAAATGCTTGCCTGATTTGCGGGTTAGTATCCAGTGCTGTTGCTACTGCCTGCTCAAGTGATTGAGCGGCAGCCGCTGCAGGAAGTAAGGTCGCCGCAACTGCCAATGCGGTGACACTTCTTCTGAGCGAGTGGCCAACACTGTTTTTCATTACTCTCTCCTTGTTATTATTATCAACGCTCTCGGAGCGCTGACTCTTTCGCTCTCAATATGGGATTCAGCAAATACTCGAGAACTGTCCGTTTACCGGTAATGATGTCCACTGAGGTCAACATGCCCGGAATGATCGGCAGTTCGCTGCCATCTTTTTTCTCCAGACTGGATTTCTCCGTCCGGATCCTAACCAGATAAAAACTGTTACCTTCTTCATCCTGCGTGGTGTCCGCGCTGATGTGCTCCAACGTGCCGTTGAGGCCGCCATAACGCGTGAAATCATATGCCGTTACCTTGACAACTGAAGGCAGGCCCGCGTGCAGGAACGCGATATCCTTCGGTGCGATCTTGGCTTCGATAAGAAGCTGATCCTCGGCAGGAACGATTTCTATCAAATCAACACCCGGCTGGACGACGCCACCAAGGGTATTGATATGAATGGTTTTGATGGTGCCGGTGACTGGCGCAGTGATAACCGCTTTGTCTACTTTATCCTGTGCGCCTACCTGGGCTTGGCTTAAGCGGGAAAGACGGGTTTCCAGCTCACTCATTTTCGAACGGGTTTCATTGCTGAATGCGAGCACGGCTTCACGACGCTTTAAAATGGCTTCATCGACCGTTGCTTTGATTTTCGGCTGCATGAGACGAAGGGAGTCCAACTCACCTTTAAGATCATTGACCTGGCGCTCGAGTTTGAGCAAATCGACTTCTGAAACGATGCCTTTTTTCGCCAGTGGAATAGTAATTTTGAGTTCACGCTTTATCAGGCCAAAACTGTCTGACAAAGTGCGGATTTTAGATTCAACCTCCTGACTCTCTTGCTGTTTTTGCAAAATTTGGCGAGCCAAAATCTCAAGGCGGTTTTTCAGATCCAATAAACGGCCTTCGTATTCCTGACGCTGCCCTTCAATAAGCGCAGGCTCTGACTCTTCAAGCTCGGCAGGAAATTCAAGCGGAGACAGGGTGATGGCAATTTGTTCTCGCCAATTGGGCGCGGTAGGAGACAGCTCAATGCTGCGAAGCTCTGAGCGCATACGAATGATGTTGGCACGTAGGCTGGAGACTTCTTCTTCTTGCTGTGCAAAGTCAGAACGGAAGCGAGTATCGTCAATGCGGGCTAGGGGCTCGCCTTGTTTGACTAACTGGCCTTCTTGCACATACATGGCTTGTAAAATACCGCCATCCAAGCTTTGAATGAGCTGAACCTGAGAGGAAGGAATAACCTTGCCTTCACCGCGGGTGACACGGTCTAAAGAAGCAAATGCGGCCCAGGTGATAATGGCAGCGAAGAAAGCAAATACACCCCAGATAACAAGACGGTAACGCACCGGCGCGTCTGTTAGCATGGCACCATAGACGTCATCGGTCATTTCAATGTCATCACGCTTTAGTGCGTTAGTCATTTTGACCTCCTCCGTTGCCGTTTAGACGCTCAAGCACCTTATCCCTTGGTCCATCCATGACAATGCGGCCTTTGTCCATCACAATCACACGATCTACCAATTGAAGCAGCGCCATTTTGTGGGTGATCATCACCAAAGTTCGGTCTTTCGAGGCGAACTTCATGGCATGAATAAACTGGTTTTCCGCATGGGCATCAAGGCTGGCGGTGGGCTCGTCCATGATGAGTAGTGGTGGGTCATTGAGCAGGGCGCGTGCCAGTGCGACTGATTGTCGCTGACCACGGGATAGGGCCTCGCCACGCTCGCCTACTTGTTTATCAAGACCTTCGCTATCCTGCGAGGTAAATATCCCCACACCTGACAGTTGTGTGGCACGAATTAACTGGTGTTCTGTCACCTGTCTTGTGCCAAACATGATATTTTCGCGTATCGTACCGTGAAATAACGTTACATCCTGTGCCAGATAACCCACATTGCGACGCAGATCTGCTGGGTGAATTTGCTTGGCATCGACACCATCAAATCGCAAGCTGCCTGCCGTTGGCTGATAAAGGCCTGATAGCATTCGGATAAGGGTACTTTTACCCGTACCGTTCTTACCCAGAATGGCAATTTTCTCACCAGCGTTGATGGTCAGGCTGGTGGGGTGGAGGGTTGGTTTTTCTGACTCTGGGTAGCTAAAACCAATATTGTCTGCGTAGATATCACCTTTGAGGCGCTTGCGGCTAACCAAGTGGCCTTTGTCCGCAAATTCATCTTCCTGATCCATCATGGCATTGAGCTGACGCATACCGGATTGGGTTTGGTTCCAGCGGCTCATGAGGCCCGCCATTTGCGCCATTGGTGATACAGCACGGCTTGAAAGCATCACCGCCGCGATAATGCCGCCCATGGTAATTTCGGCATCTGCGACGCGATAAACGCCTAGCACCACCACGGCAACAGAAGTGACCTGAACAATAAAGGAAGCAAAGTAGGAGACCGAATTGGTGATTTGTTTCACCTTGAGATTCCAATTTGCAGTATGTGCGGTCATCTGTTGCCAGCTTTTCTGTACGATACCTTCCGCGACATTTGCCTTAATACCTTCCAATGCAGAAAGGCTTTCAATTAAATGCCCATGCTTCTGGCTGGAGTATTTGTTGGACTCTTCAATAGCCGCTTTCAGCTTAGGTTGAACCAAAAGGGCGTAACCAATAATGAGTATGCCTGCGACTAAAGGTATGACTGCCAAATCGCCAGCAACGATATAAATCACGAATAGGAAGAATGCTGCAAAAGGAAGATCAACTAAAGTCGTGATGGTGGCGGATGTAAGCATGTCACGAATGCCATCAAACTCGCCAAGCTGCTTCGCCATGCCGCCGACACTTTTCGCTCGTTTTTCTAGTGGAATCCCCATCAGGCGAGCGAACAGGCGGGATGAGACGATGATATCGACCTTCTTACCCGCAATATCAATCAGGTAAGAGCGCATCTTTTTCATCAGAAAGTCAAAGCTAAAGGCAATCAGTGCACCCGTTGCCAGCACCCATAGCGATTCAAAGGCAAGGTTAGGCACCACTTTGTCATAGACATTCATGACAAATAGCGGTGATACCAAGGCGAAAATATTGACCAGCACCGAAGCAATCAAAGCATCACGATAAATAGGTGACGAATCTTTGACTGTTTGCCAGAACCAGTGGATTTTGGTGTCATGAAGGTGAAGATCGATGCTGTTGTCACCACGATACTGGCGCTTAACTAAAAACGTATAGCCGGTATACATCGCTTCCAGTTCTGCCAGTGAAATTTCTTCTTCACCACCATTTTCAGAGGTTTGGATTAACGCCGTGCTTTCGTTGGCATTTATTTCACGAAGAATGCAGGCTTTTTTGTTGGTCAAAAGAAGTATGCAAGGCAGCAAAAGTTTTGGTATCGCTTTTAGTTGCCTGCGTGAAAGTTTTGCCGTTAGCCCTGCTCGGGCTGCGGCTTGTGGAAATAAATCTGGTGTCAATAGGGCGTCAGTCATCGGCAGGCTTGCCGTTAAGGCATCCCCCGAGCACGGCGAACCATAGTGCTCAGTCAAAAAGACCAAGCAATCTAACAACGGGTCGTCTACCGCCTGCGTTGACGCACTAATGCGCCACTGCTGCGGCTTGCGTTCGGCAATCGCTGCGTCAGTCACCTATTTCTCTCTTAAAAAGTTAAAAAAATAAACGTGCAAAAATTAGAATCAAAAAGCGGGCCTAGCGGAGGCTGGGCCCTTTTGAGATTTTACTGATCGTCAGGCATAACGATCGTATAGTTCGTCGAGTTAACTGTGTTATCAGAATCAGTAATGGTTAAATCACCGTTGCTTGTATTGATAACAATACGTCCGTTGTCGACAGTTATACCATCCAGAACAATGTGTTGTTCAATATCACCATTACCATCAATGTCGATACTGATAACTATCGAACCATTATGATCGGTTGCAGTGACAACGGAATCGGCTTGCAATAAATCACCAAGGCTTAACGTATCGCCTTCGGAAATGTTGAAGTCGGTGATGGTATCAACCCAAGTTTCATCGAGATCTGCATCGCCGCTCCCCCAGACATAAGTATCTTTACCTGTGCCACCCTTTAAGGTGTCATTACCAGACTCCCCTCGAAGCCAATCATTTTCTGAGCCTCCGTGTATGGAATCATCACCTGAACCACCTCGCAGGTAGTCATTATCAGCTCCGCCATCAATAAAATCGTTTCCTGAGCCGCCTAAGACCAGATCTATGCCACTTTGCCCATAAATTCTGTCGTCTCCAGCTCCTCCATTGCCAAAATCAGCCCAAGAGTATGAAGTGCTCCCTAGGTGGCTATCTTCTCCATTTGGGGCTATCTCGCTTATGGCTTGTTTGGCAAATAATTCTCCCTTGGAAAAGTTCTTCGCATTTTGACCACTATCACCAAGTAAAATAAAATCGTTTCCAACACCCGATTCAACATGATCATTGTAATTTCCGACATCAATATAATCATGCCCATCACCTATTTGTGTTTTGCTTCCATGTCCTAGGGACTCTCCGTTGACATCTATCCATGGATATATGTTGCTTCCGTAGTTGTTATCAACATACCCTCCGTCGTTTAGCATTTTTACTGATTGAATGCCCTCGGATGTCTCGATGATTGTTGAGCCAATGAGCTCGCTAGATGGCTTTATTGTTACGGCTACTTTGTCAGTATCACCATCTGCGTCGGAAGCTTGTACCTTAAATGTGATGTCTTCATGGATAGGTGCGTATTGGATGAAACTCCAATCGCCACTTTCCTCTAAGTAAACGTCCCCTAAAATTACATCGGAGTCTTTGATTTTGATACTCCAATGACTGTTTGAGTTCTTCACGAAACTATAAGCTTCGCTATTTGCCATTGAGTAAATAATTGGCGGCGTGCCTTCACCATCAGCACCATAGTTGACATTTATTTTGCCATTGGCAGTCGCAAGTCCTTCGGACTTCTCGTTAGAGACAGAAATACCTACTAATGTAAAATCGGAATCGTCATCATCACCCTTTGAAATTGTTGGTGTGATATGGAATTCATCAAAACCAGCTGGTATATCGAAACTGATAACGCCCGTCTGTTCGGACTCTGGTCGATTTAATAGATCTGCTTCTTCAAAAGTATATGAGGCAATTGGAATTCCATTACGGTAAAAAACAATAACTCCAGATTCGTTGTCATCTGCCTCTCCGCCATCGGCAAAGTTCCCTAGCTTAAGCGAAATGGAGTGAGCAATATTTTCCAATGAACCAATCACAGTTTCTGCACGGCCGTCATCGAACTCAATTTCATTGTCGTTTCCATCACCTGGAACCTTCGACAAGACGCCTAGACCTTGACCGGTTACTTTCAGGTCTGCTTTAGAACCATGTTTGTTAACTGCGGTAAATGTAATGTTGTTTCCATCGATACCGAGTTTTAAACTCGTTTGAGTCCCATTTGTGAACTCGGAGAAATCTTTGATTATCTCACTATTATCTGATTTGTTTACCTTGGCTTCTACAAAGTTGATTTCCGGAGAGAGGTCGACCATATCATCATCAACACTGATATCGATTAGTGATGGGGTGCTGTTTAGCTCCTTGCCCGAACTCTCGTTCCCGTTTTCGTAAACGTTGATACCAACATTAATGTTGGTCAGAACATCTTCAATACCTTGACCACCTTCATCAGTTAGAGGGTGGGCTATTGAATCATGCAATGTAACGGTATACTCAAACTCGCCGTGCGCATTTGGAGTAGAGGTAAGCTCAATACTGACGACTTTTACGCCATTTTGGTGCCCAACGAGAATATTGTTTTCGAAAGACCAATAGATGCTGCAATCATTTCCATTAATCTCCAATGGATAACTTGATGGCATTGGTGCGCCAGAGTCATCAACCGCAAACTTAATAACATAATCACTTGGGTCTTCAACATTTAGGGTTACCTTGCCCTTCATTGAAGCGTTGTCACCATTGTCTACCTTTGTATCCCCTGGATCTCCGACAGTATCTTCACTCACCGTAGTGTCTTTGATGCCACTATTTAGTCCTTCCTCACTCAACTTAATTGGGGTTGTTGTAATGATTAGTGGGTCTTTGTCGGTGATGGTGCCGGTGTCACTGTCGGTCTTGCTGCCTTCAACCAGGGCACTGGTTGTGGAGGCGGTCAGCACGAGGGACTCAGTGTTCTCAGCCAGCTTGTCGTCGATAACGCGGACATAAATGTCCTTGGCGGTCTCACCGGCCTTGATGACAAAGTCATCGGCCGTGGCTTCACGGAAGGTATCGCCTTCCTTGACGTAGTACTTGGTCTCGTAGTCAGTGCCGGCAATGGCGTCGTCAGTGTTGTCGTCACCGTCCACACCGGTGGTTGGTGTGAAGGCCACGTCAGCGTTGACCTTGTTGCCGAGGGACACGGTGAACTTGAGGTAGCTGTTACCGTCTTCCTTCACGCTGTCCTGACCGGAAACCGCAAAGGTAGCGGTGGTGTCTTCGTCAATGTCGGTGTTGGAGCCGGTCCCGCGGTCGTCGGTGATGGTGCCGGTGTCACTGTCGGTCTTGCTGCCTTCAACCAGGGCACTGGTTGTGGAGGCGGTCAGCACGAGGGACTCAGTGTTCTCAGCCAGCTTGTCGTCGATAACGCGGACATAAATGTCCTTGGCGGTCTCACCGGCCTTGATGACAAAGTCATCGGCCGTGGCTTCACGGAAGGTATCGCCTTCCTTGACGTAGTACTTGGTCTCGTAGTCAGTGCCGGCAATGGCGTCGTCAGTGTTGTCGTCACCGTCCACACCGGTGGTTGGTGTGAAGGCCACGTCAGCGTTGACCTTGTTGCCGAGGGACACGGTGAACTTGAGGTAGCTGTTACCGTCTTCCTTCACGCTGTCCTGACCGGAAACCGCAAAGGTAGCGGTGGTGTCTTCGTCAATGTCGGTGTTGGAGCCGGTCCCGCGGTCGTCGGTGATGGTGTTACTCACAACACCATCGACAATGACACTCTCAAACACCCCATTGAGTGCTTCTTTCTGTCGCTCTGTTAGTGAAACACTAACTTCAAATGATTCGTCATTTTCTGTTAAAACGTCATCAATAGTATTTGCAGAGATCTGTTCGCCAAGATTAACAGTGATAGAGGAACCACTTTGTGAGTAGTCTTTCTGTCCATCGGTATTGGCTAATTCACTAAAGTTAATCGTTACTTCACCAGAAACGTTTTCAATGATGTTGCCCTCACTATCAACTATGTGAGCTACATAGAAAGTATTACCGCCTTCTACGATAGAACTGGTTGTAACGGGGATTCCATTATCATCGACTAAGATATTGCCTTGCGCATCTGTAACGAAAAGCTTGATGGTGACAGTATCACTATCATCAACAACCATATTCGTTACTGTGCCTTCAGGTGTCGAGCTATCAAAGCTGTTGTCTGAAATCTCCTCGATAGTAACGGTCAATTCGTCATTGTCTTGTTTAAAAAGGTCATCTTCACGAACGTTAACTACAACTGACCCAGTCGTTTCGCCTGCTGGGACGAGGATAGATTCACCGTTACTTAGAGTGATAGTGATGTCTTCTTGAGTGGCTTGACTGACAGTGACGGTGTAGGTGATCTGGCCACCCTCGGTGACATTTTCACCATCTGCAGAAGATGAAAGGGTGAAAGTGGCATTGATTGGTGGAATAGTAGGCTCTGTAGTGTCCGTACCATCATCACCCGCAAAACTAGAATCATCGTTATCCTCACGCACTTCACGCTCTGTGAGGAAGCTTCTTGCCGAAGCTTGTGTATCAAAACCAGCTTGAGCAATAGTCTCTTCACCAATGCGAGCGATAGCCACGGGCGCTTGCGAGCCTGAGCTTGAAGGTGTTCCTCCTGCTGCGGTTGCTTCCAGTGCTTCTGTCGGATCGACACCGTCTTCAATCAATGCTTGAATAGCGGTGATTTCGTCATCAAGCGGTGAGCCTAAGATATCTTGTGCAGGTGAGCCTTGTTTACCAACTGGGAGCATTGTGCCGTCTTCAAGCGATAGGAGGGCGTTTGCACCCTCAGGTATAAAGATTTCAGTGCCGGCGTTAAGGTCTAAAACTTCAGTGATAGGGACGTCTTTCCCGTTCACTTTAATGAATGCATTACCGTTTACTGAAATTACTTTTGCAGCCTGTTTGGTGATAATCGAATCCATGAATCTCTTCCTGCGAAAGGTAAATTATGATTTGTGTTTCAATAAAGACACATAAGCATCATTCATATTACTACTCAAATGAATTGGTTATAAGACTGATGTAAAAAAAACGACAAAAAAGTGACGGAAATTGTAAATTCCTATAATCATCGCTACTAACTATCTTCATGAACAATAAAGCTTTATCTCACTATAGTGAGAGTGACTTCAAAAAGTGAGCGGGTGTGAAGGTGATTGTGTCAATAATTGGACGCTTTGGGTGTAAATCTTAGAAGCTTGTTTTTTGGAGCGAAATTGTCTCTCTCTGAGCATAAATGAAGGATTTTTCGGGCTATCGTTGAGTCTCAACCCGAGATCGTACAAAATACCCGCCGATTTGAATTCATCTACACTGCGCGCAGCTACGTTCTAATGCCTGCGCGCTGTTTAACGCGGAAAAGCTTAAGCATGTCAAACTCTCCACTTCAGCAAGAAGTCGGCAAGCGTCGTACGTTTGCGATTATCTCGCACCCGGATGCCGGTAAAACCACTATTACTGAAAAGGTGCTTTTATTCGGACGCGCGATCCAAACAGCCGGCACGGTAAAAGGCCGTGGCTCAAACCAGCACGCGAAGTCTGACTGGATGGAGATGGAAAAAGAACGTGGTATTTCGGTCACTACCTCGGTGATGCAGTTCCCATTCAATGATTGTCTGGTTAACCTGCTTGATACCCCGGGACACGAGGACTTCTCAGAAGATACTTACCGCACGCTGACGGCGGTGGATTCATGCCTCATGGTAATTGATGCGGCAAAAGGTGTTGAGGATCGTACCCGTAAGCTGATGGAAGTGACCCGTCTGCGTGACACGCCGATTGTCACTTTTATGAACAAACTTGACCGTGACATCCGTGACCCAATGGAGTTAATGGATGAAGTGGAAAGTGAACTGAATATCGCGTGTGCGCCAGTCTTCTGGCCGATTGGCTGTGGTAAAGAGTTCAAAGGCGTTTACCATATCCACCGTGATG
Source organism: Grimontia marina (assembly GCF_900060185.1). Taxonomy (GTDB): domain Bacteria; phylum Pseudomonadota; class Gammaproteobacteria; order Enterobacterales; family Vibrionaceae; genus Enterovibrio; species Enterovibrio marinus. The sequence continues at coordinate 12,694 of NZ_FIZY01000005.1, read as the reverse complement.
AAACGATCCTGTATCAAACAGGTCAGGGCCATACGATCCAGGACTCTCGCATCATCGAAGGCCTAGATAACCCAGAGTTGGATGAAGCGGTCGGTGAAAGCCTGGCAGAGCAACTGCGTGAGGAGCTTGAACTGGTGCTGGGTGCTTCGCATGAGTTCGATCAAGAGCTTTTCCTTAGCGGTGAGCTGACACCTGTCTTTTTCGGTACTGCACTGGGTAACTTTGGTGTTGACCACATGCTGGACGGTTTGACTGAGTGGGCACCTGCACCATTACCGCGTCAAACCCATGAGCGTGCGGTTGAAGCGGGTGAAGAGAAGTTCTCTGGTTTCGTATTCAAAATTCAGGCAAACATGGACCCTAAACACCGTGACCGCATCGCATTCATGCGTATCGTGTCTGGCAAGTACAGCCAGGGCATGAAGATGAAGCATGTGCGTACCGGTAAAATGGTGTCGATCTCTGATGCGGTAACCTTTATGGCGGGTGACCGTGCCCGCGCGGCAGAAGCGTTTGCCGGTGACATCATTGGTCTGCATAACCACGGTACTATCCAGATTGGTGATACCTTCACACAAGGTGAAGATCTGAAGTTCTCGGGTATTCCAAACTTTGCGCCAGAACTGTTCCGTCGTATCCGTTTGCGTGATCCACTGAAGCAAAAGCAATTGCTGAAAGGATTGGTACAGCTGTCTGAAGAAGGTGCGGTACAGGTGTTCCGCCCGATGACATCCAATGACCTGATTGTTGGTGCGGTGGGTGTACTTCAGTTCGATGTGGTTGTAGCACGCTTGAAGTCTGAATATAACGTTGAAGCGATTTACGAGCCTGTTAACGTTGCGACAGCGCGCTGGGTGGAATGTGGTGATGCGAAGAAACTGGATGATTTCCAGCGCAAGAACCAAACCAACCTGGCATTGGATGGCGGTGACAACCTCACTTACATTGCGCCAACCATGGTGAACCTGAGCCTGACGCAAGAACGTCATCCTGATGTGAGCTTCCGTGCAACACGTGAGCACTAATCACAAGGCGTAAAAGAAAGCCGCCCCGCAAGGCGGCTTTTTTGTATCCTCTATATATAGAAGTAGCCCACTGAGCCTTTGCTGCAATGATTGATACCCACTGCCATTTTGATTTCCCTCCGTTTGCTGACCACCCTGAAGATTGGGTGAGGCGCTCAGTAGCCGCTGGAGTAAACAGTCTTGTGGTACCCGCTGTAGCGACAGAAAACTGGGAGCGGGTCGCAGCATTGGCTGAGGCATTTCCTGAGATCTCGTATGCGGTGGGATTACATCCTGTCTGGATGACATCGCATCAAGACGAAGACATTCAGAAGCTGGATGCGTTTTTGGCTGACGCGCCGAAAGGATTGGTTGCTGTTGGCGAGTGTGGGCTGGATTTTGCGATAGAAAATGCCGATCCAGAGCGACAAATATGGCTGTTGACGGAACAACTTCAATTAGCAGAGAAATATCAGCTTCCCGTGATCCTTCACAGTCGTAAAGCGCACAACGAATTACTGCAAATTCTGAATGGTTTTCCGGCAGTGAAAGGGGTCTTGCATGCTTTTAGTGGCAGCGAGCAGATTGGGCGTGAGTACATAAAGCGAGGTTTTCTTCTCGGGATTGGCGGCACCATCACTTACGAGCGCGCCAATAAGACCCGAAATGCGGTGAAAAAGTTGCCACTTTCCTCTTTGGTTTTGGAGACAGATGCGCCCGATATGCCGGTTTTTGGCTTTCAGGGTGAGCCTAATTTGCCGGAGAGATTACCACTGATTGCCCACGCTTTAGCCACGCTAAAAGAGGTCGATGTCGGGGAAATTATTCACGCTACCACACAAAACTCGACAGCATGCTTTGCGTTGAACGTCTAAAAGGCATCGTTTGCCCAAACGTTTGCGTCGTGCATAGCTCACAAAAATAGACCTTCATCACCTTTTTGAGTGAATTGCACCGAATTTTTCACTTCAAGTGTGACTTATGCATTCCTTTGGTCCCCAACCAATGCGTATAATCGCCGCCGGAATAACACTCCCAATTTGTCGAGACGCCAAGACTTTTTTAGGAACCCTTTTATGAGCCTGATTATGAGCATTGTAGGGATGGTTGTGCTGCTGGGTATTGCAGTACTGCTATCTGACAACCGCAAAGCCATCAACCTGCGTACTGTAGGTGGTGCATTTGCGATCCAGTTTATTCTGGGTGGTTTCATCCTGTTTGTCCCAGCGGGCCAAGCAATCCTGAACGGCATGTCTAATGCTGTACAGAACGTGATCAACTACGGTAAAGACGGTATCGGCTTCCTGTTCGGTAGCCTGGTTAACTTCTCTGTAGATGGTATCGGCTTTATCTTTGCGTTCCAGGTTCTGCCTACTGTTGTATTCTTCTCAGCGCTGATCAGCGTGCTTTACTACCTGGGTATCATGCAGTTTGTTATCCGTATTCTGGGTGGTGCACTGCGTAAAGTACTGGGTACTTCTCACGCGGAATCAATGTCTGCAACCGCGAACATCTTCGTTGGTCAAACTGAAGCGCCTCTGGTTGTACGTCCTTACGTGCCAAAAATGACCCAGTCTGAACTGTTCGCAGTTATGTGTGGTGGTCTGGCATCTGTAGCAGGTGGTGTACTGGCAGGTTACGCAGCAATGGGTGTACCTCTGGAATACCTGATTGCAGCATCGTTCATGGCAGCACCAGGTGGTTTGCTGTTCGCGAAAATCATCAAGCCAGAAACTGACGAGCCAATCGAGCAATTGGGTCAAGACGGTGACGAAGAAGAAGACAAGCCTGCAAACGTTATCGACGCAGCAGCAGGTGGCGCATCTTCTGGTATGCAACTGGCTCTAAACATCGGTGCAATGCTGCTGGCATTCATCGGTCTGATTGCACTGATCAACGGCATGCTGTCTGGCATCGGCGGTTGGTTCGGCATCGAAGGCCTGACGCTGGAGTGGATTCTGGGTAAAGTGTTCGCACCACTGGCATTCCTGATTGGTGTTCCATGGGCAGAAGCTGACATCGCGGGTTCTTTCATCGGTCAGAAGATTGTTGTTAACGAATTCGTTGCTTACCTGAACTTCACCCCAATCATCGGTGACCTGTCTGAGAAGACTGCAGCAATCATTTCGTTCGCACTGTGTGGCTTCGCTAACCTGTCATCTATCGCAATCCTGCTGGGTGGTTTGGGTAGCATCGCGCCAACCCGTCGTCACGACATCGCGCGTTTCGGTGTGAAAGCAGTATGTGCAGGTACTCTGTCTAACCTGATGAGTGCAACTATCGCCGGTTTCTTCCTGACTTTGGCTGCGCTGTAATCAGCAAGTAAAGAGATTCGAAAACCGCCTCCTTGTGAGTAAGGCCACTCGCTTAAGAGCGAGTGGCTTTTTTCTCTCTGGTTCTGGTCGGATATTTTGCGGGTCTTTTCAACACTGCCCGAGGGTAAGCTTTCCTCTTTTTCTTGTTAGGTAATATCAGCCGTTTGCCATTTTCTCTAAGCATTTCTGGTGCCTTAGGGACTGCACCAGGGCTTCTGCCACTCGCCCAGATAAACTCATCTTGGATGAGATAAAGCGCATTGAGGAAGCTTATCCTAAACGGCTCAACGTTGTGCTCTTTCGCCATCGCCGCCATCTCTAAACGGACGATATTGTAAGACGTCAGGATCCCCCACAACTCCTGATAGATACTCTCGCTTTTTAAGCTTCGTAAGATGGGCTTGTTTGCCAGCTGATATTGCTTCAGTTCTCCGTAGCCCTGCCCTATTTCCCAGCGTTGCCAGTACACCTCTACCAGTTCTTTTAGTGCATATCTTCTCGGGCATAGACATGACGTGATAAAGCCTTTTATCTCACCTTTTGGCGAGGGAATTAACACCAGCCTTGCTGTCCACGACTTTCCCAAGTACGGCGCTTGTTGTTGGGCTTGAGGAGAGACGGGCAGTTTCACGAGATAATCATACTCACCGTAAGATTCGATAATTTTATACCTGAGCTTTGCTTTGATTGGCGTCAGCCAATGCGTGTTTTGACTGCTACCCTGCCAGTTGGTAAACAGCTCCGCCGACATAAAGCCTCTATCAAACAAGGTCAGAGAATTCTCGGGAGCGGAGCCAGCCAATTGCTGTGCTTAAGAGATTTCACTCTGACTGACGGGGTCAAATGCTGCATCAGATATCATGTGAGTTTTTGTCGACATCAGGGTGAAAGCGAGCACCGAGGGGAACGAGGCTGATTTTTGTGCGTGGCCAAATTGCTGGTTACTGTCGGTATCATGAGTCTTGAAGTAAGTGCCATCAACACTGAGCACCTTCAAGTCACATACCTTGTCGAATTCACATTGCTTATCCCATTGCGCTGCTGTGAGCTTGAAGAGATAACGCATCGGCGTGGCACCGAGCTTTTCCTTGCCCTTAATGATGCTGCTTGTGGCGAGAGGAGGAAGTTCCCCTTTGGTATCAGGAAAAGCCAACTCAAGTTGGTCACAAACATTCTGAATCGAACGGTTGGGCAGTAATCCAATCCCTAAAACCAGCCACACTGCCTGCTCAGCGTGAAAGCGACGTTTACGCAAAGAAGCGCGTCCAGTTTGCTTGAAGGCTTCTTCAACCCAATCAAGAGGAATGTGTTTAGAGAATGCGTTGATAGGATGGTCTTGGCAAAACTCAGCGGTGATGTGTAACTCTTTCAAAAGCTCAGACATAAAAAATCGGCCTCAACAATGTTGAGGCCGATTATGAAGCCAGCGTAGGATCGTTCAATTACTTAAAACGATCGGCATTAAGCCCAAGGCTTCCGTTTTTCATTGTTATTATTCTACCATTAACGGAATTGGTTTTGATCGGCCATGTATTCAAAACCTGCAGAGGCGAGTTTTGTTTTCAGTGCTTCGGCATCAACATCAAAATACTTCGCTAATTCTTCCAAGGAAGAGAAATCATCACGTAACTTCATGTTCACGATACTCATCAACATAATGGTGTCCATGGTTTCAAAGTTCTTCAGATCCATCATGCATCCTCATGGTCACTGATCAGAAGGTTAGCTGCTGCGAATGCTGCCTGTTCGCGAAGAGCTTCTGACGCTTGCTCGTCAGAAGCGATTGCGTTCAATGCACGTACAGCACAAGCAATCGCTTTAGGAATATAGCCTTGTTCTCCACTGCCAATTTCTGAATAACGTTGACGGATTAGGTCGCAACAATCGTAGACTTTCATAGCTACTCCTTGAATAAAACTGGAGCCAATATAACGCAAAAAGGCTCCAGAAAGGAGCCTTGAAAGCGGTTGTCTATAACTAAACAACCTGAATTTTGCATCTTTAGATTGTTCGGTCTGAAAGGGTTAGCGACGTTTATGCTTATTGCGGTACATGCCGCGGTCAGCCCGCTCAAACATCGATACGTTACTGTCACCTTGACGATATGCAGAGCAACCAACAGAGCTAGAGATATTGTGTGCCGTCAGCAGAGGATCTTTTGCGATGAGAGATTTGAGTCGATCATTCACCAATTGCGCTGATTCGCGGGTTGCCGGGGTCAGAATGACCGCAAATTCATCACCGCCTAGACGGTAGCAACGGTCAGAGGCGCGGATGGCTTCTTTAAGTAGCAGTGAGAAGCGGCGCAGTACTTTATCACCATCGAGGTGGCCATAAGTGTCATTCACTTGCTTGAAGTTATCCATGTCGAAAATCATCAGGATCAAACCGTGGTCATTACGCTCAGTCATTGCTATAGACTGGCGGAGGTCTTGCTCAAAGCTGGTTCGGTTATTTAAACCGGTCAGGCTATCAAGCAGCGCTAGGTTGCGAACGCGGTTGTATTCGATTGCATTGCTTAAAGGGCCTGCAAGCAGCTTGTGATAGGTATGGATGAGGGCAATTTCGTCATCATCAAGTTTATATGGTGTGCTGTATTGCAGCATGCCGAGTGAGGTGTTAGCGAACTTGAGTGAGAAGGTTTGTCGATACTCTGAAGCACCACCACGGCGGACGATATGGGAGATCTCTTCGTGCTCCCAGATCAGTCGGGTGATGTCGATTTGCTTTTCTAACTCTCTGGTAAAAACTTCAAACAGAGGATCGATATCCAATCTTCCTTGAAGTTTCTGCAGCACCATAAGACGCTGATCCGCACCCAGAGGAACACGACGAGATTGAATCGCCGCTTTTTTTACTTGTTCCAGTTGCGTACTCATCGAAATTGCCTCAGAAGCCAAAAACTATCACTGTTTATGCTTTAATCAACAAAAGCAAAAAGCGTTCCAGTTCTACTGAAGCTTACGTGCTTCATCCGGTGCGCAGGGGTTACTCGTCAGAGAGAAAGGCTGCTAAATCGGATCGACGATTCTGAGCGTCTTGATATCCCATGTCAATTAAGTGGTTGATATATTTCGGCTCAAATAGCAGATAGCTGGTTATCGCTGCATCTTCAATAGGGCTAATGCCCAGAATTCTCATCAGACCTCTTACTGCGATGGGCATATGACAGTAGTAGCGCTCAACCAATGACTCAAAGGGTTTAGAAGGGTAAAGGTGAAAGGCATCGACTTGCCGTAGCGCCAATTTTTCCGCTTTTGCCTTTGCCATGTTACCAACCAGCGTGTTCATCCTATCCAAATGCTCAAGGTCCGCAGAAAGTGTGTCTGCAAAGATCGCATCCATCAAATGACCACCAAGAGTTGCCAACCCAGGAGCATGCACAAGCCCATGATTTTTAGATGGCTGTTTAGGGTTCAAGTCGATAATTAACACCTGATCTGCCCCCATTTTCAAAGCTGGGCGAAGTGGGGCAATTTGGTGAACAGAACCATCTCCATAATAGCTATGCCCGATCTGCGAAGCAGGAAAAACGATTGGAATGGCAGAAGAAGCCAGCAGATGTTCTGTCGTGATCTGACAAGGAACCCCTATCGCACGGGATCGTGTCCAAGGCTCAATACAAGATTGCCCCTGATAGAAAGTGACGGACTTACTGGTTTGATAATTCGATGCTGTAATTGCCAGCCCTCGCAAATTCCCTGCGAGGATTTGATGTTCTATCTTACTGAAATTCAGTACGTTATTCAGTAAAGCACGCAGTGGCCTGTTGTCGAGAAGGCCAAAGGGCGGTGCGCAGTGATACTGGGCTTGCATACGGGCAAAACCCTGACGACCGATATGATGGAACATGCCTGACAAAGAACTGCTAAACACATCTTTGGTTGTCAGGTTTGTCCAAAGCCAAGACAGTTTTTTGACGCCAAGTCGGAAACATGACGTATGGCAAGCAAGGGAGGTGGCATTCAGTGCACCTGCTGAAGTTCCACAGTAGATAGTAAACGGACTGTGGTGCACGCGGGGGTACCATTCCGCAATCGCTTTCAACACGCCAATTTGATAGGCCGCACGCGCACCACCACCTGTTAACAACAGGGCGATATTCTTTCGGTGAAAGTTTGAACGCGCGGAAGACGACATAGTCTATACCTATCTGATTTTGCTTATCTTAAGTATGAACCAGAAGAGATTCTTCTGAGAGGCTGATGCTTTTGAACTGCTCAAAGTTGCTGGCTGACTGTGATCTACAGCTAAAAGAAACTGACGATTTTGTTATTGCCTCTTAGTAGGAGAACGTCGGATGGTATATTTCTATTCAATAGCACTCATAAAGAGTATGAAATGGCATTTTCAGTACGCGCTTTGATCGCTGATGACGATAAAGCTTCTGCCAAATTGGTGGAAGTATTGCTAAAAAAATGGGGAATCGAAGTGGTGGTCGCCCATGATGGTTTGGAGGCACTGGAGTATATCATGCAATTTGATCCACCTTCATTACTGCTCCTCGATTGGGAAATGCCAGGTTATAACGGTATCGAGCTTTGTCAGAAAGTTCGCAAGAACGATATGAAAAATCCCCCATACATTATTATATGTACTGCACGGGACAGCGCAGAGCACATTGCAGAAGGTCTTAACCAAGGGGCGAATGACTTTGTTACTAAGCCATTTAATACTCAGGTATTAAAAGCAAGGGTAGAGGTAGGGTGTAGAACACTAAAGCTTCAGGCAAGACTGGTAGAAGCCATGACCAGACTGGATCGCCTTGCAAGCTTTGATGAACTGACAGGGCTATTGAACCGCCGCGCTTTGTTCGAAAGAGTTCATGAGGATCTCTCCCGTGCAATGAGAACGGAAAGCCGACTGTGTTTTGCTGTATGTGATATCGATTGGTTTAAACGTATTAATGATAAATATGGTCATCCGGCAGGAGATGCGATTCTGCGTCAATTAGGAGCGTTGTTAAGCCAACAACTCAGGCTGTATGACAGGGTTGGGCGTATTGGTGGTGAGGAGTTTTTTTTGCTGTTCAGTGTGAAAGACATAGTTCGTGCTAATAAGGTACTGGAACGCATTAGGCAGGAAATCGAAAAGTGCCGCTTTGAATTCGAAGGCAAGGTGATTCCGGTCACCATGAGCTTTGGTGCCGCTTTTGTGACACCGGACGATAAAGTCGAGCGAGTTGAAGTTTACTTCAGCCATGCGGACAAGGCGCTATACAGGTCAAAAGAACGAGGACGGAACCTCGTTACATTCTTTAATGATTGCGTATAAAAAACGCCTCCAAATGGAAGCGTTTTTCGATTCAGTCAGTGGAATTAGGCCAGTTTCGTTTTCACAAACTCAACCATGTTTTCCATCTCAACCGGCACTTTTTCGCCGTCACGACGGTGCTTGTATTCAAACACGCCGTTGTCCATGCTGCGCTCACCGATGATGATAGTGTGTGGTAAACCCATCAGTTCCATATCTGAGAACATGACACCAGGACGTTCTTTACGGTCATCGAACAGAACTTCAACGCCCGATGCAGTAAGGTCCGCGTACAGCTTTTCTGCTGCTTCTTTAACGCGCTCAGATTTATGCATGTTCATTGGGACAATAGCAACGGTAAACGGTGCAATCGCGTCAGGCCAGATGATGCCGTTGTTGTCGTGGTTCTGCTCAATTGCAGCGGCGAGAACACGTGAAACGCCGATGCCGTAACAACCCATTTCAAGAATGGTATTCTTACCGTCAGCACCCAGCACGCCACAGTTCATCTTCTCAGAGTAGTTAGTACCTAACTGGAAAATGTGACCCACTTCGATGCCACGTTTCAGAAGGATAGTACCTTGACCACATGGGCTTGGGTCACCTTCAACCACGTTACGGATATCAGCCACTTCACCTAGCTCAACGTCACGACCCCAGTTAATGCCGAAGTAGTGTTTGTCATCGATATTTGCGCCCGCGCCGAAATCACTCATTGCTGCAACACTGCGGTCAACAATGAAAGGAACGGTCAGGTTAACTGGACCCAGTGAGCCAGGACCCGCATTCACAATCGCACGAATTTCTTCTTCTGTCGCGAATTGCAGCGGCATATCAACCTGTGGAAGCTTCTCGGCTTTGATTTCGTTTAATTCGTGGTCGCCACGAACCAACAGCGCAACCAGATCAGCTTCAATAGCGTCAGACGCTTTCACAAACAGTGTCTTAACGGTTTTCTCGATTGGTAGGTCAAACTGCTCAACCAGTTGTGCGATGGTTTTCGCATCTGGTGTATCTACCAGCGTCATTTCCTGAGTTGGTGCAACGCGCTCACCGGAAGGTGCAACGGCTTCTGCCATTTCAACGTTCGCGGCATAATCTGACTCTGTTGAGAATGCGATAGTATCTTCACCGCTGTTTGCCAGAACGTGGAATTCGTGTGATGCAGAACCACCAATCGCGCCTGTGTCAGCCAGCACTGGACGGTAATCCAGACCCATACGATCAAATGCCGCACAGTAAGCAACGTGCATTGCTTCGTATGACTTCTGCAAGCCTTCTTTGTCGATGTCGAAGCTGTATGCGTCCATCATCGAGAATTCACGCGCACGCATCACACCGAAGCGTGGACGCACTTCATCACGGAACTTGGTCTGGATCTGATACAGATTCAAAGGCAGTTGCTTGTATGAGTTCACTTCATTACGAACAAGAGAAGTGATCACTTCTTCTGCCGTCGGGCTCAGAACAAACGGACGCTCGTGGCGGTCAGTGAAGCGAAGTAGTTCAGGACCCATCTTTTCAGAACGGCCTGTCTCTTCCCATAGCTCAAACGGCTGAACTACGGGCATCAGAGTTTCAATCGCACCTGCGTTGTTGATTTCCTGACGAACGATGTTTTCAACCTTTTGCAGTACGCGCAAACCGGTTGGTAGCCAGGTGTATAGACCTGAAGCCAGTTTGCGGATCATACCGGCGCGCAGCATCAGCTGGTGGCTGATCACTTCTGCGTCGTTTGGCGTTTCCTTCAAAGTAGAAAGAAGGTATTTACTGGTACGCATCTAAGCTATCCGTTTATCTAATTACAGTATGGAGGGTATAAGGGCGTCATATTAACAGCGAGAACCCTATTCGCCAAAGGCTTCTATTGCTGTCACGGTGATTACAGGTTCAGCGACGGTAAACTTCACATTTAGGTCAAAGAGGTGGACCGCATACTCCTTGGTATCGGCTTTTCCTTTTTTATAGGCTGGGCGTGGATCCTGTGCGAGTACTTCACCAATCACCTGCTGCTTATTTTGGCCGTCTTTATCTTTGGCTAAAAATGCTAAAGGTTGAGCGCCAAACTGGATATCGAGTGTTTGAGGCGCTTCTGCAGCATATCCACCCGCAGCTTCTTCTATGGAATCCGAATAAGGGATATAAGGCTTGATGTCGATGACTGGCGTACCATCAACAAGATCGCAACTCCCAATATCAATGATTATTTTGCCACCTTCTTTACGAACCCCTTTCAAAGGCACGACCGACATACCGATACCGTTCGGTCTGAAGGTTGCGCGGCTGGCAAATACGCCAATACGCTCATTGCCACCAAGGCGGGGTGGACGGACTGTTGGTGTCCAACCTTGCTCTAGGTTTTGGTCAAACAAGAAAAGAATCCAAAGGTGCGAGAATTGTTCAATACCACGCACTGTATCTTCATTGCATGCTTCGCCTTCTAAAATGACAGATGCCAAAGCACTTGGCGCAAGTCCCGGTTGACGGGGGACGGCGAATTTCTCTTTATAAGGGGATTCAATATGACCGACAGGCGTCAGGGAATATTTCATGTTGGTTTTACTCATTAGGCTATCGATGGAACTTTACCATACTCGTCAAGGTGGCCTAACAATCGTGGATGCTTGCGTTGGCAATGCGTGTCATAATCGCAGCGTAATAGTGTATAGAGGGTAGCGTTTTGGCTAGACCAGCGGTTTTTGTCGACAGAGATGGTGTGATCAACGCTGATCACGGTTATGTCAGTACAACAGATGACTTTGAATATATAGATGGCGTTTTCGATGCTTGCCGAGCATTGAAAGAAATGGGCTATCTCCTTGTGCTGGTGACTAATCAGTCTGGTATCGCTCGTGGCTACTATACGGAAGATGAATTTCTCAACCTTACGGAATGGATGGATTGGAACTTCGCTGATAAAGGCGTGGACTTTGACGGTATCTACTACTGTCCGCACCATCCTGAACACGGCAATGACAAATACAAGCAAGACTGTGATTGCCGTAAACCTAAACCAGGTATGTTTTTCTCTGCGCGGGATTTCCTTAAGATCGACATGGAAAGCTCTGTCATGATTGGAGACAAGGCTGACGACATGCGTGCTGCAGAAGCGGCAGGTATTTCAACCAAGATTCTCGTTCGCACTGGAAAGACAGTATCAGAGGAAGGTGAAAAACTGGCAACAGCGGTACTTGATAGCATTGCTGATGTGCCTCAATACCTGAAAAAGTAATATCCGAAATTAAAATTCGACTAAATCACACAGAAAAAGCAGCCAAAACTGGCTGCTTTTTTGTCTCTTTGGTTGTCTTTTGAGCGCTTGAGCGTTTTTTTAGAAAAAAAGCCACTTTTTCATAAGAAAGGTATTGCCAACAAGAAATCTCTCCCTATAATACGCTCCTCGTTGGCACGGCAAAGTTCGCAGCTAACACGAGGAAAGCAAAAGTGCTTGACTCGAAAAAAGAGTTGAGTTTAAATCTCACTCCGCTCAGCAAGCATGAGCAAGTTCTTTAACAATTTGACCTATGCAATCTGTGTGGGCACTCGTAGTTGATAGACAAAAGATTTATCGATGTTTACTGAGTGACCAAACGAAATAACTTCGGTTATATCGGCACAGTCAATTCGTTTTGCCTCTGCTTTTTTAAAAGTGGAGACAAAACAACAACAGTATTTCATCGAGCCGCCTTTGTTCACTTTTTCAAAGTGAGGAAGGGCAAAAAAATTCTAATTGAAGAGTTTGATCATGGCTCAGATTGAACGCTGGCGGCAGGCCTAACACATGCAAGTCGAGCGGCAGCGACTTAACTGAACCTTCGGGGGACGTTAAGGGCGGCGAGCGGCGGACGGGTGAGTAATGGCTGGGAACCTGCCTGGTAGAGGGGGATAACCACTGGAAACGGTGGCTAATACCGCATGATGTCTTTGGACCAAAGAGGGGGACCTTCGGGCCTCTCGCTACCGGATGGGCCCAGTTGGGATTAGCTAGTTGGTGGGGTAAAGGCTCACCAAGGCGACGATCCCTAGCTGGTTTGAGAGGATGATCAGCCACACTGGAACTGAGACACGGTCCAGACTCCTACGGGAGGCAGCAGTGGGGAATATTGCACAATGGGCGCAAGC
>NZ_FIZY01000004.1 GCF_900060185.1 Grimontia marina | reverse complement strand
TTTTATGATGGCATTGAGAGATATTCAGGATGAGCTGATGTGGTGTGCGATAGCAGCCCCCGGCTCAATCCCGAGAAAGCTAAGAGCCATGCGGGAGAGAGTGAAACGCTACATACTCCCCAAAAAAAGAAAACGGCCCAAAGCGAGGACCGTTCGTATTAATAAAACTCGCTACCCTGTTCGCTCTAAGCACCTTAAACCTTAAGTGATAGGTGTTATCGTCAATGACGAGGCTTTTTCGTTTTAGATGGTGCCGGCTACCGGAGTCGAACTGGTGACCTACTGATTACAAGTCAGTTGCTCTACCAACTGAGCTAAGCCGGCACACAAACCGTGGAAACGTTGCTGTTGTATCTGCACCATTTCACTTACCGCGTTGCCTGGAGGCGGAATTGACCGCGCCCGGCCAGGGACCGGCACATTTCCGCGAAGCGGAAAAGGTAGCAACACTTTCTTGAATTTGGTGCCTCGAGGCGGAATCGAACCACCGACACGGGGATTTTCAATCCCCTGCTCTACCGACTGAGCTATCGAGGCAACGGGCGCCATTAAATAGTAGTGCTGGGTTGATGTCAAAGTAATTTCTTACCCATATCGTTTGACTGCTGCTTTTTCGCCTAATTCGCGTTGAATTGCACCAAGCTGGTTTGGCTTTAACCAGTCACTAATGCGTTAATGTGGGCTTAACATTCCTTTACTGCTTTCATATGTCCTTAAAAACGTAAAACCTTTTTTTAAAAAGTGACTTATACTTTAGGCAGTGATGTCATTATTGCTATCAATTGTATCATTAAGGATGCAATGATTTAAAAGCCTCCCTTTCTTCTCAATATTGCTACACTTATTGTTACGCAAAGCTTTTCGATGTAAGTCAATCGTTAGGGGAGGGAATTCTTCGATGGGATTCTCATTGGGAGAACAACTAGACATTACACAGGTGATGGACCTAAAAGATCGCCTGCAAGCCGAATTTGAGCAGTCTGACAGCTTGCTGATCGATGGTAGCAAAGTATCACGTGTTGATGCGCCAGGATTACAACTTCTACTCACCGCCAGAAACCTCTGCAACAACCAGTCTAAAGGTTGGAAGTGGGAAGGTGCGTCCGGTGAACTTGTAGGGGCAGCAAAAACGTTAGGGTTGGTTGAGCCGTTAGGCTTAGTCGATTTTGCTGAGTAAGTTTTTCAGGTAGTTCAATCAGGGTGACAGTATGCGAAAAATTCTAGCGGCGGACGATTCTGTATCTATTCGCCAAATGGTTAGTCATACGCTCAAAGAAGCGGGCTATCAGGTAGAAACGGCTAATGACGGCGCTGAAGCGCTGCTTAAAGCCAAGTCAGGCCAATATGATGTCATCATCTCTGACGTCAACATGCCAAACATGGACGGGCTTGAGTTTGTCCGTCAGGTACGTTCTGTACCGCAATACAAATTTACACCGATTCTGATGCTGACCACTGAAACGTCAGCAGAGAAAAAAAGCATAGGTAAATCAGCTGGTGCAACTGGCTGGATTGTTAAGCCTTTTAATCCCGATACGCTATTGAAGACCCTGCAACGCGTCATTTAAGTGTTGAACCAAGGAGAACACTATGGCTTTGGACATGGATCAACTGCGCCGGATTTTCTATGAGGAGTGTCGTGAGAACCTTGAAGTCCTGGAGCGTGAGCTGCTTGCCCTTGACCCGGATGCAGAGGTTGATCTAGACATCATTAACACGATTTTCCGGGCTGCTCATTCGATCAAAGGTGGTGGTGCGACCTTTAATCTCAATGAGATCAGCCAGTTTACTCATGTTATGGAGACGTTGCTCGACGAAGCCAGAGAAGGAAAGCGTCGTCTTGATACTACTACCATTGATTTGCTCCTCAAAGGGGGCGATTGTATTAACAGCATGTTGGTGGCTTACGAAACTGGTACAGATTTCGACCATGCACTGAGAGATGCGTTGACTGACCAGCTTAATGATCTGCTCAACGGCGGAGTCACATCTGGTGATGCAGTACCTACTGCCAACGCTGACAAACTTCAGCCTGAACAGGGCAGTAGTGCGGGTGACTGGATTATTCACTTTAAGCCCCATAAAGAGATGTTTTTCTCGGGCAATGATCCGGTTCGTATTCTTCGTGAGATGTTCGATCTCGGTGCCGAATGCGTGATCGAATGCGTTCAGGATACCTTACCAACGCTCAGCGAGATTGAGCCTGAAATGTGTTACCTCAGTTGGAAGATCACGGTAGATGGCGTAGTCACCCGTGACCAGCTTGAGGAAATCTTCGAGTGGGTTGAAGATGAGTGCGATCTTGAAATCACCCAAGCTGAAGGCGAGCAGGTTGAAGAAGTTGTTTTAGAGGATGCGCCAACAGAAGCTGAACCAGCACAAGAAAATAGTGTCCCCTCTCCGGTATCTGCAAAACCTAAAGCTCCGACGAAAGCAACTGCATCTAAAGCCGATGCTGTCTCATCTATCCGAGTGGAAATCGATAAGGTAGATAACCTTATTAACCTCGTTGGTGAGCTGGTTATAACTCAATCAATGCTCACCGAACTTGGCCAAAACTTCTCTGAGAGCAAACTTGAACGCTTGCAGGCGGGGCTAGATCAACTGTTGCAAAACACCAAAGAACTGCAGGAGAGTGTATTGAACATTCGCATGCTGCCGATCAGTTTTGCATTCAATCGCTTCCCTCGTCTTATCCGTGACTTATCTTCCCAACTAGGTAAGAGCGTTGAGCTTATTATCGAAGGTGAGCAGACTGAGCTTGATAAGACCGTTCTTGAGCGCATCACTGACCCATTGGTTCACTTGGTGCGCAATGCCGTCGACCACGGTTTGGAATCGCCTGAAGTCCGACTTGAAAAAGGTAAGTCAGAAACAGGTCGTGTCAATCTCTATGCCTATCATCAAGGAGGCTCCATCGTTATTGAGGTGCGAGATGATGGTGCTGGCCTCAACAAAGAAAGAGTCTGGAAGAAAGCCATTGAAAAAGGCCTGCTCCATTCAGAAACCTCGATAGATGATCTGTCTGATCATCAGGTCTACAACCTGATCTTCGCACCGGGCTTCTCCACAGCAGAAGTTGTCTCGGATGTTTCCGGTCGGGGTGTTGGTATGGATGTAGTGAAACGGAACATTGAAGATCTTGGCGGGCATATCGAAGTAGATTCAAAAGCCGATGAAGGTAGTGTCTTCAGAATCAGTCTCCCACTCACACTGGCCATTCTTGATGGGCAATTGGTGAAACTCGCTGATCAGGTTTTTGTTGTACCACTCATTTCAATTATTGAATCCATTCAGATTGAATCGGACCGCGTGAAAGTGGCGACCGGAGGGGTAGAGCTATACCGCCTGCGTGATGAAAACATACCTATCCTTCGCTTAAAAGAAGAGTTCTGTCTCGGCGAATCTGGCACACTAGACAAGCAACTGCTTTGTCTGGTGGAGGCAGGTGGAAATCGTATTGGCTTGCTACTTGACGAGATGCTCGGGCAGCAACAAGTCGTTATTAAGAGCCTTGAGTCGAATTACACCCGCGTAAATGGTATTTCAGGCGCGACCATTCTTGGTGATGGTTCGGTGTCGCTGATTTTGGATGTGCAAGGGCTGATGTCGGGCTTCCTCAGCCGTGTCAGCGATGCAAACAACCATATTGCGGCATAGGAGGAGTAAATGAGTGAGCAAGCTCTGGCTGCAGCGGAAAATAAAGACGAAATAGTCGACGGCGGCGACCGACTTAAAGGCTCTGACTTTCTGAGTTTCGATTTAGCGCATGAGCTTTATGGCGTCGATATCCAGAGAGTTGAAGAAATCCGAGTCTGGGAATCGCCGACACTTATCCCAAGGGCGCCTGAATTTATCCTTGGCGTGATCAACTTGCGCGGAATGATCGTGCCCATTATGGATCTCCGTGTACGTTTCAATATCGGTAAGGTGGAATACCTGCCTACAACCGTTGTGTTAATCCTTAAAGCCGGTGAGAACGCTGGAAACCGCATGATGGGGATTGTTGTCGATGCAGTATCAGACGTGATCGATATGGGAGACAACAGCTTGATCCCGCCGATTGGTGATTCGGTCGTCATGCCGTTTGTTAGTGGCCTACTGAATGTTGATGCGCAGGTGATGAGCCTTCTGGATGTAGATGCGCTCCTCGATATCGACAACCTGGTGCATTGAGGAGTGAAAGATGTCTGAAGAAGTTATGGAATACCTCAGCTTCCTTATTGATGAGGAAGAGTACGGACTGAACATTCTTGATGTGAAGGAAGTTCGTGGTTGGTCGGAAGTGCGCAAGTTGCCCAACAGCGAGAGCTACCTGCTGGGAGTGTTAGAGCTTCGCGGTGAGTACATACCCATCGTCGATCTCAGGCAGCGCTTCAACATGGCTCCGTCGGTTTTGAGCAAAACCACGGTGGTCGTTATTGTGCGGAATGCGAAAGGTCAATCCCTGGGTATTATCGTTGATGCGGTTGCTGAGGTATATCAGCTTTCCGAAAGCCAAATTAAATCGGCACCCGGCTTTGTGAAAATTGATGAGCGGTACATCGAAGGTATCGCATCTGTCGAGGGCAAACACTTGGTGTTGATTCGTTTAGAAAAACTGTTCGATTTTGACGAGTTGCATGAAGTAACGCAGCCAGATCTGGTTAGCGAGGAATAACAATTATGTCGTGGTGGAAGAAAGATCAAACAGCTACAACTGAAAACACACAAAAAGATCAGGGACTAAAGGCGCATATTGTTTCCGCTCTGGACTCGGCGCAAACGGCGCTGATGATGGTCGATCGGGACTTCAAGGTGTTTTACGTTAACAACAAATCCATGGAATTGTTAAAGACGCATGAAGCCATGTTCCGATCTAAGTGGCCGAACTTCCGTGCTGAAAAAGAGTGGATCGTCGGGGCATGTATCGACATGTTCCATACTAACCCGGCGCATCAGCGACAGCTGCTGTCAAACCCCGCCAATCTTCCCTACGAAACCAACATTCAGGTGGACGATGTTACTCTTCGCTTGGTGGTGGGAGCGGTCACCGATGACAAAGGTGATTTCATCGGCAACACGTTGGAATGGGATGACATCACCGAAGCTCTGAAAACGGACAACGAACGCGCTCGTTTACAGGCGGCGATTGATCAGTCTCTAACGGCGATGGTACTTATCGACAGAGACTTCGCCATTACCTATATCAACGAAGAAACTGTCAAGTTGTTCGAAACTCATCAAGCGTCATTTAAACAAGTTTGGCCCGGCTTCACGGCGACCAGAGATTGGCTGATGGGTCGCTGTATTGATGAATTCCACAAGAATCCGGCGCACCAGCGCCAGCTTTTGTCTGACCCCAATAACCTACCTTACAAGACCGACATTCAGGTCGCAGGGATTACCATTGAGCTTAATGTTGCCGCGATTGTTGATGCGAAAGGTAATTACATTGGTAACAGCCTTGAGTGGCGTGATGTGACGGCAGAACGTGAGCGTGAAGTGGAAGTTGGGCGCTTGGTTTCTGCTGTGGAAGGCATGACCACAAATATCATGATGGCTGACAAAGACGGCAATATTACCTATTACAATCCCGCATTGAAGAAACTGCTAGGTAGCAGGGAAAGTGAGTTACGAGGAATTTTCCCTGGCTTTCAGGCTGATGCCTTGGAAGGGAAGAATATCGATATTTTCCATAAGAACCCCGCTCACCAGCGCAGCATCATCAGTAACCCTGACCGCTTGCCATACACCGCTGAAATTAAAGTGGGGAACCTTGAATTTTCCCTAACCTGTATTGCCATGTATGACTCTGCCGGTAACTACATTGGCCCAGCGCTGCAGTGGGAGGATATTACCCAGCAAATGGCAGGCCAGCGTGATGTTCAAGGGCTTATAGAAGCAGCCTCTGAAGGACGCTTAGACACGCGTATCGACACGACCAAATACACCGGCTTTATGGCAAACCTGAGTGGTGGCATCAATGGCTTGCTGGATTCTATGGTTGGACCACTAAATAACTGTAAAGACGTTATGTCCAAAGTCTCTGCCGGTAACCTCAAGGTGAATATGCCGGAAGACTACAAAGGGGAGTTTGCGTTGCTTAGCGACGCCGTCAATACCTCTATCACTAACCTTCGTGACATGGTTGAGAAGATCACAGCATCATCTTCCCGTGTCGCTTCAGCTTCGGGTGAAATTGCGGAGGGTAACTCAGACCTCAGCGAACGTACTGAAGAACAGGCAGCAAGTCTTGAAGAAACCGCTGCGAGCATGGAAGAGATGACTTCTACCGTGAAGCAGAATGCGGAAAGTGCTAATGCTGCAAACCGTTTGTCACTGGATGCCAGTACCAAGGCTCAGAAGGGTGGTGAAGTGGTGAAACAGACCGTGAAGGCGATGGGGGAGATTAACAAAGCGAGTAAGCGTATCTCCGACATTATTAGCGTGATTGATGAAATTGCCTTCCAAACCAACTTACTGGCACTGAATGCCGCTGTTGAGGCGGCGCGTGCCGGTGAGCAAGGTCGTGGATTTGCGGTCGTTGCCGGTGAAGTGCGTAACCTGGCACAGCGAAGTGCAGGTGCGGCAAAAGAAATTAAAGATCTCATCAAAGACAGTGTTGAGAAGGTATCTGAAGGCTCAAGGTTGGTTGATGAGTCCGGTGAGATGCTGAATGAGATCGTCGATGCGGTGGGTGAAGTCAGTACCTTGATTAGCAAGATCAACTCCGCGAGTCAGGAGCAAGCCACTGGTATTGATGAGATTTCTAAAGCCGTGGTCAAGATGGATGAGATGACCCAGCAGAACGCGGCATTGGTGGAAGAGGCCTCGGCGGCCAGCCAGTCATTGCGTGATGAAGGTAGTGAACTTCTCAACTTGATTGGCTTCTTCCAGGTGGACACTGCCAAGACTGGCTTCAGTGCAGCGAGAGAGCCGATTAAGAGCTTTTCCGGAAGTGCGCCTGCAGCGCCAAGGGCGTCAGTACCTGCACCTGCCAAGAAAGTGGCCAATGGACCAGCGCCTGCAGTGTCTTCGAAGGCTGCTGAAGATGACTGGGAGGAATTCTAACGGTGGACGCCATTCAGGCACTGAGCCAAATCGAAGAGCAACGTGAGTTTGAGTTCACCAATAAGGATTTTAATTATATTCAAGAGTTTATGCTCAGAGAGACGGGTATTTCTCTCTCTGAGCGTAAAAATTCCATGGTGTATGGACGACTGGCAAGACGCTTACGACGCATGGGGCTTGATAATTTTCGGGACTACTTTGACTGTGTTGAAAGAGACCTGGATGAGCGGGTAGCGTTTATCAACGCTCTGACTACCAATAAAACCCAGTTTTTTCGCGAAAAGCACCACTTTGACTTTCTGGCAAACACGTTGGTGATGAAGTGGAAGCAGCAAAAGAAACGCCGGATCCGCATCTGGTCTGCAGGCTGTTCAACAGGAGAGGAACCCTACACCATCGCATCAACGCTGGCAGCGTGTGGTGTGCTAACGCCCAACTACGATTGCAAAATTCTGGCGACAGATCTCGATACACAGGTGCTGGAAGTGGCGAGAAACGGTACTTACGGTATTGATGCCATGAAAGCGATTCCAGACAAGATGCTACGGCATGGCTTTATCCGCGGTAAAGGGAAAAAACAGGAACTGCTAAAAGTGAAACCCTTACTTCAACAGGCGATCACGTTTAAGCAACTGAACCTGATGGGGAGTTGGCCCCATAAGGGTCCACTAGATGCCATTTTTTGTCGTAATGTCATGATTTATTTTGAGAAAGATGTGCAGCAGAAGCTTATTCAGCGTTATTGGGAAAAGCTTGGAAGCGGCGGCATTCTTTTTATCGGCCACTCAGAAAGCATCGGACAGATGGGAAGCCAGTTTGAGAACTTGGGTCAAACCATGTTTCGGAAACCCTAGGCTTCGGGGTCCCCGTCCTGCATTAACATCGAACAGAGCTCTGTATGCATAAGATTTTAGAGCTTACCGGTTGTCCTATCGGGGCAGGGGCACGGCGTTTCTACCACCCCGGTAAGCAAATGATGATGGTTAAGATTCAGCCCGGTGAGGTCTATGTGACCAACGAGCGTGAATTGATCTCAACAGGGCTGGGTTCATGTATCTCTGCCTGTGTTTGGGATCCTTTCGTCGAACTTGGTGGCATGAACCACTTTATGTTGCCATTCGGCGATGCGGACGATATTGAGGGTTGGGACCCTACCCAATGGCGCTCCAATGCTGCGCGATATGGCAATTATGCCATGGAGCTTTTGATAAACACCCTGATCCAGCAGGGGGGGATAAAAAGCCGCCTTAGAGTGAAACTATTCGGCGGGGGCACTGTGATGGGGAAGCAGGCTAATGTGGGTGAAAAGAATATCGAGTTCATCCGCAACTACATCAAAAACGAAGGGCTAACGCTGGTAGGGGAAGATTTGGGCAGTGAGTTTCCCAGAAAGGTAGTGTTTGACCCTATGACAGGCAAGGCCTGGGTGAAGAAGCTTCGTGGTTATCGTGGTGAGGTAGAAGCAGAAGAAAGCACCTATAAACGCCGCTTGGTGAATGAGGCGAAACGACATGACGACGACAGTGCGGAGCTTTTTTAATGGGAAAAAGAGTACATAAGGTACTAATTGTTGATGACTCTGCCGTATTTAGAGCATTGCTCAGTGAAATTATTGATTCAGAACCTCAGCTTGAGGTGGTGGGTGTCGCCGTTGATCCTTATGAAGCGCGAGAGAAGATCAAGAAGCTCAAGCCCGATGTGATCACTTTAGACATCGAAATGCCTAAGATGGATGGCGTCCAGTTCCTTAGAAACTTAATGCGTCTTTATCCTTTGCCAGTAGTTATGATTTCAACGCTTACACAACATGGGGCGGAAGCCACACTGGCGGCACTTGATTTGGGCGCGGTCGACTACTTCCCGAAACCTACGGAGAACGTAGCGGCAGAAATGGATAACTATCGCCAGTTAGTCACAGAGAAAGTGAAGATGGCAGCAACAGCCAACATTGCTGGCGCGACACATCGTTCACAAGGTGAAATTAGCGTTTCTGGACGTCACTTCCGCTCGGACTTTGACATTATTGCCATTGGTGCTTCAACAGGGGGCACGGAAGCAGTTCGTAATTTATTGGAGGCGCTCCCTGAGATGATGCCACCGATTATCATTACCCAGCACATCAAAGCCGTTTTCAGTAAATCCTTTGCAGAGAGGCTTAACCGGGCTTCCAAATTGCAGGTAGAAGAACTCTCTTCGGACAAAGCCCCGCTGGTTAATGGTCGTGTCTATGTTGCTCCCGGTGATGAACATATACAGGTGATTAAACGCTCTGGTCGCTACTATTGCGTCCGCAATGACGGTGAGCCTGTTCAACGCCACAAACCATCCGTTGATGTGATGTTTTTCTCAGTTGCTGAAGCAGCAGGAAGCCGTGCAATGTCAATTCTTCTGACTGGTATGGGTAGGGACGGTGCGCAAGGCATGTTGAAAATGCGGCAAGCTGGTGCGGTGACGGTGGCGCAGGATGAGAAAAGCTCAGTTGTGTGGGGTATGCCAGGGGCTGCTGTAGAAATAGAAGCAGCGCAACATGTGCTGCCATTAGAAAAAATCGCAACGTACCTGGTAGGCAAAGTGTATGGATAGAAAAAGTGTTAGATGGGTTATCGCGTTGTTGGGGATCGCCGCGGCTTTCTACCCGATGGTGGTGGCGCAAACACCTTTAACAGTGTCTGTAGCAGTCGCTGTTTCGTTGGCTATGTTGTTGTTAGTGAACCAGAAAGAGAGTGCTGCAAGCGTTCAAGTTGTGGTGGGGACGGGCTATGAAGACACTCCTCAAGACGACAACACAGTCTCTTACGAGTCGACGGCGATTTTGCATAAGATTCACAGTATCCTGAATATTGAGCTGATCCCCATCAGGGAGCAGCTTGACAGACAGCAGGAAGTGATTCACGACTCAGTTCACAATCTAAATTCCAGTTTTTTTGGTATGGAGCGTGCTGTTGGCGAACAGTCAACACTCGCAAAATACATGGTGACTGAACTTCTTAACAACGAAGACAGTGAATACAATCTCGCCAAAGTGTTACCGGAGACCGAACAAGCCATTGATCAGTATATTGATCTATTAGTCCAGGTTTCGGAGAAATCCATCACGGCGATTCACTGTATCCATGACATGTCAGAAAAACTCCAGGCGGTATTTGGCCTTCTTGATCAGGTTCAGGCAATGTCAGATCAAACCAACCTACTGGCACTTAATGCTGCCATAGAAGCGGCGAGAGCCGGTGAGTTGGGCCGTGGCTTTGGGGTAGTCGCGTCAGAGGTACGTGATTTGGCAAACCGGGCGTCGACATTGAACAGCCAAATTCATCGCGATATCAATCTCGCTCAGGACACAGTCAAACAAACCAGCGCGATTGTGGGTGAGATAGCTACGCTCGACATGACCACGTCCATTGAATCCAAAACGCGTATCGAATCGCTTCTGAAAGGGGTTCAGGAAGTGAATAACCAAGTCACTTTGGAAATTGGGAAAATGACCGAGCAAGGCGAGGCAGTTCGCGCAGAAGTATCCAAGAGTATTCAGGGTCTACAGTTTGCTGACATTGTGTCGCAGCAGGGCCAGCACGTGCTTAACAATCTCCATATTTTGGAAGATTTGAATGACCTGATCACTGAGAGTCTGGCATCAGGAAATGTGGATTGGATTGCCCTCCACAAAGCAGTGGATGATATTGAAAAAATGGCTGGCTCAGCTGAGCGGGCACCGGCAAAACAAATGTCTGCAGATGAAGGCGACATAGAATTGTTTTAGGAGACATTATGGCCATCAGTCGTGAAGAAAAAAGTGACGGTAAATCAGTGGTAATCCACGTCAATGGGCAGTTTGACTTCAGCGTTGTGCAGGAGTTTCGTGACGCCTATACGGATTGCCAGGGTAAGGACATTGTGGTCGATTTTCGGGGTACAGAATATATCGACAGTGCGGGGCTGGGTATGTTGCTTAACATGCAGAGCTTCCTCAACAAAAAGGAAGGGGATATCCGTCTTATTAACACGATGCCGCAGATCAAACGCGTGTTGGTGATCGCCCGCTTCGAGAAGAAGTTTATTATCGAGTAATTCGATTCTCGAGGTGGCGGATGAAAGTGCTAATCGTTGAAGACGAAGTTTCGCTGCAGTGTTTCCTTGAATATGTGCTTAAGGATGAGTTTAACGAGTTGCTGATTGCCGACAATGGTCAGATGGCGTTAGATATTCTCGAATCTCTGGAAGAGTTGCCCAATCTGATCATCATGGATGTGTTAATGCCAGTCATGGATGGTTTTGAGGCCGCTAAGCAAATTCGTATGCGTTACCGTAGCAGCTACCTCCCGATTATGTTTTTAACAGGGATCACGGATAACGACGCGTTCAATCGCTGCATGACACTGGGGGATGACTTCCTTGCTAAACCTATAAGTCGCACCACTATCGTCGCCAAAGTGCGTGCACATTGCCGGAACATTCGTTTATACAATGAAGTTTCCGAACAGCGAGATAAGCTCAAGCACTTTCAGGCGCACACCCTGTATGAGCATACGATGGCGGAAACCATCTTCAGTAACCTGATGCAAGCCTGTTATCAGGAAGCTGAGGGTGTTGAGTTTTACACCAGCTCCTACACCAATTTTAATGGTGATGTCGTTTTGGTTACTCCCCGGCCACAAGGCGGTATTTATGCCATGCTCGCGGATGCAACCGGCCATGGTTTGCCCGCCGCCATTTCTACCATTCCAGCTACTAAAGCCTTCTTTGCAATGACCCAAAACGGTTTCGCGCTTGGCGATATCGTTAAGGAAATGAATGAGACCCTGAAGAAGTTCCTACCACCTGGCATGCTGGTAGCGGCAAACCTTGTTGAAGTGTCAGCTAACGGTTTGGAGGTGAACTGGTGGGGTGGTGGAATGCCAGATGGCTACTTGCTCGACAAACATGGGGAAATCAAAGTGCGTCTTCCTTCTGCACATATGGCGCTTGGTGCGATGGACTCAAACGATTTCGAAGCCAATCTTGTTGCTCTCCGAATGGAAGAGGGAGATAAGCTATTTTTCTTTACTGATGGTGTAATAGAAGCGCGAGATGCTGAGGGCAGGGAGCTCGGTGAAGAAGGGCTGGAAGTGATGTTTTCCGATAACCAGCCAAGCATTATTGAAGCCATTCGCGAACACGTGATCAACTTTACTCAAGGCGGTGGAGTAGGCGATGACATGTCGATGCTGGAAATGACCGCTCCAATCTTTAGCCGTGTAGAGTTGCAGCCCGGAGAACCTGAGTATTATGAGCGGCGCTCACCGGCTCAGTTAACGGTATACTTTGGTGCCGACGAGCTTCGCAAGGTGAATCTGGTGGGGGAAATTCGCCGCATGCTCAAAGGCACATTGGGCAGTAATATCGATCTGGATTTGATGTGTACCATCATGTCAGAGCTTGCCAACAATGGGTTGGAACATGGATTACTGAAGCTTGCTTCAAATTTGAAAGTCGACGACGAAGGCTTCCTCGATTACTACATGGAACGTCAATCTAGGCTGGACGCACTTAACCGCTTTGCTTATCTGGAAGTGGGCATTTCGTTCAAACCGAGTAAGCGCGAACTAACATTCTATGTATCGCACAATGGTGAAGGCTTCTACTACGAAGAGGGTGACAGCACATTAGATGATTCTGTTGCTCGATGTGGAAGGGGGATCGCGCTGGTCACAGAACTTTGCGAAGACTTTTCATATCTTGATGAAGGACGCACCGCTCGCGGCACATTCCGCTTATCGGCTGGTATGGAATACAACGCCTGATATTGAGAGTTGTAAATTAAAGATGAAGAAAGTCCTCTGGCAACAGCGGGCTTTCTTGCATTGTTCGCCGATGAACTCTAACCCGTGGCTTAGGCAGGGTGCCTACAGTGACATATTGGCGCAATCCGCGAATGTACAGACGTAAAAAAAACCAGTCTTTCGTCGGGGACGCCTAGTTTAGGCTTCTTAATTGGCTCCCCCTGCTGGAACGGGGCGGCCTTCCGTCAGCGACATATTGGCGCAACGCGCCAACGCACAGACGAAAAAAAGCCCAGTCTTTCGACTAGGCTTCTTAAGTGGCTCCCCCTGCTGGACTTGAACCAGCGACATACGGATTAACAGTCCGCCGTTCTACCGACTGAACTAAGGGGGAATTGTATGTTGTCGATAAGTTATCTTATCAAACACCATTTTTAATAATGGTGCCTCGAGGCGGAATCGAACCACCGACACGGGGATTTTCAATCCCCTGCTCTACCGACTGAGCTATCGAGGCAATGATGTAAGCGCAAGACTCTACATCAAAAAAAGTGGTGCCGGCTACCGGAGTCGAACTGGTGACCTACTGATTACAAGTCAGTTGCTCTACCAACTGAGCTAAGCCGGCACACAAACCGTGGAAACGTTGCTTCTTACTTGAGCCACATTCCCTAGTAACCGAACTATCGATTACTGAAATATGGTGCCTCGAGGCGGAATCGAACCACCGACACGGGGATTTTCAATCCCCTGCTCTACCGACTGAGCTATCGAGGCAACGAGGTGCATTAAACGGATTTTGAGGCTTACCGTCAACACCTTTTTTTAAAAAAAACGTCAAATAAGACCGTTTGATGGCTTTTTCACCTGTTTGGTTTAAAAAGCCCCAGATTTTCCAGTGTTTCCCGCATTTTTATTGCATAGAACGGAATTCTTTTTGGAACTTAGTGACCTTTTCTAGATAACGTCTCGACTCTGACGATGGGTGTTTTTTAGTTAAAGCCCAATACACCTGATTAGGATTTAAGCGGTTTAAATCGTTCATTGCCCGTTTTCGGTCGGAGCGGTGGAAGGTTTTCAGCACATTGCCGGCTCCGCCGTTATAGGCAGAGATCATGCTGTAGTGTTTGGAAAGCGGATCACGCACGTCTTTGAGGTATCGCGTTTTCAGTATGTAGAAATAGGCGGTACCCGCATCAATGTTCTTAGCCGGGTCAAACAAGTATTCGGGTGATGGTTCGCCTGGGCGCTTTTTCACCAGTTTAAAGACATCACGCCCAGCGGTTTTTGGAACCACCTGCATCAGACCATACGCATTAGCCCAACTCACTGCGTAAGGGTTGAAGCTGCTTTCGGTTTTGATGATGGCGTAAATCAGCTCTTCTGAAATGCCATATCGACGTGAAGCATCCCGGATAAGATCCGCATATTGGTAACGGCGCTTGCTAGAGTGATCTTTCACCATAGGGATTTCAACGTAGAAAACCTTCTGGAATCGTAGTGAATTGGTTTTGATTTTGTTGGCGAGAAGATAATCGGCATAACGGTTAGCTCGCCATTCCCAAGCGATCTCTTTTCCGTCTTGATCCAGTATTTGTCCTTGTAGAAAAGGGGCGCCGGATAAGGGAACATCTGCGGCGGAATAAAGATCGACAGACGCGGGATCGTTGGGTGTCAAAAGGGTGGTGACGATCGCCTGCTTGAGATGCTGTTTTGGCTCGGTAGTGGCAACCGTTTCGATGGTGACCAGGCCGTTGGCGAAATCGACGCGGGCCCGGCTCATGTAGTTGTCGGTGTACTTAACATAATCGCGCTTCCCGGAAATGTAGATTTCGTCTTTACCCCAACGCACTTCGATATCACCGCTGAAACCGTTGATAAGCTTATCAAGTGCAGCGAAGTCTTTTTCAAACTGGCCCGGAAGGGGGGCGAGATTTTTGGCGAAACGATTAGTGGTTTCGTAACTGACTCCAAGTGTCGATTCAACCAATTCTCGGCTGCAGCCAGAAGTGATGATTACCAGAAGAAGCATTGTGAATAAGCGGCGCAAGGTCAGTTCCCGTGTAAAAACAAAAAAGCATCCCGATTAGCGTAATCAAGATGCTTTTAAATACAAAGCTGTAAGACAGATTGTGTGCAGAAAGCCTTACTCTGAAGGAGGAGTGTAGCCTTCGATCACAGTGTCATGACCTTCGAACAGGAACTTCACCATTTCCTCTTCAAGCAGTTTGCGGTGCTCTGGATCCATCATGTTGAGCTTTTTCTCATTGATCAGCATGGTTTGCTTGCTCTGCCACAATGCCCACGCCTCTTTGGAAATGTTGTCGAAGATGCGCTTACCCAGCTCACCCGGATAAAGTTGAAAATCCAGACCGTCCGCGTCTTTTTTCAGGCGCTGACAAAATACAGTGCGGCTCATCATTAAGCTCCTAGTTATTTTAGACTTCTAGCTCTCTTGTCAGGCTTTCCAGCAGCTTTTGTACCGGTGCTGCCAGCCCGACTTTCGCTGGTTGGGTTAAGTTATACCAAAGCCCGCCGTTGCCTTCCATGATCCCGTTTTCCCCAATGTTATCGGGCTTACTGTGTAACTTGACGCGAACAGGCACGATATCTAAGTGAAAATGGCTGAAGGTGTGACGAAACGCCGTCAGATGTTCAGGTTTCTCATGGATGTTTGCCGCCAGTTTATGGGAGATAAAACCCTCAGCGGTTTGCTCTGGGGTTTCTGGCAGGCACCACAATCCGCCCCAAAGTCCCGCTGGTGGTCGCTGCTCCAGCCATATTTGGTCTTGGTACTGGAACAACACAAAACAGGTTTCTTTTTCCGGAATGGTTTTCTTAGGTTTCTTGCCGGGAAAATCTGCCTGACGTCCTTGAGCATTGGCTTCACAGCTGTAGTTGACGGGGCAGATATCGCACTTGGGTTTACTTCGGGTACAAATCATCGCACCCATGTCCATCATTGCCTGGTTGTAGCGTTGTACACCGTCGGCAGGTGTATTTGCTTCCGCATGTTGCCAAAGAAGATTCTCGACGGGCTTTTTGCCTGGCCAGCCTTCAACGGCGAAGTGGCGGGAAAGGGTTCGCTTTACGTTACCATCTAAAATTGGATGGTGTTGACCGAGTGACAGTGAAAGCACAGCACCGGCGGTTGAGCGGCCGATACCGGGTAGTGCCATCACATCTTCAATGTTTGTTGGGAATTCGCCACCAAATTCAGTGGCGATTTTCTGCGCCGCTTTATGCAGGTTACGGGCGCGGGCGTAGTAGCCAAGCCCAGTCCAGAGGTGCAGCACTTCATCAAGGTCGGCATTGGCCAAGTCCACCACAGTGGGGAAGCGAGCCATAAAGCGTTCGAAATAGGGGATAACCGTCGCAACCTGTGTTTGCTGCAACATGATTTCTGACAGCCACACTTTGTAAGGTGTTTTTTCTTGCTGCCACGGCAGGGTTTTACGCCCGAATTTGTCATACCACGTCAAGATGGCATCGGAAAAAGACTGACTCACTTTGCTTGCTCTTTGTTATCTTTATTGGCGGACAGTCTACTACGGTCGCTGTGTAAAAAAGACCACGTTTTCTGGAAAGATTTGTACGTCAGGCGTACAGAGCTTGCACCGAGGCGCAATCTTTGGATAATGCGCGATCCGCTTAACTTTTCTTCATTATTGAGTTGCAGGCATAACACCATGGCAGAAGTCATCAAAACCGAATTGAACGAAGACGGCAAAGTTATTCGTAAGATCAGAAGCTTTGTACGTCGCGAAGGGCGTTTGACCAAAGGTCAGGAGCAAGCAATGAACGATTGCTGGCCGACCATGGGTATCGACTTCGAAGAGAAGCAACTCAATTGGACAGAAGTGTTCGGCAACGACAACCCAGTCGTGCTTGAAATCGGTTTCGGCATGGGCGCATCTTTGGTTGAAATGGCAAAGAATGCACAGGAGAAAAACTTCATCGGTATCGAAGTGCACAGCCCAGGTGTTGGTGCATGTTTGATGGCAGCGCGCGACGCAGGTATCACTAACCTGCGCGTAATGTGTCACGACGCGGTTGAAGTGTTCGAGCACATGCTGCCAGTCGCTAGCCTTGAAACCGTTCAGCTTTTCTTCCCAGACCCATGGCACAAAGCGCGTCACCACAAGCGCCGTATCGTTCAGCCTGCATTTGTTCAAATGCTGCGTGACAAGCTGAAAATCGGTGGCATATTCCACATGGCGACGGACTGGGAAAACTATGCTGAACATATGGTTGAAGTGATGGATGTAGCGCCAGGCTACAAAAATACAGCAGTAGACGGTCCTTACATTCCACGCCCTGAAGAGCGTCCTCTGACCAAATTCGAAGCCCGTGGCCATCGTTTGGGCCATGGTGTATGGGACATGAAATACGCCCGCATCGATTAATAATAAAGTCATACTTTTTCGGCGCTTATCTTCGTTACATTAGCGCCGGATTTGAACGTTAAAAGCCAACCTCGTGTTGGCTTTTTTGACCACTGGAGATAGCAATGAAACCCACCCCAGAGCTTTTGAGCAGTATCCTGGAAGAAGTTCGTCCGCTGATCGGACAGGGCAAAGTCGCCGACTATATTCCGGCTCTGAAAAAAGTGCCAGCCTCTAAGTTGGGTATCGCGGTGTGCTACAACGACGGCGAAATCATCAAAGCGGGTGATGCCGAAGAAGCCTTTTCTATTCAGTCTATTTCCAAGGTGCTCAGTCTCACGCTAGCCCTGCAAAATTACCAGCCAGAGGAGATTTGGCATCGGGTGGGTAAAGAGCCTTCCGGTCAGGCATTCAACTCGATGATCCAGTTGGAAATGGAGCAGGGGATCCCCCGAAATCTATTCATCAATGCTGGCGCGCTGGTGGTATGCGACATGCTCCACAGTCGTCTTTCTGCACCCCGTCAACGTATGCTGGAATTCGTTCGTCGACTGTCCGGTAACGAGCATATTTGCTACGACAAAGTGGTGGCATCTTCCGAAATGGATCACAGCGATCGCAATGCCTCAATCGCTTATCTGATGAGGGCTTTCGGCAATTTCGACAACGATGTGATGCCGGTACTGGCCAATTATTTCCATTACTGTGCACTTCAAATGAGCTGTGTGGATTTGGCAAAGACCTTTAACTATTTGGCAAATAAGGGACTTCCTTTAGGCGCAGAAAAAACAATTGTCAGCCAGACTCAGAGTAAGCAGGTGAATGCGCTTCTCGCCACCTGCGGTTTGTACGATGGCGCTGGGGAGTTTGCTTACCGAGTTGGCATGCCGGGTAAATCCGGCGTCGGTGGTGGGATCATTGCAATCGTGCCGGGCGAAATGTCTATCGCCGTCTGGTCACCGGAGCTGGATCCATCAGGCAACTCCCTCGCGGGCACAGCAGCACTAGAACTGCTGGCAGAGCGCATCGGCCGTTCAATCTTCTAGGGTCTGAAGTCAGACACTAGTGCCTGGACAGGTGTGACTTCTAAACAGGGTTGCACCGTCTAAGCCTGAGATGCGGAGAAGGTCTATGGGAATTGTGAGTCTGACAAATATGCTGAAAGTATCCTGTGCGTTGTTGGCGATGTTGCCATTTCTTGCGGCGGCGGACGCTTGTCGCCCTGAGCTTCATGGCGATATTGAAATCAAGTCCAACAGTATCTTTATCGAGCAGAACAATAATACGTTCCGCATCGAGCCCAACGGCAACCTCTATGTCGATGTACACCGCGTTAGTCTGAATGATGCACAGAAGGCCTCTCTCACCGCTTATAGCGAGAGAGTGCGTGCTGATTTACCATTTATCAGTAAATCTTTGTCTGATGAGCTGCAAACCTCCTGGCGTGCGCTTGATGGCGTGTTGGCGACAGAATTGGGTGAACAAAGCAGCCTTCGTGGTGAGTTTGGTCAGTTCCACCAGCATCTGCAACGCAGTGTCAGTGCCTCGTTTTACGCTGAGGATCATTCGCCACAGCTTAACCATAGAGCGCTGACCCACACAGTACGCGAACTGGAATCAAGCCTGCCGCAGTTAATCGCCACCGTTTCGAGCCGTGGCTTGATGGACATAGCGGCATTGAGCGCTGGTCAGAACAATCGCATGGAATTTATCTCCAAGAAGATGGCTACGCTTCAGGATAAGCTCGCCAATGAAGTCCGTGTGCAGCGCAATCGTACCGTGGGTGTCAGACAGGAGCTTTGTTCTCGTCTTGGCGTCTGGCAGGATCGGGAATCAGAGATTTCTGAACTTATTCCTGCGCTGAAAGGCTGGAAAACTGTCACTGTTCGCTAGTGAAAACATGATAGAAAAACAGCGCGGATTTCCGCGCTGTTTTTGTTTCTGCTGTCTGTCTTTTTACGGTCTGTAGGTAAACTCGTAATCCACGTTTTGCCAGGCCTCATCCACATGTTTCATGTAATGACGCAGCTCTTTGGCTTCAACGTGGCGGGTTTTGGCGCGGTAGTAGTAATCCGCTTCCACATAGGTATTATCCAGCAAAACATCACCGGGTTCGGCCACGGTTTTCAGTGAGCTTTTGAATTCGAAAAACGGATTATTCACTGTGCTTTCGGACTGCTCTATGTTCCAGTTTTCAGGAAGACTCAATTTGATTTTCTGGCGAACCGCCCCATCGGTGCCAAAACGGAATGGGGTTTTGCGACGGATGAGATCCGGCTTGGTCAGGTAGTCATCAACAATGTCACCGGAAATCACAAACGAATAGGTGTCATCGCTCTTCGACCAGAGGTCTTCAATCACGTATGCTTCATTGACTGTCAGCTCGTTCAGGTCTTTATCGTCGCTGATAGACAACGGACGCAGGAAGTCGAGACCACTGAAGAAGCCGGCATAGTAGTTAGCATATTCCTCTCCAAGCTCACGAAGCGGTTTGGACTCAAGGTAACGACGCCATTGCTCAGCTTCCAGCCCGCGATAGGTGGTTTTCACCGCCAGATAGCTCTGTGCATTGGCATGATTGACGACATAACGCTGCTCGATGTCCTGAGTCACAGGAACTTCCTGTGTTGCCATCTGGGTGAGCTGTTCGCTATCAGGTTTGAGGATCAGGCCATAGCCGAGTCTTGACTGGGCAAGGGTGTCGAGGCGGTTACCCTGATGGGTACGGGTGGCATCAACCCAAATCCATTCGCCGTCCTTTTTCAGCGCTACGATTACATGGTTGAAACTAAAAGGTGCAGCAGGTTGATGCAGCAGCTGTTCGCGCCAGAAGGTATCAACTAATGCTGGATAGGCCTCAATCCCCATGGCTTCCAACATGGAAACCAGCAGTAGGGCTTTGTCTTTGCAATCGCCGTAGCCTTGAGAAAGGATTTGCTCTGGTGGGCGTGGCTTGTGCGAGCCAATGCCGTTTTCAATACCCAGATAGCGGATGTTGTTCTGCACAAAATGAATCGCAGCCACAGCCTGCTTCTCCGGCGCATCCGGATAAGTTTGTTGGATGTCTTTCACCAATGCCTGCACTTCTTCGTCGTCCGGCGTGGCTTGGTAAAGTGGTAGCGCCCAACTCACCACATCTTTCCAACTGCTATAGCTAGAAACATGAAGATACGGGTAGGGGTTATACCAGCGCGGCTGCTCTGGTTCGTCGAAATCATACAGGCCGTTTGTTTCGCGATAGGTAAAGGTGGTGATGTCATCATTGCGGGTCTGGCGAAAATCGCCCTGTCCTTTTCCGTCTAGATTGGTGACGGAAATGCCACTGTCTGAAGGGGCCAGAATACGCGCATTCACCAGTGCCACCGTGCTTGCCCAGCCGGTTTTGATGTACCACTCGCGACGCTCGCCAAACACGGGATTGAAGCCGGTTATGGTGTAGCTAACATCAATCACATCGCCCATCTGAACGTCATTGAGGACGATATGCAGGGTTTCATCGCCGTTGTAGAGCAGTGAATCGAGATCAACCTCCCGTTTGAATCGGTCGATCTCCGCGGTTTCTTTTCGATCCAGCACTTTGCCATCGCGCACCAGTTCGAGGCGGTGGATAGCGACTTTTTGATAGGACGGATCGAATTCGATCGAGATCTGGGAGCCGGATTCAACACCTTCAATTGACACTACTTTGCTGGTGTAGCGTTTGTATTCGACGGGATTTGTCGCGACAAGGTTAAGCTGCCGATCAACAATCAGAAATTGTTGATCGTAATAGTGGGCGCTTTTGTCGATCTCTGGAATTTGGGAGATAGGCTCTACCCAATCGGGCAAAGCGGCATATAAGGCATTCTGCGCCAAAGCGAGTTGCGGGAAACTCGCCAGAGCGCCAAGGGCAATCAGATACTTCTTCATCTACAACGCTGTCCTTTGCTATCGAGAACAAAAGGCAGCGTCGCATTGGCTGCCTACTCGTTGATGAACCCTGCGAGCAGATCGTTCAGGAACAATCGCCCTTTCTCTGTCACTTGCCAGTGGGTGTCAGTCTCAGCCAGCAAGCCTTCCTCAATCGCATGTCGAAGCGGCGTTTCGACGGTGTCGAGTGCCAGCCCTGTTCTTGCCGGGTAATCGGCTTTCGGGCAGGACTCCACCAGTCGGAATCGGTTCATGAAGAACTCGAACGGCAGTTCATCTGCTTCCACTATATGCAATTCGCTGAGGTAGTCTTTCTCAGGATCGAGATATCCGCGCGGATGTTTCACTTTTACTGTGCGCTGTACGGTATTGTCATCCAAGGTAATTTTGCCGTGAGCACCGCAACCGATACCCAGATAATCACCAAAACGCCAGTAGTTGAGGTTGTGACGGCACTGGAATCCCGGCTTGCTGTAGCCAGAGGTTTCATACTGTACATAACCGGCATCAGACAGCAGTTTGTGGCCTTGTTCGAAGATGTCCCAAAGATCGTCATCATCCGGCAGTGTTGGGGGCTTGGAGTAATACTGGGTGTTCGGCTCGATAGTGAGCTGATACCAGGAAAGGTGCGGCGGATTGAGCGCAATCGCCTGTTTGAGGTCATCCAGCGCGCCTTCGGGTGTTTGATCAGGAAGACCATGCATCAGATCGAGGTTAAAGCTGTTAAGCCCAGCTTCGTGCGCAAGATTAGCGGCGCGTTTGGCTTCATCCGCGCCGTGAATGCGACCAAGACGGGCGAGCTTTTGGTTATCAAAGCTCTGCACGCCAATCGATATGCGGTTCACGCCAGCTTTGCGGTAAGCCACGAACTTGTCGGCTTCCACGGTGCCGGGGTTGGCTTCCATGGTGATTTCAATGCCATCATCAAACGGGATCTGCGCTTCGATGCCTTGCAGCAAGCGGGTGATCTCTTCCGGTGACATCAGGCTCGGTGTACCACCACCAATGAAGATGGAATGCAATTCACGGCCACTCACCCCTTTGAAACGGTTGAGGTCTTTCCTCAAATCATCAAGTAAGGCATCAATGTAGTCGTGCTCCGGCACCTCGCCTTTCAGCGTGTGGGAGTTGAAATCGCAGTACGGGCACTTTTGCACACACCAGGGGATGTGAACATAAAGGCTCAGGGGAATGTGAACCGCCATCGGGGATTACTACTTCTCTTCGCTCATGGCAGCAAACAGCTTCTTCAGCGCCTGACCGCGGTGTGAGATTTGCTTTTTCACCGCAGGCTCAATGTTTGCCAGTGTGCAGCCATATTCTTCGACGTAAAACACTGGGTCGTAACCAAAACCGTGTGAGCCCGTCGCTTCACGGGCGATGGTGCCTTCGAATTTGCCGTGGCAGACCAGTGGTGTTGGGTCGTTGGCGTGGCGCATATAAACCAGCACACAGTGGAAACGTGCGGTGCGTTTGTCATCCGGTGCGTCCGCCATATTTTCCAGCAGCTTTTCCAGATTCGCCTGATCGCCTTTTCCCTCTCCGGCATAACGTGCGCTGTAAACGCCCGGTGCACCGTTGAGGTAATCCACTTCCAAACCGGAGTCATCTGCGATTGCTGGCAGGCCAGTTTCTTTTGCTGCATGGCGCGCTTTGATGATGGCGTTTTCAATGAAGGTGGTGCCAGTTTCGTCAGCGTCTTTTACCGCGAACTCACTTTGTGCAAACACTTCCAGACCGAAATCCTGTAGCAGATCAGCCATCTCTTTGACTTTGCCAGCGTTACCTGTTGCCAGAACCACTTTGCTCATTGTTCTCTCCTGAATTTGGGGGCGGCCGCGAATCGAAAACCAAAAAAAGGCGCCGCAATGGGCGCCATGATACCTGAATAAACAGGGGTCAGTCAGCGTAAAACGTCTGGTTAAAGGTCAGTTTTCCGCTGCGGTTTCCTTCTGCGCTGATATCAATAGTGAAGGCGTAATTCTCTTCGTTGGCAAACCGAAGTTCAGCCAGATAATAAATCGCATCGCCTTCGCGTACTTCGCGGAAGATCAGTGGTTTTTTATTGCCTAGAAGATTACGTGCTTCGCCAGTCAGTGTTGCCGTGAGTGCCGGCTTTCCGGCCTGTGCTTTGTCTAAAATGGCGATGTTCAGGATGGCATTCACACCACTGCGTTTCAGATCATAGGCCTTGGCAACTTTTGGGGTGATAAAGGTGGAGTTAAACGCCGAGTAATGCACTTCCAACGTGCCGATGCCTTTAGACTGACCAGCGTGTGCGAAGGGGGAGAGCAGCATCAGTGCGCTGATCAGCGGGAGAAAGAAACGTTTCATGGCGAATATCCTTGTCGGGTGAAACCAGTGCGTCCATTTGCTGAGTCGCCTAAGACCATTTGCTTAGTAGCCCGGGAAAGAACGCACCTTTTAATTACTGCTTAAGTGCGGGGATCAGATCACTGATGGCATCGGGACAAAGCGAAGGGCTGTGAATGCGAACCTGCTTGTGTCTGCCAAGCTCACCTTTTTCGATATCAATCTGGCCTTTGGCCACTTTGAACTGTTTCGACAGGAATTTGGTGAGGTGGGCGTTGGCTTTGCCATCAACAGGCGGGGCGGTGATGGCGAGTTTGATTTCCTCGCCGTGTTGCCCCATCCATTAGTCCCTGCTGGCCTTGGGCTGGATATAGAGCCTTAAGATAAGGTCATCGTTATCCAGCCAGGCAGGGCGTGGTGCGGTCATGATTTACAGCACGAACCACAGATTACCGAAGTAAGGGCTCAGCAGATCGCCGATAAAGAAGTTCAGGAACTGCAGCGCGATAAACAGGAACAGGATACTGAGATCCAGACCGCCCAGTGGTGGGATCACGCGGCGAATGGGCGCGACCAGTGGCTCAGTAAGCTGCACCATCACATATTCAATTGGGCTGCGCCCTTGGCTCACCCAGCTCAGAATCGCGCGAAGGATCAGTACCCAGAACAGCAGGCCACCTGCAGCTTTCACCAGCGCCACCAAACCAATCAGCAAGTAGCTGGAATCAAACACCAAGGTACCTGAACCGACCAGTTGCAAGGTGAAGAATTTCGCCACACACAGCAGGTAAGCAAACAGCACTGTTGCCAGATCCAGACTGCCAACTGAAGGAATGATGCGGCGCAGTGGTGAAACCACTGGCTGGGTGGCTTTCACCACAAATTGGCTGAATGGGTTATAGAAGTCAGCGCGTGCCCACTGCAACCAGACCCGAAGCAACACCACCATGATGTAAAGATCGAACAGTGTTGAAACGAGAAAATTCATCGAGTTCATAAGTTAGCCCTAAAATAGCGATTCCATCTCTTCGGCACGGCGTACAGCAGCCTGCATGGCTTCAGAGACCGTTTCCGTGAGTTGTTTGTTATTAAATACGTTAAGCGCCTCAGCGGTGGTGCCGCCTTTAGACGTGACTTGTTCTCTTAAGGTTGCCAGTTCAATGTCTGGGTTGGCAACCACCATTTTAGCCGCACCGAGTGCTGCTTGCTGTACAAGCTCCCGTGCGGTTTGTTTATCAAACCCCTGACGCTCTGCTTCTTTCTGCATGGCTTCCATAAACAGGAAGAAATAGGCAGGTGCACTGCCGGCTGCAGCAATGACACCATTGATGCCAGATTCTTCATTCACCCAGCAGATTTTTCCGACGGCGCTCAACAGTTCGCCTGAGAATTGTCGGTCAGCATCAGATACAGATTCTGGCGCATAAAGGCCACTCATTCCTTCACCAACCAGTGAAGGTGTGTTTGGCATCACACGAACAAGGTTGAGCGGTGTGCCAGCCATTTCGCTCAGACGCGATACTGAGATGCCGGCAGCAACAGAAATCGCGAGTTTATTGGACCAGTCAACATCTTGCATGCTGGCTAGGAGCTCTTCCATGCCTTGTGGCTTAACGCCGAGCACGACAACTTCGGCTTGCTTCGCGCTTTCAATACCGTCTTCATTAGCATTGGTGCCAAAGGTTTCACGAAACGCGGCGCTTTTTTCCGGTGTACGGTTAACAGCAGTGATTTTATCTGCTGGATAGCCAGATTCAACTAGGCCAGCAATGATCGAACGTGCCATGTTGCCGGCACCGATAAAGGCGATTGTGCGTTGTTCCATCAATAATATTTCCTTTGCGAAGGAGGTTAACGGGTTATTTGCGGTTGCTATAGTCACGCGCACCGAAAATTGCGGTTCCGATACGCACCATGGTGCTGCCGGAAGCAATCGCTGCATCCATGTCGCCGCTCATACCCATCGACAGGGTATCAAATTGCGGTCGACCTGCTTTCATTTCTTCAAACAGTGCGGACAGTGGCGCGAAGGCCTCTAGCTGTTTCTGGTGATCGTCTTCCGGCTGTGGAATGCACATCAGGCCGCGAAGCGTCAGGTTTGGCAATGCATCGATTCCATCTGCCAGCGTTTTCACTTCTTCAAATCCGGTGCCGGATTTAGAGACCTCACCGCTGGTGTTCACCTGAATCAGCACTTGAAGTGGCGCTAATTCATCCGGACGCTGATCGCTCAGGCGTTGCGCAATCTTGCTACGGTCAATCGAGTGAACCCAATCGAAGTACTCGGCAATCGGCCGGGTTTTATTGGACTGGATAGGGCCAATAAAGTGCCATTCGAGATCGGGGTAAATCGCACTGAAATGGGTGATTTTTTCGACACCCTCCTGCACATAGTTTTCGCCGAACAGGGTGTGGCCTGCTTCCACGGCATCTGCGATGGCTTCAATGGGTTTGGTTTTGCTGACAGCGAGTAATTGCACGCCAGAGGCGTCTCTCCCGCATTTTTGTGCGGCACTGTCTATTTGGCTGGTGACCTGTTCTAGGTTTTGTTTGATACTACACATGTTAGATTCTGCGAGGAAACGAGTTAATGGATATTACTGAATTATTGGACTTTAGTGTAAAGCATAACGCTTCAGATCTACATCTTTCAGCTGGGGTTCCCCCAATGGTCCGTGTAGATGGTGATGTCCGCAAGCTTAGCCTGCCTCCGCTAGACCACAATGCTGTGCACCGTCTTATTTTCGATATCATGAACGATGCTCAGCAGCGCGAGTTTGAACAGAACCTTGAAGTTGACTTCTCTTTTGAGCTTGCCTCTGTCGGTCGCTTCCGTGTCAATGCGTTTCACCAATCCCGAGGCTGTGCCGCAGTTTTCCGTAGCATTCCTTCGAAAATTCCGACACTTGATGCGATTAACGCACCAGCAGTGTTCCAACAATTTACCGAATATCAGAAAGGTCTGGTACTGGTCACCGGACCGACAGGCTCAGGTAAGTCGACCACGCTGGCGGCGATGATAGACAAAATTAACAGCAGTCAGCATCGTCACGTATTGACCATTGAAGACCCAATTGAATTTGTCCACGAACAGAAAAACTGTCTGATCAACCAGCGTGAAGTGCACCGCGATACCCACTCCTTCAACAATGCACTCCGCTCGGCACTGCGTGAAGACCCGGATGTGATTCTGGTTGGTGAGCTTCGTGACAAGGAAACCATTAGCCTTGCACTGACGGCAGCAGAAACCGGTCACTTGGTATTTGGTACGTTGCATACCTCCAGTGCGGCAAAAACCATCGACCGCATTATTGATGTTTTTCCAGGTGCGGATAAGCCGATGGTGCGTTCCATGCTGTCTGAGTCGTTGCGTGCGGTGGTTTCGCAAAAATTGGTGAAGCAGATTTCCGGCGGCCGTATTGCTGCCCATGAGGTGATGATTGCGACACCTGCTATCCGAAACCTTATCCGTGAAGACAAGATTGCCCAGATGTATTCGATGATCCAAACCGGATCAGGCCTTGGCATGCTGACGATGGAACAGTCGCTTCGAAACCTCACCATGCAGGGGTTGGTGGATACAGCTGAAGCAAACAAAGCATTGGATAACGCTGGGATGGGCTTCTAATCATGCAGAATACGCTCCAGGAGCTTATGGATAAGATGCTGGCGCAGAAGGCATCGGATTGTTACATCACGGTCGATGCACCTTGTATGTTGCGTGTCGATGGCAGCTTAAAACCTGTGGGCGGAAAGCTTGACCTAGAAAGTGTCAAAGCGCTGGTCACTGAGGCCATGGATACGGAAACCGAGCAGAAGTTTTATGCCGACCGTGAAGCGAATTTTGCCTTGGTGACTGAAAATGGACGCTTCCGTGTCAGTGCGTTTTGGCAGCGTGATTTGCCGGGTATGGTTATTCGCCGCATTGAAACTAAAATCCCTGATATTTACTCACTGGGTTTGCCGGATGTGATTCAGGATTTGTCTATTGCCAAGCGCGGTTTGGTGCTGATTGTTGGTGCGACAGGTTCGGGTAAATCAACCTCAATGGCAGCGATGGTGGGGTTCCGTAACCGTCATCGCAGCGGCCATATTCTGACAGTGGAAGACCCGATTGAGTTTATCCACCCGCATGACAAATGCATCGTGACCCAGCGTGAAATCGGTATTGATACGGATAGCTATGAAGTGGCGCTTAAAAACTCGCTGCGTCAGGCGCCGGATATGATCATGATTGGTGAAATCCGAACCCAGGAAACCATGGAATATGCCATGCAGTTTGCTGAAACCGGTCACCTTTGTATCGCAACCTTACACGCCAACAATGCCAATCAGGCACTGGAAAGGGTGCTTCATTTGGTACCGAAAGAGCGTCGCGAACAGTTCCTGTTTGATTTGTCGCTCAACCTTCGCGGTATTCTGGCCCAGCAACTGGTGCCAGACGTCAGTGGTATCGGACGTCATGGCGCATACGAGCTTCTGCTTAATACTTCCCATGTGTCGGATCTGATTCGCCGTGGTGAACTGCATGAGCTGAAAGAAACGATCCGCAAAGGCAAGAACGCGGGAATGTGTACCTTTGACCAATCCCTGTTTGAGTTGTTTCAGGCGGGCAAGGTTTCTAAAGACGAAGCACTCCACCACGCGGACTCGCGAAATGATCTCAAACTGATGATGAAAATGGCTGAGCAATCCTCTGGCGGACTTTCGCTGGCGAATGTCAGCATTGAGGGGAGTAAATAAAGTTGTGGTTCACAGATAAAAGAAAAGCGCCTGAGTGCGCTTTTCGTTCATTCACCGTATTGGTTTTCAAACCAGCTTTCAACAATGATGACCGCTGACTGGCTATCGATTTCCCCTTTGCCCAGTGCTTTATAGCCGCCGTATTCGAAAAGGGAAGAACGTGCTTCTGTCGTGGTCAGACGCTCGTCATGCAATTCCACATTCACGCCAAAACGGCCTTTCAGACGGTTGGCAAATTTACGGGCGCGGGGTGTAATGGTTTCCAATTCGCCGCCGTGTAAATCCAAGGGTAAACCCACGACGACCAGATCCGGTGTCCACTCTTTCAAAATGGCTTCAATGATTTCCCAGCTTGGGATGCCATCTTTTGCTTTGATAGCTTTAAGCGGACGGGCAGTGCCGGTAATGGCCTGACCAATAGCCACACCGATGCTTTTTGTGCCGTAATCAAAGCCCAGCACTGTTTGAATGTTACTCATGGAAAACTCTTATGCGTGTCCAATGTCTGTGGACAGGTTTAAGGCGTCTATGCCCATCTGCTTGAGGGCTTTTTCCCAGCGCTCGTTGATGGGGGTTTCGAAAATGACTTTGGGG
The DNA here is from genome assembly GCF_900060185.1 of Grimontia marina. Taxonomy (GTDB): domain Bacteria; phylum Pseudomonadota; class Gammaproteobacteria; order Enterobacterales; family Vibrionaceae; genus Enterovibrio; species Enterovibrio marinus. The sequence continues at coordinate 124,869 of NZ_FIZY01000004.1, read as the reverse complement.
TCCGCTTCTATGGTCAGCCAACTGTTCTCTGCCAATTCCTGCTCCAATTGACCAGCATCCCAACCCGCGTAGCCAAGCGCAACAATGAATTGCTCGGGCTCCTCAGTGGTTCCCAAGATACTGAGAATGTCTTTGGATGTCGTCACGGTCAGCTCATCAGAAAGCTGAACACTCGAGCCGAAAAGCTTCGGATTCTTGTGCAGGACGAAGCCTCGATCTTCCGAAACTGGACCGCCGAAAAGCACGGGCTGGTCAAGGCTGACCGGATGGGTAACATCCTGTTCACGCTCTACCTCGATTTGATCCAGCATGTTGGCAATGGAGATATTGATAGGTTGGTTGATCACCAGTCCCATGGCGCCATCTTCGTTATGTTCGCACATATAAACGACACTTTGCTGGAAGCGTTCATCAGCCATGCTGGGCATTGCGACCAAGAAATGATTTTTTAAATTCACTGTGTCTTCCACATTGCGCCCTTCATTGCGTATGAGCCTACTTTCATTATGAGCAGTAAGCTGCAGAATGTCAGATCCGGGCGAGCAGTTTCGCCCGGTTTGCCGTGCGGTTATTTTTGCAGGCGAACTTCGATGGCATCCATTAATTTGCCACTGATATTGATATCAAATGCAGCTTCAATTTCACGGATACAAGTCGGGCTGGTCACGTTAATTTCGGTCAACTTGTCACCAATGATGTCCAAACCTACGAAGATCAGGCCTTTCTCTTTCAGCGTTGGTGCCACTGCATGGGCAATTGCCCAGTCAGTGTCGCTGAGTGGGCGTGCTTCACCACGGCCGCCTGCTGCTAGATTGCCACGGGTTTCGCCTTTGGCTGGAATACGGGCCAGACAGTAAGGCATAGGCTCACCATCTACCACCAGAATACGTTTGTCGCCACTGCTGATGTCTGGCACAAACGTCTGTGCCATGCAGTAGTTGTTGCCAAGGCTGGTCAGTGTTTCGATGATCACTGACAGGTTAGGATCGCCCTGCTTCACACGGAAAATAGACGAGCCGCCCATGCCATCCAAAGGTTTCAGGATCACGTCGCCGTGTTTTTCCTGAAATGCTTTGATTTGATCTGCACGACGGGTGACCAGCGTGGTTGGTGTGTACTCTGGGAACCAAGCAGTGAACAGCTTTTCGTTACAGTCACGCAGGCTCTGCGGTTTGTTAACGATAAGACAACCTTCCACTTCCGCGCGCTCTAGAATGTAAGTCGCGTAGATGTATTCGGTATCAAACGGCGGGTCTTTACGCATCAACACAGCGTCGAGATCGGCCAGTGCGATTTCCTGTTCGCTGACCACCTCAAACCATTTCTCCGGGTTTTCTTCCAGCGAGACAATCTTGGTGCGCGCCAGCGCTTTGCCTTGCTCTAAAGACAGATCATTCATTTGCATGTAATGAATTTCCCAGCCGCGCTTTTGCGCTTCCAGCATCATGGCAAAGGAGGAGTCTTTTTTGATGTTGATGGACTCGATTGGATCCATCACTACGCCCAGTTTGATCATTAATTTATCCTTATTAACTGAGGTCGCCGTTAACCCAGATCGCCAAAGCGAACCTGCAGGGCAGTGATTGCCGTCAGTGCTGCGGTTTCAGTGCGCAGAACACGTGGCCCCAATAGTATTTCCTCAAACCCGAACTCGCGGGTTCGCTCAATTTCTTCTGATGACAGGCCGCCTTCAGGGCCAATCAGCAGTCGTACGCGGCTAACTGGCTCAGGTAGGGTATTGATTGAGTATTTTGCGCGTGGGTGAAGGTTCAGCTTCATCCCGTCGAATGTCTCCTGCATCCACCCATCCAGCGACATTACAGGGCGGATTTCCGGCACCACATTACGGCCACACTGCTCACAGGCTGCAATCGCGATCTTCTGCCATTGGTACAGCTTTTTGTCGAAACGTTCTGCATTGAGTTTCACACCACAACGTTCGGAGATCAGGGGGGTGATGACGTTGACGCCCAGTTCCACGGATTTCTGGATGGTGAATTCCATCTTGTCGCCGCGGCTGATGACCTGACCCAAGTGCAAATCCAGCGGTGATTCGATGCTGCGTTCCACACGCTCAACAATGTCTACACTGACTGATTTTTTACCTGACTCGGCAATCACGGCAGGGAACTCTGCGCCGTGACCATCAAACAACAGTACTTCCTGACCTGTCTGCATACGAAGCACACGGCCGACGTGATTGGCTGCGTCTCCGCTCAGCGCAACACGGCCTGTGCCCGACAAGGATTCAGGATGAAAAATTCTTGGGATACGCATGGTGTTTTCATGAGTGAATAACAATAGGCAGCAGTGTATCACGCTGCTGCCTGTAGTCAGTAGTCCGGTGCCGAGTTATAGACCGGCCTTTTCGCAGGAAGCTTGCACAAAAGGATTGTGATTGCCTTGCTCGCGGGCGATGCGGCGGTCGCGCTCACACTCCCACTGGTTGACCGGATAGGTTTTGTCCCAGGCATCCATCAGCTTTTTCTGAGCGGATGCTAAACGAAAATCATACTGCTTGTTCATGTACTTATAAATACGAGCAATCGCACCACGACTCTCTGCAGGCGGTTCAAAAACGCGTTGCTTGAAGTTCACTTTGGCCGAGCACTGGCCGTAGAAAGCACCGTCGTTGCCATTCCATTGTGAGAAGCGGAAGTTAGAGCGGTCGCCGTTCACTTCACCAATGGCTGGTACAAGGTTGTGCAGGTCAGCTTCCATCAGTTTGAAAGAGACATCATTGCGGGTGCAGTTCTTGCGTCCACCTTCTTGCCAGCATTGGCGCTGGTGGCCAAATTGCCAAGCTGGAACCACATGCTCCCATTCAATACGGTTGGCACGCTTTTCCTGTTTGCGGACCTGATAGCCGCACTCTGAAAAATCGGGCACACCTTTTTTACCCTGCCATTCAATGTCACAGCCACAGTAAAATGAAGTGGGGTAGTCCTGATAAATTTTTTGCGCGATACGTTTGGCTTTACTGAAGGATTGCGGATGCTCAGCCGCTGACGTCATTGAGGGGATCAGCAGTGCTGAAAGCAGCATCAAAAATGTTCTCATGATGTGTTTAGCGCTCAGCGTTGGAATTATGTAGTTTGATTATTACAGACTATTGCGAGATAAATCTCACTAAATTAGTGTTAATTGAATAGTTTGTTGATAAGTGCAATATTGCTTATGCAGATTGCGAGGTGAAGGTGAGAGGTTGTTTGCAACGACGGCAAACGTATTGAACCTGGTCGCGCTGAACCTTGTTGTGACGTCGCACAGAAAGCTCAATGTGGTCGCAGGCACACTGGTAGGTAAAGGTTTTACCTTGAACAGAGCTGATATCAAAGTTATGTGTGGTTTTTGGGGCGACACCAAACACCTGTGACATCACCGACTGCCACTCTTTGCCGTGTGGCCGCACTTTTCCAAAACGGGCATAGACAATCAGATGACTGATTTCATGAGGCACCACTTCGTCAAAAAACGCCTGAATGTTTTCTTCCAGCAATACCGGGTTAAACCTGAGTTGCCAGCGTTGAAGCAATGCCATTCCTGCCGTTTTCCCACGAATATCAAACCGAATGGCAGGCACAGCAAAGTCACTCCCAAGCTGTTTGTTAGCCTGAGTGATGCATTCGCTGACGCGCTGGGTAAGACGATAGTGGAGTTCGTTCATATTCGGCGGTTTGGATTCCAGAGCCGACAGGGTAGGGAACAGAAACAAAAAAGGGAAGCCTGAGCTTCCCTTTTGCATGCAGATTGCGATTACTTGATTTGAGCGAAATCGCGCAGTGCTGCCACTTTGTCGGTCTTTTCCCAAGGGAACTCTTCTCGACCGAAGTGACCGTAAGCTGCTGTCTTCTTATAGATAGGTTGCAGCAGGTCCAGCATTTCCTGTAGGCCGTAAGGGCGTAAGTCGAAGTGCTGGCGAACTGCTTCAATGATGATGTCGTGAGACACTTTCTCGGTACCGAAGGTTTCCACCATGATAGACGTTGGATCAGCAACACCGATAGCGTAAGACAGCTGGATTTCACAGCGGTCTGCCATGCCTGCAGCAACGATGTTCTTTGCTACGTAGCGCGCTGCGTATGCCGCTGAACGGTCAACTTTTGATGGATCTTTACCCGAGAATGCACCGCCACCGTGACGAGCAGCGCCGCCATAGGTATCAACGATGATCTTACGACCAGTCAGACCACAGTCACCCATTGGGCCACCGATAACGAAACGGCCAGTTGGGTTGATGAAGAAGTTGGTGTCTTTGTTCAGCCACTCTGCAGGCAGTACTGGCTTGATAATCTCTTCCATTACCGCTTCGCGCAGGTCTGGCGTAGAGATGCTGTCACAGTGCTGGGTGGACAGAACAACCGCATCAATGCCCACGATCTTACCTTGGTCGTACTGGAAGGTAACCTGAGATTTAGCATCCGGACGTAGCCAAGGCAGCGTGCCGTTCTTGCGAACTTCTGCCTGACGTTGAACCAAACGGTGAGAGTATGTGATTGGTGCTGGCATCAATACATCAGTTTCGTTACATGCGTAACCGAACATGATGCCTTGGTCGCCTGCGCCCTGCTCTTTAGGGTCAGTTTTATCAACGCCTTGGTTGATGTCTGGTGACTGTTTACCGATGGTGTTCAGAACTGCACATGAATCCGCGTCAAAACCCATATCTGAGTGTACGTAGCCGATTTCACGAACGGTTTCGCGGGTCAGCTCTTCGATATCAACCCATGCTGATGTCGTGATTTCACCACCAACCATCACCATGCCGGTTTTCACGTAAGTCTCACAGGCTACGCGTGCTTTTGGATCCTGTTCCAGAATCGCGTCAAGAACGGCGTCTGAAATCTGGTCTGCGATTTTGTCTGGATGACCTTCTGACACTGACTCAGAAGTAAACAGGTGTTTAGCCATGTCTTTTCCCTAGCAATAATAAATTTGGTTGATACCGAATATCTGTTTGCACAAGCACCTTTGGTCTTTTGACCGTATAAAGGTATAGATGCTTTGCCATCTGGACGTCTATTCTACGCAGAGAACCGTATAAATCAACCTCACAAATTGTACGCGTAAATAAGTAAACGATTGCGCCTGTAATCTATTGGTTACAGATAGATGCAGAACTTATGCGTGATTAAGCAACAGAATCCCTTAAAATCAGCCATGTAAAACGTTTGCAGAGCTGCCAGTCTCTTGCGACAATATCTGCCCGCCGAATTCAGCAATCTGGCCACTTTTGTTAACAAGTATTGTGCCGGATTGCTTATAACTCAAAACCTCTAATGATCTCAGGAGTAGACATGTCTTCTCGCAAGGTTTTAGCCAACGCGATCCGTGCCCTCAGCATGGACGGTGTACAACAAGCCAACTCTGGTCACCCAGGTGCCCCAATGGGCATGGCGGACATCGCCGAAGTCCTTTGGCGCGACCACATGAACCACAACCCAAAAAACCCTGAGTGGGCAGACCGCGACCGCTTCGTGCTGTCAAATGGTCACGGCTCTATGCTGATCTACTCTCTACTGCACCTGACCGGTTACGACCTGTCTATCGACGATCTGAAAAACTTCCGCCAGCTGCACTCTAAAACCCCAGGCCACCCAGAATACGGTTACGCGCCAGGCGTAGAAACCACGACAGGTCCTCTGGGTCAAGGCATCACCAACGCTGTGGGTATGGCGATTGCTGAAAAAGCACTGGCTGCTCAGTTCAACCGTGAAGGCCACGACATCGTTGACCACAACACTTATGCGTTCCTGGGTGACGGCTGTCTGATGGAAGGTATCTCTCACGAAGCATGTTCGCTGGCAGGCACCCTGGGTCTGGGCAAACTGATCGCGTTCTGGGATGACAACGGTATTTCTATCGACGGTCACGTTGAAGGCTGGTTCACTGATGACACACCTAAGCGTTTCGAATCTTACGGCTGGCATGTTATCCCAGCAGTAGACGGTCACGACGCAAACGCGATTAACGCAGCCATTGAAGAGGCGAAAGCAGAAACCGGTCGCCCTACCTTGATTTGTACCAAAACCATCATCGGTTTCGGTTCACCAAACAAAGCAGGCTCTCATGACTGTCACGGTGCTCCACTGGGCGCAGACGAAATCAAAGCCGCACGTGAGTTCCTGGGTTGGGAACACCCTGCGTTTGAAATCCCAGCTGACGTCTACGGTCAGTGGGACGCGAAAGAAGCAGGCGCTGCAAAAGAAGCAGCTTGGAACGAGAAGCTGGCTGCGTACGAAGCTGCACACCCAGAGCTGGCGGCAGAGTTCAAACGCCGTGTAAACGGTGACCTTCCAGCTGAGTGGGAAGAAAAAGCCAACCAAATCATTGCCGACCTGCAAGCGAACCCAGCGAATATTGCGTCACGTAAAGCGTCGCAAAACGCGCTGGAAGCGTTCGGTGCAATGCTGCCTGAATTCATGGGTGGCTCAGCTGACCTTGCGCCGTCAAACCTGACCATGTGGTCTGGCTCAAAAGCCCTGACCGGTGAAGATGCGTCTGGCAGCTACATCCACTACGGTGTGCGTGAGTTCGGTATGACCGCGATCATCAACGGTATCGCCCTGCACGGCGGTTTCGTTCCTTACGGTGCGACCTTCCTGATGTTCATGGAATATGCACGTAACGCGATGCGCATGGCGGCACTGATGAAAGTGCAGAACATCCAGGTTTACACCCACGATTCAATCGGTCTGGGTGAAGACGGCCCAACACACCAGCCGGTTGAGCAAATCGCTTCCCTGCGCCTGACGCCAAACATGAGTACATGGCGTCCGTGTGATCAGGTAGAATCGGCAGTGGCGTGGAAACTGGCGATTGAGCGTAAAGATGGTCCAACGTCGCTCATCTTCTCGCGTCAGAACCTGGCTCAACAAGAGCGTAACGCTGAGCAAGTGGCAAACATCGCCAAGGGTGGTTACATCCTGAAAGATTGCATTGGCACTCCTGAACTCATTCTGATTGCGACCGGTTCAGAGGTTGAATTGGCGGTTGAAGCAAGCACTGAACTGTCAGCGCAGGGTTTCAATGTTCGTGTGGTTTCTATCCCATCAACTGACGTGTTCGACAAGCAAGATGCGGCTTACCGTGAAGCGGTACTGCCATCAGACGTGACAGCACGTGTGGCTATCGAAGCGGGCATTGCGGACTTCTGGTACAAGTACGTGGGCTTTGATGGTCGTATCATCGGCATGCACACCTTCGGTGAATCTGCACCGGCAGGTGAGCTGTTCAAGATGTTTGGTTTCACCGCTGAAAATGTGGTCGAAACAGCAAAAGAACTGCTGGCTTAAGCACCTAATCAATACTGAAAACCCGGCCAACTGGCGGGTTTTTTCTTTCCGGTTCTTTATCCAATCCTTAAGAAACATTGATGAGAGACCAGTCACATTCTGCGTGCGAATTTCACGTGCTTGAGATAGACTGTCAGCCGCATTTCATTAACGACACAGATCAGCAGGGATATGGCATTACGCGTCGCAATTAATGGATTTGGCCGCATCGGCCGTAGCGTGCTCCGCGCGCTGTATGAAAGTGACAAACGCGATCAGATAGAAGTGGTTGCGGTGAACGAACTGGCTGAGCCTGATGCCATGGCGCATCTACTTCAGTATGACTCCAGTCATGGCCGCTTTTTCAAGAAAGTGACCAACAGTCAGGAGTCTCTGTTTGTTGGCGACGACAAAATCCGCATTCTGCACCTTAGTGACATCAATCTACTCCCTTGGCGAGATCTGGACATCGACATCGTGCTCGACTGTACGGGTGTGTTTGGCAACCGTGAACACGGTCAGGCGCATTTGGACGCCGGTGCCAAGAAAGTGCTGTTCTCCCATCCAGGCAGTAACGACCTGGATAACACCATCATCTTTGGTGTGAATGAAGAAACCCTCAAACCGACGGATCGCATTGTTTCCAATGGTTCCTGTACCACCAACTGTATTGTGCCTGTAATTAAGGTATTGGATGAGCAGTTTAGGATTGAGTCAGGCACCATCACCACGATTCACTCTTCCATGAACGACCAGCAGGTGATCGACGCTTATCACCCAGATCTGCGACGCACACGCGCTGCCAGTCAGTCTATTATTCCGGTCGACACTAAATTACATTTAGGAATTGGAAGAATCTTTCCGAAATTTTCTGACAAATTTGAAGCGATTTCGGTTAGAGTGCCAACAATTAACGTCACAGCAATGGATTTGAGTGTTACTGTTCACACAAAAGTGAAAGTTAATGACGTAAATCAATCACTCGAGGAGGCCGCTCGGTGTACATTGAACGGCATCGTCGACTATACCGAGGCACCACTTGTCTCGATAGACTTTAACCATGATCCCCACAGCGCCATTGTGGATGGTTCGCAGACACGAGTTAGTAATCATCATCTGATAAAAATGTTGATTTGGTGCGACAACGAATGGGGATTTGCCAACCGGATGCTGGATACAGCGTTGGCCATGGCAACAGTTACCAGTGGCTCGAAGGCTTGAGCCACGGCTTTCCGAAGTAAAGAAAGCCACAGCAAATTTTTGATTTTTGCAACTTAGAGAGAGGACGAAAATGTCTGTAATCAAAATGACCGATCTGGATCTGGCTGGCAAACGCGTATTTATCCGTGCCGATCTGAACGTACCAGTAAAAGACGGTAAAGTGACTTCTGACGCGCGTATTCTGGCGTCTCTGCCAACCATCAAACACTGCCTGGAAGCTGGCGCGAAAGTGATGGTTACTTCTCACCTGGGTCGTCCGACCGAAGGCGAGTACGCTGAAGAATTCTCTCTGCAGCCTGTTGTTAACTACCTGAACGACGCACTGGATTGTGACGTTAAACTGGCAAAAGACTACCTGGACGGCCTGGAGCTGAACGCAGGTGAGCTGGTTGTTCTGGAAAACGTACGTTTCAACAAAGGCGAGAAGAAAAACGAAGACGAACTGTCTAAGAAATACGCTGCACTGTGTGACGTGTTCGTGATGGACGCGTTCGGTACTGCTCACCGTGCACAAGCATCAACCTACGGTGTTGGTGTGTTCGCTCCAATCGCATGTGCAGGTCCTCTGCTGGCAAACGAACTGGAAGCACTGGGCAAAGCAATGGACAACCCTGCGCGCCCAATGGTGGCAATCGTTGGTGGTTCTAAAGTTTCTACCAAACTGACTGTTCTGGAATCTCTGTCTAAAATCGCTGACCAATTGGTTGTTGGTGGTGGTATCGCAAACACCTTCATCGCAGCAGCAGGCCACAACGTAGGTAAGTCTCTGTACGAAGCTGACCTGGTTGATACTGCTAAGAAGCTGATGGACGAGTGTGCGATTCCAGTAGCGACTGACGTTGCATGTGCAAAAGCATTCGACGAGAACGCAGAAGCAGTAATCAAGCACGTTTCTGAAGTTCAGGACGACGACATGATCTTCGACCTGGGTCCAGACTCAACACAAGCGCTGGCTGAAATCCTGAAGAATGCAAAAACCATTCTGTGGAACGGCCCAGTAGGCGTATTTGAATTCAAGAACTTCGAAGCAGGTACTAAAGGTATCTCTGAAGCGATTGCGGCTTCTGAAGGTTTCTCTGTTGCAGGTGGTGGTGACACGCTGGCAGCTATCGACCAGTTCGGTATCAAAGCTGACGTTTCTTACATCTCTACCGGTGGCGGCGCATTCCTTGAGTTCGTTGAAGGTAAAGTACTACCTGCAGTAGAAATGCTGGAAACTCGCGCGAAAGCGTAATGATTAACGGGGGTTACTGCCCCCGTTTTTTATGCATCTTTGATAATTTTGTAATCATTTGAATGTATATCTAAACGCAAAAAATAATGTGTTTAGAATCACGTTTGGGTACAATGCGCAGCACTGTTCGCAAACGTTTGCCGAATTGAAACAAGTCGGTAGGAAACATCGGCTTGGATAGGATTTCACTCAAGACAACAGAGTAAATAGGACTATTGTTATGTCTAAAGTTTTTGATTTCGTAAAACCTGGCGTTATCTCTGGTGACGACGTTCAGAAAGTGTTTGAAATTGCTAAAGAGCACAAGTTTGCTCTTCCAGCGGTAAACGTAGTAAACACTGACTCTATCAACTCAGTACTGGAAGCTGCTGCAAAAGTTAAAGCACCGGTTGTTGTTCAGTTCTCTAACGGCGGCGCTGCGTTCTTCGCAGGTAAAGGCCTGAAGCTGGAAGGTCAGGAATCACAAATCAAAGGCGCAGTAGCGGGTGCTAAATACGTTCATGCTATTGCTGAATCTTACGGTGTGCCAGTTATCCTGCACACTGACCACGCAGCTAAGAAATTGCTGCCATGGATTGACGGTCTGCTGGCTGCAGGTGAAGAGCACTTCGCGGCAACTGGTAAGCCACTGTTCTCTTCTCACATGATTGACCTGTCAGAAGAATCTCTGGAAGAAAACATCGAAATCTGTGCGGAGTACCTGGCTCGCATGGAAAAGATGAACATGACTCTGGAAATCGAACTGGGTTGTACTGGTGGTGAAGAAGACGGCGTAGACAACTCTCACATGGACGCGTCTGAGCTGTACACTTCTCCAGAAGACGTTGCATACGCATACGAGAAACTGAACGCTATCAGCCACCGTTTCACTATCGCTGCGTCTTTCGGTAACGTACACGGCGTTTACAAGCCAGGTAACGTTGTTCTGACTCCAACCATCCTGCGCGATTCTCAAGCATACTGTGCAGAGAAATTCGGTATTGCACCTAACGCGCTGAACTTCGTATTCCATGGTGGTTCTGGTTCTTCTCAAGCAGAAATCGAAGAGTCTATCTCTTACGGCGTTATCAAAATGAACATCGACACTGATACTCAGTGGGCGACTTGGGATGGTATCCGTCAGTACGAAGCGAAAAACCACGATTACCTGCAAGGTCAAATCGGTAACCCAACTGGCGAAGACGCACCTAACAAGAAATACTACGACCCACGCGTATGGCTGCGTGCTGGTCAAGAAGGTATGGTTGCGCGTCTTGAGCAAGCGTTCAAAGATCTTAACGCGATCGACGTACTGTAATTTAAGTTTTATTTAAAAAATTTAATTACAAATCGTAATGAAACCCGCTAAATTTAGCGGGTTTTTTTATGGCTGTTATTCAACCCGATTGATATTGGCCATCTTCCCTAGCCACCTCAAGAGATAGAAAGCCGAAGATTGGCTTTTAACGTATTGAGGTGGTTTGGTTTTTTTATGCCAATCACAGTAGGTAGGTGATCAGAAATAGCGCAGGAAAAATGCTCGAGAACAAGGCGGAAAATTTCGATAAGTATTTATTCTACAATCAAATTTTTCAACGCAGTTATCGAGTGTTTTAACAAGCTAGGATGAGCAGATATTTACTACGATTGGTATTAGCCTTTGTGAGAGATACAAATGACTGAGCAAAACGCTGTCGAGTCTGTTGAACAAACAGCAACTGAAGCGATGAACTGGCTGGTTTCCAACCAGGAGTTGATGATCCAATACGCAATGAACGTAGTGACTGCACTGCTTATCCTGTTCGTCGGTAACTGGGTCGTGAAGAAAGTGGCAGGTTCTGTCGCTACAGTATTGAAAAAGCGCGAGCTTGACCAAACGGTTGTCGATTTTATCGAGAACATGGTTCGCTATGTGATGTTCGCGATTGTGCTGATTGCAGCATTGGGTCGTGTAGGTGTTGAAACCGCCTCTATTGTAGCGGTAATTGGTGCGGCGGGTCTGGCCATCGGCCTGGCACTGCAAGGTTCATTGTCAAACTTTGCTGCCGGGGTGCTGATCGTGACTTTCCGTCCGTTCAAATCTGGTGACTATGTAGAAGTGGGTGGTGTAGCTGGCTCTGTTGCGTCTATCCAGATCTTCTCTACAGTACTGACGACCCCAGACAACAAAATGGTAGTGGTTCCTAACGGCACTGTTATTTCTAGCCCAATCACCAACTACTCACGCCATGCGACCCGTCGTATCGATTTCATTATTGGTGTGTCTTACAAGGCTGATCTGCAGAAGACTAAAGAAGTACTGACCCGCATCGTGAAAGCGGACGAGCGCGTACTGCAAGATCCTGAACCAACTATCGGTGTTCATGCGCTGATGGACTCTTCAGTTAACTTCGTTGTGCGCCCGTGGGTAAAAACAGAAGATTACTGGTCAACCTACTTTGACCTGATGCAGGCCATCAAAGAAGGTCTGGACGCAGAAGGTATTGAAATTCCATTTCCGCAAATGGATGTTCATTACCACGCAGCAATGGCAAAAGCCGCTGCTCCAGAAGAAGAGAAGCAAGTGGCTTAAGCGCCTGGCGGCTCAAACTTAATGCTGAAACCCCGTCTGACGACGGGTTTTTTATGCATATGGTCTCATTAATACACCAAAAAAACAGTGTTTTCGTTTTAAATTTGAGACACTTTCTGTTGCTGCTTAAACTGTAAACTCTGCTCTGATTTTATCCGAGCAGTTTCGTCAGGAATTTGTTGTACCGTCCTGTGGAACCCTAGGAAAAAGCTAAACACGGCATAAGAATACCAAGGAAAACGCAATGGAAAATGCTACTAACGAAGCGATGAGCTGGTTCAATGGCAACCAGGATCTACTGCTTCAATACGGTGTGAACATCATCTCCGCTCTCCTCATCCTCATTATCGGTAATTGGGTTGTCAAAGCCATTGCCAATGGTGTTGCCAAAGTTATGCGCAAGAAAGAACTCGACGATACGGTTGTCGGTTTTGTGCATACTTTTGTCCGTTACCTGCTGTTTGTTATCGTACTTATCGCAGCCTTGGGTCGCCTTGGCGTGCAAACCGCTTCTGTGGTTGCGGTTATCGGTGCAGCCGGTCTGGCAGTTGGTCTAGCACTGCAAGGTTCACTTTCTAACTTCGCCGCTGGTGTACTGATTGTTGCATTCCGCCCATTCAAGTCCGGCGATTATGTAGAAGTCGCTAGCGTTTCCGGCTCTGTAGATTCCATCCAGATTTTTTCTACCGTTCTGAAAACACCGGACAACAAAATGGTTGTCGTACCAAACGGCGCAATCATTTCTAGCCCCATCACTAACTATTCTAAACATGACACTCGTCGTATCGATCTCGTTATAGGTGTGTCATACAGTGCTAATTTGCAAAAAACCAAGCAGGTGTTGGCAGATGTACTGGCGAGAGAAACCCGTTTGTTGACCACCCCCGAACCAACAATCGGAGTGGTTGAACTGGCAGACTCTTCTGTGAACCTGGTGGTTCGTCCTTGGGTTCGTACAGCAGATTACTGGGCAGTTTACTTTGACCTCTTACAAGCGATAAAAGAAGCGCTGGATGCAGAAGGCATCGAAATTCCATTCCCACAAATGGATGTGCACCTGAACAAAGTCGATGGCTAGCGCCTGACAAATCCTTCAGAAAAACGCCAATGGCTGAAAGGTCGTTGGCGTTTTTTTGTTATAAGGTTGTTTTGGGGACTAAGGCAATCCATCAGCGTTGCATTGAGCAAGGCTTGATCGAGTTAAAACTATTGCTTTTAGTGTGGTGATTTTTCTTGCGAAGTGTTCAAGGCTTTCCTAATTTGCGTATCTAACACCATGTGCTATCCCTATTTGTTGATCAACAAATATACGTATTGAGAAGGAATCTGATTTATGAGCAATATCCCATCTGAGCTGAAATTCACGACTTCCCACGAGTGGGTGAGACCAGAAGGTGACGATGTGTATACCGTAGGTATTTCCGACCATGCACAGGCTTTGCTGGGTGATATGGTGTTTGTTGATTTACCCGATGTGGGTGATACAGTCGATGCAGGTGACGATTGTGCAGTAGCAGAATCCGTGAAAGCTGCGTCAGATATCTACACACCGTTGACTGGCGAAATTGTTGCTGTTAACGAAGATTTGGAAGGTTCGCCAGAGTTGGTTAACAGCGATCCTTACGGTGATGGCTGGTTGTTCCAAATCCGTATCAGTGATTCTGCGGAAATTGACGAGCTGTTGGATGCCGAAGCATATCAGGACTCTATCGAGGAAGATGAATAACCCTCCCTTGCTCTGAAGATAAGAAAACACCGCGATAAACGCGGTGTTTTTCAAGCGAAGTGCTAGATCAAACGATCTTTAGCCATCAGTACATTTCTTTCAGTTTACGGATATCTGTATTGATCTCCTTCACTGTCCGAAAGTGTTCAAAGTCTCCATCTGACTGCGCCTGCACCATTCCTTGATGAAAGTCGAAATCACCCCGCCCATCGATGTGAATACGTCCACTGAATAGCCGGTAAACGTGTTTTGCAATGAGAGTCGGGATATAACGATTAAACATCCGCATTCGCAATTCCTTTTTTGTTTTTATTCCTGCCAACTTCCTAAACCGAGAAGAGCCGTTGAATGAAAAGACAGTCACGTTTCACTCGGTTTTGGCGGGCGGAATTATAGCGATACGCGTATGACTGCTGTGTGACAGATATGACACTTAACCGAAAATTAAGGGATGCAATCGCGTGACTTTGGGGTAGGTCACAGTATGGAAATTGAGGCAGCAAGCCTATCTATCTGGCAAGTAAATCTCGCACCTGATTACATACGGTTTTATCAATGGTTTGGCGTATCCAGAGGTTTTTAGTGCTGCTGGCGTTCTTTTTGTGCCAGATTTGACGGATAACGAAATTGCTCACATCGATAGGTGTTGCGCTGATGGCTAGTTTGTCGTTGAACATGTCGAGTTTCGCCATCAACTCGGCCACGGTGCAGATAAGATTGCGCCCGGAAAGGAGATGGCGAATGGTGAGAAAGCGTTGTGAGCCCATCACTACCTGACGATCTCGACCAAGAGATTTAAGGGTGTTGTCCACGGGGCTGTTTAACTGGACGACTACACCAAGGCGTGGGGCGTCTTGGTGTAGTCGTCCAATGAAAGAGGGGCACTCAGCCCAGTGGAATGTGGGTCAAACAAACAGACATGTCGCTCGGTATAGAGATTTTCCATCAATAACACCGGATCTTCGGTTTGTACTGCACCCAATACCACATCAACCTGATCGTTTTTCAATGCCTCGCGGTAATTAACCCGATCAACTGGATGGCAACTTAGCTGACAGTGCGGCGCTTGCTCTCGAAAAACATCAAACAGTGCAGGGGCAAAAACCAATTCAGCATAGTCGGTTAAACCGATGCGAATGGGCCCTGAATATTGCTTTGGTTCGAAAGATACGGGTGTCAGGACATCGGTGGCAATCGTGTCAAGAAGTGGGGTGATGACGGGCTCTAGCTCGAAGGCACGTGCCGTCTGTTGCATTTCATTGCCTTGACGGTGGAAAAGCGGATCATCAAGCAGCGTGCGCAGCCGAGAGAGATTATGACTCATTGCTGATTGGCCAATTGATAGCTTCTCGGCGGCGCGGGTGACACTGCGGGTTTCCATCAGTGCAGCAAAAGCGACCAGAAAGTTGAGATCGACGCTGCGCCAGTTAACTGGCTTCATAGTCCGTCTCAGTGTCACGGCTTATATCAGCGATGGTAGGCCCACAAAAATCGACCAGATCCTGAAAACGAAGTTCTACACCTGCCATCGGTGAACCGCTGCTGATGTTGATGTGCTCAAAGTCAGCAAGGCTTGGGTCGAAGAATATTGGCAGCATGCCAAATACAGATATTGGGGTCACCATGCCAGGTGAGTAACCGGTAATACTTTGTACATGCTTGCTGTCGACCATGGTCATGCGTCGACACCCGAGAAGGTCTCTAACTTTCTTAGGATCGACAGACGCTGTACCTGGTACACACGCCAAGGCCATCTGTCCGCCCATATCACGCAGCAACATGGATTTGACTAATTGATCTGGCTCAACACCGCGCTGCTTGGCCGCATCGAGTATAGTCGTTGCTTCACTCGCATGAGGCAGCAAACGGTGCGAGATGCCTGCATCGCGCAAAATTGAAAGGATAGGAGTATCAATCGAGGACATAATTAGGCCTCGTCTTCCAGGCTGTAAGGCAGGTCTACTTTCTGCCAAAGTACGTCGGTATCTGCAAGACGGAACTGGCTGTCGTCATCGAGATTATTTGGCAGCACGACCAGTGCCAGGGCCTGACCATCTTCAAAACGATAACCAGAAATCACCGTACCACCGGTACGCCAGTTTTCACCCACACTGCGGTCAAATTTATCACCGGCTTTCGGTGTCTCTTCTGCTTCACCTTCAAGCAGGTAAGCAGCGCGTTTATTGATGCCACGGTATTTTGCGCGAGCCACGGTCTCCTGACCGGTATAGCAGCCTTTCTTGAAGCTGATAGCGTCCAGCGCCTGCAGGTTAATGGATTGTGGGATGAACTCGCTGATGTTGGCTTTTTCAATTGAAGGGATCGCCGAGCGAAGTTCCAGTAACGTCCACAATGAACTGTCACTTAGTGTTGCTCGTTCACCCAGAGCTGCAATTAGCGCGTCAGCTTCTTCTGCATTCACAGCAAGCAACCAGTGGTTGTTATCGATACGAACGGCTGTGCCTGTTTGGGTTGCGCGAACATCACCTCCACCGGTGAAGCGCGATGCGACTGCGCTGTCAGCTTTCTCACCAGCTACACCAATCAACACTTGCTCAGACATCGAAAACTCGGCCTTGGAGAATACAGCATACTTTTTAATTTCTGTCAGTTGCTTTTCTGCCACAGAAGCAGGCTGTACATAGGCAATGCCGTCGTTATGGTGGAACAGGCGAATAGCAGACCAAACTTTGCCTTTAGCATCACAGTGGGCGGCAAGGGTTGAGCGGGTTTTCTCAAGCGATACCAAATCGCAGGTCAGTTGGCCTTGTAGATAAGGGATGGTGTCCTGACCGACAGCAGTGATCAAAGAAAGGTTATCCAACGCAATAACTGACAGGGCTGGCAACGCGCTGTCTGAAGAAAGAGGAAGGCGGTTGAAAGCGTGTGTCTGGTACCAGTTTGTCATGGTGCTTCTCGCTTAAAAATAATTGGGATTATGGTAATCCGAGTCGAGGACAAAGTCAGCAATATGCCTTTGATATGGGGTCAGATCACAGGGTTACAAGATTCAATCCGTGAGTCATAGCAAGGCTATCTGCGCACTGATAATATCTGGGCCAGTTATTTTTGACCTATTTTTCGAGGTACTCATGCTGGGTGCAGAAGACAAAGCGCGTATCAAATGGGCATGCCGTCGCGGCATGTTGGAGCTTGATGTCATTATCATGCCATTTTTTGAAGAGTGTTTTGATACGTTAACAGAAGAAGAAAAACATCACTTTGTTGCTTTGCTGGAATGTGATGACCCGGATCTGTTTACTTGGTTGATGGGACATGGCCGCAGCGATAAACCCGAGCTGGTGGCGATAACAAACAAAATTGTTGAGCACAACCGTAGCAAACTCCGTTAATGCAGATATCCAGCCCTCTCGCTTGCTGAAAGTGAGTGTTGGCGGTATCTATGTGCTGGCAGCGATGATTCTATTTGCTGCCAGTGCCTTGCCTCTTGAAGCTAAAGTGCTGCTGCTTTGCTTTATTATCCGCGAATCACACAGACAGTCTTCCTTTTTCACTCATTTCAACGGAAAGCTTTTCCTAAATATTGACGGTGTGTGTCGTTTTAATGGGGATACATTCCATGTTGAACGAGTCAGTTTTTTCAGTCGTCACCTTATCGTTCTGGATTTATCCTCACCCTTCGAACAGCGACGATTAGTACTGGCTTTTGATGCTTTTCAGGAGGAAACATTTCGTCATATCAGCCGTGTATGCTTAGCGTTGAAAGCGTGACCTAAATCTCTCCTCTCTGTTTTTAGCGTACGCCATTCCTAAACGATTCATTGAAAATGCCGATAAGGATCGAAATAGGCATTGACTTTGCCGCCAGCGCAAGAAGTAAAGATGGAAGAGGTGACATGAAAATAAGAACAAAACTGTACGGTCTGACGGCATTCTCGGCATTGTCGTTAATATTATTTGCATTCATTGGTTGGCAAGCTTCAGAGCGAATGGTCGACTTGAAAACCAAACTATCTCTGGTCGCAGAGCTTGAAGTGAGATTGCTCAACCTGCGCCGTAATGAAAAAGATTTCTTGGCGCGGCTCGACACCAAATACGTGGATAGATTCTCGGGTAACGTCGCCAAGTTTGAACGAGATCTGAATACCTTGTCTCAGGATGCAAAGCGTCTGGACATTTCTCTGCCTCAAATCACTGCCGTGTCGCAGGCCATAAAGATATATCACAGTGGCTTTATTTCATTATCGAAAGGTTACGAGAAGTTGGGGTTGAACCGCTCCTCTGGTATTCATGGTGAGTTAGGCAGTACCAATGAAAAACTTTTGAAAGACAATCCTTCCATTAATGATATTGCGTATCTCGTGACATTGAGCCGCCTGTTGATGGCGGATGTCACTGAAGCACGCTTTGATGAGTTTAGCCGTGTGTGGCAGAGTGTAAAAAACGAAACCGGTTTGGCTTCGCTGGATGCCCAGAAAGCATTGGTCGAGCGATATATGCGAGTCAGCCGTGAAGTGGGTCTTAACCATAAATCAGGTCTTTTGGGTAATATCCGTGGTCAGACCCACCAGGTCGAAGCAGATTTCGACGATATGCGACTGCAACTAGCCAGTGAGCTGAAGACAGCTGAGGGGACGCTGACGATCTCCTCGTTGGTTGTGCTGTTTGTGATTTCTGCTCTATTGATTACGGCGAGTATTCTACTCAATCGATATATTCAGCGTCGTTTAAAAACGCTGACTGAAACCATGGAAAAAGTGGCAGAGCAACGTGATCTGACTCTTCGCGCAGAGGCACAGGGCAAGGATGAGATAGCTCTGGTTGCTTCCGACTTCAACTTGGTGTTGGAACACTGCCAGTCATTGATTGCTGGGGTAAAAATCTCCATTACCACCCTCAACTCGACGGCTTCGGATGTGCAGTTACGCAGCAACGAAGCGGAAGTTTCATTTGAAAAGCAGCAATCAGAGGCTGAACTGGCAGCGACCGCCGTTAACGAGATGGAAGCGACCATTCGTGAGATTGCAAGCAACACTGAAACGGCTGCAGCAAATGCCAACCAAAGCCTGATCCGGGCGCAGAAAGGCCATCAAACTGTTCAGGCAACCCGTGATGCCATCATAACGCTGTCAGACGGCTTGGGTATTGCCAACAGCGATATACATAGTCTGGTGTCGCTGTCTCAGCAGATTGGCACTGTGGTTGATGTGATCAAAGACATTTCAGAGCAAACTAACCTTCTCGCATTGAATGCGGCGATTGAAGCTGCGCGTGCCGGTGAGCAGGGTCGTGGTTTCGCGGTGGTCGCGGATGAAGTGCGTTCACTTGCGACTCGTACTAACAAATCTACTGACGAAATCGCGACCATGATTGCCTCACTACAGGAGCAAACCAACAGTGTGGTTGAGCGTATCAACACCTGTCAGCGAGATAGCCAGCAGTCAGTAAGCTATGTTGAGGAGGCTTCCATTGAGCTTGATAACATCATCGTTGATATGCAGCAAATCATGGATATGAGCACCCAGATAGCCGCTGCTGTTGAAGAGCAGAGCATGGTGGCAAAAGAGGTGAATATGAATGTTCACTCGATTCAGCAGATCACTTCTTCGAACACATCGTCTACTAGCGAGAATGCACAAGCTGCAGCCCGTGTGGCTGAGCAGAGTCGCGAACTTGAGGCTGCTATCTCCGCCTTCCGTTCTTGAGCACTCTAATGCACTAAAAACCAAAAAAAGCCCTGTTTAGAGGGCTTTTACTTCTTTTCTAAAGTAATTATCAACACGGAAAATCTGGTACCAGAATAGTTGGGCCTGAATCTTCCGCTTTGTCCAGGTAATCAATAGTGTAGTGAAGACCGCGGCTTTCTTTACGCGCCATCGCACAGCGTACCATCAGCTCAGCAACCTGAAGCAGGTTACGCAACTCCAGAAGGTTGTTTGAAACGCGGAAGTTGCTGTAGTACTCGTTCGTTTCCTGCTTCAGTAATTCAATACGACGAAGCGCACGTTCAAGCCGTTTGGTGGAACGCACAATCCCAACGTAGTCCCACATAAATAGGCGCAGCTCGTGCCAGTTATGCTGGATAACGACTTCTTCGTCTGAGCAACACACCTGACTGTCATCCCAGTATGGCAGCGTTGGTGGAATTTCTGCTGTGGCCGCATTCTCTCCAATGTGCATGGCGGCAGCCCAAGCGTAAACCACACATTCGAGCAAAGAGTTTGATGCCATGCGGTTAGCACCATGGAGGCCTGTGTAGCTGACTTCACCAATGGCATACAAACCTTCCAGATCTGTCTGGCCATTCTGGTTCACCATGACGCCACCACAGGTGTAGTGCGCGGCAGGAACGATGGGAATGGGTTCTTTGGTCAGGTCAAAGCCAAAGGTTTTCAGTTTTTCGTCAATGGTCGGGAAATGCTTGGTAATGAACTCTGGATCTTTGTGGCTGATGTCGAGATACATGCAGTCAGCACCAAGGCGCTTCATCTCATAATCAATCGCGCGGGCAACCACATCACGGGGAGCAAGCTCAGCGCGATCATCAAAGTCCGGCATAAAACGGGAGCCATCAGGGCGGCGTAGGTAGGCTCCTTCACCACGAAGGGCTTCGGTCAGCAAAAAGTTGCGCGCTTCAGGGTGGAAAAGGCATGTCGGGTGAAACTGGTTAAATTCAAGGTTGGCGACTCGACAACCTGCACGCCATGCCATTGCAATGCCATCACCGGAAGAAACATCCGGGTTTGAGGTATATTGATAAACCTTGGATGCACCGCCAGTTGCCAGTACCACAAACTTAGCGCGCACGGTTTCGACGGCTTCACGGTCACGGTTCCAGATATAGGCACCCAAGACGCGGTTAGCACCACTGATCCCAATTTTCTTGCGGGTGATAAGATCCAGCGCGTTATGGCGCTCCATCACCTTGATGTTGGGGTGCCGCATCACATTCTCTTGCAGCGAGTTTTGCACCGCTGCGCCCGTTGCATCAGCGGCATGCAGAATGCGTCTGTGACTGTGGCCACCTTCACGGGTGAGGTGGAATTTGGGCTCATCGTCGTCGCTGTCTTCTTCACGGTCGAACGGAACACCACCATCAATCAGCCACTGAACACACTCTTTGGCGTTCTCAGCGATAAAGCTCACCACGTCCTGCTCACAAATACCGTCACCGGCAATGAGCGTATCTTCAACGTGGGATTCGACGGAGTCACTTTCGTCAAAGACTGCAGCAATACCGCCTTGTGCGTAGTAGGTCGCCCCTTCGCTACGTGGTCCTTTGCTCAGTACTATCACTTTCTGGGTTGGGGCTAAATGGAGTGCCAGAGATAAACCGGCAGCACCGCTGCCAATTACCAGCACATCACACACGTGTTCTTGGTTGCTCATTGATTACGTATTCCTTTCTCCTAAGCGGCGGCCTGAGCCGATTGCCGGAAACAACGAGTTCGAGTCATTTCAGTGAGTTTACACTAATGTGGCAACACGTAGAACGTTGCCAGTTGCTTCATTATGCGACAGAGTGGGGATGGCGGAATGAGACTTGGTTATGGTGTGACCAAACATTCTGATAGACTTTACGATTCGGATCTAATCGTTTGACGAGATGGGTCGGACTAGGGAACTTTCTTTTAATGTTTCACTCATAAACTTTGCTCACTCAACAAAAATCGTGCGGCAGAAAAATACGCCGGGCACCATAGTGGCAAAGAGCGAGAAGAAATACCGGTAGCTGACAGAGTTCTGACCTTGACGGTGGACTCTGCCACAGAGAAAGCAGACTACTGGTATCAATAATAAGGAGAAGGCGCTCGAATGAGCGAGCAGTTAACCGATCAAGCCTTAATTGAGCGCGTTCAGAATGGTGATAAGCAGGCGTTTAACCTGCTGGTCGTAAAATATCAAAACAAGGTATGCAATCTGATCTCTCGTTATGTCAGCAACAGCGGTGATGTGCCTGATGTTGCGCAGGAGGCCTTTATCAAAGCGTATCGCGCCTTGCCGGGATTTCGTGGTGAGAGTGCGTTTTATACCTGGCTTTACCGTATTGCGGTAAACACAGCGAAGAATTATCTGGTTGCCCAGGGCAGACGCCCACCATCAAGCGATATTGACGCGGAAGAAGCGGAAAATTATGAAAATGGTGGCGCATTGAAAGAAATTTCGAACCCTGAGAACCTTATGTTGTCAGAACAGTTGAAGCAGGTCGTTTTCAGCACGATTGAGTCTTTACCGGACGATCTGAAAACGGCGATCACCCTGCGTGAAATTGATGGCTTAAGCTATGAAGAGATTGCAGAAGTGATGGGCTGCCCGGTTGGGACGGTACGTTCGCGTATTTTCCGTGCCAGGGAAGCGGTAGACAAACGTGTTCGTCCTCTGATGAACCACTAACAGTGTTACCTGTTGATAACGGTGAAATAAATGGCTGAAAAAGAAAACCTTTCCGCATTATTTGATGGTGATGAGATTGATCAGGCGCTGATTGATGCGCTGGAAAACGATCAATCGGCTCAGCAAACATGGAAAAGCTTTGCTGTCACCCGTGATGTAATGCGTGGAGAAACGCCTAATCCGAGTTGGGACATCGCATCAAATGTTGCGATGGCACTGGAGGCTGAGCCTGCGCATGGAGCGCATTCTGCACCCAATGTTGTTCCGATTCAGGAAGCACAACCTACGCCAGCAGCTGCCAAAAAAGGCATGCCATCTTGGTTGCAGCAACTCACCCAGGTGGGTATGGCTGCCGCGGTGTCACTGGCTGTCATTGTTGGCGTTCAACAATACAATGGTGGTGAGCAGTTGGATCCGGTTCTTGCTGCATCACAGCCCCCAGTTTTACAGACCATTCCTTTGGCTGGCTCAGCTGAGCCTGTGAGCCTTAGCCGTGAAACCTTGCAGGGTAATCCGACCGAAGCACAACTGATGGAGCAGCGTCGCCGTGTCAACGCCATGTTCCAAGACTATGAGTTGCAGCTTCGCCTCAATGCTGATGAAATGATTGCACAAGACGAGAAGCTAACACCAGAAGTGAGTAACTAGATTGATGAAACAACTCCTGATCGGTGCTTTTGCACTGGTCAGTCTGGTCGCGAATGCCTCGGCGGAAGAAAATCCCGCCGAGGCATTGTTGCATCAGATGGGCCAGGCAACCGAACAATTGGACTATGAACTTTCCTATATTTTGGTCCGCAAAAACAGTATTGAGCCCCTGCGTTATCGCCACGCTTTAGTCGATGGTGAGTCATTTGGTCACATTGCTTATCTGGCTGGTCCCCCACGTGAAGCCATTCGTCGTGGTGACGAAGTGAGTTACTTCGAACCTGGTATTGACCCGTTTACTATTGCGAGTAACCAGATGGTGGCGCCCTTGCCCGCGATCATGCATTCCGATATTGACCACCTGTCGACCATGTACGATTTCGTGCCGTTGGGAAGAGCCCGTGAAGCAGGTTTGGCATGTGATGTTGTTCGTGTGTCTCCCAAAGACGGCGCGCGTTATTCCTACGTACTTTGGATTGACCAAAACTCCAAGTTGCTGACCCGTGCAGACCTATTGGATCGCGACGGTGATCCCATTGAGCAATACCGTGCTATGTCGCTGGTGGTCTCCCCGCAGATTGGTAATGTGATGAAGCAGATGTCAGGTATTGAACTGCCACCAGTGGTTCAGGTGCCAAAACAACGCGACTCTGGCCTTAGCTGGCAAGTCACTTCTTTGCCTGATGGCTTTTCGCCGATTTATAGCAATCGTCACCGTTTGATGATCACTGAACGTCCGGTAGAAAGCCAGATGTTCAGTGATGGCCTGTTTAGTTTCTCTGTTTATATGTCAGAAGCAGATGATCTTTCCGTGCGTGAGCAGTTGGTGAGAAAAGGCCGTCGCACATTACACAGTCATGTATCCGGCAATGCAGAAATCACCGTGGTGGGAGATATTCCACCAGCGACCGCGAAAAAAGTGGCTGAGTCTGTCCGTATGGCAGCGCCACAAAGACATGAAGGAACGTCAACGCCATGATCACGGCGTTGGCGGAAGTCACTGGCAGTGGCGAGGGTTACCTGACTGTCCGCTGCCAGCAGAAAACCAGTTGTGGCAGTTGTGCTTCCAAGAGCAATTGCGGTACAGGCATTGTGAGTAATGCGCTGCCGGGCAAAGTATTGGATATCCGTGTACCGTCAGAAAAACTAGTCAATGTGGGAACCTTGGTTGAAATCGGCTTAGAGGAGCAGACGGTACTGCGATCGGCGTTGGTGGTTTATATTCTGCCTTTGCTATTCGCGATTACGGGCGCTGTTTTCGGGCAGTTTCTCGCAGATTTGATAGCAGCAGGAGAGGGCGTGATTATTCTGTCTTCGGTGCTTGCGGGTGGACTGGGATTCCTTGTAGCACGCCATTTTTCGCGGAAGCTGCAGCAGGATACAGGCGCAACACCTAAACTGTTGCGCATCCTTGGCAATACCGTAGACTCGGCGGCGGTGATAAATGCCGCAACAGAAGATAGCGACTAGCCATTAATTTCGGTAGAATCCCGCCACTTGATCGTAAGATCCTCTTATTTTAACTAACGAGTTAGTCACACCATTTATGAAGCACATTCGTAACTTTTCGATTATTGCCCACATTGACCACGGTAAGTCGACCTTATCAGACCGTCTTATTCAGGTTTGTGGCGGTCTAACTGACCGTGAAATGGCAGCACAGGTTCTGGATTCCATGGATCTGGAACGCGAACGTGGTATCACCATCAAAGCACAGAGTGTGACGCTGAATTACACAGCGCAGGATGGGGAAACCTATCAGTTGAACTTCATCGACACCCCAGGACACGTTGACTTCTCTTACGAAGTTTCTCGTTCTCTGGCGGCGTGTGAGGGTGCTTTGCTGGTGGTCGACGCGGGTCAGGGCGTAGAAGCTCAGACTTTGGCGAATTGCTACACCGCGATTGAAATGGATCTGGAAGTGGTTCCAATCCTGAATAAAATTGACCTGCCAGCCGCCGATCCTGACCGCGTAGCAGAAGAGATCGAAGACATTGTTGGTATCGATGCAACCGAAGCGACCCGCTGTTCGGCGAAAACGGGTCTGGGTGTAGATCTGGTTCTGGAAGATATCGTTAAGAATGTTCCGGCACCTGAAGGTGACCCAGAAGCGCCACTGCAAGCGCTGATCATCGACTCATGGTTCGATAACTATCTGGGCGTTGTGTCGCTGGTTCGTATTAAGAATGGCGAGTTGAAGAAAGGTGACAAGATCAAAGTCATGAGCACCGGTCAGGTGTGGGGCGTTGATCGCATCGGCATCTTCACACCAAAACAAACTGACACCCAAGGTCTGCGTACCGGCGAGGTGGGCTGGGTTGTTTGTGGTATTAAAGACATTCTGGGCGCGCCAGTGGGTGATACCCTGACCCACGCAAAACACGGTGCAGAAACACCGCTACCAGGCTTTAAGAAAGTGAAGCCTCAAGTTTATGCGGGTCTGTTCCCTGTTTCGTCTGACGACTACGAAAACTTCCGTGATGCACTGGGCAAACTGAGCCTGAACGATGCGTCACTGTTCTACGAGCCAGAAAACTCAGCAGCACTGGGCTTTGGTTTTCGCTGTGGTTTCCTTGGCATGCTGCACATGGAAATCATCCAGGAGCGTCTGGAGCGTGAATACAATCTGGATCTGATCACCACGGCACCAACCGTAGTGTACGAGGTGAAGAAGACCAACGGTGACACCCTGTATGTTGATAGCCCTGCGAAATTGCCAGCGGTTAACGATATCGAAGTGATGGGTGAGCCAATTGCACGCTGTAACATCCTGGTGCCTTCAGAGTACCTGGGTAACGTTATCACCTTGTGCGTCGAGAAGCGTGGCGTTCAAGTTGACATGGTTTACCACGGTAACCAAGTCGCCCTCACTTACGATATTCCAATGGCAGAAGTGGTTCTGGACTTCTTCGACCGTCTGAAATCGACGTCTCGCGGTTATGCTTCTCTGGATTACAACTTCCAGCGCTATGAAGCATCGAACATGGTACGTGTTGACGTATTGCTGAATGGCGACAACGTGGATGCATTGGCTATCATCACTCACAAAGATCAGGCGCAATCCCGTGGCCGTGATCTGGTTGAGAAGATGAAAGAATTCATCCCTCGTCAGCAGTTCGACATCGCGATTCAGGCAGCAATCGGTAACCACATCATTGCGCGCTCGACCGTGAAACAGCTTCGTAAAAACGTCACCGCGAAGTGTTACGGTGGTGACGTAAGCCGTAAGAAGAAACTGCTGCAGAAGCAAAAAGAAGGTAAGAAACGTATGAAGCAGATCGGTAACGTCGAACTGCCTCAAGAAGCGTTCCTGGCGATTCTGCACGTAGGCAAAGATAAGTAATAAAAAGGGATTAAAGGTTTAGGGGAACACGATGGCTAATACTTTCTCGCTGATTCTGGTGCTTGTCACCCTGTTTACTGGGATTATCTGGGCACTGGATAAGTTCAAATGGGCGCCGCGACGCCAGCAAAAAGCGGCTGAAGCGCTCAATGTGGACGGTGGTGAGTTAAGTGAAGAGCAGGTTGCACAAGTTGCACCTCAGCCAAGCTGGGTAGAAACCTCAGCTTCCGTGTTCCCTGTCATTGGCCTTGTTCTGGTGCTTCGCTCGTTTATCTACGAACCGTTCCAGATCCCATCTGGTTCTATGATGCCGACACTGTTGGTAGGCGACTTTATCCTGGTGGAGAAGTTTGCTTACGGTCTAAAAGACCCGGTATTCCGCCACCAATTGGTGGAAACCGGGAAACCAGAGCGCGGTGATGTCGTAGTGTTCAAATACCCGCCGCAGCCAAGCATCGACTTTATCAAGCGCGTGATTGGTATGCCGGGTGATACAGTTCGTTACAGCGAAGACAAACGTCTGTGCATCCAGAAAAAAGGTGAGTCGACCTGTGAATTGGTGCCCGTGGACGATGTTCACAAGAGTGAATTCGTTCAGCGCGGCGCGAACCTGATTCAGGCGCAGGAAGAGTTAGGGGTTGAGCCACATCAGATTCTGGTGAATCCATACATGCCAAACCAAACCGGTCAATATTATCCAACGCCAGGTCTGGGAGAGTGGGTAGTGCAGGAAGGTCAGTACTTCGTGATGGGCGACAACCGCGACAACAGTAAAGACAGCCGCTTCTGGGGCTTTGTACCCGAAGCTAATCTGGTAGGTAAAGCAGTCGGTATCTGGATCAGTTTTGAATTTGATGAACAAGGCGATAGCTTCCTACCGTCTTGGGTACCTGTCGGGGTGCGTTTCAATCGCATCGGCGGCATTGATTAACTTGGAACGACATGACAACACCTATAAATAAATTACAGCGTCGCATCGGCTATGAATTTAGTGATGCGGCGCTTCTCAGTCTCGCCCTGACACACCGAAGCGCCAGTGGAAATCACAATGAGCGTTTGGAGTTTCTGGGCGATTCTATTTTGAGTTTCGTTGTTGCTGACGACCTCTACCATCGTTTCCCGAACGTTGATGAAGGTGATATGAGCCGCATGCGTGCAACCTTGGTTCGTGGTAACACGTTGGCTGAATTGGGCCGCGAGTTCGAGCTGGGTGATGTATTGCAATTGGGACCGGGTGAGCTGAAAAGTGGCGGTTTCCGCCGCGACTCTATCCTGGCAGACGCCGTTGAGGCGATCATCGGCGCTATCTACCTCGACACCGATCTGGAAACGGTACGTGGAATTGTATTGAGCTGGTACAAACAACGTCTGGAAACTATCCAGCCAGGCGCGAACCAGAAAGATCCGAAAACACGTTTGCAGGAATTCCTGCAAGGGCGTCGTAAGCCGCTGCCTGCCTATAATGTGACTAAGGTACAAGGCGAAGCGCATAACCAGCAATTTACGGTGGAATGTGAAGTAGCAGGTCTGGATCGACCTGTCGTAGGTAAAGGCAGCAGTCGTCGCAAGGCTGAGCAAGCGGCTGCAGAACTGGCATTGCAAAAGCTGGACTCATGACAGACACGCACGAAACGCACCACTGTGGCTTTATTGCCATCGTAGGCCGCCCAAATGTGGGCAAATCGACACTTCTCAATCGTCTGGTTGGGCAGAAGCTGTCTATTACCTCGCGTAAACCGCAAACCACGCGCCACCGTATCATGGGGGTTGATACCCGTGATGGTTATCAGGCGGTATATGTGGATACACCGGGACTGCACATTGAAGAAAAACGCACCATCAACCGTTTGATGAACCGTGCGGCTTCAAGCTCCCTGACTGACGTTGAGCTGGTGCTGTTTCTGGTCGACGGCACGCAGTGGACGCAAGATGATGAGATGGTACTGAACAAGCTCAAGAAAGCTGAGCTGCCAACCGTACTGCTGATCAACAAAGTCGATAACGTGAAGGAAAAGGGCGAGTTGTTCCCGCACCTTCAGGAAGTCAGCGAAAAAATGGACTTCATCGACGTGGTTCCTGTTTCAGCGAAACACGGCACCAACATTGATGTGGTCGAGAAACTGGTTCGTAACCACCTGCCGGAAGGCGAGTGGTACTTCCCGGAAGAGTACGTCACAGACCGTTCTCAGCGCTTTATGGCGTCTGAAATCATCCGCGAAAAGTTGATGCGTTTCACTGGCGATGAACTGCCATACTCAGTCACCGTTGAAATCGAGCGTTTTGATTACAACCCAGACGCGGATGGCTTTGAAATCAATGGCCTGATCCTGGTTGAGCGTAACGGCCAGAAGCGTATGGTGATCGGCAAGGGTGGCGACAAAATCAAAACCATTGGCCGTGAAGCCCGTCTCGATATGGAAGATCTTTTCGAGCGCAAGGTCTACCTTGAGCTTTGGGTAAAAGTGAAATCCGGTTGGGCTGATGACGAGCGCGCACTGCGCAGCCTCGGTTACATCGACGACCTTTAACAGCGTTATTGGCTGAGACATTCAGGAGCAATATGGAAGGCTTGCAGCGCTGCTTTGTTCTGCACTCACGACCCTACAGTGAGACCAGCCTGATTCTGGATGTTTTCAGCGAAAATCACGGGCGCGTCAGTTTGATGGCAAAAGGCGCCCGTGGTAAACGCTCTCCCTTAAAAGGGGCGCTACAGCCTTTTACTCCTCTCTTGATGAAATGGTCCGGCCGCGGCGAAATGCATACCTTGCGTCATGCTGAGGCCATGGGGCTTGCGATCCCGCTTTCAGGCAATGCACTGTTTTCAGGCTTTTATCTCAATGAGATCTTAAGCCGGGTTGTGGAGCCTGAAACCTCGTACCATCAACTCTTCTTTGATTACGTCAATGCGCTGACTGACCTTGCTCAGCACAGTAATCCTGAGCCAGCGTTACGACGCTTCGAACTCGCCTTGTTGGACTCGCTGGGATACGGGGTCGATTTCCTGCATTGCGCGGGTAGCGGTGAGCCGGTCGATGCATCGATGACGTATATCTTCCGGGAGCAGCAAGGTTTTGTCGCCTCGCTGATGAAAAGCAATAATCTCACTTTTACGGGCAGCGACTTAGAAGCGCTGGCAACAAGACAATTCTCAACGGCAGAACAGCTAAAAGCGGCGAAGCGCTTTACACGCTTAGCCCTCAAGCCTTATCTTGGCTCCAAACCGCTCAAAAGCCGTGAGCTTTTTATGTTAAGAACAAGGAAATTAACGCAATGAATACCATTTATCTGGGCGTCAATATTGACCACGTCGCGACCGTTCGTAATGCGCGTGGCACCCAATACCCTGATCCTGTCCACGCTGCAGATATTGCAGAACGTGCGGGCGCGGATGGTATTACCGTTCACTTGCGTGAAGACCGTCGCCACATTAAAGACCGCGACGTTCATATTCTGAAAGACACCATCCAGACCCGCATGAACCTGGAAATGGCAGTGACTGATGAGATGGTCAATATCGCGTTGGAAGTGAAACCGGCTTACGTGTGCCTGGTCCCTGAAAAACGCGAAGAACTGACTACCGAAGGCGGTTTAGACGTGGCTGGCCAGCTTGATAAAGTGAAAGCTGCAACGGAAACGCTGACTGCAGCGGGCATTAAAGTGTCGCTATTCATTGATGCAGACCGTGCACAAATCGACGCTGCAAAAGCCTGTGGTGCTCCTTTTATTGAGCTGCACACGGGCCATTATGCAGAAGCGACGACCGAAGAAGACATGCAGGCAGAGCTGAAGAAAATCGCAGCGGGAGCAAGCTATGCAGACGATCTGGGTATCAAGGTGAACGCTGGTCACGGCCTGACGTACCACAACGTGAAGCCTATTGCCGCAATTCCAGAGATTTACGAGCTGAACATCGGTCATGCGATTGTGGGCCGCGCAGTCTTTGAAGGCCTGCCAAAAGCAGTTGCAGACATGAAAGCTCTTATGCTGGAAGCGCGCCGCTAATGGCTGTGGTTGGCCTTGGCACTGACATCGCAGAAATTGAGCGCCTTGAGAAAATCATCGAGCGCACCGGAGATGCGTTTGCTAAACGTGTGCTGACAGAAAACGAGTTGGAAACCTATGCCAACTCCAACTTCCCAGCCCGCTTTCTTGCCAAGCGCTTCGCAGTGAAAGAAGCGGCTTCAAAAGCGCTGGGGACGGGCATCGCTTGTGGTGTGACCTTCCATGACTTTGAGGTCACTAACGATGAGCTTGGAAAGCCTGTGGTGGATTTCTCCGGTGTAGCGCGAAAGCTTGCCGATGAGCGTGGGGTGAAGAATATTTTCCTCACCATCGCTGATGAGAAACGCTATGCCGTGGCGACGGTGCTGTTAGAGACCAACTAGCTTCTTTCTCCAATGTCAGCCACACAAACAAAAACGCCCGCAGATGCGGGCGTTTTGCTATCGGCTGGCAATCATCAGTGACGCTTAAAAATAATCGATGTATTGATACCACCAAAAGCAAAGTTATTGCTCATGATGTATTCACAGTCGATGTGGCGTCCTTCACCGCGGATGTAGTCCAGTTCACCACAAGCGGGGTCGATATTGTCCAGATTGAGGGTGGGACTGAACCAGCCGCTGTACATCATCTCAAGGCTCAGCCATGCTTCAATGGCACCACAAGCACCAAGCGTGTGGCCAAAATAGCTTTTCAGTGAGCTGATAGGCGTCTGGTTGCCAAAGATATTCGCGGTGGCGTTGCTCTCTGCAATATCCCCTTTTTCCGTGGCTGTACCGTGCGCGGAAACATAGCCGATTTTTTCCGGTGCCAGATTGGCATCACGCAGCGCCATCTCCATACAAATCTGCATGGTTTCCTTGGTAGGCTGGGTGACGTGTGCAGCATCGCAATTGCTGGCAAAGCCAACAATCTCGGCAATGATGTTTGCGCCACGGTTAACAGCATGCTCGTATTCTTCCAGCACCAGTGTGCCTGCGCCTTCACCAATCACCAGACCATCTCGCTCTGTGTCATACGGGCGCGGTGTTTTTTCCGGTTCGTTGTTTTTCAGGCTGGTGGCAAACAGGGTGTCGAAAACGGCAGATTCAGTAGGGCAAAGCTCTTCCGCACCGCCAGCCACCATCACGGTCTGGTAGCCGTGCTTAATGGCTTCATAGGCGTAACCAATCGCCTGACTGCCAGAAGTACACGCGCTGCTGGTCGGGATAACTCGGCCTTTCAGGCCAAAGAACAAACCCACATTCACTGCGGTCGTATGCGGCATCATTTGCACGTAGGTTGTCGCGGTAATGGCGCGGGTGCTCTTGTCGTTCAACATTACACCAAACGCACCAATCGCAGGTGTACTGCCTGTGGAGGAGCCATAGGCAATACCCGTCTGTCCGTTGGTCAGCACCTCATTGCCAATCAGGCCACTTTGCTCGAGGGCATTTTCTGTTGCCACTGTGGAGAGCTGGGATACGCGCCCCATGCCACGCACTTTCTTACGTGGATAGTGTTTTGGCACACTGAACCCTTCTACTGGCGCTGCCAGTTTGGTGTTCAGGCCATTATATTGCTCGTAGTCAGGCATGTAGCGAACGGCATTTTGCATCGCCGCAAGCTTTGGCTGAACACTTTGCCAGTCATTACCGAATGCAGTAACACCGGACATGCCAGTGATAACAACTCTGCGATTCATATCAGTCCTCCATTGACTGAGATTACCTGTCGGGTGACGTAGCTGGCGGAATCTGACATCAGATAGCTGACCAGACCTGCCACTTCTTCCGGTTTGCCCATTCGGCGCAGTGGCACCTGAGGAAGGGCATGTTCTTTCACGTGTTCGTCCACCATGCCGGTGTCGATAAGGCCTGGTGCCACGCAGTTGACGGTGATCTTGCGCTTTGCAAGTTCCAGAGCTAATGCTTTGGTAGCACCAATAATACCCGCTTTGGCGGCACTGTAATTGGTTTGTCCGCGGTTACCCATCAGACCGGAAACCGATGCCATGGTCACGATGCGTCCGCCGCGGCGACACTGAATCATTGGCATCACGCAAGGGTGCAGCACGTTGTAGAAACCATCAAGGTTGGTATGGACCACGCCATCCCATTCACCTTCTGTCATGGCTGGAAAGGCGGTGTCTGCTGTCACACCTGCATTGTTCACAACGCCATAGTATCCGCCATGGGTTGCCATATCCGCCTCAAGTTCAAGACGACATTGTTCGCGGTTGGCAATGTCAAAAGAGATCAGGCGACCAGAACCACCTTGCTCTGTGATGTCTGCCAGCGTCGCTTCAGCGCCCGCTTTGTCGCGACCATAGTGGATCACAATATTGAAACCGTCTTTGGCAAGTTGAATGGCGATAGCGCGGCCAATGCCTTTGCTTGCGCCAGTAACCAATACATCACGATTCATTGGACGTTCCTTTTAACATTTGCTGTAACTTTTCTTCCGAAGGCACATAGGCATTAAGCTGGGCCGATGCGATTTCCTCACCTTCATGTTCAATGGTGCAGGCAAATACGGCCATACCATTGCTTTCCATCACATGCTGAGCGTGAACATCTAAAAGCGTACCGACGGGAAAGCTGTGGGTATCGCATTTATAGCGGCGGCTGCCTAGCAAAAATCCGATAGGTGGCGATTTATTTTCTTTGCTCGCCTGATAACCCGACCAGGCGGCAACAGACTGGGCCATTAGCTCAATGCCCACCCAGCCCGGAATACCGTTGATGTTTTTATCGAAAAACAAACTGCTCTCGTTTGATGTGAGTTGACAATGCACATGCAAATCACCGATATCAATCAGCGTATCGAGAAGGATCATGGGTGCCTCGTGAGGCAGTAGCTCGTGAAGTTGTGGTTGCGAACTCATAGTTTTCCAAAAATTAACGATACGTTGTTTCCGCCAAAGGCAAACGAGTTGGTCAAAATAGCGTGTTTTTCCAGTCTGTCGCCTGCTGTTACCAAGCGAATTGGTGCGATCTCTGGGTCGCGACCTGCTTGTGTATCAGGGATGGGTAACGTGAGATCGTGGCGAAGAATTTGCCAGCAAATGGCAGCTTCTATGGCACTGGCAGCGCCCAATGTGTGGCCTGTCAGGGGTTTGGTCGAGCTAACCGGAACATTATTACCCAATACACGGCTGATGGCTTTGGACTCCATTGCATCGTTGAGAGGCGTGGCGGTGCCGTGTGCATTGACGTAACCAATATTGTCTGGCGACAGTCCGGCATCTGCCAACGCTTTGACCATGGCCTCTTCTGCGCCGCGGCCTTCCGGCTCTGGAGCGGAGATATGGTGGGCATCAGAACTATCACCTGCGCCAAGCAGGGCAATCGGTTCGGCTTCTTCCGGGCGTTCGAGAGAAAGTAGCATAAACGCGGCGGCTTCACCGATATTGATGCCATCGCGCCCTTCGCCAAACGGGCGGCACAGGCCGGAGGAGACAGATTCCAAACCATGAAAACCATTCAGGGTTAAACGACAGAGGGTGTCTGCGCCACCTACAATCACGGCGTCAGCCATACCTGATTGCAGCAGTCTCTTAGCAGAAAGGAATACTTTTCCGCTCGATGAGCAGGCGGTGGACACCACATAGCTTGGACCCGAGAGGCCAAAGTAGTCACTGATAAAGTCGGAGAGATTACTCAGCTCTTGCTGGTAGTAGTGGTAATTCTCTGGCAGCTCACCAGTCTGCATTTGCTTGCTAAGGGCAATTTCACCGTTGGAAATGCCTGAGGTGCTGGAGCCAACAATAACGGCGACGCGATCTTCACCGTATTTATCAATAGCGTTTTTAACGGCGTCCTGAATTTGCAGCAGGGCAGATAGGGCCAGACGGTTGTTTCGTGTCTGTTGATGTTGAAATTGCGCGGTGATCTCAGGAAGGCCTTCCAATACGCGTCCAACGATCACTTCTTTGCCATCATTGAGGGCGAAGCGTTCAGCTTCGATGCCGTCACTCTTGCCGCTTTGCAGACTTCGATGGATATCTTCAGAGCGCACACCCAGGGCGGAGTGCGAGCCGCAAGCATGGATATAAACCGGAGTTGGTTGTGTGGTTATGTCGGTCATTGCGTTCTGTTAGTCCGTTATTCTAGGGTTTGAATCTGGATTTGGTAGTGCTGACGCACTTGCTCAAACTGGATATCGGCAGGAATTCCTCCTGCAACCTTAGGCTCATCATACTGTATTTTCGCCACAGTTTCGCCGTTCTCATCGAGCAGGATCCGGCTTGTAGCATTATCAACCAGTTGCCATCCGATCGTTGAAAGATGTGGTTGCCACGAAGTGGCCGGCCATAAGGTCAACATCAGGTTCATGAGCACCTGTTTTCCATCAGGCAACACGGCACCCAGACCTTTGAGGTTGTCGGTTTCCAGAATCTGTCCATTGTAATTGAGCGTCAGTAATCGGGTTCCCCAACTGGAGAACCCCACTAAAACGACGTCTGATTCGTTGATCTCAAGATGGACAGGAAGCACCTGAGTACTGTCACTCCACTTCGCGGTAATAAGCTGATTAACACTGATTGTGCCTTCAAACTCTGAAGGGGCCGGTAAGCTGACAAATTTATCGGGTGCAATTTCAACTTGATTGCTATCAGGCACTGTCGCGCAAGCAGAAAGCAGCAGAGAAAAAGCCAAACAGAGTACAACACGAATCATTGGGGAAGCTCCTTTTCTGGCTGTTGAATGGCCAATGGCGAGAGCAGCCAAGCGACAACAATACCTACCAATACAGTAATACCGAAACTGTGAATCGCTTCGGTTTGGCTGAGAGACAGCAAGCCGAAAGAGAGTATGGTTGTCAGGGCGGCAAGGGTATTGGCGACCAAGGCGCGATAACTGTCGTTGTGCTCGGCGAAAAACAGGGTGTAGTCGATACCAATTCCCAGCACGAGAAACAGTGCCAGCAGGTTGAATAAATTCATAGGAACTGGGCTTATAGCGCCTGCGGTCAATGCTACTCCGGCTGCGAGCAAGGGCGGGGTAAGAATGCGAACCGCACAGCGAGGGCCGAACCGCACGCAGAGCACGGCCAAAATCGCCAGGCAGGCGATGCCCATCAACATGGAAATACGCAGTCGGTACTGGCCAAACAAGCTGGAAACTTCTTCAGCTTTGTTCAGCACACTCACCTCAGGAAAAGGTGCTATCGCTTGTTTGATGGCATTCATGTCAGTTGCGTTTTGCAGCATCACAATGGCGGCATATTGCCCTTCAGCGGGCTGCAGCCACAGCGATGAGAACAGCTCACTGCTAGGAGCTTTAAGCATCTTCGCGGGGGTCAGAATATCAATGTCGCTCGGGAGTTGTGGCGGCGTCGCCAAGCCAATTTGCGCAGCGAGGTTTTCACCTTCTGACTGATAAAGAGATTGAACAAGAGCAAAGTTCTCTCGCTGCACCGATGCTGGTGGCACCAAATCGGCGGGGTTTTGATAACCGGAAAGGGCGTTTTCACGTCGAAGTTTTTCAAGTGCCGGCGCGAGAGCGTAAGCATTCTCCAGCACTTGCTGCTCGCTGCTTCCTTTGACCAGCAGCATCGGCTGGGAACTGCTGAGACCAGTCACTGACTTGATGACCGATTCCTGTTCCTGCAAGGCCGGTGGCAGAGATTGCAGTTGGCGGATGTTGTCATCGTAGTCTGCGTTAAAAAAGCCAATCAGAGCGATCAGTAAGGCAGCAACTGGCATTGCCACTCGCACCAGCGGCCGTTGCCATAACCTCAGGTAGCCCTTGCTTGAATTTGCGAGAGGCAGTGTTTGATATCTGGCTGGACGTTTTGCCAACAGCGGATACCAAAAAATCACACTCAGGTAAGCGCCAATCAGGCCTGCGGCTGAAAACAGTGCAAGTTGCTGCAACCCCGGGAAAGGGGCAACTAACATACTGAGATAAGCAATCAGCGTGGAAATCAGGCCAAAGGTGATGGGAACGAAAACGCGTTTTAATCCCTCTTCTGAATGCCAAGAAGCGCCGGACGCCAAGCGGTCTGTCAGGTAGTGGAAGGCATAATCTATCGACACGCCAATCAGGCTTGCGCCAATGACAAGGCTGAACAGGTGAATTTGTCCAAACACCAGAAGACATACGGAAAAAGCCGTCACGACGCCAGTACCAATCGACAGTAAGGTCAGGCTGACAGGTAAAAGGCTACGGTAGACCCAAAGCACTAAAAGCAAGATGCCGAGCAGTGAGCCAACGCCAATGGTGCTGATTTCAGACTTGGCACTGTCAGTCCCAAAGGCCGCATAGAACACCACGCCGGTATGAAAGATTTGAGCATCAAACTGCGCGGTAGTGGCTTTCTCTAATTGGGCGAGCTCTGCGAGCTGTTGTTGGGTTTGCATGGCATAAGCTGAGCCGGAAAGCGTGCCGCGGAGCAGAACATAAAATGTGCCTCCCTGCTCTGTGGTCAGATAACCCTCTGTGATGGAAAAACGCTGGTTTTGCTTGTTCATCGTTTGCAGGTAATCACGGAACAGCAAAAAGGGGTCACCAGAAAGTTCAGCGCCAGTCACCCCTGAAAAAGGGTTGTAAACCTGTTGGATGACCTTGGCGGTCTGGGAGGCAGGCGAGTGCTTGAGCATCTCGCGTTGTTCCTGTGTCAGCAGTTGGTATCGGTAAGGCGCATAGGTGCTGACCCAGGCTGATTGCTCTTCATCAGATAATTTGCCATTTATTTTGCTGAAAAGTGGCAGCGCTTGAAGTTCTGCTTCAAAAGCGCGGGCGGCTTTTAGGGTCTGTTGTTGAGTGTCGGCGGAGACAAGGAACAGTAACTGATCTTCCATGCTGCCAGCCACCTCATCAAAGGCTTTTTGAGCCAGAGGATCTTGCTGGTTTTCAGGGAGCAGGTTAAGGATGTTGGTGTCGAGCATCGCTGCGCCGCTTGGGTGGCGCAGTATTGCAGTGGCTGCGAGAAGAGACAGGGCAATCAGCCATAGTATGGCTTTAGTCGTTGAACGCACGGCGCTCCTCGTCAGTCAGCGCTGATGCATGTTGGATATTGCTGAAAGTCACTGTGGTTTTGTCACCACGGAGCTCCTCCATCGTCAGGGCGTCAATGTTGTGACTGCCTGATAAAGTAATTTGACTGAAGACCTTTGTCAGTGGCGCCTCGGTTGGGGTCAGAACAAGTGTCCACGCTTCAGGGCTGCCATCCAGCTCATAGCTAAATTGTTGGGTCAGCACATCTGCGTCAGCATGAAACAGACCAAGGAAAAGGTCGCTGAAGTAAAACGCCATCGGGTTATCTTTGGCATGGATGACCTGTTCTGCTTGACCCGGCATTTTCTGGCGAAGTGTTTGATCGGACAGAATCAGGGTGACGGGAAACGGCGTAGTCTGAAGCCAAAGCAGACCCTGTTTGTCACTCAAGACAAAATTGCCGTTTGATACCAAAGGCTTGCTCAACATCGCAATCTCTTTGGTTTGCTCGAAGTCACCGCTGATCACGGCCGATTTTTCCAGCGTGTTTTGCAGATCAGAAAGTCCGAACGCCCAAGTCAGGGGGCTCGATATCATCAGGCTGACGGTCAAAAGCGCAGTGACAAGCTTACGCAGCATTGAAGTATGCTTCCAGTCGGTCTGTCAGGGCTTTAGGTGAGACAAAACACATCTCCTGTTCTGCAGCAGACACTGCCACTTGAGTGGTATGCCCTTTGGTCAGGCGTTTGCCACTTTCTACGTCGTAAATGACGTAGTCAGTGCGGAGACGGTTTTCGTACTCGGTCAATGTCGCGGTGACACGGATTTCCTGATTGAACTGGATAGGTTTTACATAGCGCACAGCAGTGTCGATGATCGGCCACATGTAGCCCGAGGCACTCATGGCAAGGTAGCCGTAATCAATCTTTTCCATCATCACGCGGCGGGCTTCTTCAAAGTAGCGGAAGTAATTGCCGTGATAGATAACGCCCATCGGGTCGGCATCCTGAAAGGATGTCATGAGAACCACTTCGGCGTTAAGTGTGCGCTCAGTCATTAGTAAAGCTCCCAAGCCTGCCGCTGAATGTTATCAACGAAACGGCGAAGATCTTGCTCAAGTGGACGGTCTTCAATCACCATCTCAAACTCATCCAAGACGTGTTTTGTCATGGTGCGAAGCGCCGGACTGAAATGATTCAAATCCAGTTCGCCATGCTTACGGCGAATTTCCAGTGCTTGCGTGGCTGCCAACAGGCTGGCTGCGGTAACCTGTTCAGTCAGCTGCAACACCCGCAAACAATCACGGGATGCGATGGTACCCATACTGACCTTGTCCTGATTATGACATTCGGTCGAGCGTGAAAAGACACTCGCAGGCATGGTGTGTTTCAATGCTTCTGCCGTCCAAGCAGAGATACCGATTTGTACTGCTTTGAAGCCGTGGTTAATGGGCTTGCGAGCGCCTTCAGCACCTGTGAGGTTAAACGGCAGGCCGTTGTTGAACTTATAGTCCATCAGCTGTGCCATCTGGCGGTCAAGCAGGTCAGCAATGTTGGCAATCGCCGTTTTCAGCGAGTCCATCACCATAGCAATATGGCCGCCGTAGAAGTGACCGCCATGCAACACGCGCTCGTTGTCACCATCGATGATTGGGTTGTCGTTGGCGCTGTTGAGTTCGTTTTCGATCATCTGGCGAGCCCAAGGCAGGGTGTCCTGCAGCACGCCAATTACGTGAGGCGCGCAGCGCAGCGAGTAGCGATCTTGCAGTCGGTCGCTGTTGCGAGGTGGTTTGTCGGCCTGCAAATCGTCACGCAGCCATTTGGCAATTTGCTGCTGACCAGGGTGAGGTTTGACGGCAAACAAGGCTTCATCAAAATGGAAGTCGTTGCCATGCATCGCCAGCGAGACCATGGCGGTAATTCGGGTAGAAAGTTGCGCCAGATATTCTGCACGTTTGTAAGCGAGACAGGCCAGTGCTGTCATCACGGATGTGCCGTTCATCAGTGCCAAACCTTCTTTGGGTTTTAGCGTGATAGGTTCGATACCTAGCTCGGCAAAGACTTCTGCGGTTGGCCGAAGTTCGCCTTTGTAAATCACTTCACGCTCACCAATAAGGGCGGCAGCAACATAGGACAATGGCGTCAAATCACCGCTGGCACCGACGGAGCCTTCCTGCGGAATGCGCGGGGAGATGTCGTGATTGATTAGGGTGACCAACT
Source organism: Grimontia marina (assembly GCF_900060185.1). Classification (GTDB taxonomy): domain Bacteria; phylum Pseudomonadota; class Gammaproteobacteria; order Enterobacterales; family Vibrionaceae; genus Enterovibrio; species Enterovibrio marinus. The sequence continues at coordinate 85,373 of NZ_FIZY01000004.1, read as the reverse complement.
GACTCAGCAGCTCCATGGTCACGCCGGATACGCCCTGTGTCAGTGAGTTGAGGCGGGTTGCCAAAACCGCACGGCTTTGCACGTGATCGAGGTTTTCGCCCAAACCACATCCATGGAAACGGGTCAGGTGCAGCGGCAGTTCATTAACGAGTGCTGGCGGGATGGCTACGGTACAAGAGTCGCCATAGCCTGTAGTCACGCCATAAATCACGCCTTCTTCTTTCAGCAGGCGTTCAAGGAATCTTGAGCCGCGGTCAATTCGCGCTGTAAATTCCTCGGAAGGGTTCAATTCGGCGCGGTTGCCATTGGCAATCGCGACAACAGATTCAATGGTGAGGGGCGCTTCCCCGAAAATGATGGTGTTATCCGTGTGACTTGTCATTGTTGCTGCTCGTTAGCTGCCAGAATTTAAAAAAGTTATACCACTGCAAAGGGGCTTTTAGGGTGTAGTGTTCTAGGCGTTTTGCGTATTGATCGACTATTTTTTTTAGCGCTTCTTCACGCATTCCGCGGGGCAGTCGAATTGGGTCGTAAAACGGTTCAAAGAGCACATTGAAGTGCGGTGTTTGGCTTTGCTCATCACGAAGGCCAAATAACAGAAGAACAGGGGCTTTCAGCACCGAAGCCAGCACGAAAGGCCCTTGCGGAAAAGGTGCCGGTTCGCCGAGAAAATCTGCCATGACCACGCGCCCTTCGCGGGTCACAGACGTCCTGTCGCCGACAATGACCACCCATTCGCCATCATCAATTTTTTGCTGAAGCAAGATGGCAGTTTCAGGGCCAAGGTTCGATACCGAAATCAGGTTAACCGAAGCATCAGCGTTCACTTCATCCATCACCGAATTGAAATGCTCTGCATGCTCGGTGAACACTAGGGCATTTATTTTTACATTAGCGTGGCGGCGGCTGAGAGCGCGACAAAGCTCGATATTTCCAAGGTGGGAGCCTATTAACACAGCGCCGCGTTTTTCCTCCATCAGATGGCGAAAGTGTTCGCCACCAGTAATGGTGAGGTTAGAAACGTCAAAGTTTCCTTTCCATGCTGCCAGTTTATCCAGCATGGTTTCGCCGAAAGAGAGAAGGTGATGGTAGCTGCTTAATGGTTTGTTACCGGTATAGCTGGCGACTCTTTGCAGGTAATCCTCGGAAGCTTCCCGTGCGGCTTTTCCTGTTAACCAGTAGTAATACATCACAGGTTTCAGCATCAGGCTGAAGGTTTTTCTACCCAACAGACTGTAAGTGGCCAGAAGCAGCTTGATGCCCAGGATGGTGCCGCGCTCTTTTCTGGTGGACCAGTGTTGGCTGTTTGTCCGTTTCATTGCCAGTAATCTGGGGATTTTGGGCAACATGGAAAAGAACAGCAGGCTGTGCATTTTGCTGATGCGAACATTGTCTTTAAACGCATCAAAGTGCGACAAACCGTCTTCGGGATAAATCACCTTGGTGTCGATATGCCGAATATCGCAGCCATCCCAGTAGAGGCGCACCATGATTTCGATATCAAAGTCCATTCGTTTGCCAGGTGAAGACGCTTCAATCACTTTGAGTGTCTGGGCAAGCGGGTAGGCTCTGAATCCACACATGGAATCTTTGATGGTGGTTGACAGCGTTTCAAGCGTCACCCAGAAGTGGGTGATATAACGTCCGTACAAACGGGACTTGGGTACGGTTTCATCGTAGATAGGCTTACCGGAAATCAGGGATGCTGGGTGTGTCCGAGATTCTTCGATTAACGCAGGTACCGCGGTGAGATCATGTTGTCCGTCAGCATCAATTTGAAGTGCATGGGTGAAGCCCAGTATTTGCGCCTGCTTCAAGCCTGCCATTACTGCGCCGCCTTTGCCCTGGTTTTCCTCAAGGCGATGAAGTGCCATATCATCCTGCTGTGAGAGCGTATCCAGCACCGTTTTGGTGGGCTCATCACTGCCGTCATCCACAATAACAATTGGCAGCTCAAATGCTTTTAGCGCATCGACCACAGCACCAATGGCGGCACCGTGGTTGTAGCAGGGGATGAGAAAGCAAGGTGAGTAGTGGCTCATTTCGCCTCGCTGAACAAAACGCGGCCGGAGGAGTGGGCTCTGTCGTTGGATTGGTAGCTGAAGTAGAGCTTTCGTTTCTCCGGATCCCACGTCAGCGTCAGGGTTACGATGGCTTCCGGCAGGATAGGGTCCTGAAACTTAATCACTTCCATGCCACCAAACTGACCAGTAAGCGGCAGATACTCTTTGGCGTAGCGCATGGCTAAATCGATCTGGGTGACGCCGGGCAGAATCGGAAACGTTGGGAAGTGGCCTTTAAAATCTTCCAGGCCGCTATCAACCCTCAGAGTGAGGATCACCCTGTTGGTTTCTGTTTCTGCGTTGAGTAATGTGGGTTTGCGTTGCATGTTTTTCCTGTAAGCGTTTGGGATGCGCTTGTTATTGGGTCCGGTTAAACAAGGTTTCAATGGCCTGTTGTTGGCGTTTGCCTTGGCTGTTTTGGGGAATGGCATCGACAAAGCGCCATTGGCGCGGGATTGCAATCGGTTCTAGCCACTCTCTGAGGCTTTTTCTAAGCATCAGTTTAAATTTTCCAGCCCCAATTTTAGCCAGCATCTTTTCACCTTCTGCAGACAATACTACTGCTGCGGCAATGATTTGTCTTTCATCCTGCTGGTGCAGAAGGCTGGCAGCATCCGTTATCCAGTCGCTTTGGCAAAGTCGCTGTTCAATTTCAGGCAGGGATACCCGCTTTTCTTCAATTTTTACTACCCGATCAGCACGCCCCTTCAGCAGGAAGGTGTGGTTGTCATAAAGCTCGCACAAATCTGCAGTCTGATACCAATGGTCAGGATCGATGTATGGGGACAGCAGTTGCAAGCAGCCCACATCATCCAATCGAGCGCGGATGCCACTGAACAGTTTCCAGGATGTGGTCTCAGTGGATTGCTGTCGAAAGCCAATTCCACCAGTTTCGGTGCTGCCATACACTTCGATGGGTAAGGCGCCGAGGCACCCAAGGCTACTTTGTGCCGCAGAGATGGGAAGAGGTCCACCGGAAGAAAATATCGCGCGATATTGGCCGGATGCCGGTTCACTCATGCGCTTCAAGAGCGCAGGACTGCTGATCAGTGCCGTGTTCTCTTCTGCTTTGGCGACGACTTGTTCAGGGTAAACCAAATCGTGGCACTGGAACGGACGTCCAGCTGAAAGCGGCCATAGCAGGCGAAACAACAAACCATAAATATGCTGGTGCGATACGGTACTTTGAATGAGGGTGCCTTCTAGCTCTGCTCCCCATTGTGTTTCAAGTTGGTTGAGCTCTTCCTGGATTTGGAACAGCGACTTTTCAATGGCTTTCGGCTCGCCACTTGAGCCTGACGTGTAGAGCGTGAGAGTCAGACTATCAAAGACTGCAAGTTTTAAATCAGATGTACTTTGCCTGTCTGATAGAGGCAGTGATACTGAGGCAATGCCGACAGGAGCTGCTACACGGCAGTCGTGCAATATGGCGTCAAAATGGATTGAAAGCTCAGTCAAAGCGCCCGTCTGTAAGTTCCCCGGCAGAATCAGAGATTTTCCTGCATGGGCACAGGCAAAAAAAGCGGTGGCAAAGAGGTAGCTATCTTCAAAGGCCAGTGCCCATTTTTGAGCTGGTGAAGTTTTCAAGACTGAGGCGAGCAGCGTCACATCATCAGTAAATGTTCCCCAGTTTTTTGTACCACCGTCACCCAGCGCGACGGACAAGTCCGTGTCGCGTTCAGACAGACAGAGAGATGATAAGGGCGTAAAACGATTCACGAAGATCGCACCTTGTTCCTGATAATAAATTCGATGCCAAAGAGAGCGCCGGCAGCGAGATAACTGAGTAAGCCGTTATATAGCGTCCAAATCTCCAGCGACATCAGGCAGGTCCACCAGGCGATTGCGCCGTTCACCAGAAAAAACAGACACCAGACTTTGGTGACGTTACGGGTGTATTTCACGCCAGAAGCCGGCAAATCAGGCTCCTGAAGACGGGCAACCTGTTCGATGATGCTCATCGGCTGAAGGAGGCTGGTGGCGAAAACGACAAACATGGTGGTGTTGACTGCGACAGGGTAATACAGAAACCAGTCGTGTTGCTTGAAGACGTAGCTGAGCGTAACCAGCAGAAATCCAATGATTCCAGTTGTTGTCGCGACATGTTTCAGCGGGCTGTTTCCCAGCACCTTGCTGGAAGTCATCCGAAGCAAGAACAGCACGCCAAGCAACAACGTAACAGGGCCAACTCCTCCGTGCGAAATCCCAGCGTAAACCGCCAAGGGATAAGCGAGCAGGAGAAGGCCTGCCAGTGCGCTGAACTTTCGCATTTTAAGCGGCTAGCAAGTCTGCAACGGCATCTACAACGTCTTGTACAGAGCGTACAGACTTAAACTCTTCCGGTTTAATTTTCTTGCCGGTGGTATTTTGCAGATGAACAACCAGATCCACAGCATCAATACTGTCGAGATCAAGCTCTTCATATAGTTTCGCTTCAGGAATAATGTCGGAAGGATCCAGCTCAAATAATTCCACCAGAGCGTCACGAACCTGTTCGAATATTTCCGCTTTATTTACTTCTGTCATTTTCTATTACGCTTTGTTAGCCGAGATAAACTGCGCTAGATTTGCCACTGAAGCAAAGTGCTCGCGAGTATTACTATCATCGGCGTCAATGACGACGTTGTAAGCTTTCTTAATGGCCAGTCCAAGCTCAAGTGCGTCAATGGAATCTAAACCTAACCCTTCCCCAAAAAGTGGTGCATCGGTATCAATATCTTCAACCGTGAGATCTTCGAGATTAAGTGCCTCAATGATCAATTGCTTAATATCATTTTGTAATTTGTCCACTGTAGCCTTCTATGTTTGTTTGCTGTTCAATTTTATTATTGTGTGGGAAAAGTTCCCTATTGAGTCGTCTATTCAGGCGACGGGCTGCCGTCGCCTCTGCAATATCTGAATCGGTAAACTCACTCGCCGCTATCTTACCCTTCACCTCAACATGAAAAAAGGGGCGAACGTCCGGAACTTGATACCACTTTTTCTCCTTAGTGAGAAAGCTTGGTGTAACAGTAATATGCACCAGCCGTATATCCGTTTGGGTGCGAACGGCAATTTGCGATGCACCACGTTGTAACGAGGATTCAACGCCTGGTGTAGTTCGGGTACCTTCCGGGAAAATGAGCAAGACATTGCCTTCACCTAAACGTTGGGCGCAGCGCTCAAGCAAGTCATCTGGACTGTTATTTGGGATGTATCCCGCCGCTTTGACGGTGCCTTTCATAAACGGGTTATGCCAGATTGAGGATTTGACCAGACAATCGCATTGAGGGAGCTGGGAGGTGATCAGCACGTAGTCGATCAAACTTGGATGGTTGGCGAGGATAATACAGTTACTGTCTTTGCGAAGAATGTCACCACCGGTGATTTTGTAGTTAATTGCACCCGTGTATTTCATGGTTAAACAAAAGATGGTGAAGGTCTTCTGAATGATACCTTGGACGCGAAGTTCTCTCTCTTTGGTGTCTCTGGCGCTGAACGTCATCATAGGGAAAATGATAAAGGTCAGAAACAGGCCACCAAGACCAAACAGGCTAAAACAAAATCCAGTTGCTGCTATCCGCCACCCTTTGCTGATTAGTCCGAACATTCGAAATCTCCTATCTGCCAGGACCATAATTGGCGACCGCTTTGTAGGGAAAATTGAGTGTTCAGGCGCAGCCACTGACAATAAAAATCCAGTGCCTGCGGAAGAGCGGGGTTATCAAAGTCAGATTGAGTTGCAGACCGTTTAACTTTTATCTTATCGCCAGCCTCTAACACCAACCCTAAAGCATAAGGCGCTGTAGTGTGGGCATCAAACTTGGCATATATTTCCGGTAATGGGGCATCGAAATCAACGACCAGTACTTTTTTATCTGGGTGTTGGCTGAGGAAAATGAAGGCTTCTAATAAGGCATAATGAAACCCGTCCTTACCACCAGCCAAAGAGGTCGCTGGGATAGGCTTTTTCGTTGCGATGGTAAACAAGCCTGCGGCCGTGTTATGCACAGACTGTGAAAACGCAGTCGGAGAAGCGGATTCCCCTGACAGTATATCCAGAAGGAGCTGAATGGTTCTTTGCAGCTCGCCATGACGGCTGGAGAAAACGGCGTAAGCAATTTCTTCCTGGTCAGTCAATTCTGCGGCAACCTGCACCACCAACTTGCTTAGCGGACTCATGCGGCGTCGCATCATAGCGGGTATGGCGTTGGCAGAAGGTGTAGCTGCATCATCTGGCCACTGGCATTGGTTTTTCTGCCAAACTGTCCAGTTATCAGTATTTTCTAATCCTGGTGACAAAGCATAAAGTCTCTGGATATTAAATTGAATACTGCTCATCGGTGGTGCTATAACGTCCTTGATTATGTGGCTGATCAAGGTATTGATTGCTTGATCAGTGTTAAATACTTCACTTGGCGGGAAGTCAGAAGACGATCATATCGTAATGGCTACATCACGCAACCAAGGAATTAAAAACGAATAGGGAGTCAGTCGTGAAATTTAAAAAATATCTAGTTTTGTTGGCAATGGGTTTTGCTTTGGTGGGTTGTAATCGTGTTCAGCCGATTAAAGAAGTGGTAAATGCTCCAGTTGCTTTTAATATTCCTTCGGCATCTGTCAAACAGGCAATTCTTGAATCAGGTATTGATCGTGGTTGGATCATGACTGAAACCATCCCAGGTCTCATTCGTGGTGAACTATTTGTACGTTCGCATCGCGCTATTGTTGATATTTCTTATAGCGACAAGAGCTACTCCATTAACTATGTTGACTCCGAGAATTTAATGGAAAGTGACGGCAAAATTCACCGTAACTACAACCGCTGGATCAATAATCTTGATGTTGATATCCGTAAGAAACTAGCGATATTGGCAGCAGCTTCCCAGTGAGAAACTTTAAGCAGTAAGGTTATTAAGTGAATTCATTTCAAGCGGATCCTTATAACGCTTTGAATGCAAAAACTGAGGCGCAAAAGTTAGCTTTTGCGCCTATTGTTTTTCATGCAGCGCGAACATTGCGGGATCTCGGTGTTTTAACAGCATTGGACGATGCTGGTTCCCAAGGTTTGGATGCGGCAGCGATTGCAGGAAAAACAGGTGTATCAGAGTATGGCGTGAAGGTGCTGCTTGATATGGCCGTCAGTGCGCATATCGTGACATGGCACTCGCCAAACTATGTGCTGGCGAATGTCGGACACTTTCTGCTTTACGATGGAATGACCCGGGCAAACATGGATTTTACGGCGGACGTTTGTTACGCCGCTATAGCACATCTGACGGAGTCAATTGAGACGGGCAGCCCTGCTGGGCTTAAAGAGTTGGGGCAGTGGAGCTCTATCTATGAAGGCCTTTCGACTTTGCCAGAAAAAGCCAAAGAAAGCTGGTTCCAGTTTGATCACTTCTATTCTGATCGTTCCTTTCCGTTGCTTTTAGAGAAAGTCTTTGCTTCCAAGCCGAAAAAGCTATTCGATATCGGTGGCAATATCGGTAAATGGGCTACACAATGCTGCAATTATGACGCAGATGTGGAAGTCACCATTATCGATCTGCCCCAGCAAATTGAAATGGCGCTGGAACAGGCCAAAGTGAATGGTCTGGAAGGACGAATTAAAGGCCATCCACTCAACGCGTTGGATAACTCTCTTTCCCTGCCAGAAGGCGCTGACGTTTGGTGGATGAGTCAGTTCCTTGATTGTTTTTCCCCGATGGAAATCTTGAGTATTTTGCGCCGCGTCCGCAGGGCAATGTCGCCTGATGCAACGGTTTATATTCTGGAGCTTTTCTGGGATGCACAGAAATATGAAGCCGCTTCATACAGCTTGAATGCCACCTCGCTGTACTTTACGTGTTTGGCGAACGGAAATAGTCGCTTCTATCGTTGTGAAGAATTTTTGCAAATTGTTGAAGAGGCAGGATTTGATGTTGCTGAGCGTAGTGACAATATCGGCTTGGGGCATACCCTGTTAACATTGAAAGCCTGTCCTTAACGGCGAATGTCGTTATCGTTTTGAAAAGTTGAAAGGAGTCCATTTCTTGGAGTTGGAAACCACTCAGGTTGCAATTATCGGTGCAGGTCCTTCCGGGGCGATTGCCGCGGCGCTGCTGAATCAGAAAGGCATTGATGTACTGGTGCTTGAGAAAGCAATATTCCCACGATTTTCGATTGGCGAAAGTCTGCTGCCTGCGTGTATGGAGTCCATTCGCGCCGCTGGCATGCTGGACGCGGTCAATAATGCGGGGTTTCAGTTTAAGAATGGTGCCGCATTTAACCGCGAAGGCTGCTATATCAGTTTCGATTTTACAGATAAGTTTTCGCCGGGCATGGGAACAACCTTTCAGGTTCAGCGTGCTGCTTTCGACAAAGTACTCGCTGATGATGCAGAAAGGCAGGGCGTGACAATACGTTATCAGCACGAGATTGAAGCGGTGGATGTGAACGCTGACAAACCCTTGCTTTTTGTAAAAAACGAGCAAGGTGAACCTTATCAGCTTCAGGCCGATTTTATTCTTGATGCCAGCGGCTTCGGTCGTGTATTGCCAAGGTTACTTGAATTGGAAAGCCCATCTTGTTTGCCGCCGCGTCAGGCAATCTTTACCCATATCGTCGACAAGATTGATGATGCTGCATACGACAGGGACAAAATTCTGATCTCTGTGCATCCAGAGAACCATGATGTCTGGTACTGGCTGATCCCTTTCAGCAACGGTACCTGCTCATTCGGTATTGTCGGTGAGCCTGATTTCTTCGCCCGTTACCCCGGCGATCACATTGCGGCCATCAAGCAACTGGCAAATGAAGAGCCTTGGCTGGAGAAACTGCTGGCGAATGCGGAATATCCCAATCAGCCGGGCATGATTGGTGGGTATTCTGCGAATGTCAGCACGCTGGCTACCGACAAGTTTGCGCTGCTCGGTAATGCGGGTGAGTTTCTTGACCCGGTATTTTCTTCCGGTGTGACCATTGCGATGAAATCAGCCGAACTTGCCGTCAATTCTCTGAGTCGCCAACTATCCGGTGAAAAAGTGGATTGGCTGAACGAGTACGAGAAGCCACTTTTGCGCGGTGTCGATACTTTCCGCTGCTACGTAGAAGGTTGGTATAAGGGCACATTGCAGGATGTGATTTTCTATCCAAACCCAGACCCGAAAATCAAAGGCATGGTGTGTTCAATTCTGGCGGGTTATGCGTGGGATACAGACAACCCTTATGTGGATGAGCCAGTGAGAAGACTCGATACCTTAGCGAAAATCTGTGCCGAAACATAAGGCACTTGATAAATGGGTCAATAAGTACAGAAAAGGCGGCTCGTACCGTCTTTTTCGTCTCTGTCAGACAGTCGCATCGAGATAATGGGGAGACTGCTCCCTGATATTCTGAATCTCATCCAAGAGCTCAAATAACTCTGGTTCGATATCTTCGACTTTCGCACCTTTCTTAAGTTGGGTTTCCAATTCATGGCAAAGATTTTTGAGCCTTGGCACACCGCTATAGGCGCAGCTACCGTGTAGCTTATGGATGACAGCACTTAAATCCACTTTGCTGTTTTTTAGTGCTAGGTGTACTTTCTCTTCGACTTCATCAAAAGAGCGAACCAGCATCTGCAGCATATCTCTTGCTAAATCCTTTTTGCCTGCGGCTTGCTTCATTGCCAATGACCAGTCAATGCTGAGCTCTTCTCCCAGCTTGTTTGGTGTGATAAGTGGCGAGTTTGGCTGGGTCTCGCCACTATGAGGATGGGTCCAGTGGTGCAGCACTTGCTCGAGAATATGCTCCTCAATCGGTTTAGTCAGATAGTCATCCATCCCTTCATTAAGCAAGCGCTCACGCTCGCCCGTCATGGCATGGGCAGTCACGGCAACGACTGGCGTATTCTGGTTCAGCGGCGTTTTTCGGATTTCCTGACAAGCCGTTACACCGTCCATTTCCGGCATTTGGATATCCATCAGGATAAGGTCGAAATGTTGCTTCTGTGCGCAGTCGAGAGCGGCTTTACCATCTGAAGCGGTAAACACATTAGTCACGCGCTCTTTTAAAAGCGCAGTAATCAGTTTGAGGTTGGCCGGGTTGTCATCCACCGCCATGACCGTTAGCGGCGCTTTATCGGTATGAACTTCAACCGCTGGTGGCAGCAAAGTAAGGGATTGCTGCTCACCCTGCAATTGTTCAATAAGTTTTCTCACCGACAATGGCTTAGCTAGGCAGGCTGCCACACCGGAGGCCAGCAGCGCTTCTGACAGAGCAAGTTCTGTGGTTGGCAGACAGAAAATAACTCTGTCGCTGAACGCCTTTGCGCGTTTTGCCAGTGCTATTAACTCGTCGCTTTCAGGCACGTCGATGGCATCAACACAAATCAGCGCGGAGGAAACCCGCTCAGTGGTTTCCGGCAACTGGGCATAATCGCTCAATGTAATGTCGAAATGTTCCAAACGTTCCCTAATAAGTAGGCGGCTTTCTCGGTCAGGCTCAATCACCATCATAGTCTGACCTTGCAGTGCTTCAGTATCGATAGGATGAACCAGTGGCAGGTCTGTTTTAATTAGCGACATGGTGAACCAGAACGTTGAGCCTTGATGGAGGCGGCTGGAGAAGCCAATATCGCCGCCCATCTGCTGCACCAGTTTCTGGGTGATCACCAAGCCTAGGCCCGTACCGCCATATCGACGGCTGATACTGGCATCTGCCTGACGAAATGCCTGGAATAGTTGTGACTGCTGGCGCTCAGAAATACCGATACCGGTATCTCGGATAATAAACTGAAGCTCCAGACGTTCATCGCGTTGTTGTTTGAGTTCTACGCTGACGCTGATGTGTCCACGCTCGGTAAACTTGGTAGCATTACCAATCAGATTTGTGAGCACTTGCTGGATGCGTAGAGGGTCACCAATCACACCTGCCGGAATGCGGGGGTCAATACGAAGGTTGAGCTCAAGGCCTTTCTCATGTGCCATTGGGGCAAGCAGGCGCATGACTTCTTCCAGCGAGTCTTCAAAATCAAACGGAATATTTTCCAGAAGCAGTTTGCCTGCTTCCAGTTTAGAGAAATCCAGAATGTCGTTGATGATGGTCAGCAGGTTGTTGGCTGATTTTTCGATCGTCTGCAGATAATCCTGTTGGCTGCTGGAAAGCTGGGTTTTCAGCATCTGTCGGGTAAAGCCAATCACGCCATTCAACGGTGTTCTGAGCTCGTGCGACATGTTAGCAAGGAACTCAGATTTCACTCTCGCAGCTTCCTGTGCATTTTTCTTGGCGATGTCGAGTTCAACGTTCTGTATTTCGAGCTGTTCTAAGGTCTCACGCAAATCTGAGGTCGCCTGGTCGATACTTTGTTGCATCTCAAGGTGATATTCCGACAGCGAAATGGCCATCGCGTTGATACCATTTTTCAGGGTATCTAACTCCCCCAATAATTTGCCCTCAATCCGAACATCGAGATGCCCACGACGGATTCTGTCGATCATGCTTATCATCTGGTTGATGGGCATTTCGACATCTTGCAAAAGCCGATAGGCGAAGAAGCAAGAAAGGATCAGACCAAGAATCAACACTACACCGGCATAGATGAACTCCTGATATTGCTTGAGTTTCACTGTAGAAAGATCCATCTCCATGGTGATGTAGCCGATTGGCTGCTCTTGTACCAGTGGGTTGTTAAAACTGGCAATCGCACGGATTGGTGCACGGAGTAAGAGTGCATCTTTGAGGTGGATGACTTCCAGACGCTCAGGCAAGGGTTGCCCACGAGGTACTGCCAATAAATCAAGATTGCGATGATAATTAGAGGTCACAAATAGATCATTTTGGCTGGAAAATACCGCAATACTTCGGATGTATTCGCTGTGCTGGCGGTGCGTGTATCCAATCAGGCGCCGCACATTTTCCCGGCTTTCATTGGCAAGGCCAATTTCACTGGCAATGGCCAAGGGCTCGATAATCGCCTGTCCAGCTACCGCAAGCTGTTGCTCCAGCTCCTGATAGCGGTTTTTAATGAAATAGGCGCTCAGTAATATGCCGATGATTAGCGTCGGGGCAAGGGTTAGGGTGATTACTCTGGCGCGAAGTCCGTATTTGGTCATGCTGTCTATTCTGTGGGAGAATTGCCGTCATTTTTCAGACATACCGTGAATTATAACCTCACGCAGTAAGTCTACACCAAAGCTGATGGCGAGAATTCAGCAGGTTATCACAACTGTCTGACCGCCAATATTCGAATCTATGCGCAGACTGCCACTGCGGTTTGCTGCGAAAGCTGGAACATAAGTCATGGCGCGTTTTTTTAAGCCACAGAAGAAAAAGACCCTTGATACCAAACACAAGGCAATGACTATCGCTCGTCTCGACCACCAAGGGGATGGTGTGGCGTTTGATGGCAAAAAGCCGGTGTTTGTTGCTGGCGCATTGCCTGGCGAGGAAGTGCTGCTGCAACTGACAGAAGATAAGCGTCAATTTGCCCGTGCCCGTCTTATCAAAGTCACTAAGCCAAGCACTGAGCGCATCAAGCCATTTTGCCAGCATTACGGTACTTGCGGTGGCTGTAACCTCCAGCACCTGGGTCATCAAGCCCAAATTGATGCCAAGCAGGAAACGCTGTCCCAGTTGATGAAGAAATTTGCGTCAGCGGAGCTTGAGCAAGATGCACCGGTGATGTCTAAAGAAAAGGGTTACCGCCGCCGCGCACGTCTGAGTGTCAAAGTGAGCAAAAGTGGCGGACTTGAAATGGGATTCCGTCAACGCAGCGCCAATGACATTGTGATCGTCACAGACTGTCCGGTGCTTGATGCGAAGTTGAATGCGCTATTGCCGGATGTTTATACCTTGCTGGATGGTCTTCGTGGCCGTCGTATCATTGGTCATATTGAACTGGTGGCCTCCAATCAAGGTCGAGTGCTTCTGGTTCGAGCCATTAAGCCGTTGCACGACGATGATCAGGCAACGCTGAAAGGCTTTGCAGAACAACACGGCTTGATTTACTACCTTCAACAAGCCGATGAGGCAGTACAGCGTGTCCTCGGTGAGCAGCCCAATTACACACTTGGCGAGCTGACGCTGGCCTTTGAGCCGCAGGACTTTATTCAGGTCAATGCGGATATCAATGAAAAGATGATTGCGCAGGCGCTGGATTGGCTGTCATTAACAGAAGACGATGCGGTGCTCGATCTTTTCTGTGGCCTGGGCAACTTCAGTTTACCGCTGGCTGCGAAGGTAAAAACCGTCGTCGGTATCGAAGGTGTGGAAGAGATGGTGCAGCGCGCATCAGACAATGCGATGCGTAATCAGCAAGGCAATGCGAGTTTCTATCATGCGAATCTGGAACTGGATGCAGCTGAAACTGTCTGGGGACGTGAAAGCTACAACAAAATTTTGCTCGATCCAGCACGTGCTGGTGCTTTAGGGGTTATGCCTTATGTGGCACAATCTAGAGCTGAGCGGGTAGTGTATGTTTCCTGCAACCCGGCGACCTTGGCACGTGACAGTCAGGTGCTTTTGGAAAGCGGGTATCAATTGGTTAGGTTGGGCATGTTGGACATGTTCCCACATACAGGGCACTTGGAGTCGATGGCGCTGTTTGTCAAAGATTGAGTCGCCCACCGGGCAAGCATGATGGTTGCCCGTTTAAGGATAAGAAAAACAGGATAGTGAAATGGTCGCAATTCGTGGCGCGCACCTAAACGACAATAAAGAATTTGTGCTTGAACGCTGGGTGGAAGGTCTTGCCCAGGAGGCTGCCGTATCTCAGGCTTTAACCAAAGCCTATCACCATTGCCAGACGCTGGGCGATGAGCAAAAGCTCGCGCAGCCTCTCTGGTGTGGTCGGGAGATGATTGAAATCCTTGTCACCTTGAGTATGGACAAGGAGACTTTGTTGGCCGCGTTGCTGTTCCCCATGGTGGAATATGACGTGCTCAGCAATGAATTGCTCAAAGAGCATTACGGAAACAATATCGCCAAGCTGGTGGAAGGGGTTCAGGAAATGGCGGCGATTCGCCATCTGAACGCCAACAATGAAGAAGCGACGGCTGCGCAGGTGGATAATGTGCGCCGTATGTTGCTCTCCATGGTGGATGACTTCCGTTGTGTGGTCATCAAACTGGCAGAGCGTATTACCTACCTGCGTGAAGTGAAAAACGAGTCAGATGAAGTGCGTCAGGCTGTTGCGAAAGAGTGTGCAAACATCTACGCACCGCTTGCTAACCGCTTAGGTATCGGTCAGCTCAAGTGGGAAATTGAAGATTACGCGTTCCGCTACCAGCACTCGCTGACCTACAAACAAATTGCCAAACAGCTGGCAGAACGCCGAATTGACCGTGAGCAGTACATCGACACCTTTGTGTCTGATCTGCAAAGCGCAATGGAAAACTCCAACATCAACGCGCAGGTCTATGGCCGCCCGAAACACATCTACAGCATCTGGCGTAAGATGCAGAAAAAAGGCTTGGAATTTGATGAGCTGTTTGATGTGCGTGCTGTGCGCATCATCGCTGATCAGCTTCAGGACTGTTATGCCGCGCTGGGTGCCGTTCACACCAAGTACCGCCATCTGCCGAAAGAGTTCGATGACTACGTGGCGAACCCTAAACCAAATGGTTACCAATCGATTCACACTGTCGTATTGGGACCTGAAGGCAAAACGGTAGAAATCCAAATCCGTACCAAGCAGATGCACGATGATGCTGAGCTTGGCGTTGCGGCGCACTGGAAATACAAAGAAGGGTCTTCCGCTGGCCGGAGCGGTTACGATGAGAAGATTACCTGGCTGCGTAAACTTCTGGCTTGGCAAGAAGAGATGTCCGATTCCGGCGAAATGCTGGATGAACTTCGTAGCCAGGTATTTGATGATCGCGTCTACGCCTTTACACCGAAAGGTGATGTGGTTGACCTGCCCATCGGCGCGACACCTTTGGATTTTGCTTACCACATCCACTCTGAAGTGGGTCACCGTTGTATTGGGGCCAAAGTGGAAGGGCGTATCGTGCCGTTTACCTATCACCTTAACATGGGCGATCAGGTCGAAATCATTACCCAGAAAGAGCCTAACCCTTCCCGTGATTGGCTGAACCCAAGCCTTGGCTTTGTGACGTCAGGCCGTGCACGCGCCAAGATTAATGCTTGGTTCCGTAAACAAGCACGAGAGAAGAACGTCGAGGCAGGTAAAGAAATTCTCGATGCTGAACTCGCGAAGATTGGTGCCGCGAGCAAAGATGCCACTCTCGCCATGAAGCGATTCAATGTTAACAGCCTTGATGAAGTTTACGCGGGCGTTGGTAGCGGTGATTTGCGCATCAACCAGGTGGTGAATTACATCAACTCTGTGGTCAACAAACTGACCAAAGAACAGGAAGATGAGCAGCTTCGCGCCAAGCTGGAGCAGGCTGAAACGCAGGCCACAACCAAACGACCACGCCGAGATGCCGTTGTTGTTGAAGGTGTGGACAACCTGATGACCCACCTTGCGCGATGTTGTCAGCCAATTCCGGGTGACGAAATCGAAGGCTACGTAACGCAAGGTCGCGGTATTTCAGTGCACCGCGCAGACTGTGAGCAATTAGCTGAACTTCGCCATCATGCACCGGAGCGCCTTATCGAGACGGTGTGGGGCGGCGGTTATATCGGCAACTATCAAATCACAGTGCGCGTTTCTGCATCCGAGCGAAGTGGTTTGATTAAAGATCTCACCAATGTCTTGCTGAATGAAAAAGCGAAGGTTTCTGGCATGCAAAGCCGGGTCGACTATAAGCAGCAAATGTCCATCATGGACTTTGATTTAGAGCTAAGTGATCTTGAAGTGCTGAGTCGGGTGATCTCCCGCTTGGAGCAAGTCAAAGACGTGCATGAAGCCAAACGGCTTCGCTAACAATATTCAATTTCTATAAAAGGGAAAGCGCTGCTTTCCCTTTTCTTTTGGGCAGGTAACAGATGAAAAAAATGTCGCGAATGCAAGAATTGCTGGAAATTATGGCTACCCTCAGGGACCCGCAAAACGGCTGTGATTGGGACAAGAAGCAAACCTTCGATTCCATAATTCCTTACACCATCGAAGAAACTTTTGAAGCAGTGGATGCGATTGAACGCCAGGAATGGGCAGATGTTCGCGATGAACTGGGCGATCTGCTGTTTCAGATTGTGTTCTATAGTCAACTCGGAAAAGAGCAGGGCCTGTTTGAATTTGAAGACATTGCCGGTGCCATGTGCGACAAGCTGTTGCGTCGCCATCCTCATGTTTTTGGTGAAAAGGATGCCGATGGTAACCCGCTGGAGAAAGCGGACTGGGAAGGTATAAAAGCGCAGGAACGTGCCGCCAAAGCCAAACCAGATGCAGAGCTCAGTATTTTGGATGATGTACCAACCTCACTTCCAGCATTGGGCCGTGCAGCGAAACTGCAAAAGCGTTGCGCGCGTTTCGGCTTTGATTGGGACTCGGTAGGCCCTGTTGCCGAAAAAGTGCAGGAAGAGCTTGATGAGGTGATGGAAGAAGCCTTGATGGTAGATGTCGACCAAGAACGTGTCGATGAAGAAGTCGGCGATTTACTTTTTGCCGCGGTCAATCTTGCCCGCCACCTTGGCACTAATCCGGAAATGGCGCTTCGAAAAGCGAATATGAAATTCGAAAGTCGCTTTCGTAAAATTGAAATGAAATTACGCGATAATGGTAAAAAATTGCAGGAAAGTGAGCCAGATGAGCTCGAAAATCTCTGGCAAGAAGTAAAGCGTGACGAGGGCAACAAATTGACGTAAGTCACTCAATTGATTTGCGACAAAAAAAAACGGCATTCTGTGTGATAGTTTTCACGTTGTGGGAAGTTTCTGGCTCTGGTAATATGTCGTCCCGTCCAGATTTCCAATAATTTCCCCTAAATCCAACTCTCAGGTTTAGCATGACAACGAATTACATTTTTGTTACGGGCGGGGTGGTTTCCTCCCTAGGTAAGGGTATTGCAGCAGCGTCATTGGCGGCAATTCTAGAAGCACGTGGTCTTAAAGTGACCATGATGAAGCTTGACCCTTACATCAACGTGGACCCGGGCACCATGAGCCCAACCCAGCACGGTGAAGTATTCGTTACGGAAGACGGTGCCGAGACTGACCTGGATTTGGGTCACTATGAGCGTTTCATCCGTACCAAGATGACCAAACGCAACAACTTTACGTCGGGCCGTGTATACGCCGACGTACTGCGCAAAGAGCGCCGCGGCGACTACTTGGGTGCGACCATTCAGGTTATTCCACACATCACCAACTCTATTAAAGAACGCGTGCTTGCTGGTGGCGAAGGCCACGACGTTGCTATCGTTGAAGTCGGTGGCACCGTAGGTGATATCGAATCACTGCCGTTCCTTGAAGCTATCCGTCAATTGGCGGTAGAACTGGGTCGCGAGCGTGCGATGTTCATGCACCTGACGCTGGTTCCTTATCTGGCCGCAGCCGGTGAAGTGAAAACCAAACCAACCCAACACTCAGTCAAAGAACTGCTGTCTATCGGTATTCAGCCAGACATCCTGGTTTGCCGTAGTGATCGTGTGATTCCTGCGAACGAGCGCTCTAAGATTGCGCTGTTCTGTAACGTTCAGGAAAAAGCAGTGATTTCGATGAAGGACGTAGATTCCATCTACAAGATCCCTTCACTGATCCGTTCTCAAGGTCTTGATGACCTGATTTGTACTCGTTTCGGCATCACAGCGCCAGACGCTGATCTGTCTGAATGGGAACAAGTTATTTTTGAAGAAGCGAACCCAACCGGTGAAGTGACTATCGGTATGGTTGGCAAATACATCGAACTCCCAGACGCATACAAGTCTGTAAACGAAGCACTGAAACACGGTGGCCTGAAAAACCGTCTGACGGTGAACATCAAGTATGTTGACTCTCAAGACGTAGAAACAAAAGGCGACGAAGCACTGCAAGGTCTGGACGCGATTCTTGTTCCGGGTGGCTTCGGTGACCGTGGTGTGGAAGGCAAGATTCTGGCAGCAAAATACGCTCGCGAAAACAAAGTGCCATACCTTGGCATCTGTCTGGGCATGCAGGTTGCGCTGATTGAATACGCGCGCAACGTTGCAGGCATGGAAGGCGCTAACTCTACCGAATTCGACAAGGGCAGTAAGTTCCCTGTTGTTGGCCTGATCACCGAGTGGGTGGATGGCGAAGGTAAAGTTGAAGAGCGTACTGAAAAATCAGATTTGGGCGGCACCATGCGTCTTGGTGCGCAGCTGTGTCACCTAAAAGAAGGTACTAAAGCACGTGATCTGTACGGCAACGC
Organism: Grimontia marina; assembly: GCF_900060185.1. Taxonomy (GTDB): domain Bacteria; phylum Pseudomonadota; class Gammaproteobacteria; order Enterobacterales; family Vibrionaceae; genus Enterovibrio; species Enterovibrio marinus. The sequence continues at coordinate 67,076 of NZ_FIZY01000004.1, read as the reverse complement.
GACGATTCACGAGCGTCACCGTCACCGTTATGAAGTGAACAACGTGCTGCGTCCGCAGATTGAAGAAGCGGGTCTGGTTGTATCTGGCCTGTCTGCGGATAAAAAGCTGGTTGAAATCATCGAAAACCCTGCGCACCCATGGTTTGTGGCGTGCCAGTTCCACCCTGAATTTACCTCTACTCCACGCGATGGCCACCCTCTGTTTGAAGGCTTCGTGGCAGCGGCAGGTAAAAATCAGCGTGGTGAGCTGTAACTGAAAAAAGGAAGCGGTCGCGAAGGTTGTGCGGCCGCTTTTCGCATTCTTAAGCTATTGACATACGAGAGGAAACACAATGTCTAAGATCGTTAAAGTTCTGGGCCGTGAAATCATTGACTCACGCGGTAACCCAACTGTAGAAGCAGAAGTTCACCTGGAAGGTGGTTTCGTAGGTATGGCAGCTGCTCCATCTGGCGCATCTACCGGTTCTCGCGAAGCACTGGAACTGCGTGACGGCGACAAAGCACGTTTCCTGGGTAAAGGCGTTCTGAAAGCAGTTGATGCAGTAAACGGCGCAATTGCTAACGCTCTTGAAGGTAAAGACGCGAAAAACCAAGCAGAAATCGACCAGATCATGATCGATCTGGACGGTACTGAGAACAAATCTAAGTTCGGTGCAAACGCAATCCTGGCTGTTTCTCTGGCGAACGCAAAAGCAGCAGCTGCTGCGAAAGGCATGCCACTGTACGAGCACATTGCTGAGCTGAACGGCACTGCTGGCGTATTCTCTATGCCTCTGCCAATGATGAACATCATCAACGGTGGTGAGCACGCAGACAACAACGTTGATATCCAAGAGTTCATGATTCAGCCAGTTGGCGCTGCAACTCTGAAAGAAGCAGTTCGCATGGGCGCGGAAGTATTCCACAACCTGGCGAAAGTACTGAAGTCTAAAGGCTACAACACTGCAGTTGGTGACGAAGGTGGTTTCGCGCCTAACCTGAAATCTAACGCAGAAGCACTGGAAGTTATCGCAGAAGCAGTTGCAGCAGCTGGCTACGAGCTGGGCAAAGACATCACTCTGGCGATGGACTGTGCAGCATCTGAGTTCTTCGACAAAGAAGCTGGCATCTACAACATGAAAGGCGAAGGCAAAACCTTCACTTCAGAAGAGTTCAACCACTACCTGGCTGGCCTGGTAGATCAGTTCCCAATCGTTTCTATCGAAGACGGTCTGGACGAGTCTGATTGGGATGGCTTCAAGCACCAAACAGAACTGCTGGGCGGCAAAATCCAGCTGGTTGGTGACGACCTGTTCGTAACTAACACTAAGATCCTGGCTCAAGGTATCGAGAAAGGCGTAGCTAACTCTATCCTGATCAAGTTCAACCAGATCGGTTCTCTGACTGAAACTCTGGCTGCAATCAAGATGGCTAAAGACGCAGGCTACACTGCTGTTATCTCTCACCGTTCAGGTGAAACTGAAGACGCAACTATCGCTGACCTGGCGGTAGGTACTGCGGCTGGCCAAATCAAGACTGGTTCTATGAGCCGTTCTGACCGTGTTGCTAAGTACAACCAACTGATTCGTATCGAAGAAGCACTGGCTGGCAAAGCACCTTACAACGGTCTGAAAGAAGTTAAAGGCCAAGCGTAATCGCCTATCCTTAACGGATTTAGATTGAAGACGGCGCCGAAAGGCGCCGTTTTTTTATGAGGTTAGGACAGAAGGTCCTAGGAGAAGAGCAGGGCCTTGTGCCTAGGAAGAGCAGGATCGGGGAAATGAAAATGCTCAGTGCCGTTTTGTCGTTTCACAATGGTATGAATTCTATTTCAAGGACCTAGGACCTAGGGGCTGTTGATCTTTGGTGGTTAAATTTTGAGCAGCACGCTAAGGGGTTATAATCTCTTTCGCCAAAAACAAACAACAACCCCAAAGCATGCCAAGAACAATCTTAACTGACTCAAGATGGGAACTGCTACTGAAAGCAATGAAAAGTACAGGGCGCATCTATGATAAGTCTGAGCACAGAATGACCTTTGAAGGAATACTTTATCGTATGAGGACCGGTATTCCTTGGCGAGATTTACCGTCCGAGTTTGGGGAATGGAGCACCGTCTACAGGCGCTTCAATCTTTGGTCAAAGAAAGGGATATTAAATCATCTTTTCAGTCAGTTATCGCAGATGGCTGACTTTGAATGGGTCTTTCTTGATGGCTCAATAGTCAGAGCGCATCAGCACAGTACCGGAGCGGCGAGCAGCGCGACCGAGCAAATCGGTAAGAGTCGAGGCGGTAATACAACCAAGATTCATCTGGCTGTAGACAGTGGAGGTTTACCCATCTGCTTTGACTTATCCGAAGGGCAACGAAATGACATTGTTCATGCGGAAAGCCTTGTTGAACAGCTTGAAGAAATAAACACCGTCATCTGCGATAAAGGTTATGACAGTAAAGCTTTTCGAGACTTTGTGCGACGCAAAGGAGGGAAAACTGTCATCGCCAAGCGTAATTGCGGGCAAGACATCAGCAAAGATACGATGGATTGGTGCTTATATAAGTATCGGCATTTAGTCGAGAATGCCTTTGCCAGAATCAAGCATTATCGTGCTATTTCAAGTAGATATGACAAATTAGAAAGGAATTATGCCAGCATGGTATCGCTGGCATTCATGCTTATGTGGTTACCAATGTATTGCTGATTAAAAAATGAACACCAAAGATCAACAGCCCCTAGGACCTTGAATAAACCTACTTCTTCGCCAGTTTTGGCAAATCACCTGTCAGCCCAAGCGCCCGCTTAATAAACTGGGTTTTGATACCCGGGAGTGTGGCGGCTGCCATCAGGCCAATACCACGAATGAGTTTCTTCGCCGGGTTTTCACCCGCAAACAAATCGCGGAACCCTTGCATTGCCGCAATCATTTGCGCAGCTTCAGCTTTACGCCAGCGTTCGAAAGCACGGAGGTTGGTTTTTTCACCAATGTCTTTGCCTTCGTCACTTAAGCGGATCAGCTCTTGTGCCAGCGTCGCGGCATCCAAGAGGCCCAGGTTTACGCCTTGACCTGCCAGCGGATGAATGGTGTGCGCGGCATCGCCAATTAGGGCAACGCGCTCGACCACGAAATCTCTCGCGTAGCGCATTTTCAGTGGAAAGGCCGCACGTTCACCTTCAACCGAGCAAAGGCCAAGACGAAGATCGAAAGCAGCGCTTAGTGCTTTGTTGAACTCACCTTCAGGCATGGAGCAACGTGCATCGGCATTTTCCGGTGATTGCGACCAAACGATCGAACTTAGGTTCGGATCAGACAGTGGCAGGAAAGCCAGCGGACCATCCGGGGTGAAAATCTGGCGTGCGACACCATCATGTGGCTCTTCGGTCCGGATATTGGCGACCAGTGCACTATGTCCATAATCCCAATGGGTTAATGGGATCGATAGCTGGTTGCGTACCCAGGAGTTCGCGCCGTCAGCGCCGACCACGAGTTTCGCGGTAATGGCGCTGCCCGATTCGAGGGTTAGCCAGGCTTCTGTCTCACCAAACATCATGTTGGCGCAGCGGTCTGGGCAGAATAGGGTGACGTTCTGTTGCTGCTTTACGCGCTCAAACAGTGCCAGCTGAATAACGCGGTTTTCAACGATATAACCGAGGTTGGGTTGACCCAAGTCCATCGCATCAAAATCAATCGCGGCGAAGCTGTCTTGTTCCCATACCGACATTTTTTGATATGGACTTGAGCGTCGGGATTGAATGCCTTCCCACGCGCCGACGTTTTTCAGAATACGCTCACTGGCGCGGCTCAACGCAGACACACGAAGGTCGGGCAAGGGAGCGAGTTCTGGCTCCGGCATTTTGCCTTCGATGATCGCGATGCGAAGATCGCTGTCTGCCAGTGCAGCAGCGAGTGTCAGGCCAACCATGCCACCGCCGATAATGGCGATGTCTACATTTGTCATTTTCATTATCGTTCTACCAAGCCCATTGCACGTTGCAGCAATGGTGCTTTCAATTCGCTAAAGACCGACATCGCTGCCAGCCCCAGGTTTCGTCCCAGAATCAGTGGTGCTGTGGTGTTGGAGAAGCCGTGAACCAAACCTGATGTCATGGCAACTGTCGTATCGCGGTCTGGTTCGCGTCGTGCGAGGTATGATTGAAGCACAGGTATTTGACCACAATCTTTGCCATCAACGTGCGCTTTGGCGATTTCTTCAGCCAGCGATACCACATCGCGAAGGCCAAGGTTAAAGCCTTGTCCGGCAATGGGGTGAAGCGTTTGTGCCGCATTCCCGACTGCGGCAAAGCGGTGACTGATAAGACGGGTTGCCTGACGCAGAATCAACGGATAGCTGCCACGCTGACCAACATGCAGTAGTCTTCCCAAGCGCCATCCGAAAGCCTGTTGCAGTGCTTGTGCGAACTCGTCGTCAGACATCGACAGCATAGCCGGCGCTTCGTGAGGTTTGACGCACCATACCAGCGAGCTTCTGCCTTCAGACATAGGCAATAAGGCGACAGGGCCGGTCTCGGTAAAACGTTCGAAGGCACGGCCTTGATGCGCAAGTTCTGTGGTGACATTCGCTATCAGCGCAATCTGTTCAAAGTCATGCTCATGGCGTTCAATCCCCACCAAATCGCAGCAAGATGATAGCGCGCCGTCTGCGGCAACAACCAGCTTGGCTGTCAGCGCTTTTCCATGATTGAGCGTCAAAGTGACGCTGTCGACTTCACGTTTGATATCAGTGACAAAAGCCGGGCAAAACAAGGTGATGTTTTTGGCTTTACCCAATGCTTGGTGAAAAATGCGCCCAGCGTCGGCAAGCTCAATCACATTGCCGAGGTAATCCAGACCTTCTTCATGGGCATTCATCTCGGTCAGGCCAAAGTGGCCGCGGTCGGAGACATGGATTTTGCTGATTGGGGTGGCAAATGGCGATAAGGTTTTCCACACGCCGATGTTATCGAGCAACTGGCAACTGCCATAGGAAAGGGCAATGCTTCGGGCATCATAACCTGGGTGGCTGTTGTCCGGAATGGCGGCTTCCACGACCGCTACGGACAAGCCTGCCTGTGTTAGTTGCTCAATGGCCAATGCCAAAGTGGCACCTGCCATTGCGCCACCGGCAATGACGACATCAAAATTTTGTGTTGATGGCTCAGCATCCATTCTGCGTCAGTCTCCGACAGTGATCTGTTAGTGGAGGGTTGGTTTTTCTTCAGTCTGTGGCTTGATGCCAAGCTCGGCATGAAGCGTCATTGCGCAGACGCGGACGTGCTCGATGACTTGTTCGAAAAGCAATGCCTGCTCTTCCATATCGTCGTCCTCATCAATGCCAAGCTGTGCAATTTCCGTCAGGTCTGCCAGTACCTCTTTCGAGTCATCAGACAGTTTGCCTGCAGTGATACCGACTAAACCAATACCTGCGATAAAAGCACTTACCCACTCAGACAGCGCATCACCGCGATCAAGCAAGGATTCATTTTCATCCGGCAACAGCACTTCGAAATCCATCTGACCACCAGTGAGTTGCTGGCTCGCCAGACTAACGCTGGTTGCCGCCAGTGTTTTCGACTCATGTGGCCAGCCTGCACCATCATTGGTGTAGTCATAAAGCATCGGCATCCAGTTACCCAGCTCAGGGTCTAGTCCACCGCACAACATTCCCGCCAGAAGGCCATGCATTTCTGCTGGCGTTACGGCCAGAGAGTCAGCACGAAGCGTGGAAACCATGTTGCTGTATTCAGGTAAAGTTACTTGGGTCACGGGGTCACCTTGGGTACCGAAATTGTCTTGTCCGTATACTACCAGTTAGTCCTAAGTCACTGAACCTCTCTTCACGATAGAAGAAAGCAAAAGCGAGAATCAGGTTCACGATAGCTCTGATTTTCATCACATTGACGACTTTTCGTCTGCTTAGTCCGTCGAGAGACAATACACGATAGGATAGACTTGAAGTTTAATCTGCCATTTTCTATAGTTTGCGCCCGTGACGTCAGGGTGCGACACCGCGCTTTGAAGGGAGCTCAGAAAAGAATATGACTACGCAAGCTGTTGAAATTCAGATCCTTGGCAAAATAATGCGTGTTAACTGTCCGGCAGGTCAGGAACAAGCGCTGAAAGAAGCGGCAGACGACTTTGATCAACGGTTGCACGAATTGTCTGAGCGCACTAAAGTAACGAATACAGAGCAACTGCTCACTATCGCGGCCCTGAATATCTGCTACGAATTGCGTGCAGAAAGACAGCAAAACACCGACGATAAGAATGATATGGAACAGCGCATTGTGCTGTTGCAGCAAACGATTGAAGAGGCGTTGTTAAAATACAGCGCGTCGAAGGAAGCGTAAGCCTTCCGAACCAGTTTGACCCTGGAGTGTGCGTCAGCGGATCCGCGTCCCTGAGCCGATAAGCACATCTAAGGGTGGGATGTTACATGCTTTTGAGCAGGCTCGGCTTGTACCGAGAAGCCTACGGTATGTTCTTCTCATCCGCCTTGAACCGCAGGGTTCAAGGGCAAAAGATCCCAACGGCACTCCGGGGCCAATCCCCATTAGCTTTGCGGCAAGGACAGCCGATGCAAGCGAACACTTCTTCTCTTCGCAATGAACTGCGAAAAGCGACCCGAGCCAAAAGGCAATCCCTGACCGATGACGAGCAGCGTCATGCGGCGACAAACCTTTCTTCCCATTTTCAGCAAGCTGACAGCATCCTCAACGCTCAGCGAATTGCGCTTTATTTGTCAGTAGATGGTGAGCTGGATACCCAGCCTCTGATTGAGCATTGCTGGCGAGAGGGGAAAGATGTTTATTTGCCGGTGATTCATCCTTTCAGCAAAGGGCATTTGCTGTTCCTGCACTATCATCCTAAGTCCACCTTGGTACCAAACCGCTACGGTATTCTAGAGCCGAAGCTTAGCGTGCTTGATGTATTGCCTGCACAGCAACTTGATGCGATTTGTACACCGCTTGTGGCGTTCGATAAAAGCGGGCAGCGCCTGGGTATGGGCGGCGGGTATTACGATCGCACACTGGCACCTTGGTATGAATCAGGACGGGGAGCAAAACCCGTTGGTATCGCTCATGATTGCCAGCAGGTTGATGACCTTCCTGTTGAAGCGTGGGATGTGCCTTTACCAGAGATTTTGACGCCATCTAGGCATTGGAAGTGGGCGATCTAACCTGATCTGTATCGATCCCGAATAACGGGATCTGCGTTTATAAAAATCTGCCCGCTCCAAAATCAGATCTGTATAATCGGCGTCGCGAATTACCCCTATTTACCCAGGAGATCCTCATGACTCAGGATGAAATGAAAAAAGCGGCTGGTTGGGCTGCGTTGGAATACGTGACCAAAGGCAGCATCGTTGGTGTTGGCACTGGATCCACCGTTAATCACTTCATCGATGCCCTCGAAACCATGAAAGAGCAAATCAAAGGTGCAGTGTCGAGTTCAGTTGCATCTACCGAGCGTCTGGAGAAGATTGGCATTCCGGTCTTTGATGCAAACGAAGTGGCGAGTCTGGACATTTATGTTGATGGTGCGGATGAGATAAATCCAAACAACGAAATGATCAAAGGCGGTGGTGCTGCACTGACGCGAGAAAAAATCGTGGCGGCGATCTCCGAGAAATTTATCTGTATCATCGACGACAGCAAGAAAGTGGATGTGATGGGTCAATTCCCTCTGCCAGTGGAAGTGATCCCAATGGCGCGTTCTTACGTGGCGCGTGAACTGGTTAAACTGGGCGGCGATCCTTGCTACCGCGAAGGTTGTATCACCGATAATGGCAACGTGATTCTGGACGTGCACAACCTGCAAATCACCAATGCCAAAGAACTGGAAGACAAGATCAACGCGATTGCGGGCGTAGTGACTGTTGGCCTGTTTGCAAACCGTGGCGCAGATGTAGTGCTGGAAGGTACTGCAAACGGTGTAGTAAAAAGCTAAAAACAGTTAAGCGTTAATGGGTTAACACTTCAGTTTTTTTGAAGCAAAAGCCAAACGTTTGCGTATAAGTAACTCAATAAGTTAGCGGTGCCTTCATGGCGCCGTTTTTTTTCGCACTTATTACGTAATATTCTTACCCATGCAAATAAATTTTTGTTACCTTAGTCACTAATTGTACAAGGCCGACATAATCCTATCAAAAAGCGGCCTTTGACGTCTGGAAGACGGAAACCGAATTTAACGACAGGTTTTTTTTTAAGGATGAGAACTGCAATGGCTAAAGTGTCGCTTGAAAAAGACAAAATAAAGATCCTTCTCCTTGAAGGTGTTCACCCAACTGCACTGGAAGTTCTTCAGGGTGCAGGGTACAGCAATATTGAATATCACAAAGGCTCTCTAGCCGGTGAAGAGCTTGAAGCGGCAATTGCTGACGCGCATTTCGTGGGCATTCGTTCCCGCACCCAACTGACTGAGAAAGTGTTTGCGAAAGCGCAAAAACTGGTAGCAGTGGGTTGTTTCTGTATTGGCACCAACCAGGTTGACCTGACTGCGGCAGCGAAGCGCGGTATCCCAGTATTTAACGCACCTTTCTCAAACACCCGTAGTGTTGCCGAACTGGTTCTTGGCGAGATTCTTCTTCTGCTTCGTGGCATTCCAGCGAAGAACGCTATGGCTCACCGCGGTGAGTGGATGAAGTCAGCGGACCGTTCGTTCGAAGCACGTGGCAAAAACCTGGGTATCATTGGTTACGGTCACATCGGTACCCAACTGGGTATTCTGGCGGAAAACCTGGGTATGCGTGTTTTCTTCTACGACATTGAAAACAAGCTTTCACTGGGTAATGCGACGCAAGTGGCGTCAATGTCAGAGCTTCTGAACAAGAGTGACGTGATCACCCTTCACGTGCCGGAAACCGACTCAACCCAAGACATGATGGGTAGCGAAGAGTTTGCGCGCATGAAGCCGGGCGCGATCTTCATCAACGCCGCGCGCGGTACAGTGGTTGATATCGATGCGCTGTGTGGCGCATTGGAAAGCGGTCACATTGGCGGTGCGGCAGTAGACGTATTCCCAACAGAGCCGAAAACCAACAGCGACCCATTTACTTCTCCGCTGCAAGCGTTTGATAACGTGATCCTGACACCACACATCGGTGGTTCAACTCAGGAAGCACAGGAAAATATCGGCATCGAAGTGGCTGGTAAGATGGTGAAGTACTCAGACAATGGTTCAACCCTGTCTTCTGTGAACTTCCCAGAAGTATCGTTGCCTGAGCACACTGGCACGTCGCGCCTGCTGCACATTCACCAGAACAAGCCAGGTATCCTGACCAAAATCAATACCATCTTCGCAGAAGAAAGTATCAACATTGCTGGTCAGTACCTGCAAACCAATTCCGAGTACGGTTACGTTGTGATCGACGTCGAAACCGAGCACTCTGAAAAAGCATTGGAGAAACTCAAAGCGATCGAAGGTACCCTTCGCGCTCGTATACTCCATTGATTGACGATTTGTTCCCCCTAACAAATGTCTATCCCAGAAAGGAAAATGGCCGCAATAGCGGCCATTTTTCTATTTATGGTTTGCTAACGACAGGCATTTATTCCCCTAACGCATAAACCACTTCCACCTGATCACGGATAGTGATTTCTGCGTCATCGTAGCTTGATGCAACACTGGACGCCTCTGCCATTCGCATCATGGTTGGGCGAACCGGCGTCGATGTCATGTAGCGGATTTCCCAAACGCCTGCGAGTGTTTCACCAAAGCCTTTTGCCAATGACTCTGCTTTAGCTTTTGCATCGGCAATGGCTGCCATGCGCGCTTTTTCTTTGAGCTCAGCTTCTTTACTCGAAGAAAAGCTGATGCCATTCACGCGATTGAGGCCATCGGCCAATGCGCCATCCAGCACACGGTTAAGCCGGGACAGATCACTCACGGTCACCGTCACGTTTCGTGTGGCGCGGTAGCCGTTCAATTTTGGCTCGCTGTTTTTCGGATAACTGTACTGAGGCTGAAGGTTAAGATTGGCGCTTTCGATATCTTTACGCGCAATCCCCATTTTCTCCAATCGTTCCAAAAGCGTAGCCACCGCATCATCAGATGCCTTTTTGGCAGCTTGGGCAGACGTGCGGGTAAGTGAGACGGCAACGTCCACGGTGGCGGTGTCCGGCTGGGCGACAACTTCACCAACTCCCATGGTTTCCAGATGCGGGAAATCCGGTGTAGCGGCTGAAACAAACGGTGAAGACAGCGCAATGGCTGCACCAACTAACGAAGCAATAAGGTGTTTTTTCATGGTCTGGGTTCCATGTTGTTTTTTGAAGTTATATGGCTATGACTCCGGCAAGGCGGAAATAATTCACACTGTGCGGGATATTTTTCCTTCGCCGAAAGTCTTTCGCGCATAATTTAAGCAGGCTGATGACATCTCCGCCAATACGCCACTTTCCGTCGCGAAATGGTGCCAGTATAGGTGGCGGATCACACCATCGCCTGGACAAAGATCGATAAGCTCACCGGATGTCAGTTCTGGCTCAATTTGCAGACGGGGTATCAGGCAATACGCCACACCTAGTTTGGCCATTTTGACGAAAGCCTCAGACGAGCGAACCATATGGCTACGCCAGCCGGGAGTGGGCAGTTGAAAACGTTCAGACACAAACTGAGTGTGCATATCATCGAAACGGTCAAACACCACAGCAGGAGCGCGACTCACCGCTTCTGCGTTCAAGCCATCTGGAAAGTAGGTGGCTTTGAAGGCTGGGGTGCAAACGCAAAGGTACTCCATCACCCCCAAAGATTCCGCCACACAGCCTTTCAGTGGTGTGGCTTCATTGCTAACCGCAACAACGGCTTCGCCTGATCGAAGGCGATTCAGCGTGCGGCTCTCATCATCGACGATCAGGTTGATTTCGAGTGTCTGCGCTTTCATTAACGGGGAAAGAGCTGGCAGCAGCCAGGTCGCCAGGCTGTCTGCATTGGTGGCGATAGGTACAGTAATAGGACCTGCCAGCCCTTCGGGTGTCAGCTCTGGCAGCATTTCCTTTTCAAGCAGTTGAACACGTCGGTGAAGGCCAAGCAGCTTTTTACCAATGGCGGTGGGTTGCGGAGGCGTTTCGCGAATCAATACGGGCTGTGCAACCAAAGTTTCCAGCTGTTTGATTCGCTGGGAAACGGCCGATTGGGTGATGAAAAGCGCTTCTGCTGCTTTATCAAAGCCGCCGTTGGCGATGACTGCATCCAGTGCATCCAGCCAGCGGTAATCTAATCCCTTCATCTACGTCTCATCAGTTTTGCTTATCTGTGATTAAAATTATTAGTTTTACTTACGTTTGTCACCCCTCTAATTTGTGCCTCAGCAATATTGAGGGATGTGGAGACAAAGTGATGAGTAGCAGTGTTTTATTACAAGGGTTTGGTTTAGGGCTCAGTATGATCATTCCGATTGGTGCGCAGAATGCGTTTGTCCTCAATCAAGGGATCCGCCGTCATCATCATGTTGCGACGGCGACACTTTGCTTTCTCTGCGACTTTGCTTTGATTGCCCTCGGCGTTTTTGGCGGTGGTGCAATGCTTTCCAGTAATGAAACCTTGCTGAGTGTCGTGACACTGGGAGGTATTGCCTTTCTGCTGACCTACGCTTACCAATCGCTTAAACGTGCTTGGATTGGCGAAGAGGAAAGTGCCGAGTCGGAGGGAGAAAATACGGGTAAAGGACTCATGGCGGTATTGATTGGCGCTGCGGCAGTGACTTTGCTAAACCCTCACGTGTATTTAGACACCGTTGTGGTACTAGGCTCAATTGGTGGTCAGTTTGAACCTGCACAGCGAACCGCCTTTGCAGTCGGCACTATGCTGGCATCTATGGTCTGGTTTTATGGTATTGCATTGGGCGCTGCGAAAATGTCGCCAGTGCTTTCCAAGCCTAATGTGCGGAAAACCATTGATATTCTGGTTGCTGGCATGATGGTTTATGTAGCATTTCTTTTGATGCAAAAATGGATGATGGGCCTGGAGGGATAAATGGCGCAGACGTTGGATGAAATTCTGCAAAAGAATATCAGTTTGATGACGCAGTGTGGTGTGAGCTATCAAGAGTGGCAACATGAACCCATCCTCGATTTTGCCACTGATGACATCGTCGGCAAGCGTCTGGGTTGGACAGCAACACCCACTAAAAGCTTACTCCTCAACTTTAAGAAGGGCGGTCATGCGCTTTTGCTGACGCATCGTGATGCGAGATTGGATGGTAAGAAAATCAAAGCGCTGGTGGGGCAAAGACCTTCCATTGCCTCAGACGAAGAGATGATAGAAAGTCTTGGCTGTGTACCCGGGGCGGTTTGCCCGTTTGGTATGCCAGACCATATCCCCTTGATAGTCGATAGCGCGTTGTTTGAATTTGAATCTTTGATGTACACACCGGGTCCACCGGAATATACCTTTGCGTTTGCAGCGAGAGACCTCTCTACCTTGCTGGGGGCGCTTCCCAATCCGGTTTATCACCTCAACGCCTGACCATTCTCCTGTCACTTATTTACGAAAAGCCCGCAATTCGCCGTTCTGTCGCTGGCATTGCTGGTGTGACAGGGGCGAATGTGGGATTATTACGGCTATTCTTTATGTAAGTGCCCACTGAGCCTAGACTTTGTGGGTTATGTTCTGTGTTTGGCGATGAATGCCAGACGGGTTTTGTTGAGTGTGGGGAGGAAAATTCAATGCGAATGCTGACAGTCTTGCTGTTCGTATTGTTTGGATGGCTCCAGTATCACCTTTGGTGGGGCAAGAACGGGGTAGACGATTACCTTGCAGTGACCGCCGTTGCTGATTCTGTTGCTCAAGCCAACGATAAACTCCACCAACGTAACCAGCAAATGTACGCAGAAATAGCAGATCTCAAACGTGGGCAAGAAGCGATTGAAGAACGCGCCCGCAACGAACTGGGCATGATCAAGCCGGGAGAAACTTTCTTCCGGGTTGTCAGCGATTAGCCCTCTCGCCTTTTTAAGTAGAGAAACATGAATACCCCGGCCAGTGAAGAAACCTTAAGCTTGCCGCAATCTGTCGCGCCTGAAGTGGTCGCGATTGTCCCTGCGGCAGGAGTAGGAAAGCGTATGCGCGCGGACCTGCCGAAACAATACCTCACCATCGAAGATAAAACGCTGCTTGAACACACGGTGCATTACCTGCTGGAGCACCCAAGCATCAATAAAGTCGTGATTGCGATTGGTGAAGAGGATGGATATTTCCATTCAACATCCCTTGGCAGTGATAAGCGTGTTGTGGTGACAACTGGTGGCAAAGAGCGCGCAGACTCCGTCTTGGCTGGCCTTCGCACAACTGATGCGGAATGGGTGATGGTACATGATGCTGCCCGGCCTTGTGTCAGACATCAGGACATCGATGCACTGATTGCTGAGGCGATTAGTCACACCCATGGCGCTATTCTAGCCTGTCCGGTGCGAGACACCATGAAGCGCGGCACGGGCGACAACAAGATTGAAACCACAGTGTGCCGTGAGCAACTCTGGCATGCCTTAACGCCACAAATGTTTAAGCGTGAGCAGTTACTGAATGCATTAGAAACCGCATTGGATAAATCGTTGGCAGTGACTGATGAAGCCTCCGCGATTGAGCTTGCCGGTGGCGCACCTAAGCTGGTTTCTGGACATGCAGACAACATCAAGGTGACGCAGCCCGAAGATCTCGCGCTCGCCACCTTTTTCCTGGCCCAACGCAATAGCGGCCAGTGATAAGTGAGGAAGAAACATGATTCGTATTGGACACGGTTTTGACGTACACAAGTTTGGCGGTGAAGGCCCAGTGATCATTGGCGGTGTGAAAGTACCTTATGAGCAAGGACTGGTCGCGCACTCCGATGGTGATGTGGCGCTGCACGCAGTGTGTGATGCTCTGCTTGGCGCAATTGCGGCTGGCGATATTGGCCGTCACTTCCCTGATACCGACGCTGAGTGGGAAGGGGCTGACAGCCGTTTTCTCCTACGCGATGTTTACGCCAAAGTGAAAGCAAAAGGCTATGTGATTGGTAACCTGGATGTCACCATCATGGCGCAAGCGCCGAAAATGGCACCGCATATTGATGCTATGTGTTCGGCGATTGCCCAGGATCTGGAAACGGATGTCAGCAACGTGAATGTGAAAGCGACAACCACCGAACGACTGGGGTTCACCGGCCGCAAAGAAGGCATCGCCTGTGAGGCTGTGGTGATCATCCGTAAGGATTCCAATGACTGATGTAATGAACGCACTGGCTTACTTGCATGGTCAGCCAGCAGCAACTGGCCGCCTAAAGGCCAAGGCCGAAGATTTCTTCGTTAGCGAAACTCTTGATTTCACGCCTGCCGGACACGGTGAGCATTTTCTGGTACGTATCCGCAAGATTGGCGAGAACACTAAATACGTTGCCAATGAGCTGGCTAAAGCGTGTGGTGTTAAATCCCGTGATGTGAGCTGGGCTGGTCTGAAAGATCGCCACGCAGTGACGGAACAATGGTTCAGTGTGCACTTGCCAGGGCAGCCAGATCCGGATTTAAGCGAGTTTGTCGCTACACATGAAGGTGTTGATGCCATTTTGGACACTGCCCGTCACGACAAAAAACTGCGCCCGGGTGATCTGATTGGTAACCGCTTCAAGTTAGTGATCACAGAATTTGACGGTGATGACGCAATTGAAGCACGCCTTGCCGACATTCGCGACCAAGGTGTACCAAACTACTTTGGCAGCCAGCGATTTGGTCGTAATGGCAACAACGTGACGTCAGCGCGCGATTGGGGTCAGGATAAATTCCGCGTACGTGATAAGAGCAAACGCAGCTTCTACCTGTCTGCAGCTCGATCATTCCTGTTCAACCAAGTGTTGTCTGCGCGGATCGAAAAGCAACTTTGCCATACGCCAATGTTGGGCGACTTACTGATCGACGACAAAGAGCAGGTCCAACTGGTGGAAGACGTCGCCTCTGCGGAAGCACAGTTGCAAAACCACGAATGGCAAATCTCCGGCCCAATGACCGGTGACAATGCACTGCCTACTCAAGGTGAGGCGCAGCAGTTTGAACAGGATATCGTAGATACTGAACCACATCTTCTGGCGGTGATTCGCAGTAACCGCATGCGTCATGAGCGTCGCCCATTGCTGCTCTATCCTCAACAGATGAGCTGGCAACGTAAAGGTGACACATTAACGATTGAGTTCTCTCTTCCTGCAGGATGTTTTGCGACAGCGGTGATGCGAGAAGTCATGGTAGACAAATCAGAGGGAGAATCAGATGCACATTTTGATCAGTAATGATGATGGCGTGTTTGCTGCCGGCATCAATGTACTGGCGGAAGTGTTGTCTGAGATTGCTACAGTGACCGTTGTAGCCCCGGATAGAAACCGCTCCGGCGCTTCTAACTCCCTGACGCTGGAAAACCCGCTTCGCCTGCGCGAAGTGGGTGACAGCCGTTATGCTGTGCAGGGCACACCAACCGACAGTGTTCATGTCGCGTTGAATGCATTGGTGAAAGATAAAGTGGATTTTGTCATTACGGGGATCAATCACGGCGCTAATCTCGGTGATGATGTATTGTATTCAGGCACAGTTGCTGCAGCAACTGAAGGCTTTTTCATGGGTGTGCCTGCGATAGCTGTCTCCCTTTGTGGTACCACATATTTTCATACTGCCGCTCAGGTGGTAAAAAAAGTGGTACTCAACGACAAAGATAAGCCACTGCCGCGTAACCGATTGTTAAACATCAATGTTCCTGATGTTCCAATAGAGGATATTAAGGGGTGGCAGGTGACAAGGTTGGGTGCGCGTCACCGTGCAGAAGACATGATTGAGGATAGAGATCCTCGTGGTCATGCTATTTATTGGATTGGTCCTCCGGGAGCAAAACAAGATGCCGGGCCAGGTACTGACTTCTATGCCGTTGAAAATAATTGTGTCTCTTTGACACCACTTCAGGTCGATCTGACAGCGCATGATACGATCGACACTCTGAATCTTTGGGTTACAAACGCAACGAAATAATAAAGGGTGGCATTAGTGAATTACTCGCATTCACTTATTCAACTACTTCGCCAACAGGGTATATCAGATCAATGTGTGCTTGAGGCAATCGGACGCTTGCCCAGACATCTTTTCGTTTCAGAGGCAATGGCTCATCAAGCCTATGACAACAATGCGTTGCCGATTGGCCATGGGCAGACTATTTCTCAGCCCTATATCGTTGCGAAAATGACGGAGCTTCTCGGTCTTAAACATGACAGTCGTGTTCTGGAAGTGGGAACCGGTTCGGGGTTTCAGACGTGCGTGCTAGCGCAACTGGTTGAGCATGTTTATTCCGTGGAGCGAATTAAGCAGCTCCAAATGGTCGCAAAGCGCCGTTTTAAACAGTTTGAGCTGTATAACATATCTACAAAACATGGAGATGGATGGCAAGGCTGGAGAAGTAAAGGTCCTTTTGATGCCATTATTGTGACAGCCGCAGCGGCGAGTATGCCAAAGATATTGATGGAACAGCTTGGTGATGGCGGATCTATGATTGTGCCTGTCGGCGAGAACGATCAAACGCTATATCATGTCACGCGTCATGGTGACGAATTTGAATCAAAAGCCATTGAAGCGGTTCGATTTGTTCCTCTTGTGGCTGGTGATTTAGCATAGGTAACTTTGGGTGGTAATGGTTTCAATTCAGTTGAAAATTTTATTATTTCTCTCTGTGTTGGGATTATTGTCTGCTTGCTCAGTGACCAGCCCAGCCCCCGTCTCTAGTGTAGGTCCTGATTACGGGGAGATTGAACGAGGCAGTTACCGAGGTAGCTATTATGAGGTGAAGAAGGGCGATACCTTGTACTATATCGCGTACATCACGGACCGTGACGTTAACGATATTATTTCCGCTAATAACCTCGATGCTCCGTATACTATCTTCCCTGGCCAGAAGCTGAATCTGTGGCGCGAAAAGTACGTGCCACCATCTTACGGAAAGAAAGATACCGGTGCGGGCGCGGCAGTCGTTGTCGCAGCGACATCCGGAGTTGCAACAGCACCCGCTGTCGTTGCAACGAAACCGCCTGTTTCAGGATCATCTGCTAAGCCCAAGCAAGATAATCCAAAAACCGCTTCGCAAAATAAGTCGGCTTCTTCTTCTCAAAATAAGAAAAATGTTGAACAGCAAAAAGTGAAGGAATACAATCAGCGTGTAACAAAAAATAAACCAACTGTTGATAAATCCGCTAACAAGCCGTCAGGTAAGCCCGAAACCATTAGGTGGCAATGGCCTTCTAACGGGCGAGTCATCTCCGGATTCTCTAGCACGGAGCTGGGAAACAAAGGGATAGATATTGCGGGCAAACGCGGTCAAAGCATCGATGCTTCTGCAGATGGAAAAGTGGTTTATGCGGGCAACGCGCTTAGAGGGTACGGCAATTTAATCATTATTAAACATAACGATGATTATCTTAGTGCCTACGCGCACAATGACCGCATCTTTGTTTCGGAACGTCAGAATGTCAAAAAGGGGCAAAAAATAGCCTCAATGGGCAGCTCTGGTACAAACAGTGTACGGTTGCACTTCGAGATTCGCTATAAAGGAAAGTCGGTGAACCCGTTAAGGTATTTGCCGAAACGGTAATCCGAGGCAGATCTTGCTGTACTGTCTAGCTGCTACGCCAAATTGGGAGGCGCTATGAGTCAGAATAATACTGCAAAGAAAGTTGACGACTTAATGGTTGAAGACGTTGACATGGAACAACTCGAAATCGAGTCTGAAGACGAAGTAGCTGAAGAGGTAGAAGAGTCCGTATCGTTTGCGGCGTCCTCGAAAGCTCTCGATGCAACGCAACTCTATCTAAGCGAAATAGGTTACTCTCCTCTGCTGACTGCGGAAGAAGAAGTACTTTATGCACGTCGTGCGCTTCGTGGCGACGAAGCTGCTCGCAAACGTATGATCGAAAGTAACCTCCGCTTGGTGGTTAAGATTTCCCGCCGTTACTCTAATCGTGGTCTTGCTCTTCTTGATTTGGTTGAAGAAGGTAACCTCGGTTTGATCCGTGCGGTTGAGAAGTTCGATCCTGAACGCGGTTTCCGCTTCTCTACTTACGCAACGTGGTGGATTCGTCAAACCATCGAGCGTGCCATCATGAACCAGACGCGTACTATCCGTCTGCCTATTCATGTGGTTAAAGAGCTTAACGTCTATCTGCGCACTGCCCGTGAACTGGCGCAAAAGCTGGATCATGAGCCAACAGCAGAAGACATCGCTCTGCAACTCGACAAACCAGTTGAAGATGTCAACCGCATGCTTCGCCTGAATGAGCGCATCAGTTCGGTAGATAATCCGATTGGTGGTGATTCAGAGAAAGCATTGCTGGACATCATTCCTGACGAGAAAGAAGGCGGTCCAGAGAACACCACGCAAGACGATGACATGAAAAAGTCTATCGTTCACTGGCTTCAGGAATTGAACCCTAAGCAGCGTGAAGTGCTGGCACGTCGTTTCGGCTTGCTGGGTCATGAAGCGTCAACGTTGGAAGATGTGGGTCGTGAAATTGGCCTCACACGTGAACGTGTTCGCCAAATCCAAGTTGAAGGCTTGCGTCGCTTACGTGACATGCTGACGCATCAGGGACTGAACATCGAGTCTCTGTTCAACACTGAGCACTGATAGCACCTTTTTATCAACACTTTGTGTGCTCAATAAAAAAGCCCCTTTTGGGGCTTTTCTGTTTTTACCGTCTGACGCTTCGATAAGTCAAAGCAGCGCTTTCAGTCGGTACAAGGCATCAAGTGCTTGTCTTGGCGTCAGGTTATCCGGATCGACATCAGCCAGCGCTTTTTCCACTTCACTAAGCTCTGGCAGCAGTGAAAGCTGGGCGGCGGCACTGCTGGTTGGTGTCGCTTGCTCACCTGTCACTACTTCGTGTCCGCTGGCTTCCAGCTGGCGAAGCTTGGTTTTCGCTCGTTGGATCACGGTTTTGGGTACACCTGCTAACCCTGCAACGGCAAGACCGTATGATTTACTCGCCGCGCCTTCTTGAACCGCGTGCATAAAGGCGATTTCATCGCCATGCTCTACGGCATCCAAATGCACGTTCACTAGCCCCGGCACCTGCCCGGACAATTCCGTCAGCTCAAAGTAATGGGTTGCAAACAGCGTCATCGCCTTGAGCTTTTCTGCCAGCCACTCTGCACTTGCCCATGCCAGTGAAAGACCATCATAGGTACTGGTACCGCGGCCAATCTCATCCATCAATACCAGGCTGTTTTCTGTGGCGTTATGAAGAATGTTTGCTGTCTCTGTCATTTCGACCATAAAGGTTGAGCGGCCAGAGGCCAGATCATCGGATGCACCGATACGCGTAAAGATACGGTCGACAGGACCCAGGGTGACGGATTCTGCCGGCACATAAGAGCCAATATGTGCCATCAGAGTGATCAGCGCAGTTTGACGCATGTAGGTCGATTTACCACCCATATTAGGACCCGTGATGATCAACATACGGCGGTCTGGATTGAGTGAGGTTGGGTTTGCGATAAAAGGTGCGTCCATCACTTGCTCAACCACAGGGTGGCGACCGCCAGCGATATCAATGCCACGTTGTTCAGTCAGCGTCGGGCGGCAGTAATTCAGTGACTCAGCACGTTCAGCCAGGTTAGCCAGTACATCGAGGGTGGAAAGCGCTTCAGCGGCGCGTTGCAGCTTCTCAAGATGTGGTAGCAGTTGGTCGAACAGCTCTTCCCAGAGCTTCTTCTCAAGTGCCAGTGCTTTTGACTTGGAATTGAGTACCTTGTCTTCGTGCTCTTTGAGCTCTGGGATAATGTAACGTTCAGCGTTTTTCAATGTTTGACGGCGCACGTAGTAAGGCGGCACCAGGTGACTTTGACCACGGCTGACCTGAATGTAGAAACCATGGACCTGATTGAATCCGACTTTCAACGTATCAATGTCGTGACGGTCGCGCTCACGTGCTTCCAGCTCCTCAAGATAGCGTGTGGCGCCATCAGCCAGATCGCGCCATTCATCAAGCTCAGCGTTATAGCCAGGGGCAATGACACCACCATCACGGATAACTACCGGTGGCGCTTCTACAATGGCGCGCTCTAGTAGCTCAGCAAGTTCCGGCATTGGGGCGCTGGCCTGTTTCAGCGGTGCAATCGCTTCATCCTGCACCTCATCAAGCAAGCTTTCGATTTCCGGCAATTGCTGCAATGCGCCGCGGAGTCTTGCCATATCACGAGGGCGTGCAGAGCGAATCGCCAGTCGCCCCAGAATACGTTCCATATCGCCAACTGGGCGAAGTGAGTTTGCCAGATCGACGTAGAGCCCTGTGTCTTTTAGAACCGTGATGGCATCCAGACGACGGTTCACAATCTTAAAATCACGCATCGGCTGATGAAGCCAGCGCTTCAGAAGGCGACTGCCCATCGGCGTAGTGGTTCTGTCGAGGACCGAGGCAACAGTGTTCTCCAACCCACCCGACAGATTTTGGGTCAGTTCCAGGTTGCGGCGTGTGGCGGCATCCAGAATCACGGATTGGTCTTTGTTTTCTTTCACCAAAGCGCGAATGTGGGGAAGGGCGGTGCGTTGCGTGTCTTTGACGTACTGCATCAAACAACCTGCAGCAGCAAGACCAAGTGAGCATTCTTCAACACCAAAACCGACCAAATCCCGGGTGCCGAATTGCTGGTTTAGCTGTTGTTTTGCTGTCTCTAAATCAAACTCCCAGATAGGGCGTCGGCGGCTGCCTTTGCACATGTCGGTCAGCGATGGAAATGCAAAATCTTCCGGATACAAAAGTTCGGCCGGGCGCGTGCGCTGCAATTCTGCCTGCATTTCTTCTTCTGTTGCGGGTTCACTCAGTAGGAAACGGCCAGAAGTGATATCCAGCGTGGCGTAACCAAAACGTTCACCTTGAGCGAAAATCGCCGCAATCAGGTTATCGACGCGCTCGCTTAACAGCGCCTCATCGGAAACGGTACCTGGTGTCACAATACGGACAACTTGACGCTCAACAGGTCCCTTGCTGGTGGCTGGATCGCCGATTTGTTCACAAATCGCAACCGATTCTCCGAGCTGAACCAGACGGGCGAGGTATCCTTCTACAGAATGGTACGGAACGCCTGCCATCGGAATCGGTTCACCGGCTGAGGCACCGCGTTTGGTCAGAGAGATATCAAGCAACTGGGATGCGCGTTTAGCATCGTCATAAAACAGCTCGTAGAAATCACCCATTCGGTAGAAAAGAAGTTCTTCGGGATGCTGCGCTTTGATTTTCAGAAATTGCTGCATCATCGGCGTGTGATTTGCTGTCGCTTGTACTGTCACTATCTGGCCTGCAAAATTACAAAGATAAGAGAAGGCAACAGGATACGTGAATCGCGATGAATGGGTAAAGTATCGATCTCGCGATGATGTAAAAACAAGGCCGTAAGAGGACATCATGGAGCAACTCGTTAAGCTGGCAACACAAATAGGCGAAAGACTGAAAGCGTCGAACCAAACGGTGACAACGGCAGAATCCTGCACAGGCGGCGGTATCTCCTATGTACTGACCGAGGTGGCAGGGAGCTCTGCGTGGTTTGAGCGTGCCTTTGTGACCTATAGCAATGACGCTAAGCGTGAATTGGTCGGTGTGGCAACAGATACGCTGGTGGATCACGGTGCTGTCAGTGAAGAGGTCGTAGCGGAAATGGCGGCAGGCGCGCTGAAAGAAGCGAATGCTGATTTTGCTCTTGCGGTTAGTGGTATTGCTGGTCCCACTGGTGGCAGCGAAGAAAAGCCTGTGGGCATGGTGTGTTTTGGCTGGGCAACCAGCAAAGGCACAGTCACAGAAACCTGTTTGTTCGATGGTGATAGGCATGAAATTCGCCGCAATACCATTGCGCATAGTCTGTGTCGCTTACTCTCTTATTTGGACAGCGAAAAACCGGAGCAGTGACACGAAAAGCGAAGAAAAATTTTATACAGGGCTAGACACTGTATAAATGGACAGTATACTTAGCATCAATTAAATAGTTATCTGAGCGATTATTGCTTCCGTTGGAGAATCAAATGGACGACAACAAACAGAAGGCGTTAGCCGCAGCCCTGGGACAGATCGAAAAACAATTCGGTAAAGGTTCGATCATGCGTCTGGGTGATGACCGCACGATGGATATTGAGACCGTTTCTACCGGCTCTCTGTCTCTGGATATCGCGCTGGGTGCAGGCGGTCTGCCATACGGCCGTATTGTTGAAATCTATGGTCCTGAGTCTTCAGGTAAAACCACTCTGACACTGCAAGTTATCGCTGAAGCACAAAAGCAAGGCAAAACCTGTGCGTTTATCGATGCGGAGCACGCACTTGACCCTGTATATGCACGCAAACTGCACGTCGACATCGACAACCTGCTGGTGTCCCAGCCAGACACTGGTGAGCAGGCGCTGGAAATTGCTGACGCACTGACGCGTTCAGGTGCAGTTGACGTTATCATCATTGACTCCGTGGCGGCACTGACGCCGAAAGCGGAAATTGAAGGTGAGATGGGTGACTCTCATATGGGTCTGCAGGCACGTATGCTTTCTCAGGCGATGCGTAAACTGACGGCGAACATCAAAAACAGCAACACCCTGATGATTTTCATCAACCAAATCCGTATGAAGATTGGTGTGATGTTCGGTAACCCAGAAACCACTACTGGTGGTAATGCACTGAAATTCTATGCTTCTGTTCGTCTTGATATCCGTCGTATCGGCTCTATCAAAGAAGGCGATGAAGTCGTGGGTAACGATACCCGCGTTAAAGTCGTGAAAAACAAGATTGCAGCACCGTTTAAACAAGCTGAATTCCAAATCATGTACGGCGAAGGCATCAACCTATACGGTGAGCTGATTGATCTGGGCGTGAAACACAAGCTGGTTGAGAAAGCTGGTGCATGGTACAGCTACAACGGCGATAAGATCGGTCAGGGTAAAGCAAACGCATGTCGATTCCTGAAAGAGAATCCAGAAATCGCGAAAGAATTGGATAAGACTCTGCGTGACATGCTGCTACAAACCGGCCAGCCGCAAGCAGAGAACAACGACGCTGAACTGCCTGAAGAGGAAGCGTTCTGAGTTTAACTGTAAAAGAATTGGCGGTGGGCATCCTGTCCCGCCGCGACCATTCTGAACTGGAGCTGCGTCAGAAACTGGCGCAGCGACAGTGCCCTCCTGAAGAAATCGATGACGCAATAGAACACTGCCTTTTCCACCATTGGCTGGATGATAAACGTTTTGCTGAAATGCTGCTTCTCCATGGGGCCTCGAAAGGTCATGGTTGGCAACGTATCTGCTTTGACGCTAAACGAAAGGGCATCAGCACGTCATTGCTGGAAACTGCGCAAGAAAATCAACAACATGATTGGTTCGAGTTGGCAAAAGATCTGGCCAAACGCCGTTTCGGTAATTACGACGGCACCTTACCGACGGTAGATTTCAAGCAACGCGCCAAATGGACCCGTTACCTGCAAAGTCGCGGTTTCAGCTTCGACCAAATCAGCTACGCCCTCTCGAAAGACGACTAAAACCCAGCGATTGCAGGCATAGTCTGCGATCTATCTTGTTTATGCCTCTTTTCGCAATTGGCCAGGTTGTTTACAATGACCGCCAATTGACTCTGATCACGTCGCCTGTTACGCGACGCAGTGATTACTACAACTCCAATTTTCAGGATTAGCCAATGTACATGAGCACCGACGAGATCCGCCGCGCGTTTCTCGAATTCTTTGAAAGCAAAGGGCACACTATCGTGCCTAGCTCATCGCTCGTGCCTGCCAACGACCCAACGCTGTTGTTCACAAACGCAGGTATGAACCAGTTTAAAGATTGCTTCCTAGGCCTAGAAAAACGTGCCTATACCCGAGCGACAACAGCGCAACGCTGTGTACGTGCCGGTGGTAAGCATAATGACCTGGAAAACGTAGGCTTCACTGCCCGTCACCACACTTTCTTCGAAATGCTGGGTAACTTCAGCTTCGGTGATTACTTCAAAGAAGATGCCATCGCCTTTGCGTGGGAATTCTTGACTGAAGTACTGCAACTGCCAAAAGACCGCCTGATGGTGACGGTTTACGAAACAGACGACGAAGCATTCGCGCTGTGGAACGAGAAGATCGGTATTCCAGCTGACCGTATCGTTCGTATTGGCGACAAGAAAGGCGGTAAGCCATACGAGTCAGATAACTTCTGGCAGATGGGTGACACAGGCCCTTGTGGTCCATGTACTGAAATCTTCTACGATCACGGTGATCACATTTGGGGTGGTCCTCCAGGTTCTCCAGAAGAGGACGGCGACCGCTTCATTGAAATTTGGAACAACGTATTCATGCAGTACAACCGTCATGCCGATGGCACGATGGAACCTCTGCCAAAGCCTTCTGTTGATACAGGTATGGGTATCGAACGTATTGCTGCGATCATGCAGGGTGTTCACTCAAACTATGAAATCGACATCTTCCAAACCCTGATCAAATCAGCAGCGGAAGTGATTGGCTACGAAGACCTGTCCAACCAGTCTCTACGTGTTGTGGCTGACCACATTCGTTCATGTGCATTCCTGATTGTTGATGGCGTCATGCCTTCTAACGAAGGTCGTGGCTACGTTCTGCGTCGTATTATTCGTCGCGCAGTTCGTCACGGTAACAAGCTGGGCGCAACAGGCTCTTACTTCTACAAGCTCGTAGGTCCTCTGGCTGAGATCATGGGTACCGCTGGTGAAGAACTGAAGAACCAGCAAGCAATGGTTGAGAAAGTGCTGAAGATTGAAGAAGAAAACTTCGGTCGCACACTGGATCGCGGCATGGCAATTCTGAATGACGCATTGGAAGCGCTGGATGGCAAAGTGCTGGACGGCGAAACTGTCTTCAAACTTTACGATACCTCCGGCTTCCCAGCTGACCTGACTAACGACATGGCACGTGAGCGTGGCTTCACCATCGATGAAGAAGGCTTTGAGTCAGCGATGGAAGAGCAGCGTCAACGCGCACGTGAAGCAGGCCAATTTGGTACTGACTACAACTCTGTGATTAAAGTTGAAGGTAACTCTGAGTTCACTGGTTACGGTGCGACCGAAGGCAAAGGCCTTATCACGGATATCTTTGTTGATGGTATGGCGTCTGAGACGCTGGCAACGGCAGACGAAGCTGTGATTATCATGGACCAAACGCCGTTCTATGCAGAATCAGGCGGCCAGTGCGGTGATGCAGGCTTCCTGATGACTGAAGCAGGCAAGTTCGAAGTTATCGACACGCAGAAATATGGCGCGGCTATTGGTCTTCGCGGTAAGTTGGTTGATGGCATGCTGAGCGTTGGCGACAACGTGGAAGCAAAAGTGAATGCAGAGCGTCGTCAGGCGATTGCGCTGAACCACTCAGCAACCCACTTGCTGCACGAGGCGCTGCGCATCGTATTGGGAGAGCACGTCCAACAGAAAGGTTCTTTGGTCCGTGCTGAAGGTCTGCGTTTTGACTTCTCTCACCTTGAAGCGGTGAAACCAGAAGAACTACGTACCGTTGAGAAATTGGTAAACGAACAAATTCGCCGTAACCACGACGTGTCTACTGAAATCATGGACATCGAATCGGCAAAAGCGAAAGGTGCAATGGCACTGTTCGGCGAGAAGTACGACGACAATGTTCGCGTACTGACCATGGGTGATTTCTCTATCGAACTTTGTGGCGGTACCCACGCTAATCGTACCGGTGATATCGGTATGCTCAAGATCGTTTCTGAAGGCGGTATCGCAGCAGGCGTGCGTCGTATCGAAGCGGTAACGGGTCAAGGAGCAGAAGATGCGTTCTATAGCCAGCAGCAAGAGTTTGCAAAGAAGGTGTCTGAATCTCAGAGCCGTGCGAAATCTCTGGAAAAAGAAATCCAGCTGCTGAAAGAAAAACTGGCGGCCCAGGAAAGTGCTAGCCTGATCAACAACGTACAGGATATTAACGGTGTCAAAGTACTGATCAGCAAGCTGGACGGCGCAGATAACAAAGCATTGCGTACCATGGTTGATGATTTGAAAAACCAAATGGGTAGTGGTGTGGTGTTCCTGGGTAATGTGTCTGACGACAAAGTGGGCCTGATTGCCGGTGTGACCAAAGATCTGACTGGCAAAGTGAAAGCGGGTGAACTGGTCAACATGGTTGCTCAGCAAGTCGGCGGAAAAGGCGGTGGTCGTCCTGATATGGCGCAGGCAGGTGGCTCTGATACAGCTGCACTGCCAGCGGCTTTGGAAACCGTTGCACCTTGGTTGACTGAGCGTCTATAAGCTTTGTATAAAGCAGCTAATTTAATGTAAAGAAGGGCTTCCTGTGGAAGCCTTTTTTCTTTCAATGAGTAAGATAAGTTTATTCTTTGCACTTTTTTTTTAACTCTGTATAGTGCATCGCCTTAATGCGGGTGTGGCTATGTTTTATTCGCCGCATCTGCCTGATTTTTGCCCGGTCGGATGAACTTTTCCGTCCTAGCAGTATCTGACAAGGTGATCTTCTGGGAACAGGGGTCACAATGTCTGGATTCGGTATGCGAAATCTCACTGGTTAACTGGAGTTAGCTAGAGAAATAAGCCATATTGAAAAGCCTGACGGGCACAGGATATCTGTAGTGGCCCGCAACGGATGCTCGCAAGGAAGGAAAGTAGTTGAAAGTCCATCTCGGAGCTTATGCTGCCGTGTAATTTACCTCGTGCAGTTAGAAGACCAAACAGACTCAACGAATAAGAAAGTTGTAAATACTCAAGGAGTAGAAGAATGCTGATTTTGACTCGTCGCGTAGGTGAAACGCTGATGATTGGTGATGAAGTGACTGTTACCGTGCTGGGTGTAAAAGGTAACCAGGTACGTATCGGTGTGAACGCGCCTAAAGAAGTGTCTGTTCACCGTGAAGAAATTTACATGCGTATACAAGCAGAGAAGGGCAACCCAGCGCCAACTGGCGGTAACTTCTAAGCACCGCGTATTTGAGTTTTCAGAAAGGCCGAACATAGACTCGGCCTTTTCTTTACCTAAACGCATTTAAACTGACCATCCAATGCCCCAGAATGACTGCCAGACTGTGGTTTTTTAAGGTGGTCAGGTTGTTCATTTAAAACACAATTGGTGGCGATTTTGCCTCGCTAAAGCGGCAAATGGCGGAGAAGTGTGCAAACACAACGAGATTGCTGATTTTTCCCGATAAAGTGTTTGACATATTCTTGGCTCAAAGTAATATGTGCCTCCGCAAGACGGTGAGGTGGCCGAGAGGCTGAAGGCGCTCCCCTGCTAAGGGAGTATACGGTTTGTAGCCGTATCGAGGGTTCGAATCCCTCCTTCACCGCCATTCTTGCAGTGCGCGACCGTAGCTCAGCTGGATAGAGTACCTGGCTACGAACCAGGCGGTCGGAGGTTCGAATCCTCCCGGTCGCGCCATTATTTTCGTTTTTTGGTCGTTTCCAGAAAACAAACCCGGATTGTTGTGCGCTCGTAGCTCAGCTGGATAGAGTACCTGGCTACGAACCAGGCGGTCGGAGGTTCGAATCCTCCCGAGCGCGCCATGATTTGTGCGGTGAGGTGGCCGAGAGGCTGAAGGCGCTCCCCTGCTAAGGGAGTATACGGTTTGTAGCCGTATCGAGGGTTCGAATCCCTCCTTCACCGCCATTTGTAAATTAGTTGCGCGTCCGTAGCTCAGCTGGATAGAGTACCTGGCTACGAACCAGGCGGTCGGAGGTTCGAATCCTCCCGGACGCGCCATCCTAATTTATCTCCCCCAAGGCAATTGCCTTTCCAAGGACGAAGCTCCGTTTCCGACGAAGCGCTGGCATCCGGATGATGCATGAAGTGTTTACTGCGCGCTCGTAGCTCAGCTGGATAGAGTACCTGGCTACGAACCAGGCGGTCGGAGGTTCGAATCCTCCCGGTCGCGCCATTTTACACTGCATTTATATTCTAAATTTCCGACTAATCTCTCATAGTCTCAAAAAGCTGACTTTTAGCTACAATCGCCCTTTTTACACTTTTATAGCCTTTTCAATGTCCTGCGCATATCAGCTAAGAAATACCCGCTTAATCCGCTGAAAAAACGGGTTTTTACCTGACGATTTTTCTGCAACAAAATGCATCAGATTTTGCATGTTACCCGTTAACAATGTAGTAACAATTGCGCGTATTTATTGCGTCAGAGGCCGAAAATGAAGCAAATGATAGGTATTACAGGATTGTCATTATTGCGTTTTGTTAGTATTTTGACCGACAACTTAACTGAGTGAGTAAATTCTCAACAAAATGTAAATCGTGTTTGTTGAGAAAAAGTCGTGCCGAATTTCCGGTGAACGGAATTCGGTAACCTGCAAGGAAGCAAACATATGGATTTGGGTAGTACTCTCCAGCACGCTGCCACGCTCATGCTAACAGGCATGGTGGTAGTTTTTATCTTTCTTACCATCTTGGTCGGTCTGGTCAAGTTGATGTCCCGCTTGGTCCCCGAAGAGCTGCCGCCTCAGGCAACCACCACGACCACTCCATCAAATAACAATAATGGTCAAGTGTCAGGGGAAACTATTGCTGCGATTTCTGCGGCAGTACATAAATACCGTAATCGCCAGCGTTAGCTGATGCGAAACATACAATTACAAGGAGTTTTGTCGTATGTCTAAGCCACTCGCTATTACAGACGTTGTCTTACGTGATGCGCACCAATCGCTGTTCGCGACCCGTATGCGTCTTGATGATATGTTACCGATTGCATCTGCGTTAGATGATGTCGGTTACTGGTCATTGGAAACCTGGGGCGGCGCAACGTTTGACGCCTGTATCCGTTTCTTGGGTGAAGACCCATGGGTTCGTTTGCGTGAGCTGAAAAAAGCGATGCCAAAAACCCCGATGCAAATGCTATTACGTGGCCAGAACCTTCTTGGTTACCGCCATTATGCAGATGACGTGGTAGAGAAATTCGTAGAGCGTGCCCACGCTAACGGTATGGACGTATTCCGTATCTTTGATGCGATGAACGATGTACGTAACTTTGAGAAAGCGGTGAAATCTGCCGTGAACGTTGGTGCACACGCCCAAGGTACCCTTTCTTACACTACCAGCCCTTACCACACTCTGGATACCTGGACTGATTTGGCGAAGCGTCTTGAGGATTTGGGCTGTCATTCTCTGTGTATTAAAGACATGTCTGGCCTGCTCAAGCCTTATGAGGCAGAAGAGCTGATTAAGCGCATCAAAGCTTCTTGTGATATCCCTCTTGCGCTGCACTGTCACGCTACGACTGGTCTTTCTACTGCTACTGCCGTTAAAGCGGTGGAAGCGGGCCTTGATGTGCTGGACACGGCCATTTCTTCGATGAGCCAAACCTACGGCCATACCCCAACCGAAACCGTTGTAGCTATGCTGGAAGGCACCGAGCGTGACACTGGGCTGCAACTCGAGAAAATTGAGCCAATTGCGGCTTACTTCCGCGAAGTACGTAAGAAGTACGCCAAGTTTGAAGGTCAGCTGAAAGGCGTTGATTCCCGAATCCTGATTGCTCAGGTTCCGGGTGGCATGCTGACTAACATGGAAGGCCAGCTTAAAGAGCAGGGCGCAGCCGATCGTTTGGATGAAGTACTGGAAGAGATCCCTCGCGTTCGTGAAGACTTGGGTTATATCCCACTGGTGACACCAACGTCTCAAATCGTTGGTACTCAGGCGGTCATCAACGTACTGACGGGTGAACGCTATAAGAGCATCACCAAAGAAACAGCTGGCGTGCTGAAAGGCGAATACGGCGCAGCACCTGCAGAAGTAAACAAAGAACTTCAGGCGCGTGTTCTTGATGGTGGTGAAGCCATCACTTGTCGTCCTGCTGATCTCATTGAACCAGAGCTTCACATTCTGACTGATGAGCTGATTGCTAAGTCGAAAGAGGAAGGTATCTTACTGGCAGAAGCACAGGTTGATGACGTTCTGACTTACTCTCTGTTCCCGCAGGTTGGTCTGAAATTCCTGAAAAACCGTGGCAATCCGGATGCCTTTGAGCCAGTGCCAGGTACTGAGCCTGAAGTCGCAGCGGCTCCAGCAGCACCTGCTTCTGCGGGTGGCACTGAAGCTTACAGTGTTCAGGTCAACGGTCAGGTTTACGATGTGCTCGTTGGTCCACAAGGCGAGCTGACATCTGTCACGCCTTCTGGTGCAGCGCCAACTGCAGCTCCTGCCCCAACAGCAGGTGCATCTGAAGCGGTTGCCGCTCCTCTGGCGGGTAACATTTTCAAAGTGGTTGCCAAACAAGGTCATCAGGTTCAGGAAGGCGATGTATTGCTTATCCTTGAAGCGATGAAGATGGAAACCGAAGTTCGCGCGACCCGGGCCGGTATCGTGCAAGATGTGATGGTGAAAGAAGGTGATTCTGTTACCGTTGGTTCACCGCTACTGAGCCTGGCGTAAGAGGAAAATCATGGAAGGTTTGTTAATCCTCTGGAGTGAAACCGGTTTGGCCAATTTTGAATTTGGCCAACTGGTGATGATAACTGTCGGTTGTATTCTTTTGTTTCTTGCCATTCGCAAGGGCTTTGAGCCCTTACTGCTGCTACCAATCGGTTTTGGTGCGGTATTGGCGAACATCCCGAATGCTGGTTTTACCGAGCCAGGCGGAGTGCTTTACTACGTCTACTATGTTGGCATCGAGTCCGGTATCTTCCCGCTGCTGATCTTCATGGGCGTGGGCGCGATGACAGACTTTGGTGCATTGATTGCTAACCCTCGTACCCTTTGGCTGGGCGCGGCTGCGCAGTTTGGTATCTTTGCCACCTTGTTTGGTGCCATCTTGCTGAACCTGATTCCTGGCATGGACTTCTCGCTGGCAGATGCGGCATCTATCGCCATTATCGGTGGTGCTGATGGCCCGACAGCCATCTTCCTTGCCAGTCGCTTGTCTCCAGACTTGCTGGGTGCGATTGCGGTTGCGGCATACAGCTACATGGCGCTGGTTCCAATCATCCAGCCGCCAATCATGAAGCTACTGACCAACGAAGAAGAGCGTAAGATCGAGATGCAGCAACTGCGTCACGTGTCGAAGACAGAGAAAATCATCTTCCCATTGGCGGTACTGATGATGGCGATTCTGTTCTTGCCTTCTGCGACACCGCTGGTTGGTATGTTCTGTCTGGGTAATCTGATGCGTGAATGTGGCGTGGTTGACCGCCTGTCAAACACGGCACAAAACGAGCTGATCAACATCGTGACCATCTTCCTGGGTCTGGCTGTGGGTTCTAAGCTTCAGGCAGAATCGTTCCTGAAGTTTGAAACGCTGGGTATTCTGGTTCTGGGTGCGGTCGCGTTCAGTATTGGTACTGCGGCTGGCGTATTGATGGCTAAGCTTTTGAACAAATACAGCAAAGACAACATCAACCCACTGATTGGTGCGGCAGGTGTTTCGGCTGTACCTATGGCGGCACGTGTGGTTAACAAGGTGGGTCTTGATTCCAACCCGCATAACTTTCTGTTGATGCACGCAATGGGGCCAAACGTCGCAGGCGTATTGGGCTCAGCGGTTGCAGCAGGTGTTCTGCTGGCACTGGTTGGCTAACCCTTTAAAATACGTTCACAAAATAATAAGGCGGAAGGCATTGAGTCTTCCGCCTTTTTTATTAACACTGGAAAAAACGCTGGTGCAGAAAAAGGACGAAACCATGCCACAGAACCTCCAACTTGCCATCACTGCTTTCGGTGAACCAGATACCCTCAAGCTGCAACAAACCGATATCCCAACACCATCTGAAGGTCAGGTACTGGTGAAAGTCGCGTTCGCTGGCGTTAACCCCATCGATGCTAAAACCCGTGGGGGTCTCGGCTGGGGTGCAGAGAAAATCAAAGACAGCTTGCCGTGGACGCCTGGCTTTGATGCAGCAGGTGTGGTCGTGCATGATAGCGGACAGTTTAAGGCTGGTGATCGCGTCGTGGGCCGTATTGTCGAAGGTGGGGGCTATGGCCAGTATCTTTGCGCCCCTTGTAATGCGCTTTCTTTTGTGCCGGAGGAGGTATCTCTGGAGCAAGCCTCAACGCTTCCCGTTGCAGGTCTGACAGCATTGCAGGCGCTTGAGTTGTTCAATACGACCAAAGACGACAAAGTACTGATCTTGGCAGGCGCAGGTGGCGTTGGCCATATTGCCATCCAGTTGGCGAAAGCCAAGGGCGCAGATGTCTTTGCCAGTTGCTCAGGCAAAAATGCAGAGTTTGTTTCTTCGTTGGGGGCTATCGCTCTGGATTATGGCAAAGCACCACTTGAACAGCAGGTTCAGGACATTGATGTTCTGATTGACCTGATGGGTGGTGATGTTGGCGAAGCGGCACTGGCTTCGGTGAAAACTGGTGGTCGTGTGGTCACTGTGCCAACTATCACGGCTCCGCGCATTATCGAAGCGGCAGAGAAACGTGGTGTCATTGCTCAGGGTATGCTGGTACAGCCGAATGTGACCCAACTTGATGCGCTGCTGAATGCGGTTTCGGACAAATCGCTTACTATCGAAATCAGTAAAATTTATCCGCTTGAAGACGGCGTTCAGGCGCATGTCGAAATTCAAAGCGGCAGAACCCGTGGAAAAATTCTTTTGGAGATCCCGCAATAATGAGTCGCTATGACAAATACGAAGCGCTGATTTTCGACCTCGATGGCACGCTGCTCGATTCCATGCCTGCGCACTTTGCTGCCTGGCAGCAAACGGCCTCTGACTTTGGGTTTGAGGTTGATGAAAGTTGGTATCACTCCCGTGGTGGCAGTCCGACGATTTTGACGGCTCAAACTTTGGTGAAAGAGTTGGGGCTGGCGATTGAGCCCCAAACATTGGCTGATCACAAAACGCAGTCTTTCAAATACCTGATGGAAGATCATCTTGAGCAACTGCCGTTTGTTGAAGTGGCCAAATACTATGCAGGCAAAAAGCCGATGGCAGTGGGAACAGGAACCTTGACTGACATCGCAGCGAGAATGCTGGAGAAATCAGGGCTTCTCCATTTGTTTGATTATGTAGTGGGGGCGGATCAGGTCTCCGCCCACAAACCTGCGCCGGATACCTTTTTGCACTGTGCGCAACTGATGAAAGTGTCACCGGAAAGGTGTCTGGTGTTTGAAGACGCGATATTTGGCATTGACGCTGCGGCCGCAGCAGGGATGGATGTCATAGATGTACGGGTGACAGACGTTGGATTGGATTAGTGGTGACTCTGCGCTGTGGGTCTTGTTTTCGACCGGTTTTCTCAGCGCAACCTTGCTTCCCGGTGGTTCAGAAGCCAACCTGATTTACCTTCTTAAACAGAGCGATTACGGTATCGCCATACTGGTCATGGTGGCGACTTTGGGTAATACCCTTGGTGGCATGACCAACTATTGGATAGGCCGTTTTATTCCCGCGCGAACCCTTAACCAAAAACACGGTCAAAGAGCCATTAGCTGGCTGCAACGTTATGGTTACTGGACCTTGCTGCTAAGCTGGCTTCCCATCATTGGTGACCCCCTTTGTCTTGCTGCCGGATGGCTGAGACTCAAACAACGTTGGTGCTGGATCTTGATAGCGATCGGCAAAGCGCTGCGTTATCTCATTCTGGCTCTGGTCACCCGAGGCCTTCTTTTTTAACGATCATAGAAAGGATAGTTAGTGCGTTATTTTATCCTCACTGCCGCTGTATTAGGGCTGTCGGGGTGTGGTGTGTATCAGGCCACTTCCCAGCCTTCGCTGCCTGAAGGCATCACGTTTATCGAACAAGAGAAAGCTGGCGAGAACACCCCGTCGATTCCGTATCAAAAATACCAGCTGAACAACGGCCTGACAGTGGTCTTGCATCCGGATGACTCTGATCCTCTGGTGCATGTGGACGTGACATATCATGTCGGCTCCGCGCGTGAAGAACCGGGTAAATCTGGTTTTGCGCATTTCTTCGAGCACATGATGTTCCAGGGTTCGAAGCATGTCGGTGATCAGCAGCATTTCAAGTTTGTCACTGAATCTGGTGGTAGCGTCAATGGCACCACTAACCGTGACCGCACCAACTACTATCAAACTGTGCCCGCCAATGAGCTGGAAAAAATGCTGTGGCTGGAATCGGACAGAATGGGTTTTCTGTTAGAGGCGGTCTCCCAGCGTAAGTTTGAAATCCAGCGTGACACGGTGAAAAACGAACGGGCACAAAACTTTGAAAACCGCCCATATGGCTTGGTCCATGAAACCCTGGCCTCGGCGCTTTATCCGCCAACTCACCCTTACAGCTGGCCGACGATTGGCTATGTGGAAGATTTGAACGGCGTTGATGTTGACGATTTGAAAGCCTTCTTCTTGCGTTGGTATGGACCGAACAATGCCACGCTAACCATTGGTGGTGATATCGACGTTGAGCAGACACTGAAGTGGGTGAACAAATACTTTGGTGATATTCAACGTGGACCGGAAGTGAAAACGGCGGACAAATGGCCTGTGACTATTGACGCTGACCGTTTTGTGACGCTTGAAGACAATATTCAGCAGCCAATGCTGGTGATGAGCTGGCCAACCGAATACCCGGGTGCGGATTCCCGCGTGGCGATCGATATGTTGGGCTCGGTGCTAGGACAAGGGCGAAACAGCCTGCTGTATCAAGATTTGGTGAAACCGGGGAAAGCGCTCAGTGCCAGTGCCTATCAGGATTGTGCCGAGCTTTCCTGTAATTTCCAGCTCTACGTGTTAGGTAACCGTGGTCAGGATCTTAGCGAGCTTCGCGGTGATGTCATGAAGGTGCTGGATTCACTGAAAGTGCGCGGCATTAAAGAAGACGATCTGGAACAGGTGAAAGGCAGCGCGGAAGCAGGTGCCGTTTTTGGCCTGCAAAGTGTGCAGGGTAAGGTTTCCCAGCTTGCGTCGAATGAAACCTTCTATGGTGACCCAGACAGGCTGGCAAGCTGGCTTGATGAGCTGAATGGCGTGACCACCCAAGACGTGGAAAATGCCTTTAACCGCTTTGTGTGGCAACAGCCTTCGGTGAATGTGTCTGTGGTGCCTAGAGGTCAAAAACGCTTGCAAGCGGCAGAGCAAAACTACACCGCAACTAGGGCGACATCATCCGGTGCGTCAGAAAAGCAGGTGATGCGTTACACCCCGGAAACGTTTGATCGCAGCGTACCACCGAGTCCTAACGGTTCAGTATCGGTGAAAGTGCCTGAGCTTTATCACGCCAAGCTGGGCAATGGGATTGAGATCTCTGGCGCTGAATCAAACGAAACGCCGACAGTGACTGTGCATCTGGTGCTTCCTGCCGGAAGTTTGATGGAGCCAAAGGGCAAAAATGGATTGGCGTCTCTGACGGCAGATTTGATATCTGAAGGCACGACCCATCGAAGCAGTGAAGATATTGCTGCTGAGTTAGATCGCCTTGGCTCAAGCATCAGTATCAGCGCGTCATCACGTGGCACCACAATCAGTGTTTCCTCATTGACCAAAAACCTGCGTGAAACTCTGACGCTTGCAGGGGACATGCTGTTTAATCCGCGCTTCGATAAAGCAGATTTCGATCGCTTAAAGAAGCAGGCACTGGAAGGTATTCATTTTAGTCACCAAACGCCGCAATGGCAGGCTGGGCAGGCCAGACGTGAAGTGCTCTACAGTGACCCCTGGCACGCTTTGCCGTCAGAAGGTACCAAGGAAACCTTGAATGACCTGACGCTTGATGATGTGAAACAGTTCTATGCAGATAATTACACGCCCAACAACGCTCGCCTGATTGCGGTCGGAGACATTGATAAGCAAACCTTGCTATCAAAGATCAATGGGTTGAGCCGTTGGAAAGGCCAGAAGGCCACTGCGCCAGCACCGGCAGAACGCAAGCAATATGCCGAGCCGCAAATCTGGCTGGTGGATAAACCCAGTGCGCCGCAAAGCGTGGTGCAAATGGTGCGTCATGCCATGCCTTATGACGCGACTGGTGAGATGTTCAAAACCCAACTGGCAAACTTCAACCTGGCTGGAAATTTCAACTCGCGACTTAACCTGAATCTTCGTGAGGACAAAGGCTACACTTATGGAGCCGGCGGCTATGTAGTGGGCAATCAGGACACAGGCCGTGTCGTATTTCAGGCGCAAGTGCGCGCAGACAGTACGGTGGATACCGTCCGTGAAATGCAAAATGAACTCAACGAGATGGCGGTGAGTGGCATCACTGACGATGAGTTGAAGTTCCTGCGACTCGCCGTAGGCCAAAAAGATGCGTTGAGTTATGAAACGCCTGGCGATAAAGCCGGTCTTATTGCCAACATGATGCGCCACCAGTTGCCGTCAGATTACAAAGCGCAGCAGAAAGCGATTATTGAGACGGTTTCAAAAGAAACCCTCAATGCACTAGCGGCAAAATGGTTCGAACCTGACGCGTATCAGGTGATTATTGTGGGAGATGCGGCGACACTTGAACCTGCACTTTCCACACTGGGACTGCCCGTAAAGCGTTTAGTGGTTGAGAATTAACCCCTAAACCTCGGCAGGGAAGCCAAGAGTAAATACAGTGAGATGGCTTTTGCCACCAAGAGTGATTATGCTTAGCCATCTTACTGCTTTATGACAATAAACGAGTGCAGCCTTGACTAGTTTCTCCCAAAGGTTGGAAGCGTTCTCCGCAAATCCGGAAGCGCTTAAAGGCATAGGCCGAGGTGTTGAACGCGAAGCATTGCGCATCACACCCCAAGGCACGCTGTCCTCCGACGCCCATCCAAAAGCGTTAGGCTCTGCCCTGACTCATCAATGGATTACCACTGACTTCGCCGAGCAATTGCTGGAATTCATCACGCCGGTGACCTATTCCGTGCCTGAAATGATCTCTCAACTGCAGGACATTCATCGATTCACCTATCGCACACTGGGCGAAGAATCTTTGTGGCCAATGTCGATGCCTTGTTATGTCGCGAACGAAGACGACATCACCTTGGCACAGTACGGTTCGTCAAACGTAGGTCGAATGAAGACCCTGTACCGTCAGGGGTTGAAGTACCGCTATGGCAGCGTGATGCAAATTATCTCCGGCGTGCATTTCAATTTCTCGTTCCCAAGCAGTTTCTGGCAGCAGTTGTTTGGCGATCAGACACCGTACGCAAGACAGGAATCCGTCTCAGAAGCGTATTTTGGTTTGATCCGAAACTACTACCGCTTTGGTTGGATGATCCCTTATCTGTTTGGTGCTTCACCAGCGCTATGTGGATCTTTCATCAACAAAACTGAGTCGAAACTGGATTTTAAAGAGGTGGGAAATGGCACCTGTTATCTGCCATACGCAACCTCACTTCGTCTGAGCGATTTGGGCTACACCAATAATGCACAAAGCAGCCTGAAGATTGGTTTTGATAGTCTAGAGCAATACCTGCAAGGTGTTCGCGCGGCAATTGGTACGCCGTCTGCTGACTTTGCCAAGATTGGCGTGAAAGACGAAAACGGTTATCGCCAGCTCAACAGCAACGTCCTTCAGATTGAAAACGAACTGTACGCACCGATTCGTCCAAAGCGAGTGGCGAAAAGTGGTGAAAAACCGTCTGAAGCGTTGGAACGCGGCGGTGTTGAATACATCGAAGTTCGCTCGCTGGATGTGAACCCGTTCAGCCCTGTCGGCATTGATGACTATCAGGTTTACTTTCTTGACTTGTTCATCACTTGGTGTGCGCTGTCTGAGTCAGCACCAATGACAGATTGTGAGCTGCAATGCTGGCGCGAGAACTGGAACAAAGTGGTGTTGGAAGGACGTAAACCGGGTCTGGCGCTGCAAATTGGCTGCGATGGCGAACAACTGACGCAAGCCGAGTGGGGACGCCGTGTCTTTGCTGATCTGGCTGAGCTGGCAATTGTGATGGATAAAGCTTACGGCGGCGATAAGTACCAGTCTGTTTGCAACGAGCTGTCAGGCTGGTTCGACAACCCGGATAAAACCCTATCAGCGAAACTGCTGAAAGATGTACTCGATAATGAAAGCATCGGTAAAGTGGGTCTTGGTATTGCTAAAGACAATCAGGCCTTGTTTGCCCAAGGTGACTACGAAACTTTCTCTAAGCAACAGTTTGAAGCAGAAAGCGAAGCCAGCCTGAAACGTCAGCAAGATGTGGAGCAAGGCGACGGTATCAGTTTTGAGCAGTATCTGGCCGAGTATTTTGGTGATAGTGTATCACTCTGATGTGATACTGCTTTAGCAATAAACAGGCTGGTATTCCCAGCCTGTTTTTTTTATACCCAAACAACCTGAAGATGCTCGCATTCAGAGGTCATCAATGCGTTCAATTCGAGGCGAATTTTACGAGGAATAGTCATTCTATTTCCGTGGAATTTAACGAAGAAGTGGGCGCATTGAGGCCCTCCCTTCGGGCGAGTTGACTGACGCCGTGCTCTTTG
The DNA here is from genome assembly GCF_900060185.1 of Grimontia marina. Taxonomy (GTDB): domain Bacteria; phylum Pseudomonadota; class Gammaproteobacteria; order Enterobacterales; family Vibrionaceae; genus Enterovibrio; species Enterovibrio marinus. The sequence goes on along the minus strand of NZ_FIZY01000004.1, from coordinate 28,795 downwards.
TTGTTCCTTTTTGATGGAGGTGACTACACCTACAAAGGAACGCCGCGATCACAACGCCAGTCAATCTCGCTGAATCCTGCATCTTCAGGTCGTTTGGGTATATGTACCAACAACGCGATAGATAGAAAAACGCGATAGACAGAAAGGACACCCATGCGCATTTCTCCCAAATGGCTGCTTGTTCTCAGCGCACTGGTATTGAGTGGCTGTGCGGCTCCTCCGCCTAAAAATCCCGATAATATTTGCAGCATTTTCCGCCAGTATGATGATTGGTACGAAGATGCGGTCGACATGGAAGATGAATGGGGAACGCCAATCCATATCGCAATGGCGTTTGTGAAACAGGAAAGTTCCTACGTTCATGATGCGTTACCTCCCCGAGACTATGTGCTCTGGGTGATCCCGTGGGGACGTGTCAGCAGTGCATACGGGTATGCACAGGCTCAGGATCCGGCTTGGTCTGATTACCAGAAAGCCACTCGAAATGGCGGATCCCGTACTGATTTTGGTGATGCGATGCAGTTTATCGGTTGGTACACCAGTGAGACTCAAAAGCAACTCGGTATTTCCAAGTGGGACGCTTACAACCAGTATCTGGCTTATCACGAGGGACGAGGCGGCTTTAAGCGCGGTACCTATAAGTCCAAGCCTAAAGTGATGCAGGTAGCGAGAAAAGTTGAGCGCCAGGCTCAGACATACGGCGGCCAGTTGAGAAGTTGTCGCGAAGAGCTTGAAGACAGTAGAAGCTGGTGGCCATTCTAGCTGGTTTCACAGAAAGGCCTGTTTCAGTTAACCAAAAGCGCCGGACCAGGCGCTTTTTCGCGTTTAGCTGGTCTATAGTCACCCAAATTTATAAATCGTAGAACCTCTATTCAGGTTGTCCAAAACCCACTTCGAATTGGCGTTGCCTGCTCGAATCGATATTCGTAATCAGGCGCTTTGAGTTTAACTTCGTGTTTAAACGCGTGAGTTTGACTAAGTGAATTTTCCATAGAAAGACTCAAATACCCATCTTTATGCTGCATAGATTAACGTCGTCGCTGACCATCACCAGACGGACTATCATTGACTGATAAGGCAGAGTGTCGGGCATATCAGAGTTGCTTGATGATACTCAACACACAGGAATCAGGATTATAGCCATTTGGGGTTTTGTCACGTGCCAATGAAATTTCGTGATCTATCCGATCTAACATGTAAATGATTAATTTAATTTTAACAAATTCGTGATGTTTATCGTATAAATACTTTTAATTGGCGCGTTTTTGTTCTATTTTTTCACAAGAATTTCACATGGAAGGTTCCAAAAGCATTTTTGTGGGTGATGAATAAATTATCTCGATGTCGTGCTTTTTGGATGTGGTGGCTATGAAAGCTAAAGATGGAAAGGGTTTTCCTCAAAAACGTGTCACGATGATTGATGTGGCTAAAGCTGCTGGTGTCTCAAAATCTACAGTTTCATTGGTACTCAATGGCAGTGAGTCAGTCAGTGATGAGAAAAAAAAGCGGGTCAATGAGGCCTGCAGAACCCTAGGCTACGTCTATAACGGCGGGGCTGCTAGCCTGCGTGGCGGGCGTTCTAAAATTGTAGCCATCCTCTCTAACAATCTTACAAGTCCCTATTTCAGCCAAATAATTAAAGGGCTGGAGCCTTACCTTGATGAGCTGGGTTTTATCCCTGTGATTATGGACGTGAACGAAAGTCTGGAACGTCAGAATCAATTTGTTCATGCGCTTCGCGGTCACAATGTGGCTGGCATTATTATCACGCCGGCCCCCGGAACAGACAATCGTTGGATCGATGACATTGTTGCCACTGGTCTTCCTATCATCTCAATTATGCGTGAAGTCGAGAACTCACTGTCACCAGCGGTGATGGCAGAAAACCGCTTAGGTACCTATCTGGCGACGCGCTCTTTAATAGAGTTAGGGCACAAACACATCGCTTTTGTCGGTGGCTTGGAAGCATTTTTTGATCTGAAACTTCGCAGACAAGGCTTCATGGACGCCATGAGTGAGGCAGGCCTAGATGTGCCAGTCGATTACATCCAACAAAGTCCAAGTAGCCGAACTGGCGGGCACAACGCAACTGCTCAGCTATTGTCATTGGCCCCAGAAGTGACGGCCATTGTTTGCTTCACCGACGTCGTGGCTTACGGCGTTTATACCGCTTTACGAGAAGCCGGAAAACAACCGGGTGAAGATATCTCTGTAATTGGATTTGATGATTTGGAAGATTCTCGTTTGATACACCCCAGCCTCTCGACAGTGAGGGTTAAGGGAGAAGATATTGCGCGGGAAGCATGTTACTTGCTGCAACGCTTACTGGCTCAACAACAGACACCTAATAAAATATTAGTCGGTGTTGAGTTGGTTCAGCGACTATCTACGCAGGCACCCAAAAGCTTGTTTTAACAAGCTTTGTGTAGGTAATAGCCGCAAGTTGTTTGGGTACACGGACCTAACGGTCATGTCACGAAACAAACGAGGTAAACATGAAAAATCAACTGGTAATGTCAATGCTATCAGCTGCTGTCGCATTAGGAACGGCGACCTCAACACAGGCTGAAGATGTAGAAGTGCTGCACTGGTGGACGTCGGGCGGTGAAGCCGCAGCGCTGAATGTGCTTAAGGATGATCTGGCGAGCCAGGGCGTCGGCTGGCAGGACATGCCAGTTGCCGGTGGCGGCGGTGGTAACGCAATGACGGTTCTGCGAGCTCGCGTCACCTCGGGTAATCCTCCTACGGCGGTACAAATGCTGGGTTTTGATATTCAGGATTGGGCTGCGGAAGACGTTGTTGCCAACCTGAATGGGGTGGCTGCAGCAGAAGGCTGGAACACTGTTGTTCCTAATGCGCTGCAAAACTTCGCCAAATACGACGGCAAGTGGGTATCTGCACCGGTCAACGTTCACTCGACCAACTGGATTTGGGCCAACAAAAAATTACTGGATAAAGTGGGCGCAAAACAGCCGACCAACTGGGACGAGCTGATTGATACGCTGGATAAGCTGAAAGCCGCTGGCTATATCCCATTGGCTCATGGTGGTCAGGCTTGGCAGGATGCGACCATCTTTGATGGTGTCGTACTGACGACGGGCGGTATCGATTTCTACCGTAAAGCGATGGTAGATTTAGATCCGAAAGCACTGGGTTCAGACACTATGGTCAAAGTCTTTGACCGTATGTCACAGCTACGTGGCTATGTGGATAAGAACTTCCCGGGTCGCGACTGGAACCTGGCATCAGCTATGGTGATTGAAGACAAAGCAGGCATGCAAATCATGGGTGACTGGGCGAAAGGTGAATTCCTGAAAGCCGGTAAGAAGCCAAATGAAGATTTCCTCTGCTTCCGTATGCCAGGCACGCAAGGCATGGTGACCTTCAACTCCGACCAATTTGTGATGTTCGATGTGGGCGACTCGGATGCGCAGAAAGCGATGGCAAAAGCCATTATGTCTCCGGAATTCCAGTCTGCATTTAACGTGGTGAAAGGGTCAGTGCCTGCACGTACTGATGTGTCCAATGAAGCGTTTGATGCGTGTGGTAAAAAAGGAATGGCGGATCTGGCAGAAGCCAACAAAAACAACACGCTTGTCGGTAGTATGGCCCATGGCCATGCAGCGCCAGCAGCAGTGAAAAACGCGGTCTATGACGTGGTGACTAATCACTTCAATGGCGGAATGGACTCCAAGCAAGCGACGAAAGCACTGGTTGCTGCTGTTCAGGATGCTCAATAATCCAATGGAAAAGGGGAAGGGCTAACCACCTTCCCCTTTTTATTCTGCGGATAGTCGTTTCTCGTTGTTTGAAGGATCAACCATGGCTTCACAAGGAAAATACAGTTCACGCCAGTTCTGGCAGCAACTGTTGCCTAAAATTGTTATTGCTCCCTCGTTCGCGCTGATCCTCTTTTTTGTTTATGGCTTTATCGCCTGGACAACCTATATCTCGTTCAGCCGTTCGCGGATGCTGCCGAACTATAACCTCGATGGGGTTCGGCCTTATGAAAAACTCTGGAACAGTCTTAACTGGCAGGTGGCGCTCGAAAACCTCGCCATCTTCGGCATTCTCTACATTGTGATTTGCTGTGCTTTGGGACTGTTGCTGGCGATTTTACTCGATCAGAAAATTCGCATTGAAGGCGGATTACGTCCTATTTTTCTCTACCCTATGGCACTGAGTTTTATCGTGACAGGTACTGCCTGGAAGTGGTTCCTAAACCCAGGTCTTGGGCTGGAAAAAACCATGCATGAACTGGGGTGGGAGAGTTTCAGCTTTGATTGGCTGATTAACCCGGACATGGCGATATACACCGTTGTCATCGCAGGTGTTTGGCAAACCTCGGGCTTCGTGATGGCTATGTTCCTCGCAGGGCTTCGTGGTATCGACAGTGAAATGCTAAAAGCCGCTCAGCTTGATGGGGCATCGTCTTTCCAAATGTATCGCCGCATTATTATTCCTCAGCTCCGCCCAGTATTCTTGAGCGCCTTTATTGTACTCGCGCACATGGCGATCAAGAGCTATGACCTGGTTATCGCGCTGACTGGCGGTGGCCCAGGAAATGCCACCGCATTGCCTGCCACCTTTATGTACTCGTACACATTCTCACGAAACCAGATGGCTGTAGGTTCAGCGAGTGCCATCATCATGCTGATGACCATTGCAGCGATCATCATCCCTTATCTCTACAGCGAGTTGAAGGAGCCGAAGCATGGACAGCATTGATAACAAATCACCGTTTCAAGGCGCTAAATTCTGGCGTGTGCTGATTTACACCACGCTTATTGTTTTTGCCTGTATGTACCTGCTTCCCTTGTTTGTAATGATGGTGACATCCTTTAAAGAGCTGGATGAAATCCGTCAAGGGAACATGCTGGCGCTACCGGAGGTGTGGACAGTTGAACCCTGGAAAGCTGCGTGGGGAACTGCGTGTATTGGCCTTACCTGCGAAGGGATCAGTGGTTACTTCGGCAACTCTATTGCTATCACTGTGCCGGGTGTTCTGCTCTCAACCATTCTGGGTGCGCTAAATGGCTATGTACTGACTAAATGGCGTTTTCCCGGTCACAAATGGGTGTTCGGATTGATGCTGTTTGGCTGTTTCATTCCCTTCCAGGTGGTGTTGGTTCCAATGAGTCAGGTACTGGGCACCTTGGGGATAGCGAATACTACACCAGGACTGGTGATGGTGCATGTGATCTATGGTTTGGGTTTCACCACGCTGTTTTTCCGCAATTATTACGAAGCGTTTCCTAGTGAGTTGATACGTGCCGCTATGATTGATGGTGCAGGCTTCTTCCGAATGTTCTTCCGTATTCTGCTGCCAAGCTCTGGCCCAATCATTGTGGTAACCATCATCTGGCAGTTCACCAATATTTGGAACGACTTTCTGTTCGGAGCATCATTTGCATCTGGCGATACTGCGCCGATCACTGTAGCGCTAAACAACCTGGTGAACTCTTCCACGGGTGTAAAGGAATACAACGTGCACATGGCTGGCGCCATGATTGCCGCGCTGCCCACCCTTTTGGTTTATGTCCTGGCCGGTCGCTATTTCGTACGCGGTTTGATGGCTGGCTCAGTAAAAGGATAATGTGAATGGCTTCTTTGACGCTGAATAATGTAAAAAAACGTTTTGGTCATGTTGAGGTATTGAAGGGCATCGACATTGCTATCGATGATGGTGATTTTCTGGTGCTGGTGGGTCCGTCAGGCTGTGGTAAGTCGACTTTGCTTAACATGATTGCAGGTCTCGACAGCATCAGTGATGGGGATGTATCCATTGGTGATGTGGTGATTAACGACCTGCATCCGGCGGACCGTGATATCGCGATGGTATTCCAGTCTTACGCTTTGTACCCGAATATGACCGTCGGTCAGAACATCTCGTTTGGACTTGAAATGCGTAACGTTCCAAAACCGGAGCGTGACCGCAAGATAAATGAAGTCTCTTCCATGCTGCAGATTGAACACCTGCTTAGCCGTAAACCGGGTCAGCTTTCTGGTGGCCAACGCCAACGTGTGGCGATGGGAAGAGCGTTAGTACGTGACCCGAAAATCTTCCTGTTTGACGAACCTTTATCGAACCTGGATGCAAAGCTTCGAGTAGATATGCGTACCGAAATCAAACGTCTTCACCAGCGTTTGAATGCAACGATTGTATATGTGACACACGACCAGATTGAAGCGATGACACTCGCAACCAAGATTGCGGTCATGAAAGATGGCGAGCTGCAGCAACTCGGATCTCCGGCAGAAGTCTACGACAACCCGGCCAATACCTTTGTGGCAACCTTTATGGGAAGCCCTTCGATGAATCTGGTCGAGGCCAAGGTGTTGGAAGCGGATACCAACCGCACCGTGTTGGAACTGGAAGGGTTCGATGGTGTGAATCAATCGATCGCGTTTGATGTTGGGTTTGCAGACTTAGCTGCTTATGTCGGGAAGACCGTGAGTCTTGGCGTGAGACCGGAAGACATTACCGAACAAGCCGATGGCGAAGGTACCTTACACTGCAAAGTCGATGTGACAGAACCAACGGGCGCAGACACTTATGTCATCACCTCATTGGGCGGTAAGGAAGTGGTGGCGCGTATGCCAGCCAATATTACGCTGAGTGCAGGGGACATGGCGCACCTTGGCTTTAATCCTGAAAAGCTGGTGTTGTTTGATACCGCTACTGGTAAGCGAATTCGTTAAGGCCTTATAACGCGAATAAAAAACGCTCCCGAGGGAGCGTTTTTTATTGAGCTTTTTTTCAGGTTCCGACGTTTAGACCAGATACCGTCTGAGCGACGTTTTCTGCCCCGGAACGTATTTCTTCCATCACAGAAGAGGCTTCAGAAATCTGCTGGGTTCCTTTTTCTGCTGCTTCAGACACGCTGGACATCTTACGGGTGGCATCAGATGTCAGGTCGCGGTTCTTCTTCACCACATCGGTAATTTCAGCGGTCGATTGACTGGTTCTGGCTGCTAGCTGTCGAACTTCATCTGCAACCACAGCGAAGCCACGCCCTTGATCACCGGCTCGCGCTGCCTCAATCGCCGCATTTAGTGCCAGTAGATTGGTTTGGTCAGCGATGTCGCTGATGGTGGATAGGATGGCTTCAATGCTCTTCGATTGCTCATTGAGTTGGGTAATGGCGTTAGAGGTTTCCAGCACCTGATCGGAAATAGACTGTGATGTCGCAACCGTTGACTCCAGGACACCTGCACCCCGGGTGGCAATCTCAGCTGTTTTCACTGAGGTCGAGTAAGCGATACCCGCAGCATCGCGAATAGCATGCTCTTGTATCACTTTCTCGGTAATGTTGCTGGCGAACTTCACAACACGGATAACATTGCCTTTGTCATCAAAGACAGGGTTATAAGTCGCTCGGAGCCAGAGGACATTACCCATGGAGTCTTTTCGCTCGAACTGACCCCCTTTGAAATCACCATTAGCAAGATCGGCCCAGAAATTAGGGTTATCCTGATAGAATTGATCGGGACAGAACATACGATGGTGTTTGCCCTGAATCTGTTCGAGTGAGTAGCCTACAGCACCGAGAAAGTTAGCATTGGCCTTGATAATAGTGCCGTCAGGGTGAAACTCAATCACTGCCATAGACTTGTTTAGTGCGTCAAAAACCGCTGCCTGATCATCTAGCTTGATCTTTTCTTTGGTAATGTCTGCAGCGATTTTCATCACCTCAACCACGGCACCGTTTTCTTTAATGGGGAAGTAAGTGGCTTCAAGCCATAGCCTCTCTCCTTTTGAATTTAGCCGAGGAACTGTCCCACTGATGACTTCACCACCACGCAGTCTCTCCCAGAATTTCTGATATTCAATGCTTTGACCGTACTCAGGGTCGCATAACTCTCTGTGATGCTTTCCTGTCAATTGCTCAAGCGTAAAACCTACAGCACCGAGGAATATGTTGTTTGCGTGTTTGACGACACCTTCAGGTGTGAAGTGAATTGTCGCAACACTGTTGTTGATGGCATCCAAAATGGCTTGGTTGTGTGAAGCACTTAATTCCAGTTCTTCCAGTTGTTTTTTCAGTTTCCCGTTAAACATGATTGCTTTCCTTCCTCAGCAAGCACAAACAAATGATTCAAAGAAAGTCGGTGCACAAAACCGATAGAGCACCTCTTTAAAACTAGCTGATAACTTGGTCGTTTGTATTAAAAGTGAGATTAATTGGAGCGGAGGTAGATAGAAGGATTGAACTGGGTGAGATATTAAAAAAACAGCCAGCAATTTACTGGCTGTTTTTTTAGTAACAATATAAACCTACGTAAGTTATGTCTTGGCGCTTTTAGGTACAGGTAAGATCTTAACCTGCTTAATCATATTCTCAGCGACTTCAACAATTTCCATCTGATGGCCTTCCACCTCAATACTGAGCTGGCTACTTGGGATATCTTCCAAGTGCTCAAGAATGAGGCCGTTGAGAGTGCGAGGCCCATCAGTCGGCAAATCCCAGTTCAGGCTTTTGTTGAGGTCGCGGATATTCGCGGTGCCATCAATCATGAAACTGCCGTCTGGTAAAGCGGTAATTTCCTCTGCCAGACTTGGTGACAGTGAAGTAGTGAACTCGCCGACTATCTCTTCCAGAATATCTTCCAGAGTGACCAGGCCGATGATGTCGCCGTATTCGTCGACAATCATACCGATGCGTTGCTTGTTGCGCTGGAATTTCAGCATTTGAACGTTCAACGGTGTGCCTTCCGGAATGTAGTAGACCTCATCCGCGGCGCGTAACAGGTTTTCTTTGTTGAACTCGTTTTCTACCATCATCCGGTAGGCTTCACGTACACGAAGCATGCCAACGACTTCATCAATATTGTCGCGATAGAGCACCATACGGCCATGCGGCGCATGGGTGAGCTGTCGCATGATGGCTTTCCAGTCATCATTGACATTGATGCCGGTGATTTCGTTGCGCGGCACCATGATGTCATCCACGGTGATTTCTTCGAGCTCAAGAATTGATAGCAGCATATTCTGGTGACGGCGAGGGATGAGCCCGCCCGCCTCGTTTACCACGGTACGAAGCTCTTCTGAGCTTAAATGATCTTTACCGTCATGAGTGGTGGTGAGTCCCATCAGTCGTAGGAAGCCATTGGTAATGCCATTGACCACCCAAACCAGCGGATAAAGCGCTTTCATCAAAACATTGAGTAAAAGGCTACTGGTGTAGGAAACGCGTTCTGGATAGAGCGCTGCGAGGGTTTTGGGTGTCACCTCTGCAAACACGAGGATAACAAGGGTGAGGCCGCCGGTTGCAATCGCGACGCCGAGATCGCCAAACAGGCGCATGCCCAGAATGGTTGCGATGGCAGAAGCGAGAATGTTAACCAGATTATTTCCGATGAGGATCAGGCCAATCAGCCTGTCTGGGCGCTCAAGCAGCTTTTCTACACGCTTGGCACCTTTATGCCCTTGCTTGGATAGGTGTCGAAGCCGGTATCGATTTAATGCCATCATGCCGGTTTCGGAGCCGGAAAAATACGCAGAAATAAAGATGAGCAATACCAAAACGGTCGCTAGCGTTCCCGTCGATATGTCGTCCAAATTGCAAGTTCCTTCTTGTTTGGTTCAACCCTAATTAAGGGCAAGAATTTGCGTCCATGTCAAACATTGCTGCGCAAACTTTATACACAAACGCCCCGTTAGGGTAAAGAAAGCCTATAAAAAGGAGCGTCTGAATTGAGAGACCGTTAACCTGCGATAATCACTTCGCGGACAAAACGGCTGCCAAAATAGGCGAGAGTTAGGAGGAATGCTCCCACGATGCTGATCCAGATAACACGGCGTCCACGCCATCCTGATTGATAATGTCCCCACAGCAGCACGCCGTAGACAACCCATGCCATTGCGGACAGCACAGCTTTGTGTGCTTTGCCCTGAGCAATCATGTCCTGCACAAACACAAGACCGGTCAGCAGCGTCAACGTCAGTAACACTTCACCAATCAGAATGATGTTGAAAAGCTGTCGTTCTACAGCCATGAGTGGAGGCAGATTGGGATTCATCACCAGCTTTTTCTTGTGTTTCAACTGATGGTCGAGCCATGCCAGTTGAATGGCATATAAAGTGGCAATCATCAGTGTGGAGTAAGAGAAAAGGGCGAGGGAAATGTGCACCAGAACTTCTGGGTGTGCTTCTAGGTGGGTGATAAACGCACCGGGAAGCAATGTGGCTGCGGTCAGGTTAATCGCAGAGAAACTATAAACCACAGGCAGTAGCACCCAAATCCGCATCCTGAACATGAGCCCAGTGGTAATCGCGGCAATGATAAAGCTGATGAGGGACGCGACATTGAGAATGCTGAGGTTTTGCCCACCGCCTGACAGGATGAGATCAGAAAGCAGGTAAGCATGCAGCACCAAGGCACCACACGCGCTCAGAAACACCGAACGAGCCGGGATCTGATTCGGGCCGGATAGGCCGGGAATAATTTGCAAAAGCGCCGCAAAATAAAGCAAAGCGGCGGTGAGTGCTAAAAAGATATCCATGTGTCTTTCAACAACATCGCGTCAAAAAGGAAGGGAACAGTATACCTTGCGCAACTGAGAGTCGCTATCAACACGGACCGATCTTTGAGATTACCCGCGACAAATTTTAGGAAAAGTGCCTGCAAGCCACTTTAAAACTATCGTTAAAGGCAGCATGTAAGCATCAGCAATAATGAGATATAATCGCGCCAATTTTGTGTTTATCGCCACCTGACAGGATTTCGGGTCACGTGGTGCCATCGCGTAGATAAGCGAGTAGGACATGTTTGAAAACCTAACGGATCGTCTATCCCGTACGCTGAAAAACATCAGCGGTCGCGGTCGACTGACAGAAGACAATATTAAAGACACGCTGCGTGAAGTACGCATGGCACTGCTGGAAGCGGATGTTGCATTGCCAGTGGTTCGCGACTTCGTGAAGAAAGTAAAAGAAAGCGCAGTTGGACTGGAAGTGTCGAAAAGTCTGACCCCAGGTCAGGAATTCATCAAGATTGTTCAATCTGAACTTGAAGCAGTGATGGGTGAATCCAACTCTGAGTTGGATTTGGCAGCGCAGCCACCGGCTGTGGTACTGATGGCGGGCCTGCAAGGTGCAGGTAAAACTACCAGTGTCGGTAAGCTGGGTAAAATGCTCAAAGAGCGCCACAAGAAGAAAGTGCTGGTGGTCTCTGCTGACGTTTATCGCCCTGCGGCGATCAAACAGCTGGAAACACTGGCAGGCGATGTGGGCATTGATTTCTTCCCATCAACGCCGGACCAAAAGCCAGTTGATATTGCCAGTGAAGCATTGGCGCACGGCAAACTGAAATTCTATGACGTAGTTATCGTCGATACTGCAGGTCGTCTGCACGTCGACGAAGAGATGATGGACGAGATTAAAGACGTCCACGCGGCAATCAATCCTGTTGAAACTCTGTTTGTGGTCGATGCCATGACAGGTCAGGATGCGGCGAATACAGCTAAAGCCTTCAACGATGCGCTGCCGCTAACCGGTGTGGTACTGACAAAAGTAGACGGTGATGCACGTGGTGGTGCGGCGCTGTCTGTTCGTCATATCACGGGTAAACCAATCAAGTTCCTGGGTGTAGGTGAGAAGACTGACGCACTGGAACCTTTCCACCCTGACCGTGTTGCCAGCCGTATCCTTGGTATGGGTGATGTGCTGTCACTGATTGAAGATCTCGAGCGCAATGTCGACAAAGACAAAGCCGAGCAACTGGCGAAGAAGTTTAAAGAGAAGAAAGGTTTCGACCTTCAGGACTTCCGCGACCAGCTTCAACAGATGAAGAACATGGGCGGTATGATGGGGATGCTCGACAAACTGCCGGGCATGTCAAACCTGTCTGATGATGTGAAAAACCAAGTGGACGATAAAATTTTCGTTCAGATGGAAGCCATCATCAACTCCATGACGCCGAAAGAGCGTGCACGTCCAGACTTGATTAAAGGCTCACGTAAAAAACGTATCGCCGCTGGTTCAGGTACTCAGGTACAGGACGTTAACCGTCTACTCAAGCAGTTTACCCAGATGCAGAAGATGATGAAGAAGATGCAGAAGGGCGGCATGAAGAACATGATGCGCAATATGAAAGGCATGATGGGCGGCATGGGTGGTGGCGGTGGTATGTTCCCACGCTAAACCGCTATAAAACCTATTCTCCGGTCAGATGAAAGACGCTGGCTGGGATTCGATAGAGCGACGGAATCGCTAAGTGATTGAAGTCCAGTTACTGTTGATGCTTTTTTAGCTAAAGCAGTTGCATTCGATCACAGAAAGCGTAAAATTCCGGAGCTTTATTTTGGCACGAGGCCCCGTATTAGCACGGGGCCAATTTAATTTAGTAATGCAAAGAGGACGATATGGTAACCATTCGTTTGGCACGTCACGGCGCTAAAAAGCGTCCATTCTATCAAATCGTTGTTGCAGACAGCCGCCAAGCTCGCGACGGTCGCTTCATCGAGAAAGTAGGTTTCTTCAACCCAGTTGCACAGGGTCAAGAAGAGAAGCTGCGTCTGGACCTGGACCGCGTTAACCACTGGGTTGGCGAAGGTGCAGCTGTTTCTGACCGCGTAGCTAAGCTGATCAAAGACGCTGCTAAAGCTGCGTAATTGATTAGTGTCAGGGTTGAAAGAAAAAGAAATGAGTGAGCAAGAAAAGGTTGTAGTAGGCAAGCTAGGTGCTTCTTATGGCATCCGTGGCTGGCTCAAAGTTTTTTCTTACACTGAAAACGCTGAAAACATCTTTAGCTACACACCTTGGTTTATCAAAGTGCGTGGCGAATGGCAGGAATTCAGTCTTGAAGACTGGAAACGCCATGGTCAGGGTTATGTAGGCAAGTTGAAAGGTCTGGATCAGCGTGAAGACGCTCAGGCACTGACAAATGCTGAAATCGCTATCAATGCAGAAGTATTGCCTTCGCTGTCAGATGAAGAATTCTACTGGCGCGAACTGTACGGAATGGAAGTGGTGACAACCAAAGGGTACAACCTGGGTAAAGTCACGGATATTCTGGAAACTGGCTCTAACGATGTATTGGTCATTCAAGCGAACCCGAAAGATGCTTTTGGCCAGAAGGAACGTTTAATACCGTTCCTCGATGAGCAAGTCATCAAGTTGATTGATCGCTCTGCTCAACGGATCGAAGTTGACTGGGATCCTGGATTTTAATTCCCCCAGTAACATTTAAAGCAATGGGAGTGGAAAAATGTGGGTTGGTATAATCAGCCTTTTTCCAGAAATGTTCCGTGCTGTTACTGAATTTGGGGTAACTGGCCAGGCGGTTAAAAAAGGCCTGCTCGAGGTAGAAACGTGGAATCCCCGCGATTTTACCCACGACAAACACCGGACGGTTGATGACCGCCCATATGGTGGAGGCCCAGGCATGTTGATGATGGTTCAGCCTTTGCGCGATGCCATTCACACTGCCAAGAAAGCCGCTGATGGCAAGGCGAAAGTGATTTACCTTTCACCTCAAGGCCGAAAGCTTGACCAAGCAGGTGTTGAGGAGCTGGCGCAGAACGAGAAGTTGATTCTTATCTGTGGACGCTACGAAGGGGTAGATGAGCGCATTATACAAACCGAAGTCGATGAAGAATGGTCTATCGGGGATTTTGTGCTCAGTGGCGGTGAGTTGCCAGCCATGACGTTGGTTGATGCGGTTGCCCGGTTTGTACCGGGTGTCCTCGGAGACTTTGCGTCAGCGGAAGAAGATTCTTTTGCAAATGGTTTGCTGGATTGCCCTCACTACACACGTCCTGAAGTGTTGGACGGATTGGAAGTACCTTTGGTACTGAAATCCGGAAATCATAAGGATATTCGCCGCTGGCGATTGAAAGAATCGCTGGGCCGTACCTGGCTCAGAAGACCAGAGCTCCTGGAAAACCTAGCTCTGACTGACGAACAGGAATCACTGCTTGCTGAGTTCATTAACGAACACAGACAAGTACCTAAAGATATTTAGTATCAGTTTATTCTAGGGTATAGAAAATGAGTAACATCATCAAAGCGCTCGAAGATGAGCAACTTAAACAAGACGTTCCTGCGTTCAACGTAGGTGACACTGTTGTCGTTCAAGTTAAAGTTAAAGAAGGACAGCGTGAGCGTCTGCAGGCTTACGAAGGCGTTGTAATCGCTAAGCGTAACCGTGGTCTACATTCAGCATTTACCGTTCGTAAGATCTCTAGCGGTGAAGGCGTTGAGCGTGTATTCCAAACTCACTCACCAGTTGTTGACAGCATTACTGTTAAGCGCCGCGGTGCAGTACGTCGTGCCAAACTGTACTACCTGCGTGAGCGTTCTGGTAAGGCAGCTCGTATTAAAGAGCGTCTGGCTAAGAAATAATCGCTCCGGCGTTTATACCCGAAAGGGAAAGAAAGCCCGCCTGTTTAGGCGGGCTTTTTCTTTTTCTACAGTTCAATCATCTTTCAAAAAGCAAAAACATAGCTATCAGAATACTCGCAAGATGAATGAAGGTGGAATACTTACAACCGGTTTGGATTAAGAAAGCTGGTTCCTATTTGAATGTCACCGTTTTCGTCAAACCAGAGAGTATCTTCGCTGATGTACCTATCACCGCCTCCCTCAACATACTCACCTTTAGATTTCCCATGATAAATAATAGACAGTCCACCATTATTGTTTTCTACGACTGCAACATGACCTGGGCCTGATAAACCCTGCTGGCGGAAGGCACTCAATATAGGATTTTTCGCTGATTTGGTAAAATCGCCCATGGGCGAGTTAGATGTCGCATAACCCGTAGAATAATTCACTGAAGCGAAAAAGCCGCCGGAATACAGCATGTAATATGTCCCATTGCGTTTGACTATGAAGGCTCCTTCGGTAATCGGCATGTATTTAAACATGGCTTCAGGTGATCCTGTGAAAATATTCTCCCATCCCTGATTGGCTCTAATAACAATCTTTTCTTCACCTATGAAGCGTGTTGGAGAAAGAGGGTCCATTTTTCTGACAGCTATGGGCCCTTGTCCGAGGAAACCTGCGGGAGCCTTAGTCCAATAAAAATAGATCTGGCCGTCATCATCCTGAAATATGTGAGCATCGATACCGTCAGTTAAAATACCTTTGTCGTCAAAAGGGCCATATGGCGTTTTTGATGTGGCGATGCCAATTTTGATGTCTGTATAGCTGTTAGATTGGGTGTAATACATGTAAAAGGTGTCCGTCGCTTCATGGTAGAAAACATCCGGAGCCCAGAGTTCATTTACTCCTTTGGAAAAAGCAACGTTATGCTTGGTCCAATTGCGTAGATCGCTTGACGAGTATACATATAGACGAGCGGGTGAACCTCGACCGTTGGAGGTGGGGTACATGTAATAGACGCCGTTATGCTTAATGACATGTGGATCGGCTAGGTTGCTCTCAGAAATTACGGGATTATGGCTATTGGAGTCAAATTTAACCGTTGTTGTCGCAAAACACCCTGTGAGAATTAATTGAATAAGCATGACTACGAGTATATGTTTTTTCATCACAACATCCTATCTCTTATACAAATGGATTAGCAGGTATTGCTCCCTTGTACTCCATTGGCAGCGGAGCGGGTTTTCTTTCGCTTCCTGCTTTCTATGGTATTTCCTTCACAGTCCTATTGGATAAGTCTTAGATTTGTATTCCAACTGTTAAAACACGCATATCGCTGTGTTTTTTGTATGCAAGGAGATTTAGATCTTTCCTGTTGAGTGTTTCAACCACATAGAAAACAACCTCACGCCGATAATTTTCGCGTTTTGTCTACCTTATTGAATGTCTCGGACCGTTGGACATAATCGATTGTGTGATTTTCACTTGTTTTTTAAAATAAGTCGTTAATTTAGGAGAGTAACGCATGCGATACGACTGGATTTTATTTGATGCTGACGAGACCCTTTTTTCATTCGACGCTTTCGCGGGCCTTAAAGCGATGTTCAAAACCTTAGGCGTTAACTTTACCGAACAGGATTTTGCAGAGTATCAGACCGTCAACAAGCCGCTTTGGGTGAAATACCAAAACGGTGAAATCTCAGCGAAGCAGCTTCAAGAAGACCGTTTTCTTGTGTGGGCTGAACGCTTGGATATCTCACCGGCTGAGCTTAACTGTCGCTTTCTCGATGCCATGGCGGATGTTTGTGAACCTTTGGAAGGTGTGCGTGAAACCCTGCCTTTGCTGGCGCAACATGCCAAACTCGGTATCATCACTAATGGCTTTGTGCAGCTTCAACAAATCCGCCTCGAGAAAACAGGGCTTCAGGAATTCTTCGACTTGGTGGTTGTTTCAGAGCAAGTTGGCTTTGCTAAGCCTGATGTCGCTATCTTTGATCATGCCTTCAATAAGATGGGCAACCCTGATAAAGCGCGTGTGCTGATGATTGGCGATAATGCAGATTCCGATATTCTTGGTGGCATCAATGCGGGTATCGACACTGGCTGGCTGAATGTTGATGGAAAAGTGAAACCAGAAGGTATTGAGCCAACCTTTACTGCTGCTTCTTGGGCAGATATTCGCGCTCTATTGTTGGATTAATCCTTTGGTTGTCTGGGTATATCCGTGCAGCTTGAGTCCTGGGCTGCACTTCTTCATTCCTCTCCAAAAGAAATTTGCGCTGCGTTCCATAAGCTAACCATTTCATACTGGGTTGCAAACTTAGCACATCACAGTCAACCAAATCGCGCTTCACTCTCAACATGCTGAACGCTGGTGTTCGGCGGCGTCTCGCCAAAATAATAATGAGAGGAAAAAACAATGGAACCAACAGACACGCTACAAAAACAGTTGGTTGGAGCGCTATCGAGAAATTGGTGGGTGTTGTTATTGCGTGGTATTGCGTCCATCATTTTCGGCTTCATGCTCTGGACCTTGCCGACGGAAGAGTCGGTTGAAACGCTTATTCTGGTATTCGGTATTTTTGCGTTTGTGGACGGTGCACTTCAGGTGTGGACAGCCATTATGGAGCGCAAAGAAAGGGATAACTGGGTGGTACTAATGCTCTGGGGTGTTGTCGGGATCGCGGCCGGGATTATGACGTTTACTGTGCCGGGACTCACTGCGGTTGCCTTGCTTTTCTACATCGCCATTTGGGCGATAGCGAAAGGCGTTCTGGAGATCATCGCCGCGATCAGGCTTAGGAAAGAAATCACTGGTGAATGGCTACTCATTCTCGGAGGTATTATTTCCATTCTGTTCGGTGGCTTTTTGATGTCTAATCCCGCTGCGGGTGCGATGGCACTCATTTGGGTGATTGCGATGTACGCGTTTATTTTTGGTGTCTTGTTTGTGGCACTTTCCTTTAAGCTCAAGGGATTAAAAGAAAATGCATGACGCCAATTCTGCACCTTTCCACTGAATCGGTATATAGTGACACTTTCCAAATCAATCTTAAGGAACACAGGATGTTTAAAAAATCCTTGGTGTCACTGGTTGCGTTGATGATCGTTGGCTGCGCATCCGTTGGAGATGCAGAGTCTTTGGTAAAGAAAGGCGATTGGCAGGCAGTCGGTGAGCAGGACGGTCTTAGAGGTATCCCTTCCCGTTCAATGTCTGATCTGAATGAACTGGCACAGCGTGCCGGTGGACAGAATGTCGATGTGAGCGATTACGAGTCTGGCTATGCGGAAGGTGTTGATCGCTATTGCAGCCTAGACAATGCCTATGACATTGGTTTGTCGGGCATGCAGTATTTGGGTGTGTGTGCCAACAGACCTGATGGTCTTCGCTTTCAGATGCAATGGCAGAGAGGTTTTGAGGACTTCCAATCAGCTGACCAGACTTTCTGATTGACCCAGGGGCTGTTGACCTTTGGCGGTTGAATTTTGTTCTAGTTCTAAGCGTTTATGCGCGGCGAGGTGTGTGCCGTCTAGTCATTCTAAGCAAAGTACGGGATGCGCAGTCGAACCCTTCGGGCAGCGTTTGTGGGGAATTTCTGCTGCGTTATCGGCTTCTCGTGTAGGCTAGCTACACATCGAAGCCTCTGCCTTGCATAAAACTCCCACAAACTGCTGCAAAAATCATCACCAAAGGTCAACAGCCCCTATCAAAATAGCAACTCCAAGCAAAAAGGCCTTTTCGAAAGGCCTTTTTCTGTTTTGTACGTTATGGTTTACAAAAGCATTTCCAATATGCTGATTGGTGAAGTCAGTGATATAGCCTTTAAGTTGACCTTTACACCGCTATGTAAATATAAATTTACGATGTTATTTTATCTTTACGATCTATTGCATTCATCTCTCAGATTGTTATTGTATGGGCAGTTGCGTGATAAATACCCATTCAATGCGCAAAATAGATTCAGAAAGGAAAAATGTCATGGAAAGAGATCTGCTCACTAACGTACACATTCAGGACGAAACGGTTCTGATTACCCCTGACCAACTGCGCAGCAAGCTACCTGTAAAGGAAGAGACGCTGGCCTTTATTTCAAAAGCGCGTCAGGAAATTGCAGATATCATCCATAAGAAAGATCACCGCCTTTTGGTAGTGTGTGGTCCTTGCTCGATTCACGATACTGATGCGGCGATTGAATACGCGAGAAACCTCAAGGCGCTTTCAGAAACCCTGAACGATCAGATTTACATCGTGATGCGAGTTTACTTTGAAAAACCACGCACCACGGTTGGCTGGAAGGGACTCATCAACGATCCAAATTTGGATGGCTCTTTCGATGTAGAGGCAGGTCTTCACAAAGCCCGTGAACTGCTTATCACACTGGCTGACATGGGTCTGCCACTGGCAACAGAAGCCTTGGACCCAATCAGCCCGCAATACATTGGCGATCTGTTCAGTTGGGCGGCGATTGGCGCGCGTACGACTGAGTCTCAAACTCACCGCGAAATGGCGAGTGGCCTTTCCATGCCAATTGGCTTCAAAAACGGTACTGATGGCAGCTTGGCAACGGCCATTAATGCAATGAAGGCGGCTGCATCTGGTCACCGTTTCATGGGAATTAACAAAGAAGGTCAGGTTGCGCTGCTGACAACTCAGGGCAACCCGGATGGTCATGTGATTCTGCGTGGTGGCAAGCAGACCAATTATGACTCAGTTTCGGTGACAGAATGCGAAAATGAGATGAAAGGGGCAGGGCTTGAGCCTTCACTGATGGTAGACTGCAGCCACGCCAACTCACGAAAAGATTTCCGTCGTCAGCCACTTGTTGCTGAAGATGTGTTCCACCAAATCCGTGAAGGAAACCAATCCATCATTGGTTTGATGATTGAGAGCAACATCAACGAAGGCAATCAGTCTGCGGACTTGCCGCGTGAAGAGATGGCTTACGGGGTGTCTATTACCGACGCATGCATCAACTGGCAGGATACTGAAAACCTGCTGCGCCGTGCCCATGATGAACTGACACCTTTCCTGGAACAGCGTTTACAAGGACATTAAGCCACATGGTTGCAGAGTTGACCCAACTTCGGGATCAAATTGACGAAGTCGACAAACAAATGGTCGAGTTGCTGGCACGCCGACTGGAATTGGTCGCGGAAGTTGGCGAGGTGAAGAGCAAACACGGTTTGCCGATTTATGCGCCGGATCGTGAAGCTGCTATGTTGGCATCACGTCGTGAAGAAGCGGCTTCTCGCGGGATTCCGCCGGATCTGATTGAAGATATTCTTCGTCGCACCATGCGCGAATCTTACGCCAGTGAAAACGATTCTGGATTTAAATGCCTGAACCCAGATCTGCGTTCTATCGTGGTGGTGGGTGGTCATGGCCAGTTAGGTAAAGTGTTCTGCAAGCTTTTCCGACTGTCTGGCTATGACGTTAAGGTATTGGGCTCGAAAGATTGGGACAAGGCTGAAGAAATACTCTCTGATGCAGGCATGGTGGTTGTCACCGTGCCTATCAATAAAACTGACAGTGTTATTCGTTCATTAGGCACGTTGCCCGATGATTGCCTCTTGGTGGATCTGACTTCCATTAAGAGTGAACCTCTGCAGGCCATGTTGGAATCACACAAAGGCCCTGTGGTGGGTCTGCACCCTATGTTTGGTCCGGATATTTCGAGTCTGGCTAAACAGGTGATTGTGTACTGCGACGGGCGAAATCCGGAAGCGTACCAATGGCTGCTTGAGCAATTCCGCATCTGGGGTGCGAGTTTGCACCGTATCAGCGCGATTGAGCATGATCAGGGGATGACGCTGATCCAGGCGCTACGCCACTTCACTTCTTTCGTGTATGGTCTGCATCTGGCAGAAGAGAATCCGAATCTGGAGCAGCTTACAGCGCTTAGCTCGCCAATATACCGCCTTGAACTGGCGATGGTGGGCCGATTGTTTGCTCAGGACGCCCAGCTTTACGGGGATATCATTATGTCCTCGACGCAAAACATCGACATGATTAAGCGTTTCCATGCGCGTTTTGGCGAGGCGATTAACCTGCTCGATAAGCAAGACAAAGTAGGCTTTGTTCAGGCGTTCAGCCAGGTGGAAAACTGGTTCGGCGACTTTGCTCCGCGCTTTATGAAAGAAAGTCAGAACCTGCTTCGTCAGGCGAATGACACCACGCACCGCGGTTAATACCAATCGTAGTAAATATCTGCTCATCCTAGCTTGTTAAAATGCTCGATAACTGCGTTGAAAAATTTGATTGTAGAATAACTACTTATCGAAATTTTTCGCCTTGTTCTCGAGCATTTTTCCTACGCTATTTCTGATCATCTACCTACTGTGATTGGTATAAGCTGCACGAGATAAAACAAAAGGAGCCAGTTGGCTCCTTTTCTGTTTCTAGGGTCAACAGACTCTAGCATTCAGTATCGTTAAACGTCGATTTCTGTTGGAGCAACGTTCTCAATCGGGTAAGAGCCCAGAACTTTAATGTAGCGGGTGATCTTGGTGAGCTCTTCCAATGCTTCTTTCATCACATCCGTACGCATATTGCCTTCTACATCCACATAGAACATCTCTTCCCATGGGTTGCCAAGCACAGGACGTGACTCCAGTTTGGTCATGTTGATGCCGTGATTGCGCAGCACCAGCAGACACTCGACTAGGGAGCCGGCAGATTGTCCGGTAGACATGATAAAGGTGGTTTTGGCTGGGATCAGCGCAGTGACTTCTACAGGCTTACGTGCGACGACGATAAAGCGGGTGTGGTTTTCCTGCTGATTGGCGATGCCGAACTTCAGCGGTTTCAGACCATAAAGTTCACCGCTTGCCGCATTACCAATCGCAGCCACATTTGGTTGGGCCATGGCTGCGACTTCTTTCATCGCCTCCGCGGTGCTTGAGCAATACTCTTGCTTAATACCACTGCCCAGAGATCGCACGAACTCACTGCATTGTTGATGCGGCTGTGGATGCGAATAAAGCACCTCAATTTGGTCAATCTGCGTGTCTACTGCAGTCAGAAGACAATGTTCAATCGGCTGGGTGATCTCTCCGACGATAGACAAGCGGGTGTGCTGAAGTTGGTCGTAAACATCATTAATCGAACCTGAGCTGGTGTTTTCAATCGGCAGTACGCCGTAATCGGCATTGCCGGTTTCCACCATTTCCAGCACTTCTTTAAAGCTTGAGCACTGGATCTCCGCGAGCTTGGTATGTTTACGTGCAAAAAAGTTGCGGGTCGCCAGATTGGAGTAGGAGCCTTTGCCACCGAGGAAAGAAACGCGGGCAAGCGGTTGTTCATTGTCTGGGTTGGCAAGGCGTTGCAGGAATGCCTGTTGGTAGAGCACAGAGTCTTCAATAATGGTGTGGAAAATTTTGGTGACGTACTGTGGATCCAACTCGTGGGATTTCCCATTGGCAACCAGCTTCTCAAGCAGAGCCTGCTCACGTTCAACATCACGGACGGGCTTTTGGGTTTGGATTTTGCTTTTAGCGACTTCAAGACTCAGCTTACGTCGTTCTGCCAGCAGTGACAGCAGCTCTTGATCGATACGGCTGACATTCACCCGTATTTCATCAAGTGACAATGTTGGTTTACTCATTCCTTGTTCCTACTCATTATTCAGCGCCCAAAACAAAAAAGCCTCCCTTTCTGAGGGAGGCCTTCGGGAATCTGTCGTTATCGATGCTCGCCCTTACGCCCCACCTCTTCAGAAGCGGAAAAAGAAGCGAAAGAAAAACGAAGTGGTTTGCGACATCGATACTTTATCTTGTTGGTTCAATTATTGTTCAACCATATTGGGACGGCGTTGTCATGTCAAGACGAATCAGCCCCGCATTGGCGGGGCTGACTGGTTTAATCCTCTGGATAGATTAGATAGCTTCAGATTCTTCTTCCGGTACTTCCACACCTGCATGGCTTGCGCGGCGTGCTTCGCCTTTGTGGGCTTGTTTGTTTAGCTGTTTCTCCAGTTTCTGGCCCACTTCATTGATGGCGGCATACATATCTTCATGCTCAGCGGAGGCAATCAATTTTGCACCTGGCATAGACACGCCAGCTTCTACTTTGAATTTGTTACCTGGTTCTTCACTGATGACAGCATGAGGGTTAATGAGAGCGACTTGCCATTTCTCTAGCTTTTCAAAACGAGACGTAATGCGATCGCGAATGGCAGGAGTGATGTCGATGTTTTTACCAGTAATTTCTACTCTCATAGATGTTTCCTCTTTTGCTTGCCCTTTGCTGGGCTCACTTTCAGATTACGTTTCTGGAGAGGAAATAATGTGATATAGATCACTTTTGTGTCGCGAAATTTTATTGGTCAGGGGATTTGTGATCCTGTGTTTAACTTCGGTTTAAAAAGTCCGGAAAGTGCTTGAATCGGGCAAAAGAAGTGGTGCAAGATGAAGAGGTTAAGGTCGCTAACGAACACTGAACGTTAGGGACTTTGTTCGTGCTAAAGAAGGCTTTGGCGAAGAATGCAGCAGTTCACTATTTCTCCCGGACAAACAATCTCACACCCAAATAAACAAAAAGCAGCCATCAGGCTGCTTTTTTCTTTTCTGTTTGAAGGCGGCGCTATTAGGCATCCACACCATTCAGTTTCATTAACTCGCGGGTTCGCTGAGCAGGCTCTTCCAGTTTCAGCTCTTCATAGGCTTTAAGCATCAACGGAAGAGATTTCTTCGCCGCATCAGTGTCTGGGAAATCACGCTGGATTTGCTGACAACGGTTGATCACAGCAACCCAAGCTTCACGGCGAACATAGAAATCGGCGGTGGCCAGTTCGTAATCTGCCAGACGGTTTTTCAGGGCGACAAGGCGTTTTGCTGCATCAGCGGCGTAATCACTGTCCGGGTATCGATCCAGCAGACGGCGGAAGTCCACAAACGCACGGCGCACAGGCTCGGGGTCGCGATCTTCACGATCCATATTCAGCATGTCGTGGATGAAGCTTCTGTCCTGCGCCATGTTGGTCAGGCCGCGCATGTAGAGTACCCAATCCATCTCAGGGTGACCCGGGTTCATACGCATGAAACGGTCAATGGTGGCCTCACCCAAGGCCAGATCGTCGTTTTTGTAGTAAGCGTAAATCAGATCTAGTTGAACCTGCTCAGAGTAGGCACCAAACGGGTAGCGTGAGTCCAGGGCTTCAAGCTTTTGGATTGCGGTGTTCCAACTGCCTTCATTAAGGGAAACCTGCGCTTCCTGATACAGCTCAGAAGGCGGAATATCAGGGACAACTTCTTCCGTGCTTGAACATCCAGCCAGCAGGGAAATAGCAAGTAAAGAGGATAAAGTAAGGCGTTTCATTACTACAGTTGCTTCCTTGAAAGAATATTTTCAGCCTTTGCCATTACGGAGACAGCCGCAAAAAGCTACAATGGCGCGATTGTGGGCTATTCTACCCATCGACCAGATATAATACCAACTGGTAAACGTGACTGAGCCCGAGGGCTTACATCAATACCACTTGGTATTAGTCTCATTGAGAATCAAAAAGTTCGTTATGGCACAGCAGTTAGAGTTAAACAGCACAGTAAATGAGAATCAACTGGGTCAGCGTCTGGATCAGGCATTGGCAGAGTTGTTTCCGGATTATTCCCGATCACGCATCAAAGAATGGATTCTGGCCGACAAAGTAAGCGTCGATGGTGAGATCGTCAACAAACCACGTTTGAAAATGATGGGTGGTGAAGCCATCGTCGTTCAGGCAGAAATCGAAGATGAACAGCGTTGGGAAGCGCAGGACATTCCACTGAACATCGTTTATGAAGATGACGATATTATCGTTATTAATAAACCGCGTGATTTAGTGGTACACCCTGGTGCCGGTTGCCCTGACGGTACCGTATTGAACGGGCTACTTTTCCATTACCCGGATATCGCTGAAGTACCGCGTGCGGGTATCGTGCACCGTCTGGATAAAGACACCACCGGCTTGATGGTGGTAGCGAAAAATATCCCGACCCAAACACGTTTGGTTCGCGCACTGCAAAAGCGTAAGAAGTTCACCCGTGAGTACGAAGCGATTGCACTGGGTAACATGACAGGCGGTGGCATGATTGAAAAGCCAATCGGCCGTCACTCTACCAAGCGCACACACATGGCTGTTCAGGAGCTCGGTAAACCAGCGATTACGCATTACCGTGTGGTTGAACACTTCCGCGCGCACACTCGTCTGCGTCTTCGTCTGGAAACCGGCCGTACGCACCAGATCCGTGTTCACATGGCATATCTGAACCACCCTCTGGTAGGTGACCAGCTTTATGGTGGTCGTCCACGTCCGCCACGCAATGCGGGTGATGAGCTGATCCAGACATTGCGTCAGTTTGACCGTCAGGCACTTCATGCTGTCATGCTGCGTATTGAACACCCTACCACTAAAGAAATGATGGAATGGCACGCACCAATCCCAGATGACATGGTGAAACTGACTGAAGTACTGCGTGCAGACACCTTAGAGCACGGAGACGAGGACTACTGATCATGGATTGGATCACGCCAGACTGGCCCGCGCCTTCAAGGATTAAAGCTGTGAGCACCACCCGCCAAGGTGGTGTCAGCCCTGTTCCTTTTGATAGCCTGAACTTAGGTGATCACGTGGGCGATGACAGTGATTTCGTGGTGAAAAACCGCCAAACACTGGCAGAAGTGATGTCGATGCCGACATCTCCAGCCTGGTTGAATCAAGTTCATGGTACAGAAGTCGTGACTTTGCCTTTGGCCGTTGATGAGGTGCCGGATGCCGATGCCGCCTTTACGGGAGCTCAAGGGCAGGTGTGTGTGGTGATGACTGCCGATTGTCTTCCTGTGCTTTTCTGTAATGAAGAGGGGACACAGGTGGGGGCGGCACATGCTGGCTGGCGCGGTTTGGCCAACGGTGTGTTAGAACAAACGCTCAGTAAGTTTGATGAGCCAAGTAAAGTGATGGCATGGCTTGGCCCTGCCATCGGCTCTGACGCTTTTGAAGTGGGTAGCGAAGTGCGCGAGCAGTTTATGGCGCACGATGTAGCCGCCGAAAAAGCGTTTAAGCCACACAACGATCGTTGGTTGGCAGATATCTACCTCTTGGCAAGGCAGCGACTTCAAGCCGCAGGTGTGACCCAGATTTATGGCGGAGAACACTGCACAGTCTCTGCTCCGGAAACCTTCTTCTCCTACCGTAGAGAAAATCGTACAGGCCGTCAGGCCAGCTGTATCTGGATCGGTACAGAACGCGATTAACCAAATCGACAAAAATTTCGCCACTCAACTTGAAATCAGCCGCCGCCGCTCCCATTTTTTCGTTAAGCAGCATCAAAGCTATTATCGAAATTATTAAAGGGGGGAGGCTATGCGCCTTGACCGATTTACCAGCAAATTCCAGTTAGCCATCTCTGACGCTCAGTCACTGGCTTTAGGGCGCGATCATCAGTATATCGAGCCCGTGCACTTGATGGTGTCTCTCCTCAATCAGGACAGCAGCACCATCCGTCCTCTGATGACGCTCCTGAATGTGGATCTGACTCAACTACGCTCCAGTCTGAGTGAGCTGCTCGACAAGCTACCGAAAGTGACCGGCACTGGCGGCGATGTCCAGCTCTCGCACAGCATGGGTATGCTTTTCAATATGTGTGACAAGCTGTCCCAGAAGCGTAAAGACAAATACATCTCCTCAGAGCTTTTTATTCTGGCTGCCGTTGAAGACAAAGGTGCTTTGGGTGAATTACTCAGAAGTCTTGGCCTGACAACCAAGAAAGTGGAAGACGCGATTGATAAAGTGCGTGGTGGTCAGGCTATCAATGATCCTAACGCGGAAGAAGCGCGTCAGGCGTTGGAAAAGTTCACCATTGACCTGACTGAAAAAGCCGAGCAGGGCAAGCTCGACCCGGTGATTGGCCGTGACGAAGAAATTCGCCGCACCGTGCAAGTGCTACAACGCCGTACCAAGAACAACCCAGTAATCATTGGTGAACCAGGCGTGGGTAAAACCGCCATTGTTGAAGGTCTGGCGCAGCGTATTGTGAACGGTGAGGTACCTGAAGGGCTGCGTAATAAACGTGTGCTCTCTCTCGATATGGGCTCGCTGGTTGCCGGTGCGAAATATCGTGGTGAATTCGAAGAACGCCTGAAGTCAGTTCTCAATGAACTGGCGAAAGAAGAAGGTAACGTCATTCTCTTTATCGACGAAATCCACACTATGGTGGGTGCAGGTAAAGCAGAAGGAGCGATGGATGCGGGCAACATGCTTAAGCCTGCATTGGCGCGTGGCGAACTTCATTGCGTTGGTGCCACCACATTAGATGAATACCGTCAGTATGTGGAAAAAGATGCGGCACTTGAGCGTCGTTTCCAAAAAGTGCTGGTGGATGAACCAACGGTTGAAGACACCGTCGCTATTTTGCGTGGCCTTAAAGAGCGTTACGAGCTTCACCATGCGGTGGAAATTACTGACCCCGCGATCGTTGCTGCTGCGAGTCTCTCTCATCGCTATATCTCGGACAGACAGCTGCCGGATAAAGCCATCGATTTGATTGATGAAGCGGCGTCGAGCATTCGTATGCAAATAGACTCCAAGCCGGAGCAGCTTGATCGATTAGAGCGTCGTTTAATCCAACTCAAGATTGAGCAACAGGCATTAGCTAAAGAAAACGACGAAGCAAGTAAGAAGCGTCTTGAATCCCTGCAAAGTGAAATTGACGAGAAAGAGCGTGACTATGCTGAGCTGGAAGAAGTGTGGAATGCAGAGAAAGCAGCGCTTTCCGGCACGCAACACATCAAGAGTGCGTTAGAGCAGGCACGCACAGATTTAGACATCGCACGTCGTGCAGGTGACCTTAACCGCATGTCTGAACTGCAGTATGGCCGCATTCCAGAACTGGAAAAGCAACTTGATCTGGCAAGTCAGGCGGAAATGCAGGAAATGACTCTGCTCAAAAACCGAGTGACCGACGCTGAGATTGCAGAAGTGCTATCCCGTCAAACCGGTATTCCTGTCGCCAAGATGCTGGAAGGCGAGAAAGAAAAGCTACTTCAGATGGAAGATGAGCTTCATGGCCGGGTGATTGGTCAATCAGAGGCTGTCACCTCGGTGGCAAACGCTATTCGTCGCAGCCGTGCAGGCCTTGCTGATCCGAATCGCCCGATTGGCTCGTTTCTGTTCCTTGGTCCAACAGGTGTGGGTAAAACAGAACTGTGTAAATCACTGGCAGAGTTTCTCTTTGACAGCAGCGACGCCATGGTGCGTATCGACATGTCAGAGTTTATGGAGAAACATTCAGTAGCTAGGCTGGTGGGTGCACCTCCTGGCTATGTGGGATATGAAGAAGGCGGTTATCTGACAGAAGCAGTTCGCCGTCGTCCTTATTCTGTCATTCTATTGGATGAAGTAGAGAAGGCGCACCCAGATGTCTTCAACCTTCTTCTACAGGTATTAGATGATGGCCGTCTGACGGATGGTCAGGGGCGTACCGTTGATTTTCGCAATGCTGTGGTGATCATGACCTCCAATCTGGGTTCTGATCGAATTCAGGAACATTTTGGTGAACTTGATTACAACGGCATCAAAGCCATGGTGATGGATGTGGTGGGCAAACATTTCCGCCCAGAGTTCATTAACCGAGTTGATGAGTCTGTGGTCTTCCACCCATTGGGTCAGGAGCACATCAAGTCTATCGCCGGTATCCAGCTTGCGCATTTGGCAAAACGTATGGCTGAGCGTGACCTGAAGTTGGAAGTCACTGACGAAGCGCTAACGCTTATCGCGGATGCGGGATTTGATCCGGTATATGGGGCTCGCCCACTTAAGCGCGCCATTCAGCAAAGTGTCGAGAACCCATTGGCACAATCTATTCTTCGCGGAGAAGTGAAACCAGGCTTACCTGTGAAACTGATAGTCGAAGACGAACAAATAAAAGCTGTGCAATAAAGACAAGCTTAAAGAGTAAGAACATAAAGAGGCCCAATAGGCCTCTTTTCTTTTATCTATATCCAGGTGCTTCCCTCGATTTTAAAAGTTACCCACAGCTTTTTGTGGGCTTGATGTGGGTAAAATGTGTGGAAATAAGCCTTTCGCGCAAAAGATACTCAAACGATGACTTTTCTACAAAAAAGTTTAAAAAAGCCCTTGCCAGAATTCGAGACCTCCCTATAATGCGCCCCATCGACACGGCAAGCAGCTCCCAACAAGGAAGCGCCGACCAAGTCGAAACGCGAAAACTTCCTCACCAAGGCATTGAAAAATGCGGTGAAGAGGTGAGTCAACAAGGTGTTTTGAGGGTTGCGAAAGCAACGCTGAAAAATCTCAAAATTTCTTCTTGACTTCATCGCCCGGCAGCGTAAAATTCGCAGCCCTGACGGTGAGAAGCAACGCTTCTTCAAGTCAACGTTCTTTAACAATTTGACCTATGCAATCTGTGTGGGCACTCGTAGTTGATAGACAAAAGATTTATCGATGTTTACTGAGTGACCAAACGAAAACT